>DGUP01000028.1 GCA_002394685.1 Treponema sp. UBA4307 | reverse complement strand
AAAACTCGACATTCGGGCTATTTATGGTCATCTGGAAAAACCTGTTTACAACTATTATTGGAATGTATGGAGCTTTTTTATATGGAGCTTTCAAAAATACCAGATTTTCCATTACAATCCTGTATGAAGGAAACAAAAATAGAAAAAAATCTGCATAAATATACAATTTCATTGATAAATATTCATAAAAATGTTAGTATTCCTCAATTCTTTAAATATCAGAGGCTTATAGTATGCTTACACTTAAATTTGGCGGTACAAGCATGGGTTCAGCCCGCCGCATTCTTGACAGTGTTGAAATCATGTGTGGTCGCGCAAAAGATGACCGCATCAGTGTTGTAGTGAGTGCAGTTGCAGGCGTTTCAAACAAACTGCAGGCAGCTATTGATGGTTGCGTAAAAGATGAAGAGCCTGAGCTCTATGTAAATGAATTACGCTCTATTCACACACAGATTACGGGGGAATTAAAGACAACCCTTCCAGCCTTTGACCAGTCAGCTGTTATGACAAAAATTGAGGCCAGCCTTAAGGAACTGGGCGGTCTTTTAAAGGGTATTCAGACATTTAAGGAGTGTCCTTCATCTGCTCACTGCCGCATTATGGGTATGGGAGAATTGATGTGCGCTCCAATGGTAGAAGAAGTGCTTCGTGCCAAAGGTCAGGATGTTCTTCTTCTGGATTCACGCAAATTTATTTTTACAAAGGGTGATCAGAAGGAAGGTGACCCTGATTATGCTCACTGCCGTGATGCTTTCCAGGATTACAGGGACGGTTCTGCTCCTTCAGCAAGAATCCTTCTTTTCCCGGGATTTATCTGTTCATGGTCTAAAAGAAATTCAGAACCTGTAATGGGACTTCTTGGCCGTAATGGTTCAGATTTCTCTGCTGCAATTGTAGGTTCCTGCCTTGATGCAAAAAAAGTTGAATTCTGGACTGATGTAGACGGTATTTACACAGCAGATCCTAGAATCGTAAAGGATGCTATTCTGGTTGATGATATGTCTTATGAAGAAGCAATGGAACTTTCATTCTTTGGAAGCAAGGTTCTTCATCCTAAGACACTTGCACCTCTGGCTGCTGCAGGAATTGAGGCCTGGAGCTTAAACAGCCACAATCCATCTGCCAGGGGAACAAGAATTGCAAGAGGTCCTTTTTCTACAGAAAAGTCAGGTCCTGTAAGAGGAATTTCCTGCCTTAAGGACTGTGCAATTATTTCAGTATGCGGTTCCGGAATGAAGGGCCGCAAGGGTATGGCTTCCAGAGTTTTCTCTGCTGTAGGAAATGCAGGTATCTCAGTTCTTCTCATTACCCAGTCTTCATCTGAATATACTATTTCTTTCTGTGTAAGAAAGCAGTACGCTGAAAAAACACAGGATGTGCTTAAAAATGAATTTTCCCTGGAAATTTCTACAAAGCTTATTAATCCTATTATTGTACATGATGATTGCGCAATCGTTTCAATTGTAGGTGATGCAATGAAGCAGAAGAGGGGCGTTGCAGGTACATTCTTTGATGCCCTTGCCAGTCGTGACATTAATATTCAGGCTATTGCCCAGGGGTCAAGTGAACGTTCAATTTCTGCTGTTATTAAGGCAGATGACGGTGATATGGCTGTACGTGTTGCCCACCAGTTCTTCTTTAATACAAAGCAGTCAATTCAGGTATTTGCCTTTGGTGCAGGAACTATCGGCGGCACAATGATTGACCAGATTCATGAACAGCAGAAGAGTCTCCTGGATCAGGGAATCGATATCAGGGTTTACGCAATAACAACAATTGATGGCATGATCCTCAATGAAAACGGAATTGACCTGTCAGACTGGCGCGAGCAGATGAAAAAGCCTGACTTTGAATTTGATTCTGACAAAAACGTTAACCAGATTATTGAATTTGTAAAGGAAAAAAAGCCTTTGAATCCTGTCTTTGTTGACTGTACTGCCAGCTATGATCTGCCGGACCGCTATCTGGATATTCTTAATGCGGGCATGAGCATTGCAACTCCAAACAAGAGGGCTAACTCAAAGAGCATGGAATTCTACCATCAGCTGAGAGATACTGCTAACAAAATGCATGTGCGCTTCCTTTATGAAACAAATGTTGGTGCAGGCCTTCCAATCATCGATACTCTCCAGAATCTCTTTAAGTCAGGAGATAAGCTTACAGGCTTTAACGGAATTATGTCTGGTTCACTTTCATATATTTTCGGAAAGCTGGATGAAGGAAAAAAATTCTCTGAAGCAGTTCTTGAAGCAAAGCAGCTCCGTTACACAGAGCCGGATCCTCGTGACGACCTTAAGGGAACTGATGTTGCCCGCAAGGCTCTTATTATTGCCCGTGAAGCCGGTATGGAGATTGAACTTGAAGACATTACAATGAATTCTATCTTCCCGGAAGGTTTCTCTCTTGAAGGAACTACTGAAGAATTCCTTAAAAAACTGCCTGAACTTGATGCTTATTTTGCAGAAAAGATGGACAAGCTTAAGAAGGAAAATAAGGTTCTCAGAATGGGTGCATCCATCAGGGACGGAAAGGTTTCTGTAGGTATGCTGGAAGTTGGACCGGAAGATCCTCTCTATGGAGTAAGAGGCGGAGAAAATGCCTTTGTATTCCATACAGCCCGCTATACTCCAATTCCTCTTACTGTTCGTGGTTACGGAGCAGGAGCAGGAGTTACAGCTGCAGGTGTATTCGGAGACATTCTCCGTACTGTAAGCTGGAATCTTTCATCAATCTAAAATTAAGGGCAGGTTTTGTATTCCATTGAACTATGGCTGATATAAAACCTGCCGGTTTCTTTTGAGGATTCTATGGTTGTTGTACTCAAAAAAAATGTTTCTGAAGAAGATAAAAAGAGAATCAAAGATTTTTTAATTTCCAGAAGCTTTAAAATTAATGAAATAAGCGGAGAAGAGGATACTGTAATTGCTGCAGTGGGAAGAGCTCACCTGGAGAAGGAAGATTTGTTTACCCTTCCTGGAGTGGAATCAGTAATTCCTATTTCAAAACCTTATAAACTGGCCAGCCGTGAATTCAAAAAAGAAAATACTATAGTTGAAATCCCTAATAACCGGGGCCAGATGATTCGTCTGGGAGGGCAGAGACTTGTTACAATTGCAGGCCCTCAGATGATAGAAAGCCGTGAACAGATTTTTAAGATTGCACGTGAAGTTGCTTCCTGCGGGGCTGTTATCCTGAGGGGTGGTGTATATAAACCTCACTTTTCTCCTTACAGTTTTCAGGGGCTGGGTGAAGAAGGTCTGAAGTATCTTAAGGAAGCGGGGGAAAAATATGGGCTCCCTGTCTGCACGGAAATAGTTTCTCCGGTTTTAATCCCTATGATGAAGGATTATGTGGATGTATATCAGATCGGTGCCCAGAATATGCAGGACTTTGATCTTTTGAAAAATGTTGGTGCTTTGGGCAAGCCTGTTATTCTGAAAAGAAGTTATACTGCTACAGTTGAAGAACTCCTTATGGCTGCAGAATATCTCCTTTCTTCTGGAACAGATCAGGTTGTTCTTTGCGAAAGGGGAATCCGCACTTTTGAATCTTCTACAAACAATACACTTGATTTAAGTTCTGTGCCGGTTTTAAAAGCTCATACTCATCTTCCTGTAATTGTAGATCCATGTCATTCTGTAAAGCACCGCAGTCAGGTTCCTCAAATGGCGCTGGCAGCACTTGCTTCTGGGGCAGATGGAATTATGCTGCAGGTTCACGGCAGTAATGGAAAGGGATTTTCTGAAGCTGCCACATCCCTGGAAACGGTTCAGTTCAATAAACTTATGCATGATGTGGAAGCCCTGGCCCCTGTTCTTGGAAAAGCAATTGTTCATATCAGGGAAGAAAAAATCCAGAATAAAAATACAGATGCTAAGACTTCTGAAAAAAAGTCTGATAAAATAACCTGTGCTTATTCAGGCAGCAAGGGGGCATATGCCCAGCAGGCCATTTCCCGTTATTTTGATGATGCTGACGTTGATTCTGTTCCCCTTGATTCTTTCAGTCAGTTATTTAAAGCAGTAACTGATGGTAAGGTGGATTATGGAATGGTTCCAATTGAAAACTCTCTGGCAGGGTCAGTTTATCAGAATTATGATAATTTCTCCCGTTTTCAGGATGTAAGTATTGTTGGTTCCATTACCCTTAATATCAGGCACTCTCTTTTAGGTGTAAAAGGAGCTGCACTATCTGATATTAAAAATGTGTATTCTCATCCCCAGGCTCTGGCTCAGTGTAAGAAGTTCCTTGATCAGCAGAAGGAGTGGAATCAAATTGATGCTGTAAGTACTGCTACTGCGGCCCAGATGGTTGCTCAGGGTGGAAAAAAAGAAAATGCTGCCATCGGCTCAAGTGTTAACGCACAAATATATGGTCTGAATATTCTTCAGGAGGATATAGAAGATGATCCTCATAATTTTACACGTTTTGTAATCATTCAGGCCAATCATGTTGCCCGTCTTCCTGATGCTCACCAGCAGAATATAAAGGCAAATATGGCCAGTTTTATTTTTACCACAAAAAATGAAGCAGGTGCCCTGTTTTCAGTACTGGAAATTTTTAGTAAAATGAAACTAAATCTGACCCGTCTTGAATCACGACCAATTTCAGGTCAATCCTGGAAATACTGGTTCTATACGGATATAGAAATTCCTGAAGATACAGAAAATCCTCAGAAAAAAATTGATGAAGTTCTTTCCCTTATTAAGGAAAAAACAGAGGATTTAAGGCTTTTAGGAATTTATTCTGAAGAAAAACATTAAAGGGAACCTGGGAAACTTTCTGTTTTTCGAGTTAAAAGCTAAACTCAAAGAGTTTCAGTATTAAAAGACTTTTGAAAATGGCTTAAATCTATGTCATAATGTACATGATTTAAAATTGTATGTAATTGAGAATTAAATAGATAATCCTGGAGGAAATTATGGGAGCAAGCAACGAAAAGCAGTATGTATTGTCAGTACTGGTAGAAAATCATGCAGGTGTTTTAAGCCGTGTTTCAGGTCTTTTTAGCCGGCGCGGATATAACATTGACTCACTTACAGTTTGTGAAACAATGGATCCTGCAAAATCCAGAATGACAATTGTCGTTCGCGGGGATGAATATATTCTTGAGCAGATTAAAAAGCAGCTTTCTAAGCTGGTGGAAGTAATTAGTATAGAACACTGTCATAAGGCAAATACTACACAGCGTGAAACTGCCCTGATTAAGGTTAAGGCCAGTGGTGCCAGCCGTGGAGTAATAATTGAAACCTGCGAAATCTTCCGTGCCCACATTGTTGATGTTTCAGAAAATGCACTTATTGTTGAAGCCACTGGAAGTGAAGACAAAATATCTGCCCTTATTCGCCTGCTTGAACCTTATGGAATTCTGGAACTGCTTAAGTCAGGTCTGATTGCAATGGAGCGCGGTGAAAACGTAATGCAGTGATTTTCTGAATCACTTTGAAAGTTTGATCCACTTTTCTTCCGTAAGATAAAAGGCATTGTTTTCACTGAAACATTGCCCTGTTTTCATAACAGTAATTCTTAACGGGAAGAGAAAGTCTGGCTTAAGGTTTTCTACAATACAATCTGCTTTTGCTGAAATAGAACTCAGGTCTTTACCATCTATTTCTTTTGCAAAGCAGATTTTTTTTATTTTAAAAGAACTGGTATTTTCCGAGAAAAGGGCAAGGTCAAAAAAAAGTGAATCCTTTTCCAGGGAAACTCCTTCTATACTTGCTGCTGTAACAGTTTTTAATTCAAATTCATCATCACTGTAAAAAGCCCATAAAGGGAAAATCTGATAAAGACAAAGCTGCTCTCCTGAAAAAATATTGTTGAAGTGCTGAATATATTTTTTCCCGAAAGAGTTAAGTTTATGGTTAAGGTCTTTGTGCATAACAAGGGCTTTCATAGGGAAAAGTATAGAGAAAAGACCGTAAAAAGTGTAGTATCTTTAATTATGAAAAAAATTCTTTTTACAATGATTTTTAGTATTATGATTTTACCTTTTATTTCCTGTAAGGGTAAAAACTCTGGTTATTCCCGCCTTCTTTATGAAGGAGAAGCCCTGATGGCTTTAAGTCCAGATGCGGTTAATGCATATGTGGATAAAAAATCTGCAGGCGGAGATATGTTTTTTAAGTTTACTCAAAAACAGAGTGAAGAAATAATCCGGCTCTTTACTGAAGAGCAGCTGAATTCTGTTCAGGTTAAACTGGAGAAAATGGATGACATCTCTTCACCTGACCAGAAAGGCAGTTTTACCATGGGACTGCTTTACAAAGATGATTTTGATGAAAAGGGAAAACTTAAAGCAGAATTATCTCCAAGGGGACTTATTAAGGGAAATTTTTCCGATTATGATAAAAAATCTTTAAGCCTTGTTATGGCCAGCCGAAAAGTGCCGGCAGGATTTTTTGTACATGGCGACACCGGAATAAAAGTTGCAGAATTTAATATGACGGAATCTGTTCTGGGATTTGAAGTAAGTGATGAACAGATTCTCTTTGCATTTGGATATGATGGGGGAGAACTTCAGACAAACTTTGATTCTGCTGATTTTGTTGCTGCAGGAGATTTATTTCCTTCATTTAATTCAACTGAAGGCGTAATGCCAAAAATTGAACTTTCTTTTAAAAAGCTTTCTGATTACGGAAAAGAATCAAATCCTGTAATTGTAAAAGCGAAGTATGGAAAAGAAAATTTTTCTATTTCAATGAGTCCTGCTCTGGAAAAACTTACTCTTCAGGCAAGCGCCTTTGAATCAAAGAATTCAATTTTTTCATTAGGAGAAAATTCAAGTTTAATTACTGCTATACTTATGAAGGGAAATCCTAAAAGTATGGGAAGTGAGAGAGTAATAGAACCTTTTGAGACAGATTTAGGATTTGTACCTTCCTGGTCGGTAAAAAACTGGAGAACTGAAAAGTATGAATTGTATCAGTGGAATCTTTTCCCCAGGGTTTTATTTTTCGATTTTAAGGATTATGCAACTCAAAGCCGTTTCTTTACCCGCATGGCATATTTTGTTGAAAAGGAAGGTTATAAGGGAACTCTGCAGAATGACCAGTTTGTTGCAACCCACAGAGGTTACAATGCCCACGATTACAAGGCAATTGATATGGCCGCATTCTTCTCAAAAGCAGTAAAGGACAATTTCCCGTTAAATGAGGAAGAAATGCTTTTGAGAACAATTCTTGTTCATAATAAAATACTCGTTCCAGAAGCTGATGGAACTTTTTCTGCCAGTGAAGGTTCGGTTATTTCAATCTCAAGAGAAACTGCTGCTGCCACAAGAATTCAGCTTATGGCTCATGAAAGCTGGCACGGCATATTCTTTTCTTCACAGAACTTCAGGGATTTTGTAAAAGAGGAATATGAAAATCGTGATAAAGTAACATGGAATTTTATGAAAATTTATTTTACCACACAAAATCTGGGATACGATGTGAATGATGAATATTTAATGATGAATGAATATATGGCTTATCACATGCAGCGGTCTGTTGAAGCTTCAAGACAGTACTGGCTGGACAGGGCAAACTGGGCAAATGTTGCTGCCGCTGCTCCTTCTCAGTCTGTATATGTAAAAAACTCTAAAGGCCAGAGAATTGTGGATCAGAGTCAGCGGTTCAGTGACTATGTATTCAAAAACTGGGGACTGCGTTCTGGAAAAGCCTGGCTCTGCGAAAGAGAATAATCTTTTCCAGAAGGGCTGACGAGAGTATTAATTCATATCAATGTTAAACTCTCTTTCTGCTTCCAGCGTACTTGGAGGTCCGTGCCCAGGCATGAGGACTAAGCCGTCGGTTTGAGAAAGAAGTTTAGCATTGATATTATTACGGAGAAGTTTTGCCGAATACTGGCTTGAAGTTTCTCCAATGCTTCCTGCAAAAAGTGTATCTCCCGTAAAAAGAACGTTTCCTATTTTGTAAACCATGCTGTCCGGGGAATGCCCGGGAACTGAGAAAAAATCCACATCCAGGCCGGCAAGTTTCATTTTTCCATCTCCATGTATTAATTCACATTTCATTCCGACTACTTCTGAATCAGCAGCATAAATTTTGGGCTCATAAATACGCATAAGGGTTTCCAGCCCTGCAACATGATTCTTATGGTTGTGAGTAATCAGACAGGCTGAAAGTTTATAGCCACCCCCTTCAATCTGGTTAATCATTTCTTCAGAAATTTCACCCGGATCAATAATTATAGCTTCTTTTACGGAAGGATCATCATTTACCACAATATAGCAGTTTGTAAAATCTTCCAGGCAGAGATGAAAATAAATTTTCATAAGAACAATCCCCCCTGATTATCATCATATTTAGAAGTTGATTCCCCGATCATACCGCCTTTAGAACGGTCAATCAGAGCTTCTTTTGTATTAGACAGCTTAAAGGAAACTCCTTCCCTTACAGAAGAGAAGAAAACTGTTTTTTTCAGGTTGCAGTTTGTAAAAGAGGAATTCATCAGAATGGCTTTAATAAAACGACTATTATATAAGTCGCTGTTATCAAATGAAGACTGATAGCAGGTTGTGCCGTTAAAATTATTGTGGATTAAATCACTTCCTGTAAGTACAACATGAACAAATTTACTGCCTGAAAAAGAACTGTACTGGATATTTGAATTCAAAAAATCGCAGTCAGTAAAGGTACAGAAGTCCAGAATACACATCCGGGCATGTAGACCTTCTGCATGTATATTTGAGAAATTGCAGTGAGAAAATACACAGCCAAACCATTTTTTGTTTTTTAAGTCCGTTTCTGTAATATTGATGCCGGAAGCATTCAATCCAACGATTTTATCATGATTCTTGATATAAGTCCTGATTTGTTTAAGGACTCCCATTGGGTCCGGATGATGTTCCAGACAGTAGCCGTCGCTTTCTACAATATTTCCATTCTGGTCAAAATTGCTGAGAGCCTGTTTGTTGCAGCCGGGGCATTTACAATTAGTAAAAAGATACATATAAAAACTTTACGCTATTGAAAGAATTAAGTCAAATAGATAGAATTTAATTATGTGCTGGAAATGTAAGAAGAATATTAGTCAATATAGTATTAGTATGAGGGACACTTGTTCCTTTTGTGGTGAAGACCTTCACTCCTGCAGAAACTGCGTTTTTTATCAGCCGGGAGCTCATTATGACTGCCATGAAAATGTGGATGAACTGGTCAAAGATAAGGAAAAGGCAAATTTCTGCGACTATTTTAAGGTAAAAAGAGAATTTGAAGGGGATAAGTCGTCGGCTGATTCTGCAAAAAAAATTCAGGATGCAAAAGACGCATTTAATTCACTTTTTTCAATATAGTTTATATAATTAGAGGGATTTATTCTCTTTTTGCGAGAGTTTATCAATTTTCTTAAATACGGATAATTTATGACTGATACAATAGATGTTGCTTTTCTCGATTCAGGAACAGGTGGAATTCCATACATGCTGGATTTAAAAAAAAAGTGTCCTTCCCTGAAAACTTTATATCTGGGAGATACAGCTAACTTTCCTTATGGAGAAAAATCCAGGGAAGAAATTACGGCCTGCGCTCTTGATGTTGTTGGAAAAATCATTCACCGGTGGAATCCTAAGACAATTGTAATTGCCTGTAATACAATCAGTGTTACTGCCCTGGAGGAACTGAGAAAGACTTTTTCTGGAACTCCCTTTGTAGGAACTGTACCTGCAATCAGGCTTGCCTGCCGGATTACAAAGAATAAAAAGATTGGTCTTCTGGCTACAAATGGAACCGTTAATCATCCTTATACACAAAAACTCATGGAAGATTACGCTTCTGACTGTGAGGTTTTCTGCCGCGGTGATCCGGATCTTGTTGCATTTATAGAGCACAATTATTTTAAGGTAAACCTGGATAAAAGGCTGGCTGCAGTAAAACCTGCCGTAGATTATTTTGCTTCAAAAGGCTGTGATACAATAATTTTAGGCTGTACTCATTTTACCCATATTGCAAAAGAAATGTCTCTTGCAGCAGGTCCAAACGTAAATGTTATAGACAGCAGGGACGGTGTTTCCAATCAAACAATCAGAGTTGAAGAACTTGCAAGTGCTGCAATTGAAGCTGCCGGACAATCTATGGTTCAGGGCAATTCGCTTGAAAATGTAAAAGACCAGAGTTTTTATGTAACAGAACTTAGAAATCCTGGAGATGAAGATGAATATAAAATTCTTTGTCAAAATTATTCCATTCCCTGGGGTGGTTTATTTTAATCCATTAGACAAGTAAATCTCTTAAGAGATTAGAAAATTGTTCCGAAATAAGAGAAGGGATTATTCAGTTTGTTTTCGATTAAAAATACTGACGGGTGGAATACAGATTGCCGGGAAAAAAACATAATTGCTTTTTTATCATCCTCTTTCTCATTTTAGGGTTTAATGCCTTTTCTGCCAGTGAAGAATATACACTGCTCATGGAGAAGGGAAAACTTGCAGAGGAAAAATTCCAGTATATTCAGGCCCTTTCTTATTATTACGATGCAATGACACTTGAAATGGCAAATGGAGCAGATGAAGCTTATGAAGCTTTTGAATTTCTTGCTGAGGAAATTAAAAGCGGATTTCCTAAACTGAAAGGTTTTACAAATGCTGAACTTGGATGGCGGAGAATACAGGAAGAATATGACAGTTACTGGATTCTTAATTGTCCTTTAAGTTTTGATTTTTCCAGCCTTCAAAAAGATCGTATGGGCTATGGGGCGGATTATCTTACCTATACTGTAAGCCTTCAAAGTCATTTTTCTCCAAAGTATAATGAAATATTCGAAATTGTAAGTAAAGGTTTTCAGCTTGGAAAAAGTAAAAACTGGACTAACTTAAATCTGGACTGGCCCAGAACTGCAAATAAAAAGACCAGTGAGTTTATTCCCGGATATGTAAAAAAAAATAAGGAAATCTTTAACGCAGCAACTCATGAACCTTCTCTCTATTCAGTCGATTTTTACATTACGGATTTAAATGGAAAAAATCTTTTCAGTATGGTTACAATTCAGAATGGAAAGACTTATACTTTTGTTAATCCTTCAAAAGCTGCACAGAAATTGATTGATTCTGCCCAGGTAAAAATAGTTGTTTCGGGACTTCATCTTTCTTACGGAGATATTACCGGTTTTAATTCCAGCTATCGATACAACCTGCCTGATACAAGTATTAAAATTGCAGACACTCGTTTTAATAGCCCTTATTCACATTTACTCCATGAAACATCTTCTTATACAAATATTTCTTTTCGTAAAAATATTGATGATTATGTGAAAATGGTTCCTGTTTCTGCAGGATTTTTTTCAATGGGGTCAAGCAGAGGCTATCCCAGGGAAAAGCCAGTTCATAAAGTTGGAATAAAAAGTTTTGAAATGTCTTCCACTGAAGTAACTCAGATTTTGTACAGCAAGGTAATGGAAGAAAATCCTTCTTTTTATAAAGGAGATTTGCTGCCAGTTGAAAGAGTCAGCTGGTATGATTCAATTTACTTTTGTAATCTTCTTTCTCAGATGACAGGAAAAGTTCCCTGCTATACAGTTGATGGTGCACGAAATCCTTATGAATGGAATTATAAGCCTCATCTTGGACTGCACATTGAAGGTCAGATTAAATGTGATTTTTCTGCTTCCGGCTACCGGCTTCCTACTGAAGCTGAATGGGAATATGCCGCTGTAGAAGGTGAGAAAAATTCTGCCTATCGTTATGCAGGTTCCAGTACTGCAATCAATGTTGGATGGGTAAAGAGTAATGCTGCCGGAAAAACTCACGAGGTAGGAAAAAAATTAAAGAATGCCTTAGGTCTTTATGATTTAACCGGCAATGTTTCTGAATGGTGCTGGGATTATTATGGTTCCGGATATTACTACGATTCTCCTGACAGTGATCCAACCGGGCCAGGGGAGGGAAACTATAGAATTACCCGTGGCGGCAGTATCTGGGATGATAATATTTACTGCAGGGTTGCCGACCGTTCTGATATGAATCCTGAAAACAATAGGGGAGTTATTGGAATCAGACTGGTCCGTTCAATCTTATAAAATTCCTGAAAGTAATAAAAAACCTCCTGATTCTGTACAGAATGATTTACATTCAAAATGTTCAGTTCAGGAGGAAGTTATTAAGAAAAAGATTCTAAAAAATTACAGTCTTTCTGCAATTGCATCAATGTATTCCCAGGAGTTGAGAATCTTTTTTGCAGGAGGATTGGAAATTCTTGCAAGATCTCCTGTCATATAACCGTCTTCAATTACACCTAAAGTTGCAGCTTCCAGTTTTTTTGCAAACTCAACAAGTTCAGGTGTTCCGTCCAGTTCACCTCTTTTAGCGAGTGCACCTGTCCAGGCAAAAATTGTTGCTACAGGATTTGTTGATGTTTTTTCTCCTTTGAGGTAACGGTAATAATGCTTTTGAACTGTTCCATGACTTGCTTCAAACTCATATTTTCCATCAGGGCTTACAAGAACAGAAGTCATCATTGCAAGAGAACCGCAGGCAGAAGCAATCATGTCGCTCATTACGTCTCCATCATAATTCTTGGTAGCCCAGAGAAATCCACCTTCACTTTTCATAACACGGGCAACAGCATCATCAATCAGTGTGTAGAAATATTCCAGACCGGCTGCATCAAATTTTGCCTTGAATTCTTCATCAAATACGCGCTGGAAAATGGCCTTAAAATTTCCGTCATAAATTTTGCTGATTGTATCTTTTGTTCCAAGCCATACGCTGATTTTTTTGTCCAGTGCATAATTAAAGCAGCAGCGGGCAAAGCTTTCAATTGAAGAATCCATATTGTGAATACCCTGAAGAATACCAGGACCTTTCATTACCTGAATTGTCTTACGGATTTCAGTTCCATCATCTCCTGTGAAAACAAGTTCTGCTTTTCCAGGACCAGGTACTTTGATTTCGCAGTTTTTGTAAACATCTCCATAGGCGTGGCGTCCAAGAACGATTGGTTTTTTCCAGCTAGTTACGCAGCACTGAACGTTTTTTACAAAAATTGGTGCACGGAAAACAGTTCCATCCAAAGTCTCACGGATAATTCCGTTAGGAGAACGAGTAAGCTGTTTAAGATTATACTCTTTCATGCGGGCTTCGTTTGAAGTAATGGTTGCACATTTTACTCCAACACCAAGACGCTTGATTGCCTCAGCAGCTTCGTATGTGATTTTGTCATCACTGTCATCTCTGCTTTTCAGTCCAAGGTCATAGTACTCGGTTTTAAGATCGATGAAAGGTTCAAGGAGTTTTTCTTTGATAACTGCCCAAAGAACTCTTGTCATTTCATCTCCATCCAGCTCTGCAATAGCATTTTTCATCTGAATTTTTGCCATTTTTTTCTCCCAGGGAATTTTTATTTTTATTTCTTATTCGAAAAATATATACAAATTATGTTTTTCAAAACTGACAGGCGTTTCCGTTGTAATTCAGGTCTGTAAGAATTTCTGTGTGATCAGGATAAACTGCAACTGTGTGCTCTTCATGGCAGCTCCAGCTTCCATCACAGGTAACTACAGTCCAGTCAGATCCTTTTGCAATTTCTACATCTGCAGTACCAATATTTATCATTGGCTCAATGGCAAGAACCATCCCCGGCTGAATTCGAGGATTTGGACCTCTGCTTGGACAGTTAGGAATGCTTGGGTCTTCATGAACTTCAAGGCCCACTCCGTGACCACAGTAGTCATAAACTACACCGTAGCCGTTCTGCTTATTACAAATGTCGTAAACTGCATTTGCAATGTCTGAAATACGATTTCCTGTTCTGCAGGCATCAATTCCTGCAAGAAGAGATTCTCTTGTTACCTGAACAAGTTTTTTTATTTCCGGTTTTACATTACCAACCATAACCGTATGAGTAGAATCGGAAATATAACCATTTAAATCAATTCCAATATCAAGGGAAACAATATCTCCGTCTTC
The DNA here is from genome assembly GCA_002394685.1 of Treponema sp. UBA4307. Classification (GTDB taxonomy): domain Bacteria; phylum Spirochaetota; class Spirochaetia; order Treponematales; family Treponemataceae; genus Treponema_D. Next base: position 2,897 of record DGUP01000028.1, on the reverse strand, counting down.
AACAATCTTATGCTTAGAAGGTACTCCGTGGATAACTTCATTGTTTATGGAAATACAGGCCATTCCAGGAAAACCTTCCAGCATCCAGGCCGGCTTGCCTCCGTATTTTTTACAGAAGTTCTGACACCACTGGTCAATTTCCCAGGTACTCACACCAGGCTTTACTTTTGGAATAATTTCGTTAAACAAATCTGCCAGTTCGTGGCAGCTTTTTCTAATACCCTCAATCTGTTGTTCATTCTTTAAACGAATCATATGTACCTCTATATAGTCTGCTAAAAGCTGTGTGCATTTCTTTTGCAGAACAATTATTTACAAAAAATTAACCCGCAAGTCTTATGCTTTCATCCCTGCAGATTTTAGCTGTTGTGCTGTCTCCAAGCCTGTCATATGCATCAGCCATTTTTCGAAGGAAGAATGCATCATCTTCCCTGGACAGTTCCAGTTCCAGAGCTCTTTCCCAGGCATCCAGGGCAAGCTCATCGCTTACTTTATATTCAATATTATTCTTAAAAATATGACGGGCAAAATCCTTCACGTCTTCAATAAAGAACTTAAAGTAGTCGTAACTGTAATTCATAAGGATTACCTGAGAAATAAGAATTGCTGCATCATAGTATTCCTGACGGAGAACCAGCTCTTCTGTAAGGATAAAGCCATAATCCATAAAATCTTCCCGGGTAAACCATCGACTCATTTTAAAACCCGTTCTTGTCATGTTCATTTCTTTGTAACGGGCAACTGCTTCGTCTTCCCTATGATGGAGCAGGTCAAACAGAATCAGTTTGGCCATACTTTCGTCATCGCCCCTTTCAAGAAGCCAGCTTCTGTAGTCAAAAGATTTATGCTTTTTCTCGTTGAAGTTAAAGTTTTCTCTGTAATACTGTTCTGAATCAAAAAGACTGCGGGAATGTTCATTTGAGAGCACTTCATAAGCTTCCGTAAGTTCCCTGAAAGCTTCAATTTCAGCATCTGAATGAGTTAAGTCTGGATGAAGTAGTTTTGCTTTTTGTCTGTAGGCTCTTCTGATTTCTGCTGCAGAGGCAGATTTTGAAACGCCTAAAATCTTGTAACAATCGCGCATTTGGCTGACATTTTACTGATTTTAGGCGTTTTTGTATACATTATTATACTTCCATTATCTGCTGAATGGCGGCATGTTCTCCTTCACCGGAAAGTTCGTCATCATTTCTTGTACGGAATGGAGTTGCAGGAAGGCCATTTTTTCCGAAAAGAATAACAGGTCCATAGTTATACCAGGCATAGCGGGCATAGACAGGTTCCTTTACTTTTTCTGATGAAAGAATGATTGTATTTAATCCTTCGTCTTTTGTTCCAAATGCAAATCTGGCAGGATAAAAGATTTTATCTGGTCCTGCAATTTCAAATCCATTAAAATCTGAATGAACAGTATTTCCCTGGATTTTTTCCATTTCTTTATAATGGTCCAGTTCAAAATCATCATCTTTTAAAGTAAAGCCACTGTCTGCATAATCAAAATAACAGATAATGCTCTGGTCTTTTACGATGGCATGGTTAAAAACTGGTCCGTTGGCTTTATTTTCAGAAATCTTTCCGTAAACTGACCAGAGTGCCTGAAGACAAAGTCTATTTCCTATTTCTTTCTTGGCCTTTGGATGAATGTCATTGTATTGACCTAAATCTGCTCCTACAGCCAGTCCTGTGTTTCTGCATACTTTAAAGGTCTTCAGCTGTGCTTCCCTTATTACAGGCCAGTTTTTATAGTCTTTGTCTGCTTTGTAGCGGTGTTCCGGCAGCATTACGTTAAGGAATGGCAGTTCTTCATCGTTCCAGTCAGTGCGCCACTGGTCAATCATTTCTCTCAGTAATTTATAGTAGGAATATGGTTTGTGGTCATCACTTTCCCCCTGATAGAAAATAAAGCCGGCCAGAGTGTAGGGCATAACTCTTTCAAGCATTGTGTGATAAAGACCACTGGGACGGAATGGATTTTTGCAGCTTTTTGGTCCAGGCCAGAGACATGGTCCCAGTTTTTCCTGAACTGTTTTCCATTCGATATCAGGGTTTTCTTCATAAAGTTTATTGCAGGCTGCCTGCCATTTATCATTTTCTTCTACATATTTATCATATTCAGCACACTGGGTCTCAATGGATTTTCCCTTTGTGGCCTCATACTGTTCCTGCAGGTAAGTGTAGAGGTCTGAATCTTTTTCCAGCCTGTCTTCATTCATCCAGGCAGAAGCTGAAGTTCCGCCCCAGTTACAGCCGATTACCCCAACAGTTACTCCAAGTTCTGCTGCAAGTTTTTTCGCGAAAAAATAACCTGCTGCAGACCAGCTCTTTTTCCATTCGCTTTCCCAGGTCTGCCATTCTGTATTTTTTTCGCATTCAAAGAATTCCTTGTCCAGCCAGGCCATTTTCTGAGTATAGTAAAAACGTACCCCAGGATCTTTTGTAATCTTTAATTCTTCAGGACCTTCGCTGCAGTTTTGCAGTTCAAATTCCATATTGCTTTGACCACCGGCCAGCCAGACTTCTCCCGTAACTATATCTGTAAAGTGGAAAGTATCAGTTCCATCGCTTACAATAAGTTCCAGATTATCCATGGCTTTCAGAGGATTAAGATAAACCTTCCATTTATTTTTCATTGAACCTTTATCGTAAAAAGTTGAAGTACTTTCCTGATCAAGAATCTTTCCATTCTTAATGATTGAAACAGTAACTCTTTTTTTTACATCAGAGGTTCCAAAAATGCATATACTTTTGTTTCTCTGAAGAACCATGTGATTTGAAAAAACTGCTGCGACTTTTAATCCCATAATAAACCTTCTTACTGTTATTATATAGCCCGAATGTCGAGTTTTGAAAACTTAATATTTTACAAAAATGGCGCGAAGGAGTGAAACGGCTTGCGA
>DGUP01000067.1:91259-93569 GCA_002394685.1 Treponema sp. UBA4307 | reverse complement strand
TTTTTACTGGCCTTGATGAAAAAAGTCTGCCAGAGGCGTTAAAGCTTTTTGAAAGTTCAGAAAAGTCGCTAAAGAAAGGGGAGTGTATTTTTAATTCAGGAAGCATAACAGAAGTAATGGGCTTTGTACTTGAAGGAAGAATTCAAATAGAAAGCACAGATTATTGGGGAAATAAAACTATTATTGATAATCTTGGAAGCGGAAAGGTTTTTGGAGAGACTTATGCCTTAACAGGCAAACCTTTGATGGTAGATGTTGTTGCTGTTGAAGATTCTAAGGTTATGATGATAAAACCCAGGAACATTTTTCTTCACAGCAACAATAAAATTATTTCAATTCTGATTAAAAATATTCTGCAGATTAGCATGAATAAGAATCTTCATCTTTCACAGCGTATATTTCATACAAATGCAAAGACAATCAGAGGAAGACTTCTGGCATATCTTTCATCCTGCCTTCCTGCAAAAAGCCCTCATGCAGAATTTGATATTCCTTATGACAGGCAGCAACTTGCAGATTATTTACAGGTAGACCGTTCTGCTTTAAGTGCCGAACTTAGCAAAATGAAAGCTGACGGCCTGATTGATTACTGGAAAAATCATTTTAGACTTTTACATCTGGATTAGATTCACCAAATTTTTCCATAAGTTCTGTACTATCTCACCCCAGGCACCACAAGAATATCCGTCGTAACACAGGGGCTCAAAAAATCCCGCTTCATCTGCCAGCCGTTCTGAATCCAGGATTTTCCCAGAGTAATGGTATGCCGCCCGTAGGCATCTGTAATCTGGTCCACGGCTTCCATAAGATGCTTTTTTTTGATGTCTTCCATTGGATCTATCCAGAGCCATCCCTGGTACTGAGCCGGCATGATTTCCAGCAGCGTAATCATTACAACCTTGTAGCCGTAGCCTTTACGAAAAATGTGGGGAAGGGCGAGCCGGGCAGCATTTACTATATCCGGAGTGTAGGAAGTGAGTCGGGGAAGCTGGACAATTGCTGCATTTGAATACTGGCTGTCTGTGTCGTCACTGTAATAATTGCAGGTAGAAATTGTTACCTGAACTGCCTGACATTCTGACTTCTGCTTTCTGAGACGTTCAACGGCGATTTCCGTGTATTCTACCATGGCACATTCAATGGTTTCCATGTCGTAAACTTTTATGGAAAACTGACGGCTGGAAGTGATTATATCTTTTTTTTCCCGAGTTACTTTGTCTATTGAACGAATTCCGTTTAACTCCTGGACCGTAGCAAACCCCTGAATTGTCAGGAGCCTTTTTGCATCCATCAGGGGCAGGTGCTTTAACATGAGGGCATTTTTAATTCCGTGGCGCTGGAGCGTTTTAGCACGAGCCGGACCTATTCCCCAGATAGTGCCGCAGTCCGTTGATTCCAAAAGTGCATCCACTTCACGCGGATTATAGACAAAAACTCCGCCGTGTTCCTTGGCTTTTTTGTTGTAGAGTTTTGCAAGTGTTTTTGTAGGAGCTGCCCCCACACAGATTGGAATGCCAACTTCCTTATAAATCCGCTTTTTTAATTCTCTTCCGATTTCTTCGTAGTCTTTTATGCTCCAGTTGCAGTTGTCAAAAAAGAGGAATGATTCATCAATTGAATATTCTTCAATGTCCGGTGCATATTCCATGTATATGGAAGTTATCCGCCGGCTTATGTCTGCATAGAGAGTGTAGTTGCTGGAAAAAATCGTAATTCCACGGCAGCTGCAAAGGTCCCTGACTTTGAAATAAGGATCCCCCCGCTTAATGCCGCAGGCCTTGGCTTCCTTGTTTAGTGCGATTATAACTCCATCATTATTAGAAAGGACTGCAACAGGTTTTCCCCGTAAATCCGGCCGGTAAATCTGTTCGCAGGATGCATAAAAACTGTTCCCGTCGGCATGGAGAATCATAAAGTTATACCTCTTAAAACTCCGCGTTAGTGCTTGCACTGGATGTACAAAATATCAGAGTCTTCCTCTGAGAAAATCTGATATAAAAAATACAGGGATGTAATTTTTTTTCACGTTTCCTTCACTGTATGAATAACGTGGGTAATTGCACCTGTAATAATGGTATCTTCCAGGCTTTTTTTTATATTGAAAACTCTTCCCAGAACAAAATGCCCTTCAGATTCATAAACCACCAGACTGTTAGGCGTAATCCTCTTTGCCCGGTCAACAATCAGGATATCTCCATTGTAAATGCCCATGTTCATGTAGCTGGAACTTTCAATCTGCATAAAAACAGTAGCAGACGGATGCCTGATGAGAACATTATTTAAGTCTATGCCTTTACTTTCGTAGCCCTG
>DGUP01000067.1:0-91110 GCA_002394685.1 Treponema sp. UBA4307 | reverse complement strand
TTTATTTATTTTTAAAATCATTGTATACTGTAATAAATAAAAACTTCCTCCGGATAATAAACTGAAGTTTTTACAGGTTCGGTATAACTATATGGATGCAGAAATCTTTTGGAATAAAGTAAAGGCGATTCTCTCAGAGCAGGGCAAAAATCAGGAATGGCTTTGCGAACAGACCGGCATTGTTATAGGCACTCTGCGAAACTGGATTTACTATAAGCGCCTTCCGAATATTGATGACGGAACAAGAATCATTGAATCTTTTGGAATGACTATGGAACAATTCAAGGTTTATCCTGATCATCTTACCGAAGATGTAATCAATATACCCGTTTACGAGCAGGCCTTTTCTGCAGGACGGGGGCAGGAGCTTCCTGATTCAGCGGATGTAATTGATTATGTTGCGCTTCCTTCACATCTGAGAAAATACCGGGAAAACATGTGTGCATCCTATGTCCGGGGAGATTCCATGGAGCCAACTTTATTTGACAACGACATCATCCTGTACGATAATTTCGGCTACGACGGCACAGACGGAATCTACGCCATCAACTATCGTGGGGCCGCTTTTGTAAAACGACTTCAGCGGGATAAAGACTGCGTTCACATCCTTTCTGATAATCCCAAATACAAAGAAATGACCGAAGGCGATGAAAGCCAGGACTTCCGCGTAGTTGGGAAAGTACGATATGTGATGCACAAGGTGCAGGGGTAGGGCGATGAAAAAACTTCTTATTTGTTTTCTATCTTTTCTTGTATTTACAAATGCATTCGCAACCGATCCAATTGAACCTGGTGAAGTTTTTGTGAATGACAAAAATCTAAGTGATTTTCCAATCGGTGCAGATATTTCATCTTATAACATTGATTTGAGCACAGCGAATACAATTTTAACAAGTCCTTCATGTTTTCTTCCGTATTTTAATATTTACGAAAACTCATATTGGTATAGAATTGCAATTGCTGATAATAAGGTGGATACAATATTTATCAGCGATGCTTATTTTGGTAAACGGTTTACAACTGAAGAAGGTGTATTTCTGGGAATGACAAAAAATGAGCTTCTTAAAATTTGTCCTTATCTATCATTTACAAAAATTAATGGATGGGGAACAGAAGCTCAATTAAAATCAGGCTGGAAAATTCTTCTTTCAAATAAAGATGGAACAGATATTGTTTCTTCAATTTATAAGAATGAAAAATAGATATGGTATGGCAGAAATTTCTAAAGCGGGCAGGTATTTGTATTACATAAAAAGCATCTGGTCCCCGGAATGGCTTCTTCAATTGTGTGAGGAACATCCATCTTTAATATAATCAATTTATCCAAAAATTTCGCATGTTTTTTTCCATGTTATAAAGTCTTTTCAGTTATATTCTAGAATCTCATTTGGCACCTACCGTATTGTTATAATTAATTTTTCGCAAACTTTTTTCCAGGAAAATCCAGATTATTTTACGTATGATTAAATCATAAAAGTGCGGACAGCAAAATAAATCTATGGCAATGCAGCCAGGTTTCTAATCTGGCCGTATGGGTTCGACTCCCGACCTTGCACTTTGTTATTTAAAGGCACGTACAGCAACTTCCATATGTAGCTCAGCTGGTAGAGCAATGGCCCGGAAGGGTATTAGTGCCTTGTTTTTGAAATTAATATTCTGAGGATAGATATGAATACAAAAACATCGAAGATGTTAGAAATCTTGAAAAATGAAGCAACCCGTACATTTACAGAAAACGGAGCTGTGACACTTTCTACAACACAGTCTGATTGTCTGGATTTATTTGCTCTTGGTGGTGCACTCCGTGATGCAGACGAAAATCGCGTTGAATCAATCTTCATGAAGGCATATGCAGAAAATCCTGACAATGCTTTAAAAATTCTTTTTTATCTCCGTGATATCCGAGGTGGACTTGGAGAAAGAAAAACTTTCAGAACAATGCTCAAAGTTCTGGCTGAAAATCATAAAGAATCAGTGGTAAAAAATATTGGTTTCATTGCTGATTTTGGACGCTATGATGATCTTTTATGCCTTCTTGAAACTCCTGCAAAGAAGGAGGTTCTTGAAGCAATTAAAGAAATGCTTCTTAAGGACCAGAAAGCTCTTGAAGAAGAAAATGATGTTTCTCTTCTTGGAAAGTGGCTTCCTTCAATCAATGCAAGTAACAAGGCTGTTGTCAAAACTGCAAAAACAATTGCAACTTACATGGGAATAAACTGTGCTCAGTATCGCAAACTGATTTCAGCTCTTCGAAACAAGATTAAGATCATCGAGAACAACCTTCGTACAAAGGATTATTCGTTTGACTATGAAAAGCAGACTTCTAAGGCCCTGTTTAAATATCGTAAGGCTTTTGTCCGTAACGATGCAGAACGTTATGAAAGCTTTATGAATAAAGTGGAAAAAGGGGAAGCCGTGTTGAAGACAGGTTCTCTGTACCCTTATGATGTTATTTCTCCAATGTTCAGAAATCAGTGTGGCGGAGTATATAAAGGCTTTTCTTCAGAAGAGCGACGTGTAATGAATACTACCTGGAGTAATCTTGAGAACTTTGCAGGTGATAAGAATGCTCTTGTTGTCTGTGATGTTTCAGGTTCAATGTTTGGAGGTGGAAGTCCTTCTCCAATTGAAGTTGCAGTATCTCTTGCCATTTACTTTGCAGAAAAGAATAAAGGTATATTTAATAACCACTTCATTACTTTTGCTGATCGCCCAGAACTGGTAAAGATTAAAGGAAAAGATATTGTTGATAAGGTAGATTATGTAAGCCGTGCAGACTGGGGCGGTTCAACAAACATTGAAGGTGTTTTTGACTTGATTCTGCGTGCAGCTGTAAAAAATCATTTGTCTCAGGATGACATGCCTGAAAATATCTACATCATTTCTGATATGGAATTCAATTACTGTGCTGCAAATTCAAAGCTTACAAACTTTGAGAATGCAAAACGTAAATTTGAACAGGCTGGTTATGAGCTTCCTAATCTTGTTTTCTGGAATGTTCAGAGCAGACAGGACAATCTTCCTGTATCAAAAAATGAGCAGGGGGTAACACTTGTAAGCGGTGCTAGTCCAAGAATATTCGCAATGCTTAAGGATGATAAGCTTTCTCCTTATGAGTTCATGCTTTCAGTTATTGGTAATGAACGTTACGCCAAAATCGTAGCGTAAGTTATAGTAAAAGTTCTTTCATCAAGTTTATCCCGCGTGCTATAATTTACTCATAAGCAAGGGCAAAAAATGGCTTATAAAGAATTAATTAAAAATTTTTCAAAAATCCGCAATTATCTCAAAGAATTTTTTGTTTATGGTTACAATTCTCGTGGAAAAGTAGGCAGAAAATCTGACCGTTCATACGATGACGAGAAACGTCGTATTCAAAGCTGGTTGGGAGATTACGTTGAAGAAAGCCATGGACCAGACGGCAAAACAACAGCATTAAGTATTGATGTTCGTAATGTGGGATTTAATCCTCTTTACCGTGCCTGGAAATCTGCCAGTTTTACTGATAAAGACATAACACTCCACTTTATTTTAATGGATTTGATGAAGGGGAGGGACAAGCTTCTTCTTTCTGAGATTATATCCATCATTGATGAAGAATATCTGTCCCATTTTAATAAGCCCCTGGAATTTGATGAATCAACAATCCGCAAAAAACTTGCTGAATACGAAAAACAGGGCTTTATTGAAATTTCCAAAGAAGGAAATAAATCTGCTTATTCCCTCAAAAAAAATATTGATTTGATGAGCCATTCACAGAAAGAACTTCAGGATACTTTGGACTTTGCATCTGAAATTCTTCCTGCAGGAATCCTTGGCTCAACTTTGCTGGATAAAATGGATGAGCATGATAACTGTTTTTCATTTAAACATCACTATATAACTCAGTCCATGGATTCTGAAATTATGGTTACTTTGTTCGAGGCTATGAGACGCAAATGCTGGGTTAACATTCTTACCTATAATGAACGCAAAAGCACAAAGAAAAATTCCATAGGAACACGAGTAAAAGCGATTCCATTGAAAATATTGTCATCAAGTCAGACAGGACGTCAGTATGTTGTTACCCACGTGTTGAAACATAAAAAATTAAAATCCTTCCGCCTTGATAATATTATTGAAGTAAATATTACAGATCCTTGTTATGACTATGACACTGTAAAAAAAGAATTCAAAGAAGCTGAGAAACATCTCTGGGGTTCCAGTTTTGGAAATTTTGAAACACTGGAAACGGTCGAATTCACAGTTAAGTTCAGGGAAGATGAAGAACATATTTACCATCGGCTGATTCGGGAAAAGAGATGTGGAGAAGTTGAACGACTATCTCCTACAGAGGCCAGATATTATGCAGAAGTATGGGATGCACATGAAATGCTGCCATGGATTCGTACATTTATTATGCGTATTACAGAACTTCATATTTCAGACAAAGCTTTAGAGGAGCATTTCTGGAATGATGTTTATGAAATGAGGAACTTATATGCTTTTTAGTGAAGTATACGGAACTTATTACAATACAATGGCCAAAATTCTCGAAAAAGCATTAAATGAACAGCTTACTGCAGATGGACTTTATGCCTGCATAATGGAAAATGCTTATTCAGAAAGTGTTGTACCAATTACTGATGCAATCGAAAAAGAAAGATGGCAGTTTCTGAAATTCAATCGTGAAAAAAATCTGCTTTCGCCTGTTGTAAAGCATACTCCCGAAATGCCTCTAACTAATCTTCAGCTGCAATATCTTAAAGCTCTTCTGTATGACAAGAGAATTCGCCTTTTTGATTTAGATTTTGATTACTTTGAAAAACAGCTTACTGATGTAGAGCCTCTGTGGCAGCCAGGTGATTATGAGGTTTTTGATAAGTATGATGACGGCGATGACTTTGAAGATAAGAGTTACAAAAAACGTTTCCGAATGATTCTCAATGCAAAACAAAATAATCTGCCTTTGGATTTCACGCTTAGAAATCGACACGGAAAAGAATTCAAAGTAACAGGTTTTCCTGAAAAAATTGAATACTCCGAAAAAGATGATAAATTCCGTGTCATGCTTGCCGGACACACACAGACAAACACTATAAACCTTGGAAGAATTGTTGCTCTCAAATATGCAGAAATTCCACAGAAGCAAGCATATTCAGATGCTTGGGATGAAGAGCGAGACACAATCGTTCTTGAACTTACTGATGAAAGAAATGCACTGGAAAGAGTCAGTTTACATTTTGCAAATCTGAAGAAGAAGACAACAAAAATTGGTGATAATAAATACCGTATGGAACTGGAATTCAGTCGGGATGATGAAACAGAAATGGTTATTAGACTTCTCCAGTTTGGACCAGTAATTAAAGTACTGGAACCAGTTTATATCGTTGGTGAAATAAAAAAAAGACTTGGAATACAGCAGAGATTAATTTCGCAATAAATTTTCCACGAAATAAGTCATTGTCTGGCATATCATAAAACCATAACTTACGAGGAGAAAAGATATGTTAGAAGTAAATGGAAAGTACAACACAGCGAAAGTATTCACTGATGTAGTTGATGAAAAGTCACTCCAGCAGATTCAGGTTTTGTGTGATCAGGAATTTACAGAAGGCAGTAAGATTCGCCTTATGCCGGATGTTCACGCCGGAGCAGGCTGTACTATCGGAACTACCATGACAATCAAAGACAAGATTGTTCCTAACCTTGTAGGTGTTGATATTGGTTGTGGTATGGAAACGCTAATGATTCACAAGGATAGTGAAGCCTCCAAAAATTTTGATCCTGCAATCCTTGATAAAATCATTCGAAAAAATATTCCATGTGGATATGATGTCAGAAAATTCACTCATAAATATGTTGATGAAGTAGAATGGGACAACATTAAGGGCCAGTATTCTAAGAACAGGGCCAGACTTAGCCTTGGTACTCTTGGAGGCGGCAATCACTTTATTGAAGCTGATCGTGATGAAGAAGGAAACCTTTACATTGTAGTTCACTCAGGCAGTCGTCATGCAGGTCTTGAAATTGCTGAATACTACCAGGAAATGGCCTGGAGACAGTTGAATGGTAAAACAAAAGCTGATATTGATGCGATGATTGCAGAATTAAAAGCCGCCGGCCGTCAAAACGAGATTGAAGAAAAGCGTCAGGAATTGAATACTCAGATTAGAACCTCGATTCCAAAAGATCTTGCTTATGTATCAGGCTACTTATTTGATGACTATATCAATGACATGAGAATCATGCAGCATTTTGCTCAGTTGAATCGAAAGGCAATGATTGATGTTATTTCTATCGGGCTTCATCTTAAAAAAGAAGAAATCATTGATCAATTTACAACAATTCATAACTACATTGATACAGAGAATATGATTCTCCGTAAAGGTGCTGTTAGCAGTCAGAAAGGAGAAAAACTTCTGATTCCAATCAACATGCGTGATGGCTCTTTAGTATGTATTGGTAAAGGAAATGACGACTGGAACTGTTCAGCTCCTCATGGTGCAGGTCGTGTTATGAGTCGAATGAAAGCTAAGAAAACTTTGAGTATGGAAGAATTCAAAGCCGAAATGTCAGGAATTTATTCAACTACTGTTTCAAAGGAAACTCTGGATGAAGCTCCTATGGCTTATAAAACAATGGATGATATTGTTGCAAACATCGGACCTACTGCAGATATCGTAAATGTTATCAAGCCGATTTATAACTTCAAGGCTGCGGAATAGGAGACTGTATTATGGCTGCAATTTCAAAAAAATGCAGCCGTAAAAAGCTGGATGCCAACCTTGAAAGGGGAAAGATCTATAGTTTAAATAAAATTAGTATTTTAGTAGACAGAATATACATTATAGTTAGTAATATATTTTGCCAATTTATGTTTAAGCCAGAGATATTAGAAAATAATCTGAAATTTATATTTTTTTATCATTTTATAATATTTGACTTCATCTTTCAAAGCATCTGTAATTAAGTAAGATTTACCTTAAGATCCGGCCTTTTTTTTCTTTAATTAATCTTATATAATCTTCAATCTTGTTAAGGGGTTCATCAAATTCCATGCCCCCCAGATTCATTTTGCCTTCAATCTTATTTTCCAGAGCAAAAGTAATATTGTGGATGTCAGAACCGCTGGTCATAGGAAAATCATAGGCCTTTGCATAGGCAAGTGCCAGTTCATTCTGGTCGGGAGTATTTCCTCCGTTGTATACTTCTATTCCATGAACTTCTCGTGGATGAAGATGAATTGCCTGTATGTAGCCTCTTAATCTGAAAGGATGGGCCTGAATCATTAAACCTCCGGCCTGGGAAACGGCTTCAAATAATTGTCCATGATTCATACTTTCAATTTCAGGATGTGCCAGAAGCCATTCTTTATTTAATCCGTAAATGAGATAATCGTCACCGTCAAAAGTTTGCTCTATACCGAAAAAGACTTTGAAATTTCCGCCGTCAATCTCATTCTGTTTTTGTGCTTCTTCCAGGGCAGCTTCATAACCTGAGCAGTACTGTTGAATCCTTGCAGACCAGTCAAGTTCAAAGGAAACACAGGTATTTCCTCCAAAAAAGTGATCTGTTACAAAAACTCCATCATAACCAATCCTTTTATAAACGGAGATATAATCAGCAGCTTTTGAAGAACCGCAAGCACTTGCTTCACTTGTGTGAAGATGAGTTTCGTATTTATAAGTTTTCATTCTCTAATCCACCAGAACTGTCGTACTTAAAATCTCTTCAGATAAAGATTCATTGTTATCATAAAAAATTTCTACACTGCCCTTTTCTGCATTAAATTTTTCATCCTGATTTATCATTTTAATATTTTTCAGATCAGAAAAAACTTCAAATAAACCTGAAATAAAAACAATAAGTGCCAGCATTACTACGCTGCCGAAAAGAACAGATTTTTTTATATCCTTATGCTTAATGTTTTGAACAAATTTATAAACAGAAAAAATGATTAAAAATTTAATAAAGACAATGAGCAAAATTTCCAGTACCATTAAAATTAAAGATTTGTCAGAGACATAAATTGATGTGTTTCCGTCTGCTCTACCAATTATGGAAATTAGAAGAATTTGATATAAGTTTTTCATTTCTTCCCTCCTGGATAAATATTTTTAACTACTAATTTTATATGATAATAAATCTTTTTTTATAAATAGTCGAGTTTTTATTCTATCATATTTCCAAGACAGTTTATCATTGATTTTGTTTTCTTCATCCCATTCCATATGATTAATCAATAAAACAGTTGATCAACAAATATTAATTTTTCACACTGAGATAACTGATTTGGATTAGTTCCTTCCAGATTTAAGGGAACAGGAACTCCTAATTTTTTATAATACTCTTTCCAGAAATCAGAAACTTCATTATTTTCGTCTCCGAATTTCATTGGAATTGTAGAAAATAAAGGGAGGATTTTTGCAATATATTGGGAACAGTAAAAAGCATCTTCTCCAGGATAGAAGCTGTGGTTGTATGGTTTTCCAAGATGTTTTTCTGCTTCTTCAAGAACTTTTTTTTCTTCTATTTGAGGATAGCGGTATACAAAAACTTCCCTTTCTTCTTCCTTAAGGTAGGCAGATAAATCCTGTTTAGTCACTCCCCTTTTTTTTGTTGCATGATAAATACAACTGTTAAAAAAAATTCCTACATGACTGTATTGAGAAGTTGATTTAATGATTGCTTGTGACAACGGAGATTTGTCCCTCATAAAAAGCAAATCTCCGTTTTGAATATCTTTAATTTCCATCCGAAGCTTCAAGACCGGAACAAATTTGACTTCTTACTGAATCATAATGTGAACCAATCAGGCCAAAATCCATTTCCTTATAACTCCAGATTGCACTGCTAATCTGATACTTATTCATTGCTTTGTGAATGTGAGAAAACCATACAGCTGTATCAGGAGCAGGTGCTTTATCAATTACGCCATATTCTCCACAATAAAGAGGAATATTTAGTTTTTCAGCAGTATCAATTGCAGGCTTAAAAAGATTAATAAAGAAATTTTCATCCAGCTGAAGATTATCCATTGCAGGATCAAAAATTGCTCCGTACCTTGCCTGAGGAATAGATGAACTTTTTTCCCTTAAATAATTAATATCAGGGCCCGGGTAATTTACATCAAAATCAGAAGGCATTTCTTTAATCCAGTGAGCTTTCTGATGAGTAAATACTAATGGTTCATAGCAGTGAAAATTAAGTACGGTTTTTTCATCAAAAGGAACTTTGATTCCAGGAACTGCAGAAACACTGTTGTAATTTACCCCACCTACCAGAATCCAGGAATCAGGAGCATTTTTTCTGATTACGGCAAACGCGCGGCTGGCAATTTCATTCCATTTTTCTTCATAGTGAGGATTTACAATTTCATTTAAGAGTTCAAAGGCAACCATATCAGTGCAGTCTTTGTAGCGTTCAGAAAGTTTATCCCAGATTTTTACAAATACATCCTGAAGTTTTGAATTGATAAAAAAATCATCTGGATTAGGAACTGCATTTGTATCAAACATATAGCCAAGAGTTTTATGCAGATCAAGAACTACTTTCAATCCTGATTCTTTAGCCCAGCTGATTCCCTTGTCCAGATATGAAAATCCACTTTCAATAAAAGAACCGTCATCTTTCATAATAACATTATAATCAAGGGGAAGACGTACATGATCGAATCCAAGTTCTTTAATCTTAAAAAAATCATCCCTTGAAATAAAAGAATCATAGTGTTCTTTTGAATATTCCTTGCATTGGGAAATCCAGCCGCCTAAGTTAATTCCCTTATAAAATCCTGTAAATTTTTTCATGCTTCCTCCGGCACATTCCTGAAAATTGAAGTTTTCAGTGATTAAAATGACTTTATAATGTGGCACAAACATAATCAATATCAATTTTTTGCCCTGAATTTTTAAAATCAGTTGTTTTGTTAAATTTTTAATATTTTTTGTGTTTTTTTTAATATTTAAGATATTATTATGTAATTTAAAGCAGTTTATTGATATTTTTCTTTTATATCTGGATTCAATATTTAGGTAAATGAGTTTTTCAGCCTAAGTGGAGGTATTATGAAAATAAGCAAAGGTAAACTGGCGCTTTTGATAGTTGCCGCATCAGTTTTCACAAGTCTTTCCGCACAGCCTGTTTCTTCTCCTAATTACACAGAAGCAGATCTGGTATGGAAAGAAGATTTTAACGGTAAAAAACTTAATTCAAAGGACTGGAATTTTGAATTCCATCAGCCTGGATGGGTAAACAATGAATGGCAGTCATACGATGACTCTTCAAAGAATACCTATTTGAAAGATGGTTTCCTTATCATTCAGCCTCTGAAGACTAAGAATAAGGATGGAAGTTATTCATATACTTCTGGACGTATTAACACTCAGGGAAAGCATACTTTTACTTATGGTAGAATTGAAGCACGCCTGAAAGTTCCAAAGGGACAGGGCTACCTTCCAGCTTTCTGGATGATGCCGGATGATGAAAGTTTTTACGGTCAGTGGCCTAAGTGTGGTGAAATTGACATTATGGAAGTTCTTGGCCATGAAACAAATACTCTTTACGGAACACTCCACTATGGAGAACCTCATTCTTCACAGCAGGGAAAATACACTCTTGCAGCAGAAGACTTTTCTGAAAGTTTCCATAACTTCGCTGTTGAATGGGAACCTGGTGAAATCCGTTTCTTCTGTGACGGTGTAAAATACAAGACAGTTAATGACTGGTTTACAAGACGTCCTGGTTTTGAAGAAGTAACTTATCCTGCTCCTTTTGATCAGCCTTTCTATATTATCCTTAACGTTGCTGTTGGCGGTGACTGGCCTGGATATCCTGATGAAACAACAACATTTGGTCCAGAAGCTCAGATGGTTGTTGACTGGGTTAAGGTTTATCAGAAAAAGTCATACAACGAAGATGTAGAAAAACCTGCACAGAGGGTTGTAGAAGCTAAGACTGATAATTCAGGAAATATGGTTAGAAGCGGAAGTTCAAACTGGGGCTTCCTTAAGTTCCAGGGCGGTGACGGTACTCTTAATGTAAGCGCAGACAATAAACTTGATATTATTCCTACTTCTGATGGCCCTGTTCTTCATGCAGTTCAGGTAGTTCAGGAAAATATTGCCCTTAACAAGGGAAGCGTTTACCGCTATTCTTTTGATGCTTATGCTGACAAAGATCGTACAATCGTAGCTTGTATTTCTGCTCCAAACAATGGCTGGATCCGCTATTTTGGTGATGAAAACGTAAATCTCACTACAAAAAAGCAGCACTTTACATATGAATTTAAAATGCTTGAATTTACAGATCCAACAGCAAGAATTGAATTTAACTTTGGAAACCAGAATTCTCTTGCAGCAGTTCACATTTCAAATATTCGCCTTGAAAAAACTGGTGATATTGATTTGTCAAAGGCTGGATTAAACCTTCTTCCTGACGGCAATTTGATCCGCAATGGACAGTTCCAGGAAGGAAAAGGTCGTCTTGCAAACTGGAAAATCAATAAGACAACAATTGCAGATGTAAAAGTTTCAAATGATAATGGTCGTAGAGAACTGACTGTTACAACTGGTAAAGAAAAAACTGATTCAAGCGGAGTAATTGTTTACCAGGACGGATTATTCCTTGCAGCCGGCAAACAGTACATTATTAGTTTCGATGCTTATGCTGTAAAGAACTGTCAGATTGGTGTGGAATTTGGTGCTTTTAACGAAAAGCCTTCTTTAACAAAGAAAAAGCAGCACTTTAAGTACATCTACACTATTCCTGAAACAAAGGATTATTCTTTCAAGCTTAAGCTGGCAAGTGAGGGAAATACTGTATTTGTTGACAATATTTTCATTAAGGAAAATTCAAATCTGATTAATGGAAACTTTGATGCAGATACAGCAGCCTGGGAACTTTATGCACATCAGAATGCTCAGTGCAAACTGGACATTATTGAAGAAAACAAGAACAAGGTTGCACAGATTTCTGTAGACAAGACCGGAGATATGGACTGGATGATTCAGCTCAAACAGAACAATATTACTCTGGAAAATGGCAAGAAATACCATGTAAGTTTCAAGGCAAAATCTGATATGGACAGAACAATCATGTGGGCCCTTCAGAGAGACGGTTCTAAAGATGATAACTGGATTCCATATTCAGATACACAGAGAATTAATGTTACAGGTGAATACAAAGTTTTTGAACATACATTCACTATGACAAGCAGTACCGATACAGCAGTAATCTTTACAATTTCTGTTGGTGCTGTAAACAACAAGGTTATCAATCAGAGTCACAAAATCTACATTGATGATATTGTTGTAGAAGAAATTTCAAAATAATTAATTACTAAATATTTGTCCTGGAATCCAGATGATTTTTCATTGGGATTCCGGGATTCTTTACAGGTGGAAAAAAATGAGTATTAAAGATGAACTTGCTAAAACAGAGTTTTATAACCGTGAATACTCCCTCAGTCATATTCCTTATGACAAAGAAATGGCTTTTTATCAGAGTATCCGTAATGGAGATATGGAGGAAATGCATCGCCTTTTTACCCCACTCTGTGTTGAAGGTTTTGGAAAACTAAGTGACAATTCCCTTCGTAATCTGAAATACCATCTTATTATTACAATTGCTTTCATTACACGATACTGTATTGAAGGCGGTCTTGAAATGGAGAATGCCTACAATCTCAGTGATATCTATATTCGGAAAATAGATACCTGTAATTCTGAAGAAGAATTGCATGACATTCATAGAGAACTTTGTGAATCCTACGTTAAGAGAATGCAGAAATGCCGTCCAGCTGCACGTTATTCAAAACCTATTCAGCTGGCCATTGATTATATCTATGACAATCTTCATGAAAAAATCCTCATTTCAGATATTGCAGAAGTTACAAAACTCAGTGAATCATACATTTCACGGTTATTTCACAAAGAGACCGGCATGAGTATTTCAACTTATATCATCAATAAAAGAATTGATGCTGCAAAAAATCTGTTGATGTATACAGATTACTCAACTTCTGAAATTTCGAACTTTCTTAATTTCAGCAGCGAAAGTCATTTTATAAGTACTTTCAAAAGAGTTACAGAATTTACTCCTAAAAAATTCCGTTTATATAATTTCAGAAATAAAAATATCAGGAAAAATTCCTGAGCCACACTATAAATTCATAAAAGTATAAAAGCCTCAGAAATCTTCAAGCCTCAGGTTTGGAGATTTTTGATTATATAACACATCTTTATATTGATTATCTAAATACAATAATTCATAATATTACTACAAATAAAACATTTGTTTTATTTTAGGGGAGAAAAATGAAATCTATAGGCGTAAAAATTCTTGTAAGCAGCATTCTTGTTGTATTTTTTTCTATTTTGCTTATTTCTATTCCTGTTACTTTAATTCAGTATAAAAATTCACTTAACAACGCAATTGAATCCTGTGAATCTAAAGTATCAAATGCCACATCTGATTTAAACTGGTTTCTGCAGGAACCTGTATCAATTGTTTCCACAACAAAATCTTATTTAAAGACACATTCAATTGAAAAAGATTCAGTTGAGCCGTTTCTTGAAGATGTTCTTAAAGGAAAAAATCAGTTTTCTGAACTTTACTTTGCTTCAGCCCTTCCTTGTAAAGACGGAGGATATTTTTATTCAAATGACCACTGGAATCCTCCTGCAGATTATGACCAGACAACAAGAGCCTGGTATATTGCAGGAAGCAAAACGGATACTTATGCAGTTTCCGATCCATACCTGGACAGCGTAACTAAATCAATGGTTGCGGCACTTTCTACAAGCTTAAAGAAAGACGGAAGTCTGGCTGGCGTACTTTCAATTGATATTCAGTTAGGAAAACTTAATGACACAGTTTCCCGGATAAAAATTACACCGTCAGGACAGTCATTCCTTCTTGATAGAAATGGAAAATATGTTACAAACGATGATTCATCAAAGCTGATGAATGTAAACTTTTTTGATGAGTTTAAATTCCAGGATTATAGAAATCAGTTTTCAACAGAAGAAGTTTTCTTCGTAAAGGATTGTGGAAACGGACTTTATCTTTCTGCACAGGTTGTGTCTCCGGAAAGTGGCTGGATTTTTGTTACAACCGGACCTCGCACAGAATTATTCAGGGCAATCTATCATAATATTTTAATAACAGTTCTCCTTTCTTTGATTTCACTTTTTGTGGCTGCCGTTATTGCTCTTCTTATAGCACGTCCAATCAGTAAACCTGTTAAAGTGGTTGATAAAACAGTTAATGAAATTGCTGATGGTCATGCTGATTTAACAAAGAGAATTAATCTTCACAGTAATGATGAAGTTGGAAGCCTGGTTAATGGATTTAATAAATTCTCCGAAAAACTTCAGACAATTATTAAAGATATTAAAACATCAAAATCCCTTTTAACTGAAGCTGGAGATGAACTTGCAGTTAGTCTTTCAGATACATCAAGTTCTATAATCGAAATTATTGCTAACATTGAAAGCATGCATTCTCAGATTAACACTCAGGGAGACAGCGTAACAGAAACAGCCGGTGCCGTTAACGAAATTGCTTCAAACATTGAATCGCTTGAAAAGATGATTACAAATCAGACTGCAGGTGTTACACAGGCCTCTGCTGCAGTAGAAGAGATGATTGGTAATATTGTTTCCGTTAATTCTTCAATGGATAAAATGGCCAGTTCTTTTGATGAATTAAGATCTAATTCTCAGGTTGGTATTCAAAAACAGAAAGCCGTAAATGACAGAATTGAACAAATTGAAAATCAGTCAAATATGCTGCAGGAAGCAAACGTTGCTATCTCTGCAATTGCAAGTCAGACTAACCTTCTTGCCATGAATGCGGCCATTGAAGCTGCCCATGCTGGAGAAGCCGGTAAGGGGTTTGCTGTAGTAGCTGATGAAATTCGTAAATTGTCAGAAACATCTACTGCACAGTCAAAAACAATCGGTGATCAGTTAAGCAGTATTAAAGATTCTATTGATGAAGTTGTTTCTGCAAGTTCTGAAGCAAGTGTAGCTTTTGCATCTGTTTCAAAGAAACTTGAAGAAACAGATGCTCTTGTTGCACAGATTAAATCTGCAATGGAAGAACAGAATGAAGGTTCTAAGCAGATTACACAAGCCCTCCATAACATGAAAGACAGTACTCTTGAAGTAAAGAGTGCTTCAACTGAAATGGCAGAAGGAAACAAGGCAATTCTTGAAGAAGTAAAAAATCTTCAGAATGCAACAACAATAATGAGTTCAAGTATGGATGAAATGAGCGTTGGTGCAAAGAAAATCAATGAAACAAACACTGTACTTAGTGATGTTGCAAACAAGATGAAAGATTCAATTCAGACAATTGGAAATCAAATCGATCAGTTTAAGGTTTGATCTTTAAGCAATAATTCTTCAAAACAAGAGGGGCACTTCCACAAGAAATGCCCCTTATTTTTATTTTTCTTTTACTATATTGCCTGCAGGATCTTCAATTCCTCTTTCTGTAATATAATAAGTTTTTATTGGCGGAAAACCATTGAAATTTACAGATGCATAACTTGAAGTATAGGCTCCTGTTGAAAGCCAGTATAGCTTATCCCCTGGTTTTAAATCAGTAGGCAGTCTGTATTTTAAATCTTCATACATTATATCTGCACTGTCGCAGGTAGGGCCTGCAAGAATCACTTCACCCTCTTTTCCCCCATCTTTATCTGTAATGATTGGGTACTTAATGGATTCATCAAGAGTTTCTATGAGACCGTTAAATTTGCCTGCATCAAGATAAATCCATCTCTGAAGGGCTGTATTGTTTTTTCTTGAAATAAGAACAATTTCTGTTGTTAAAATACCGCTGTCTCCTACAAGAGAACGGCCAGGCTCAAAAATAATAGATGGAATTTTATCGCCAAAGTCATCATGAAGATAACGGTAAATTTCTGAAGCATAATCAGAAAGATCGTTGGTAGGCTGAATGTAATGGGCTGGAAAACCACCACCCATGTTAATCATTGAAAGTTTAATATTTTCTTCTTCTTCAAGTGATTCAAAGAGATACTTTGTTTTAGCAATGGCATCATTCCATGAACCAATGTCCCTCTGCTGACTTCCAGGATGGAATGAAATACCAAAAGGAATTAATCCTGAATCTCTGGCCTGAACCAGTAAATCATATGCCATATCAGGATGACATCCAAATTTTCTTGACAAAGGCCAGTCTGCAGTTGAAGAATTTTCTACAAGAATTCTTACATAAACTTTAGATCCAGGTGCATACTTTGCAATGTTTTTCAAATCTTCCTTTGAATCTGTTGCAAACATTCTGACACCCTTACTGTAGAAATATTCTACGTCACGAGCCTTTTTAATTGTGTTTCCGTAAGAGAGTTTTTCAGGTGAAATACCAAGTGATAAAACCTGATCTAATTCATAGCGGGATGCAATATCAAAATTAGAACCTAATTCATCAAGCATCTTAATTACAGGGTTTCCCGGATTAGATTTTACAGCAAAGTAAAAATCTGCATAGGGAAAAGATTTTTTCAATTGAAGAAAGCGTTCCTTGATTGTGCTTAAATCAATAAAGATGTTTGGTGTGGCAAAGTCTTTAGATAAATCCAGAAAACTCTGCCACTTGGAATCGGATACATAATCCTCTCTGTTGAACATTACAGTGTTACCTACCTATAAGTAAAATTAATGAAATAAGGCGATATTAACAAAAAAGGTGGATGTATGCAAATATTTTTTTGATTTTTTTTATATTTTTTAAACCTTAAAAATTTCAAAAATTTATCTTGTTTTATAATGAAATAAAAGGGTATACTGTAAAAAGCCTTTCTTTATACTTCTATAACTTCCATGATTTAAAGTTTCTGATATTAAATTAGAGGTTTATTATGAGTATTTTTTCCATTTTTATTATGTTTTTCGGCATCTCTACAATAATCGGTGTTCCTCTGTTATCATCATTTCAGGTTACACAGATTAAAGGTTCCACTTATAAAGACTGGGTTTCAGGACTTCCTGCAACTTTTGGACCTGCTGTTTTGATTGTAATCATTATATCGATTATAGCCTTTATTGTCTTAAAACCACTTTCCAGAATGATTAAAGAGGCTGAAAAAAGGGAATTAACAGAAAATGAAAAATTTAACGCAAATAAAATTCTGCAAAGATTAAAGATTGTTTCTATAATATCCTGCATTGTAGGCTACCCTATTGGAAATGGAACTACAATCATAATTAAAACCCTTGCAGGAAAAGTTTCATACAATGCAACAGATATTTCAATAATTATGGTTCTTATTATATTTTATGCCCTGATTGCAATTGAATATTGTATTACAGGATTTTCAGTTGTTTCCAGTAAACAATTGGCAAAACTTAAAATTCACAGTACAGAAAATTATAAAAATAAATCCATGTCCAGGCTTCTTTTCAATTTGATTATTTGTATTTCCTTTACTGCAATCTGGCATGTTTTCTGCAGCGGCTATAGTGCAATTCGTCACGGCTGGTCAATGGACATTTTTCTGAAAAAAGCAGCAATTGCACTTTGCTACGGAATATTTTTAACCTTACCAATACTTCTTATTTTTGTGAAATCCTTGAAGGATCGTTTTAACAATACAATAAATCAGATTTCTTCATTGAGGGAAAATGGAGATCTTGTTTCAAGATTGAATATCAGTGATTTCGATGATTTTGGTGTTGTAATGACTGAAATGAATAAACTCATGGACTTCCTGAAAAAATCCCTTGAAAACCTTAAGTTTGAAAATACAAAAGTTGATACTGATGCAGGAGAACTTCTTAACATTACAGAGAATTCTTTCTCCGGTATAACACAGATTGTTAAATCTTTTGAGAATATGAGTGCTCAAAATTCTGAACAGGATAAACTTCTTGAAAATGCCAGAATTAATATTGAAAAGTTAAATGAAAAGGCTTCTATTGTTAATCAGATTATGGATGCCCAGTCATCTTCAGAAAAAGAAAATGCTCTTGCAATTGAAGATATGGTTGCAAACCTTAAAGCCATTGCCTCTTTAATCGAAAAAGCGCAGGTACTTTCAAAGGAGCTGAATGTAGAATCTTCAACAGGAAAAACTGAAGTTGAAAAAAGTATGGTTGTAATAAATGATATATCTGAAAAATCTAAAAAAATGAGTGATGTCATTCAGGTAATTGATTCTGTTGCTAACCAGACTAACCTTCTTGCCATGAATGCTGCAATTGAAGCTGCCCATGCAGGAGAATCAGGAAAAGGTTTTGCAGTTGTTGCAGGTGAAATCCGTAAACTGGCAGAAGACACTCAAAAATCAGCAAAGGATATCAGTACTATTATTGAAGAAATAGTTAACGTAATTGAATCTGGTGAACAGAGTATGGTTGACACACAGAAAGCATTCGGAAAAATCAGGGAAAAAATCAATGTTCAATCTGATGCTGTAAATGAAATTTCTGAATCTATAATCCGCCAGTCTGGAAAAGCAGGAAACGTTATTTCAAATACTAAGATGATTACGGAAAAAATCTCTGAAGTAAGTTCATTAATTAACAGCCAGACTCAGTATACCCTGGATATTAAAAATGGAATTGAAAATATAGTAAATCTTGCTGAAGACATAAACAGCGCAATGAAAGAATCTGAATCAGTAGTAAAAGAATTTTCTAATTCCTTTAAAACGGTAAAAGAAAAAGCTGAACAGAACAGGACTTCCGTGCTGCATATTACAGGGGAACTGAACAAATTTAAAATTTGAAAATAATTCAACGTTTCTATTGACAGTAACAATATTATATCGCATAATGTTTCTATACAAAGAAACTTGAGGTATAATATGTCTAGAAATGATTCAATTTATTTTACATTACCTTGTGACCGCTACACTCCCTTCTCTTTAGCCAGAAAGCTGGGAGCCACAGCAATTCTGGAAAGTGCCAGTTTTGCTCGTGGCAGAGAGCGTTATTCAATTCTTCTTCTTGAAAAAGCTTTTCAACTCATTCAGGATGATCAGGGGGTTGCATTTTTAATTGATGGAAGAAGGATTCCATACAAAGCAAAAAATGAAACCGGTGAAACAATTGCCCCGGGAAGCAAAGTATTACATACTCCTGACATTCTTGATGCTTTATTATATGTTGCAGAACAGAATGATCTTAGCACTGTAATTGATGAAAACGGAAGGGAGCATGTAAATACAATTCCGGTTCCCTCAAGTGGACTTGGATACTTAAGTTATGAATTTTGTGCCCGCTGTGATACAATTCATCTTCAGAATCAGACTGATGAACTTCATATTCCGGAAAGTTCATTTGTTGCAGGACATATTTACATAATTTTTGACCATTTTACAGAAAAGCTTCATATCTTTGCATTAAATTATAATGAACATCAGATTGATCTTGAAAAAGCAGTTCAGAAAATTAAAAAACGTCTGGGAGACATGGACTTTTCATACCTTTCAGATTTTGAAGATCCTTGTGAAGTAAAAACAATTACTAATATCGAACAAAGTAAAAAAGAATATATCGAAAAAGTTGAAGCAATTAAAAAAGAAATTATTGATGGAAATCTTTTACAGGCTGTACCAAGCCGCAGACTTCAGCTGGAATGTGAAAATTCAGCACTGGAAATTTACCGAAGACTCCGCAGCGTAAATCCTAGCCCTTATCTTTTTTATATTGATTTTGATGACATGCAGTTAATTGGTTCAAGTCCTGAAAGTTTAATTAGAGTAAGAAATGGACAGGTATCAATCAGGCCAATTGCAGGAACCCGCAGACGTGGTAAAGATTCTGATGAAGATGAAATCCTTAAAAATGAATTATTGAATGATAAGAAAGAAAAAGCTGAACACCTGATGCTTGTAGATCTGGCAAGAAATGATTTAGGAAGAGTCTGTGAAAATGCCAGTGTTGAAGTTACAAGATTTATGGATGTAGAAATGTTCAGCCATGTTATGCATATAGTTTCTGATGTACAGGGAAAACTTTCAAAAAAATACAAACCTATCCAGGCATTAAGGGCAGCCTTCCCTGCCGGTACTGTTTCTGGGGCTCCAAAAATTAGTGCAATTCAAATATTAAGCAGACTTGAAAAAACAAAGAGGCGATTTTATGCAGGAGCTGTAGGCTATATTCAGTCAAACGGAGATCTGGATTTCTGTATTGCAATCAGATGTGCCCTTAAACAGGATAAAGTCTGGACGCTTCAGGCAGGTGGTGGAATCGTATATGACAGTAATGCGGAAAGAGAATGGGAAGAAACTAACGAAAAGTTAGGCGCATTAAAAAGCATATTTAATAACTAGAGGAGATAATTATGATTGGCTTTATAGATAACAAAGACAGCTTTAGTTTTAACATTGTTCAGAGTCTGGAAAAAGTTTCAGAAGAAAAAGTAAAAGTTTTCCGTTCTGAAGAAACAAGCATTCAGGAACTTGAGGAAGAAAAACTTAGCCATATTATAATAGGACCTGGACCTGGCAGACCAGAAGATGCAGGAATTTCCGTAGAAGCAATTAAGCATTTTGCAGGTAAAATTCCTATTCTTGGAATTTGTCTTGGACATCAGGCAATTGGAGCTGCTTTTGGAGCAAAAATTACTGGTGCAAAATATATACGCCATGGAATTGTTGAAGAAATTAAAACTGATGGAAGAGGAATATTCCGTAACATTGGTTTAAAGGCTAACTTTACCAGATATCATTCCTTAGTTGTTGATGAAGCAAGTCTGCCTTCAGATTTTGAAGTTACAGCAAGAGCTAAAGACGGTGACATAATGGGTATCCGTCATAAAAAATATATTATTGAAGGTGTTCAGTTTCATCCGGAAAGTATTGCCAGCGAAAAAACAGATGCGATTTTCAAAAGTTTCTTAAAATATTCAAGGGAAAATATATCCTACACATTGATTTTAAAACAGCTGATTGATGAAAAGAAACCATTATCAAAAGAACAGGTTTCTCTTTTTATTGGAGAACTTACTGATGGAATGATGGATGAAAAAATTTCTTCAGCAGTTCTTACAGCAATGGCAAGTCGCGGATTACCAACAAAAGAAGAAATGACAGGGGCTGCGGAAGTAATGCTTAAAAAGAAAACGAACTTTCCTCTGGAAAACCATGGTGTTGCTGAAATTGTTGGAACCGGTGGTGATGGAAAAGGCAGTTTTAATATTTCTTCCCTTTCAGCTTTAGTAGCTGCATCCTGTGGTCAGATAGTTGCTAAACATGGAAACAGAGCTGTTTCTTCAAAGTCAGGAGCAGCAGATTTCTTTGAAAATCTTGGAATCAACATTATGGCAAAACCTGAAAAAACAGCTGAACTGGTAAAAGAAACAGGCTTTGGATTTTTAATGGCAACCGTTTATCATTCAGCAATGCGTTTTGCAGGACCTGTTAGAAAAGCTCTGGGTATAAAAACAATTTTTAACGTTCTGGGGCCATTGTTAAATCCGGCAAATGCAGATTATGAAGTTCTTGGAGTTTATTCAAAAGATCTTCTCTGTGATTATGCCAGGGCTGCTAAATCTCTTGGTGCAAAAAGAGTTATGGTTGTTAATTCTCAGGATGGCTATGATGAAATTTCACCTTGTGCAGTTACAAATGTTTATCAGATTGATGAAAAAGGTAATGAAAATTCTTATACAATCGATCCTAAAAACTTTGGAATTACAGATGCAGATGAAAATGAACTTTACGGAGGTAATGGTGCGGAAAATGCTGCATTAGCCATGGAAGTTCTTAATGGTGCCGGAAGAAAAACCATTCGTTATGCAGTGGGACTTAATGCGGGAGCCCTTCTCTATCTCTGCGGAAAAGTTAAAACATTAAAAGATGGATATTCAGTTGCCCTTAATGCAATTGATAGTGGTAAAACTCTGGAAAAACTTAAGGAAATCCAGGCAGTTAGTTCAAGGTTGAATGCATAAATGAAAGATATTCTCAGTGAAATTGTAGAAAAAAGAAAATCCCAAATAAAAAGCAAAGGGTTTACTTTTGGTCATAAAATTCCAGATGAAAGAAAAAGAAGCATTCATCCTTTTATGAAGGATAAGGGGCTCATTCTTGAAATCAAAAGAGCATCTCCAAGTAAGGGAAACATTTCTCCTGATCTTGATTCCTATGAAGCTGGAAAAAATTATTCTATTGCCGGAGCAAAGGCTGTCAGCTGTCTGACAGAAGAAAATTATTTTAAGGGAACCCTTGAAGATTTGCAGAAAGTTGCTCAGGCCATAGATGATTTTGAAAAGGAAACAAATACAACAGGCCCTGCTCTTTTAAGAAAAGATTTTCTTTTATTCCCGGAAGAAATTGAAATTTCCTTTCGCTCTGGAGCTGATGCAGTATTACTGATTGCAAGAATTCTCTCAAAAGAAACCTTTCTTAAAATGGCTAAAGAAGTAGAAAGACTTGGCATTTCAGCTTTAGTTGAAATCCGTTCAAATGAAGATCTGGAAAAACTTGCTTTTGTCATGAAAGAAGTTAATAAAGAAAAATTTGTATGCGGAGTTAACAGCAGGGATCTGGCCAATTTTGAAATTGATCTTTTAAAACCCGTAATGATGAAAGAAAAAATCAATGTAATTATGGGAGAAAATGCAAAGATAATTTTTGAAAGCGGCGTTACAAATTTTCAGACAGCATCCAGCATTTCAAATCTTGGTTTTCATGGAATTCTAATAGGAGAAGCAGTTGCTAAAAATCAAACAACAGCTGCAAATTTTGTTAAAGCATTTGCCTGTGAAGACAAAAATTTAAATGCAGCCTTCTGGAAGGAATATTCGAAAACACTTCAACAATCATCTCAAAAAGAAAAAAGATACCCTCTCATAAAAGTTTGCGGACTTACTAATTTTGAAGATGCAGAAAAAGCTGAATCATTGGGCGCTGATTTTCTAGGATTTATCTTTTCAAATAATTATCCCCGAAGCATTTGTCTTGAAAAACGCTTAGAAAAAATTTCTGAAAAGCTGAATCTCTTAAAATCTAAAAAAGTTGCTGTAATTACAGAACTTAATTCTCCAGAAGCAAAAAAAGCAATTGAACTTGTTTCTGAAGGAAAATTTGATTTAATTCAGTTTCATAAAATTAAATATGAAGCGGTACCTGATCATTTCTTAAAGCTTCCCCATTATTTTGCAGTCAGTTCTTATGAAGAAAGGAAACTCCTAATTGAAAAAGGAGAGTTCAGGGTTCTTCTGGATTCTAAAGAATTTGCTGCAAATATTGCTGAAGAAGAAGTAAGTTTTACTGACAATCTCTGGATTGCAGGCGGAATAAATCCGGAAAATGTAAGTAATCTTTCTGCCTGCGAACTGGTAGATGTTTCAAGCGGAGTTGAAGAAAATATTATTGGAAAAAAAAGTGAGGTTAAAATGAAAGATTTTTTTAATAACATTAATCGGCAGGAAAAAAAAACATATTCTAAAGATGGATTTTTTGATTCTTATGGAGGAAAATATATTGCAGAAGTTCTCCGACGCCCATTAGATGAACTTGAAACTGCATTTAACAAAGCAATGAAAGATCCAGATTTTATCCATGAACTAGAAATAATCAGAAGGGATTATATTGGCCGGGAAACTCCTCTCTATTATGCTCCAAAGGCAACAGAACTTCTTGGAGGTGCTCAAATCTATATTAAACTGGAAGGACTTGCAAATACAGGAGCACACAAAATTAATAATGCCATAGGTCAGTGTCTGCTTGCAAAAAGAATGGGCAAAAAAAGAATTATTGCAGAAACTGGTGCGGGTCAGCATGGTCTTGCAACTGCCGCAGCCTGCGCAAAACTTGGTCTTGACTGCACAATCTATATGGGTGAAGTTGATGTACGCAGACAACAGCCTAATGTTGCCGCAATGGAATTGTATGGAGCAAAAGTTCATCCTGTTACAAGCGGAAGCCGTACACTCAAAGATGCTGTAAATGAAGCAATGAGAGACTGGGCAGCAAATCCAGATTCTACACATTATGTTTTAGGAAGTGCTCTTGGGCCGGCTCCATTCCCTGATATGGTTAGAGAATTTCAAAGCGTAATAGGACAGGAAGTAAAAAAACAGGTTGAAGAAAGAGGTATCAAAGTTGGAGCTATGGTTGCTTGTGTAGGAGGAGGCTCAAATTCAATTGGATTCTTTGAACCTTTCATTAATGAAAAATCTCCCCGTCTTATAGGTGCAGAGGCAGGAGGAATTGGACCTGGAATTGGAGAAAACGCCAGTCGCATGACAGGAAATGCTGCCCGTGACGGTATTCTTCAGGGATACAAGAGCCGCTTTTTACTGGATGAAGATGGGCAGGTTCTTCCTACCCGTTCAATTTCAGCCGGACTGGACTATTGTGGAATTGGTCCCCAGCTGGCAGCCTTAGGTGAATCAGGAAGAGTTGAATTTACTTCCATTCTGGATAAAGAAGCTCTTCAGGCACTTGAATTTTTTGCAAAAAATGAAGGTATTCTTTTTGCCCTTGAAAGTGCACACGCAGGAGCTGCTGCAATGAAGATTGCAAAAGAAATTCCTTCAGATGAAGCAATCATCATTAATATGAGCGGACGTGGAGACAAGGATGTTTTCATTACGAGTCCAGTTTTCCGTCCACAGGAATGGCTTTCTTTCCTTCATTCAGAAATTGATCGTCTTGAAGGTGGAAAGGATATTCATCAGTTATGATTAAAAATATATAAGGGGAATTAAATGAATAAAATAAAACTAATGAGTCATCTGGTTGCAGGTTTTCCAAATCCAGAAGCGTCATATATTGTTGCAGAATCTTTAATAAAAGGTGGTGCTGATATTCTTGAAGTTCAGTTGCCATTTTCAGATCCAAGTGCAGACGGTCCTGCAATTCAAACTGCCTGCACCCAGGTACTTAAAAAAGGATACAAAACTAAGGATGGTCTTGAATTAATTTCAAAAATTCATTCGGCCTATCCTGATGTAACAATTTATCTTATGAGTTATGGAAATTTAATTTATACGCCTGGAGTTGATAATTTTTGTAAACGGGCAAGCATAGCTGGTGTAAAAGGCATGATCATTCCGGACTTTCCATTTGATTTTGATGAAGGTTTATCTGAAGCATGCAAAAAATACGGAATGATTAATATTCCAGTTGCCGCTCCAAGTATGAGTGATGAACGTCTTAATAAACTTGCCCATGCAGGCTTTCCTTATATTTATGCAGCCCTCAGAACAGGCATTACAGGAAGTGATACTGTGGTTGATGACAAAACTCTTGATTTTCTTAAAAAAGTCAGTCAGGGAGGAAGCAAAGTTTACGGAGGTTTTGGAATTTCTAAAGGTGAACAGGCAAAAGCCCTTGCATCATCAGTAGATTCCATTGTTGCAGGAAGTGTATTTGTAAGAATCATAGATGAAAATCAAAATGATATAAATAAACTTTCCCGTCTTCTTGAAGAAAAAGCAAAGGAACTTTCAGGCCTGTAAAACCTGTAGGAGGTGGAAGCGTAATTGATTCTGCAAAAGCCATAGTCGCAGGAATTACAGATAATATGGCTCTTCTGTATGAACGTTATGAAGCAAGAGCAAATATTATGTGGGCCGGAATGATGGCTCATAATAATCAGTTTGAAGTGTTATTCCTTTTACCCAATTCCCAGAAAATGATTGTGGCAGCAGCCGCAACATTAAGGGAATCAACCCCTTCTTTCATTGGAATTTTTGCAACATAATCACTGGACTGGATAGTTTCCGGCATCAGGCCTTCACCTTCAGTCCCCAGTAAAACCGCAAGTTTTTGTTCTTTTGTAAGAAGGGGGTCTTCTATGCTAATTGAATTATTTCTTAAAGCCATGGAAAGAGTTTTAAATCCCAGTGATTTTAGTTTATTCATTCCCCACTCCGGCCAGTCATCAGGAGTCTGTCCTACTCTTGCCCACTTAATTTGAAAAACATTCCCCATGCTTACCCTGATGCATCTTCTGTTCAAAGGATCAGCACATTCTGGTGTCAAAAGCACTCCATCAATTCCTAAAGCTGCCGCAGACCTGAATATGGCTCCAACATTGGAAGAATCTGCAATGTTTTCAAGAACAGCAACTCTTGAAGAATTTTGACATACTTCATCAAGAGACATTTCTTCTTTTCGTTTAAGAGCACAAAGTACCCCTCTTGTTAATTTATATCCCGTCAACTTTTCCAGTAAATTTCTTGAACCGGTATAAACAGGTAAGTCAGGACAGCGTTTAATTAAAAAAGCTGCATCTCCAGTAATATGTTTTTCTTCCATCAGGAGAGAAATAGCTTCGTAGCCTGCATCTAAGGCTCTTTCAATAACCTTAGGACTTTCTGCAATAAAAAAACCGCCTCTTTTTTCATAAGAATTTCTAAGTTCTCTTTCGGTAAGATTGGCGTAAATTTCTGCTCCAGGAACTGTAAAATCATCAATATGAATAATCATGAAAGAACTTTAACATTAATAATGTATAAATTCTATTACTTGAAAACTTAATAAAATTTTTCTTGCTAATCCTGAATACTGTGATAGAATTACTATCAGAGCAAGAGATTTACTCTTACTGCGTACAACTCTATTTTATTATAAGGAGCAGACTATGAAAAAAATGCTGGCATTATTTGGCTCGCTTTTCCTTTTTACAAGCATTGTTTTTGCTGCAGACCCTGCAGTTGGTTTATGGAAAAGTGTGGATGATCAGACTGGAGAAGTAACAGCTCTCTGGAGGATCTACGAAAAAAACGGAATTCTTTATGGCGAAATTGCTGCTACCATTGGTTTTCCTCAGGATGTAGTGGCTTCTGCATGTAAGGAATCATACAAAGGTTTCCCTGTTGCAGGTCCTGTAAACAAAATGCACACTGTTGGAACTCCATGGATTTTTGGAATGGAAAAAGTTTCAGCAGGCAACTGGAAAGGCGGAAATATTATTGATCCGGGCAGCGGAAAAATGTACGGCTGTGTAATTAAGTATCTGGCACCTGGTGAAACAAACAAAAAGTACACTGCAAAGGTTCCTACACTTGCTATGGCAGGTACAGTTGGACCAATTCAGGTTTTCCAGTACTGGGTAAAAGCTACGGAAGATGACGTAAAGGCTGCGCAAAAGAAATACCCGGCTGAACACTAATTAATTTTTCTCCTGTTTATATATATGATTAAGCCCCTGATAAGTAAAAAAACTTACCAGGGGCTTTTAACATTGATTGTTTTATTTTTCTCTAATTAAAAAGTGAGCAGGCAAGGCGGAATCCACACTTTTCCCATCCCTCTCCGTAAGTACTATACCCTGAACTTGTGACGCTAATTTCAGAGCCATAGTCATAATATGAGCCGCCACAATAGTAATGATTGGTATATTTATAGCCCCAGTCATCAACATACGAATATCTATTACACCATTCCCAGACATTTCCTGACATGTCATAAATTCCTAAGGAATTTGGATTTTTCTTTCCTACTTCGTGTGTACCTTTTTCCCTATATTCATTCTCCCAGTAGGAATTATTCCAATTCCATGCTACATTATCGGGATAATCACCCCCTGAGTATTCGTAATCCCAGCCACCTGCAACTCCACCACGAGCTGCCATTTCCCATTCCCCCCGGCTTGGCAGACGGAAACCGTTTGCACTGTAGTTACATTCGTAATCTTTATCATAGCAGGGGGTAAGTCCCATAAGTTCGCTCAATTTGTTACAGAAATCGCAGGCTTCCTGCCAAGAGATATTTTCAACAGGTCGTTTTTCCTGAATCTCATCAGGAGCAGGGTTATTCTTAAAATTACTAGGATTGTTTCCCATAACAGCCATATAAAGCTCCTGAGTTACTTCATGTTTTCCAATCTGGTATGCGTTAATTACTTGAATTCCCTCAGTTCCTGCAAAATTTTCAAGATTTACTTTTTTCCTTGCAGGAATAACAGTAACCATTTCTTCCTTCATAATTTTTATGGCCTGTTCTTTTGTAATAACCCATCCTGCATAGAAAACCTTTTTCTGAGTCTCACCTTTTTTAATTTCAGTAATTTTTGAGCCACTTAAATCAGCGTTTTCGAACCATCCGTTAAAGGTATATCCCTCTCTGATTGGGGTTGCAAGGACAAGACCATCTTCTGCAGTATAAGTCTCTGTATTTGAAGGATTCTGAGTACCCCCGTTCAAATGCCATTCAATTGCGTATTCAATTTTCGAATCAGCATCAACTAATTTTGGTTGTGCATATAAATCTGCTGCAATTAACATTAAGGCAGCAGCAATTAAAAGATTTGATACTTTTGCTTTCATAAAAATCTCCTTTATCTCCATTTTATAACAAAAAATTTTAGTATACAAGTTTAGATAAATTTTTCGGGATACATATAAAACTCTTGACAAATACCTACCGTTCGGTATATATATTCCTTATGGAAGAAGCAAATATTAGACAAGTACTTTTAAATAAAGGACTTTCTCTTTTCAGCAAAAAAGGATTTGATTCTGTAGGAATTCAGGAAATATGTGATAGCTGCCAGACATCAAAACCTACTCTTTATTATTATTTTAAAAGCAAAGTGGGTCTCCTGGACTCAATAGTTGATTTTTACGGAAGCAGGCAGCTGGAACTTTTATCAAAAGCTTCAGAATATCATCATGATTTTATAAAGCATCTCACTGATTTACTAAAGGCTCAGATTTCATTCGCCCTGGAAAATCCTGATTTTTTTTATTTATCCTGTAATACGGCCTTTTCTCCAGAAGAAAATCCAGCTTTTAAATCTTTCAGGGAACTGCAGAAAAAAATAGATCTTTTATATCTTGATTTATTTGAAAAATGCAGTAATGAATTTGGAAATATGAGGGGCCTGGAAAAACTATACAGTAAAAGTTTTCAGTCACTGATCATTTCAACATGCAATTCTATTCTCCAGAAAAATCTGGAACTAAATGAATCAAATATTTACAAAGTAATTCACAGCTTTGTATATGGTGTAGCAAATTAGAATTATTGTTAGGTAGTATTATTTTTTATAACAAAACCTACCGACTAGTAGGTATATAAGGAGTTTAAGATGAAAAATCAAATTCAGAATACAGTATTTTACCACATTTATCCTTTTGGAATGACAAATGCCCCTTTCCGCAATGATTTTAGCTCACCAAAATCAGACAGGCTCCTCCAGCTTGTAAACCAGCTTGAACAAATTAAAGATCTGGGAGTTAATGCCATTTATATTGGACCACTATTTGAATCAAGTTCCCATGGCTACGATACATTGGATTATTATCATGTTGACCGGCGGCTGGGAAATAATCAGGATTTTGCTTTTTTTACAGAAAAATGTCATGAAAAAGGAATAAATGTAATTGTAGATGCAGTTTTTAATCATACAGGGAGAGATTTTTTTGCCTTCAAAGATATTCAGGAAAAAGGTCCTTGTTCTCCCTATTCCTGCTGGTATAAAAATATTAATTTCGGTCAAAAAAGCCCCTATGGAGATAATTTTACTTATGAAGGATGGGCAGGCTGCATGGATTTAGTTAAGCTTGATGTAGATAATTTTCAGGTAAGAGATCACATTTTTAAAGCAGTAGAAAAATGGATAAAGGATTTTCATATAGATGGTTTAAGGCTGGATGCAGCAGACGTTCTTTCTCCGGATTTTCTGGATGAACTTAAAAAGTTTACTTCTTCTTTAAAAGAAGATTTTTGGCTTATGGGGGAAGTCGTCCATGGTGATTACAATAACTGGGTAAAAGAAGGCAGGCTTGATTCAGTAACAAACTATCAGCTCTATAAAGGAATGTGGTCCAGTTACAATTCTGCAAATATGTTTGAAGTTGCATGGAGTCTCAACGAAGAATTCGGACCAGAGGGCAGATATAAGTTTCTTAAGTTGTATAATTTTTTAGACAATCATGATGTAAACCGGCTGGCATCAACTGTAGAAAAACAGGAGTATTTATTCCCACTTTACGGACTGCTTTTTACAGTTCCAGGAGTTCCATCAATTTATTATGGAAGTGAATTTGGCTTAAAAGGAAGCCGGAATGCTGACGGGGATTTTCAGCTTCGTCCAGCCCTTCCTCCTTTTACCGAAAAACTTGAAGCCTATGCCTGCCCTGAAATTAAGGGAGAAGACTTGAAAAATACAATTAAACGGTTTGCAAAAATAAGGGCATCTTCAATGGCTCTTCGCATGGGAGATTATAAGCAGCTGGCAGTAACAAATACCTGCCTTGCCTTTAAGAGAACATTTTTTGAAGAAGAAATTATCGCAGCGTTTAATCAATCCGGAAAAGAAGACTTCATTAAAATTAATGGAGAAGATGGTCAATGGGAAGATATTTTAAACGGAGGAAAGTTTTCACAGACAGATTTGAATAATCTTTCCCTGCCAAAATACTGGCTGAGAATATTAAGAAAAATCAAATGAAAATCATTCACTTTAATAAAAAAAAGTATTATTTTATTATCATAAAAATATGGAGATACAATCATGCCATTAACTACATCTATGAAAGAATTGACAAAGGAAAGACTTACAATTAGAGCAAGTGATCCTTTAAAAGCAAATGTATATCTTCTGCTGGTGAATGCCGTAAAGCAGATGACAATCGATGAACGCCGTGATGAAAAGCCTGAAGACTTCTGGAAAGCTGCAAAAAAAATGAAAGCAGAACTGGAAGGAACAATTGAAGACTATAAAAAAGGAAATGCAGATACTTCAGAACTTGAAGCACAGATCAAAATTCTCCAGCCTTTCTTACCTGAACAGATGAGTCCAGAAGCGATGGAAGAAGCTGTAAAAAAAGTTCTTGCTGAACTTCCTGAAGACCAGAGGGTTCTGAAAAACATTATGCCAAAACTTAAAGCAATTGAAGGTTTTGACATGAAGGAAGCAAAGAATCTTGTAGAAAAATTAACTGCAAAATAAGAGTATTCGTATACTTTCAAGGCCGGTTTATCCGGTCTTTTTTTTATATATAAGTGATAGTATTACTATCATTTGATTGATTTTTTATTTCAGAATTTATATATTTTTATTATGCTCACAGATGTTTTTAAGCAAAAGAAAACTGCACATATACTTATACTCTCTTTTATTCTTTTAACAGTTACATCCTGCTCATATCAGGCAGATTTTGATATTGAAGAATTACTCCTTGCGGCTCCTGGGGTAACTCTTGAAAATCACAACACAACAATTATCGTAAATCCTCCTGAAGAAAGTCAGACTGCCCTTATTTTTTATCCAGGGGGCTCCGTAGATTATTCAGCCTACCTTCCCCTGATGATAAAATGCGCATCAAATGGAATAAAATGTTTTTTGCCCCAGATGCCTTATGACCTGGCAATCCTTGACATATCTGAAGCTGAAAAATATCTAATTGATTATCCTGAAATAAAAAACTGGTATCTGGGAGGTCATTCTCTTGGTGGAGCCATGGCTTCAAAACATATTTCATCCTGCTTCAGTGACTACAAGGGACTTATTTTGCTGGCAGCCTATTCAACAGAAGACATTTCTGAAACCGGCCTCAATGTTCTATGTATATACGGTTCAAATGATGGTGTAATGAATATGGATAATTATAAGAAAAATAAATCAAATCTCCCGGATGATTATACTGAATACATAATTGAGGGTGGGAATCACGGAAACTTCGGCTCCTACGGAAAACAGTCCGGTGACAATGAAGCAGACATCAGCAGAGAGGAACAGCAGTCTATTACCGCAGACTATATTGGAGACTTTGTAAAATGAAGAAAAAACTGATTATTTCATTATTTATATTTATGTTTTCCAGCATGCTTTTTTCTCAATCCCTGGAACTGGAAACAGGTCTAAAAACTGCTTTTGCAAAAACGGAAAATGAATTGGATTATACTTATTTTTCAACTGATTTTCTGGATTTACCCTATTTAATTGCTGGTCCGGTAAGATTAACTTATGTTTTTGATTGTTCTGAAAAATGGTCACTTGGAACCGGGGCTTCCCTTTACATTTATCCATTTCAAGCACTGGCTGCAAATCTTAATGCCAGTTATAAACTGACTACATTCAAAAATAACTCAAGTCTTGAAATCAAAACTTTAATGGACTTAGGTATTCTGCATTTAACTACTGAGTATTTTGATACAAATATACTTTCAAAAGTTAGAGAGGAAAATTTTTCTTTAATGACAGCCTGCTCCCTTCAACTTGTATACAGGTGGCAGAAACCTTTTAAGGGAACAATTGCATTCGGTCCCTGTCTGGCATCCGCCACTGTAAATGACATTCTGTACATTTTTTACGGAACAGATTTAACTTTTGGAATAACCTTCTCTTTATAAAATCTCAACCGTAAACTAAATCAGGTTCCCTTTTTTCTTCTGATTTCAGATATTCCCGGGATAAATCTGTTCTTGTAATTCCTGCTACAAACTGAACGGCTGCTTCTATTTCATCTGCATCCGGATGGTCTTTATTTAAGCCTCCAACAAGTTTAAAAGGACCAAAAGTATCATATCCCCTGCAGTTGAATTTTCCTACGATCGGACACCCCATGTTTTTAAAAATCATTGCTGCATCCATACCGTAGTTATCAGAATAGGCACCGCTGGTGTAAATAATAAAGCCTTTCTTATGTTCAGGAAGATTATTATCCAGAAACTGGATAACAGACTTATGCATTCTACCATAAAAAATTCCTGAAGCTGCTCCAATTAAATCAAACTTGCTCAAATCCTTCAGGATAACCGATTTGGCGTCAAAGAGAGTCACGTCAGGAACTCTTTCCTCAATAGCTTTCACAAGTTTTTCAGTATTCTTGTGATGCACAGATGCATAAATTATTGCAGTTCTCATACTTTTCTCCTTGGGCATTAATGCTCCATCAGCAAGCCAATTCGAACTAAACCTAACTTCATATTATCAAGAATATCAATTTTCTCCAATAATAAAAAAAATAATATACTGTTATGGTAAATAGAGTGTCTGAAGGAGAATAAAGGCCTTTCCTCTATTTATTATTTAAAATAAATCCTATAATATTAGGTTATGAAAAGATTTATTTTACTTTTTACAACTTTATTTCTTTCAATGTCAGTTTTTGCAAATAAATATCAGATTACAAAAGTTGAATATGATATTACAGGAATGACAAAACAATTTGCTCTTGAACAGCGTGTTCCTGTTGATAAGACAATCGTTTTCCAGACAGAAGAAGAACTTTCTGCTTATGTTGAAGGACTTAAACAGGCCTTATTGAATCAGCGTAACTTTGAATCTGCTGAAATTGAATACGAAATTTACGCTCTTGTGGACATAAGTGATGATCAGGTCAAGGAAGTAAATGTTGAGGATGATATTACTGAAATAACACTTCATATTACTACAGTTGACTCAAAGCATCTGCTTATTCTCCCATATCCAAAGTATTCTTCTTCCAGCGGTTTTTCGATTAAGTTAAAGGCAAAAGATACTAATTTTCTTGGAACTTTAAGCGAGTTTAATGCTGATGCATATGTAGCTTTTTTGTCCAGCGGAGAATCAGACCAGATCAATTATCAATTTGGATTTGATCTTGATTATGACATGCCTTTCAAGCTGGGACCTTTGGATGGTAAATGGATTAATGATTATGAATTTAGTTATACAATTGGTCAGACCAGTCCTGAATTCTTTGCTGAAACAGGAGTTGACTTTACACTTCCATTTGAAAAACTGTCACTTAATTTCCAGGCTCTGCAGCGAATTGGAAAAGAACTGGATTTTGAAGTTTATGGGGACAGTTTATACTTTGGAAATCAGTTTACTTTCTCACTTCCGGTTACTGTTTACGAAACAATGGACTACACAAAACTGTATTTGATTCCATATGCTGATTTTACCATTAATTATGATTATAATGGAATTTCACAGTCAAACTACAATCTTTCAAGTCCAGTCGTAAAAACAGGGGTACAGTTTAAAGCCGATGACATTAACTGGTTTGGAAATTTCAGGGAAGGCTGGTACGCTGATGTTTCTGCATATTATGGGTACAATTTCCAGCAGCAGGCCAGTGTACCAGGAGCTTCATTCAATATGCAGGCATTCAAAGCATTTAACCGTTTTGCTTTAGCCGGAAGACTTTATGGATTTATCCAGAGCGAAAAAAGCCCATATTACAAGGTGGGAGAATACCTTCGCGGAATAAGGGACGAAACCCGTTTTGCTCCAGAAACAGGCTATGACGAAGAAATTGCCCTTAATGTTGAATCAGTAATTCTTTTGAATATGGATTTTCCAGTTAAGCTCTTTACCTGGGACTGGACTAAATTTACTGACAGTCATTTCTGGTCAAATTTAAACTTTGATGTCCAGTTAAGTCCATTTATTGACATGGCCCTTACAAGCAATCCTGCATCTGGAAGAAATTTCCATCCTGCAGACGGATATTACTCAGCAGGTTTTGAAGTTCTGGTTTATCCTGAAAAATGGAAGGGAATTGTTGTTAGAGGAAGTCTTGGCTTTGATTTGGGAAATCTCTTCCTTTCAAAAACAAACTTTTATGAAAGTTCCTGGCGCCGGGATGTAAGCGCATATGAAATTTATATTGGAATTGGACTTCACTACTGATTTTTACTGAATTTCGATTACAAAATCCATATATGAATTATCGTTAAAATCAACATCCTTTTCATGAACAGGGTTACAGATTTTTGGAACATTTTCAAAACTGCCCCCGTTCAAGAGAGGATGAAAATCAGGTAATACACCTTTTTCGTAAAAAACTCTGTAAGAACAAGTTTCCGGCAGCCATTTAAAATTCTTAAGTTTTCTTACGTTCAACTGAATACAGTCTTTTTGAATTGCAAAACGATTCAGATAACATGAACAAAGCCCATTTTCCAAATTGAGGCAGTCACAGGCAATCCTGGTCAGATAAGTTCTTTTATTTTTAAAATGGCCTTCAACATATTTTCTGAAGCAGCATTTGCCACAACCGTCACAAAGAGCTTCCCATTCTTTTTGTGATAAATCCTTTATTGATTTATGTTCCCAAAAACGAGACTCTATAAGGTCCTGAAGGTTCAACTGATTATCATTTTCTTTCATGAAAAATCTTCCTTACAAAAATCAATCATAAAAACTAAAGAAGCATTTCCAGCTTTTCCCTGATGAAGTCCGTTTTTGTATTCAAGTCAATGTTTTCAATAAACATCTGCATTTCATAAGTATTTTTTGGATTCATCTTAATCTTATTTGCATTTGTTTTCAAAAGAGCCATAAGTTTATCAATAGAAATATTAGCCTTTTTATTGAAAAGTATTGTCACTACCCCGCGCCTTTCTTTAAGAGAATCGATCTTAAGTTTTCTGCACAAAATCTTAATTTTTGCAATACTCATCAGACTGTTAACTTCATCTGGAATTGGTCCGAATCTATCTTCAAGTTCGTTAAGGGTTTCTATATACTCACTTTCTTCCTTTATTGATGCAATCTTCTTATAGATTTCCATTTTAATTTCAGGTTCATCAATATATGTATTTGGAATAAAGCCAGTGTATTCAAGTTCAAGAAGAAGTTCATCATCCTGCTGCCATCCGCTTTTAGTTAACCGTTCAATTGCAGAATTTAACAGTGTAAGATACATATCAAATCCAACTGAATAAACTTCTCCAGACTGATCCTTTCCAAGAAGATTTCCTGCTCCTCGGATTTCCATATCCTTCATGGCAATTTTAAAACCAGAGCCCAGTTCAGTAAAATCTGATATAACCTGGAGACGCTTCATTGCAATTTCGTTCAAGGACTTTCCCTGAGGATAGAAAAGATATGCATAGGCTTTTTTATCACTTCGTCCTACTCTTCCTCTAAGCTGGTACAACTGGCTTACTCCGTACATATCAGCCCTGTCTATTATGATTGTATTTACATTAGGAATGTCGATACCATTTTCGATAATTGTTGTAGAAACAAGTACATGAAATCCTCCCATTTTGAAACGACGGAAAATATCATCCAGTTCACTGCTTGTCATTTGTCCATGGGCATAATCAATTAACAGTTCAGGAAGAAGTTTCTGAAGTCTGGCAACAACATCTGTTAAATCTTCAACCCTGTTATGAAGATAGAAAACCTGACCTCCACGTTTTACTTCAGCACGAATTGCAGCTGCAACTTTATCATCATTGAATTCTTCAATAAAGGTCTGCACAGGAATTCGACTTTGAGGGGCTGTTGCAAGAACAGACATATCCCGGATTTTCAGAAGACTCATATGAAGGGTTCTCGGAATTGGTGTAGCAGACATTGCCAGACAGTCAATATTTGTTTTTAATTCCTTAAGCCTTTCTTTATCTTTTACGCCAAAGCGTTGTTCTTCATCAACAATAAAAAGTCCAAGATCCCTGTATATTACATCTTTCTGAATAATTCTATGAGTTCCAATTAAAAGATCGATTTTTCCTTCTGCAAGCTTTTCAAGAATTTTCTTTTGTTCTGCAGGAGGAACAAATCTTGAAAGATGAGCAATCTTTACAGGGAAATTCTTAAACCGTTCTTTTGCATTTTCGTAATGCTGTTCTGCAAGAATTGTTGTAGGTGCAAGAAATGCAACTTGTTTTCCTCCCATAACAGCCTTAAAGGCAGCTCTCATGGCGATTTCAGTTTTTCCATAACCTACATCTCCACAGACAAGGCGATCCATTGGAACCGGAGATTCCATATCCTGTCTGATATCCTGAGTTGCCTGAAACTGATCCGGAGTATCTTCATAAGGGAATGCAGCTTCAAAGGCTGCCTGCCATTCTGTATCTTTTGGGAAAGGATAGCCTCTTGAAGCCTGACGTTTTGAGTACAGATCAATTAATTTTTCAGCAATTTCTTCTACTTTTGCATTAACTTTAGCCTTTCTGTTTGCCCAGCTTCTGGAACCAAGTTTGTCTATTGCCGGTTTACGATTGTCTCCTCCACCAATGTAACGCTGAACCATATTAAGCTGCTCAATCGGAACGAAAGCATATTCCTGATCAGCATATTCAAGTTTAATATAGTCTCTTTCCATACCCATTGATTTAATACGTTCAATTCCTTTGAAGAGACCAATTCCATAATTTACGTGAACAATATAATCGCCTGGCTTAAGTTCAATAAATGTATCAATTGCCCTGGATTTTACATTTCTATTTGCTTTCGGCTGGGCTTTTCTTCTTCCAAAGATTTCATTTTCCTGTATTACAAGAAGTTTTTCATCCGGCAGTGTAAAGCCCTGGGTAACTGGTTCCGGATAAATTTCTACAGGAAATATTTTTTTGTCTTCAACTTCAACAAATTCCTTAAAGACTTCCCTAAGACGAAGGGACTGATTCTTGTTATCAGCAAAAACAAAAATATGCCATTTATCTTTCTGGAATTCAGTAAGCTGTTCTTTCAGATAATTAATATTACCAAAATAGCTTTGTCCTACATTTGCAAGAAGATCCAGACTGGTATTAAAGTGAATGATTTCTTTCTCTTCCTCTTCACTTCTCTGCCCTCTGAGATAATCTATTGTGGCTTCAGTATTTACAACTTTCAGATTGCCTTCATCTGTAATTTCAGGATTCATGTTCACATTGTTTTCCGGGACTTCCTGATTTTCAGAAGATTTATCAGTTAAATTCCCAGATTCAGTTGCATTTATAGAGTCTGAAGTTTTTTCATCAAGATTGTTAAAAAGACGGAAGAATACACCATTTTCCGTTTTCTCCATAAGCTGCTCAAAATCAAAAAGCATTGCTTTAGGAGGAAAAACAGGCCATTCCTGACGGGCTTCCCTATAACGGAAATTGTATTCATTCAGAATCATTTCCGGACTGTTATTAAGGCGGTCATAATCATAGAAAAATACCAGGGAATCTTTAGAAATATAATCCAGCAGGGAATATTTTTTATCAAAAATAAAACCGTAATAAAATTCTTCCCCCTCGCATTCTTTATTCACGGAAAGCTCTGTTAAAATTTCTTCCTGTTTCTGGAGAGCGGCTTTTGTAAAGGAAAGACGTATATTTTCTCCGCCATTATTTTTTCGTTCTTCATCATCTTCATGATTATCCATATCATCAGATGAATCATTTTCTTTTTGAGATAAATCAAGGGTACCACTTTTACGTCTTGCATCGTACTGGGCAAAATCATTTTGAATACCAGAATTTTCTTTTTCAAGGGCCTTTTCAAGGTTTGCAATAAGTTCATCTGTCCATACAACTTCTTTCATTGGATAGATTAAAACTGAATCCAGAGTTTCCTGAGAGACCTGAGTTTCTGCTTCAAAAGTCCTGATTTTTTCTATCTGATCAAAATCAAACTGAATACGGGTTGCATAGGAATCACCAGGCATAAAAATATCAATTACTTCACCACGAACTGCAAATTCTCCATGAACAGATACCCTTGAAACTCTCAAATATCCCATTTCACTGATTTTTTCTTCCAGTTCCTTAATGTCCAGAGACTGCCCTTTTTTTAATTCAAGAATCAGATTTCTTTCATACTTTGGAGAAGGAACGGGAGCCATAAGGGAACGCTGGTCAAAAATAAAGATTCTTGGATGTTCCACATCGTAATTTCGCATTGTAAGGTGAGAGAATACAGCTGCTCTTTTTCCAAAAACGATGGAATTCTGAGCAGCAGCCTTGTAAGGAATCATTCCCCACCAGGGCATCTTAAATATCTGGGCCTGTCCCTTAAAGATTGTATTTAAATCTGATTCAACTTCATCAGCTTCCCTGCTTGTAGGAACTACAATAAAATAATCTTTTGCGGGGCTTTTTTTGTTTAAAAATTGTCTGTCACTTTTGGTACTGAAAAGTATTCTTTTATGAAGAAGGCGAATAAAAAACGAGTTTAAACTGCCTCTTGAACCTTTTATTTCAACGGGGAATGTATTTTTCTGAAGTTCTGCTGTATCACATCCGTCTGCAACAGTCAGCACTGCATTGTGGATTGCTTCAGAAGATTCTAAAAGAGATTCAAGCGAAATTGTCTTTAATGTATTTGCCATACTTTACCGATTATATAAGTAAGATTTTTGGTTATTTTCAAAAGTCAATCACAATATGGGCTTTTTATATACCATATCAGATACGGGAGTATTACCTTGAAACGTATAACCATTGCTATAATAACTGTTTTTTTCATCTTTGCACATAGTATTTTTGCCCAGACTCAGGCAGATTATTCAAAGGCTAACGTTAGCATAAAATTCTATGACAGAACGATGTATTATCCTGGAAACAGTGAAGAAAATCCTGTCTATATCCACATTACAATCAGAAATAATTCTACACAGACGCTCCGCTTTATGCTTGCCGATGACCGAATGTT
The DNA here is from genome assembly GCA_002394685.1 of Treponema sp. UBA4307. GTDB lineage: Bacteria > Spirochaetota > Spirochaetia > Treponematales > Treponemataceae > Treponema_D. The sequence continues at coordinate 51,832 of DGUP01000067.1, read as the reverse complement.
TTCCCTGGATTTCAGGGCATTTAATGTTAAAAATGCTCAGTTGCCTCAGACAGAAGGCCTTTTAAGAAAGCGCACAACAAATCAAATGGTTTATTTCAGGGAGATTTCCCTCCAGCCTGATGAAGAATACTCTTTTATCGAAAATCTTAAAAATTATCTTACAATCGAAGAACCTTCAATCTATTACGTTGAATTGAGTTTTTATCCTGAATTGTACAAGAATAAAAGCATCGAAATAAAATCAAACAGACTTTCCCTTGAAGTTCACCCTTCTCCATCAGCATCTTCATCAACTTACCTGCCTTTGGAATCTTCAACAGGTTCCGTTCTTCAAAGGGAAGAAATCAGTCCGGACAAGGTTGTTGAACAGACAATCATAGCACGTCAGAGAAGCCTCTGGGATCAATTCTTCCTCTATATGGATCTGGAACAAATGCTTAAGAACGATCCTTCAAGAGGCAGAAAGTATAATCTTGCAAGTGCTGATGAAAGAGCTCAAATGCTTCGTCAATACAGGGCAGATTTAAGTCAGTCAAGAATTGACACAAATATTGTTGCAATTCCATCTAATTTCTATATTGAGACTACAACCTACTCCCAGACAGAAGGTACCGTTACAGTGATTGAATATTTTAATTATTCGACATATTTGGAAAAAAAGCGTTATACTTATTATGTAAGACAGCGGGACGGCATCTGGCAGATTTACGATTATACTGTCGACAATATTGGAACTGAATAATCGAATAGTACAAACAGGGAGTTGCAAATGATTGCATTAATTATTTCAAATGATGAATATTCTATCAATCAGATTTCATCAAGCTTAAAGAAAAACAAATATGATGTTATCGTATACCATGACTTTATTAAGGCAATGGACAACCTTTTTGAAATCAGACCGGCTTTTATCATTATTTCATGCCAGGAATACCCCCGTCACTGGAAAGTAATGGGAACATTTCTCAACGCCTTTTATAATTTGAAAATTGATTATTCCCGTTCAAGCACTTTCAAGCCTTCTCTCGTTCTCCTGAATGAAGATATTTACAACCGAGAAATTTCAGAAGATGCAGGTAAAATTGGAGTTAAAGGAATTTTCAATTCCTGCTCTGATGAAGGACTGGCAGCCTTAAATCAGATAATTACACAAAATCAGCAGAGTTCAATTGAAGTTCAGAATTCTGAATTTGTATTTGCAAATCCATTTACAGATGTCCTTGTTACAGGAAATGTAGATAAAATGCATGATAAAATATTAACATTCGTTCCAGATATTCTTACCCACACATTACAGATTGCTACTGGAACGATATTAAAAAACTGTACCCTAAATACAGGAAGCAAGCCGGAAAACGTAAGAGCTCAGGTACTTTCAGTACAATCAACTGAACCTTACGCGATGGAAATTCTTGTTGAGAACTAAAATCAAGAATGGCAAAAAATAAAAGTAAAAAAAGTGACAAAGCAGCTGCTAAATATTTTTGTGAAAACTGTGGGTATGAAGTAAAGGCAAATGCTCGCTTTTGTCCAAATTGTGGAAAGTTTTTTTCTTCAGTACGTTGTCCTAAATGCGGAACCCTTGGAACTGTGAAAGATTTTAAGGATGGCTGTCCAAACTGCCATTACTCCATGACAAGGGAAGAACTTTATGGAACTGCAGATGATGGAAATACAGGTTCAGATGGATTAAAACACAAGCTTTCATCCAAGTCAAAAAGAAGAATCCGGGAAGCCTTTAAAAGACATAGTGATAATCTGTCAAATTTCGATCCAGGTGTACCAATGTGGCTCTTTGTAGTTTTATTTGTTGTTTTAATATGTCTGATTGGAATAATTGTTCATAAATGTCAGTAATTTTTCTGATAACTGATTGACATCATTCAAAATAAAAAGTATCTTATTGTCGTTGTCAATTACGGCAATCTGCCCAGATGGTGGAATTGGTAGACACGCTAGTTTCAGGTACTAGAGCACTCACGTGCGTACGAGTTCAAGTCTCGTCCTGGGCACATATAGAACCTCAGTAATTCTGGGGTTTTTATTTTTTTAAATACATTGTAATTTTTTATTATTTTATTTCCTGCTTTTTCCTATAATTCAAAAGAATATTTTTTCCCATTCCATGAAAAATACAAGCCATCAGCGGTAAATAAAAACTCTTTCTGGTTTGAGGAAGGATTATAAATTCTGTCCCCAGAAATGGGGTAACCGCACCAGGCAAGATGGCATCTGACCTGATGTCTGTAACCTTTTGTTAAAAAGCATCTGGCCCTATAAAAGTCCCCTTCCTTTGTAATACAAATTCTTGTTTCATATTCTGCAGATGAAGTTTTTTTTAATGCATATTTTCCAGAGTCCTCTGTTACAGGACGAACCTGACAGGATTTTGGACCATAGCTTCGAAAATAGGATTTTACAATGATTTCTTCCCCTTCTTTAACTGAAAAATTCCTTCGGGCATAAGAGGAATCTGGCTCACATTCATTTTTACAGCATAAAGCTTCATATCGTTTTGTAAATAGTCCTTTCTCCTGCTCGCTGCATAAATGGTCATAAAAAGACTGACTTGCTGCAATAAGAATTAAACCTTTTGTATCGTTATCAATGCGATGGATTAATCCCCCTTCAACACTTTTTTTGGATTTGATATTTTTTATCTGGGGGTACAAATCAGCTGCAAGAGAAAAAGCTGATAAATCGCCTTCTTTAAGAGGGGCACTTGGAATTCCAGAGGCTTTATTGATTATAAGAAAAGGCTCTTCTTCATTCGCTGCATGAATGATTTCTATTTGATTCATAATTCCCCCTCCGCTATTGAAGAATAGTTTTTTTATACTCAGATTTAAGTTTTTTTAACACTTTTAAAAAACGTTCCGGGGTTGCAGTTTTGAAAACAGATATTTCTTTTTTACCAGGAAGCATGATTTTTAACATTCTTGCATGAAGCATAAGGGTTGCATTAGGGAACACAATATCCTGTTTGTAGTAAATTGGATCTCCAAGGATCGGGCAATTAATGAACTTCATATGTACTCTGATTTGATGAGTTCGTCCAGTTAAAATTCTAACCCTCATTAAAGAATACTCCCCATAGCAGGCAATGCATTTATAATGAGATATAGCTGTTTTTCCCTGACCGCTTTCAAGAACCGCCCGAAAAGCCTTTCTGTTTTTAGGATCCCGGATTATTTGAGTTTTAATGACGCCCTGTTTATGCTGCGGTCTACCCCGGCAGATACAAATATATTCTTTAGTAATATTTCGATGATTATGAAATTCCTTTTGAAGAAATTCAACAGACATATCATCTTTTGCAGTAATAATGATTCCAGAAGTATCTTTATCCAGTCTGTGAACTATTCCAGGCCGCCGTCGTGTAAGTTTTTCAGATTCACTCCCCTCATGGAGATTTTCAATATTATTCCATCCAAAATGATAAAGAAGTGCATTTACAAGTGTATGTTCCCAGTTTCCGCAGGCCGGATGAACAACCATTCCTTGTTCCTTGTTAATCACACAAACATGAGAATCTTCATAGATTATGTTTAGGGGAATATTTTCTGCCTGAATTACTTCAGGAATGTCATCTTCCCACTGAATATCAATTTTATCACCAGCTTTAACTTTGTAAGAAAGCTTTTCTTTTTTATCATTAACTAATATTTCAGAAACACCGCTTTTCAATTTACTGCGGGTCATTCCACCGGGAATTTTACCAATGTATTTATCAAGTCGTTCCCCAAGAGAATAATCTGAGGAAACAGTATATCTAAAATAAGGCATTCTAATTACCTGCCTTTTCATCGTGTGGTTTTGACTGAGACTGATTTTCAGAGATGGAATCTGTTTCGCTATCCTCTTGACTTTCAGTTTGTTCAGACATGGAATCATTTAAAAGCCGAGCCGCTTCTTCTGGCGTGACTTTTCGCACCTGAAACTGAGTAGATTCCTTTTGCAACATGTCATTCTGCTGCTGACTATTTTTCCTTTTAACGTAATTGATTATGAAATCAGTAACTCCATAAATTGTACTGATTCCAATTGTCATTAAAAATATATTTCTTACCTGGTCAGAGGATAATACTGAACTTGATGAACTAAAAGGATTTGGAAAACTGGAAATTTCTCCGTTTGCCATAAGAAAGGCCCCGTATCCCAGAGTAACACCAATTGATACAAAAGGCATTGAACCTAAAGTAATTATTTCAGCTCTTCTGAGATCATATGCCCACTGAGGAAATTCCCCTTCTTCATAGGGAACAGGATCTGTATCTTCTGCAGCAAAAGACAAATGTCCAAGACAGAACAAGAGAGAAAATGCAAAAATAACTTTAACAAACCTTTTCATATTTTGTATTATCCTGTAACAATCAGTACACACGCTGACCGAAAATTGCAGTTCCTATCCTTACCATTGTTGATCCTTCTTCAACTGCATATTTAAAGTCGCCGCTCATCCCCATACTTAATTCCTTAAGAGGCAGCTCCGGAAACTCCTTTTTAAACTTACCTGCCATTTCCCTTAAAGAAGAAAAAGATTTTCGGATAAGTTTTTCATCATCCACAAATGGTGCCATTGTCATTAAACCATTTACAACCAAATGTGGATACAAATTTTTACATGAATTTTCCAGAACTTTTAATACAGAATCTTCATCTCTAAAGCCTGATTTTGAATCTTCCCCGGTATGAATTTCCAGTAAGACTTCAATTTTACGGTTAAGTTTTGCGCAGTTTTTTTCCAGCTCCTGCATAAGTTTTTCAGAATCAACTGACTGAATGCAGGAAGCAATTTCAACAGCCTTTTTAACTTTATTACTCTGCAAGCTGCCAATAATATGAAGTTCAACCTTATTACTGCTGTCAGCGATTAAAGAGTCTATATTTGAAAATTTTTCAGCAGCTTCCTGAACTCTGTTTTCACCGAATAAAAACTGCCCGGCCTGGATTGCATCAAGAAGAGACTGCTGAGGATGAAACTTACTTACAGCACAAAGTTTTACAGACCCCTTTTCTCTTCCAGATTTAATTTCAGCGTCATTAATTTCCTGTTTTACTTTTAATAAATTATTTTTTATTTCTTCAGCATTCATAATGTCTAGAGTATAGCACCGGAGATTGTTTCACTCAACAAGAGGAAATCCTCAACTTTAAGATTTTCAGCCCTTTGATTTGGTGAAATACCTGTTCTTGAAAAAAGTTCATCTAAAGTTAAATTTCCAGACAAAAATGGCTTTATGTTATTGCTGATTGTTTTTCTTCTGCTTAAAAAAAGTCCGTGAACCAGTTTGACAAAAAAAGCCCTGTTTGAACATTCATATGGTTTTTCTTTTGGAGTAAGGATTACAGTCTGACTTGCTACATTTGGTTTTGGCCAGAAACATCCCGGTGCTGTTTCAATGCCAGCTTTAACATCATAGGCAAACTGACAAAGGACTGAAAATGATGAATAATTTTCTGTTGATGGTTTTGCTAAAATACGCTGGGTAACTTCCTTTTGAAGAGTAAAAACACCTTTTTTAAAAATAACATTTTTAGTAACTGTATCTGCAATGAATGTTGCAGCAATATTGTAAGGCAGATTACCAAAAAATTTTACAGGACTTACGCCTTTTTCATCAAGAGAAAGATTAAGGTCGTTATAATAAGAATTCCATTTTTTCAGCACATCCCCTTCAACAATATTAAACTGTCCGTTTTTTTCTTCCTTTTCAAAAAACTGATGAAGAAGCTCAATAAAACCATAATCAATTTCAAAGGCTGTAAGTCTTGCACCAGAATTAAGTATTTCTTCAGTCATACAACCTAAACCGGGACCAACTTCAAACACCCTGTCCTCTGGATTCAATTCAAGATAACTGATTATCTTTTTTCTGCTGTCACTGTTTATCATAAAATTCTGACCGAATTTTTTCTGCATGGCCATTCCATTTTCTTCCATGAAAGATTTTAAAGCGGCCGGCGAATTGTAATCTGGATGCTGCATAATAATTCCTTGTTCTATAAAGTAACCGGGGGAATCCTTGAAAAAAAGTTTACCAGAAATTTAATTCCCCCATAAATTATTTTTATTATACAACCAAATGGCTCTGCTAGAAAAGGCATTAAAAGGCATAAAAAAACAGCAAAAAATGATAATCCCATAAACAAACTGATCAGTGGTGAAACAAATAAAGAGGAAATTACGCTGACAGGCATAATCTGACCAAATACATTTGCAGAAACCGGAATTGTTGTACTCAAAGCAGAAAGACTGGCTGCCAAAGAAGAGGATATTTTACCAGGAATAATCTTTATTAATAAATGATTGATTAAATCTGAAAAAAGTATAATTCCTGCAAGAGCTGCATATGAAAGCATAAAGGAAAGGGAAAATACATCTTCCGGAATAAAAATCGAATGAAATAAAAAAACAAATGCCAGTAGGGGTAAAAGTTTAATTTCTTTAAGCCTTAATTCTTTTGCAAATATAACCATAAATGTAAAAACAAAAGATCGAAAAAGTGAAGGTGTAAATCCAACAAGGAAAACAAAAAAAATAATTCCCGTCAAACTAAATATAAAGGAGAATTTTTTTCCAAAAGTTTTTTTTGCAATCCATGTAAATATTCCGGTAAAAAAACTTAAATGCATTCCACTTAATGCAAGAATATGAGAAAGACCGGCTTTTCTAAAATTGTCACCTACTCCGTCTTCAATATATTCCCGGCTTCCACAAAGTAGTGAAAGTATCAGACCTCCTGCAGATCCCCAGGAATACATTAATCGCTTAAATGCCAGGCGAATATTTGCCCTTATTGAATAAAGGGTATTTATAAAGGATTTTTTCTGAGGAATATTTTCAACTTTTTTTGCAATAAAACAATTTCTGGTAATCCGCCCATAAAGAATCAGCCTAGAGTTTTCTTCTACAAGCAGACTCTTTGAATTTGAAAGACTGTATAATTTACCAGGATAAAGGGCCTCAACTATTTCCTCAGGAATCAAGACAGAAATTTTTCCAAAGGCAGAACACTCTATTATATAATCTGACACCTTCCCGGTAGATTTTTCCAGCAGCATTGTACACTGGTAATAACCGTTATTTTTCTTTACCGGATTTGATTTTATGGTTCCACTTATTGAGGTGACAGATTCTGTCCCTATAAAATAATGATTTTCATCCGGCAGTTTAATAATTCTGGTATAAAACAGCAGGATAAGAATACAGACTGAAACAACTAATGGATTCTTTAAATAAAACAGCAGATTTTCTTTCATGATTTTAAATCCTCTTATATATTAATCAGATTTAAAATTCACTTTTTCTCCACGTTTTTATCAAAATTTATTAAAAATCGTCAATTTTACTAAGAGCTTCAAGGGCAGCTTTTTCTTCATCTTCTGGATTACTCTCTGTTTCAGGCATTATAAAATCATCATTTATCCTGATTCTATCATCTTCATTATTTAAATTAATTTCCTGGTTTTCTTTCTTTCCATCATCATTTTCAACATTCAGAGAATCATTTTCAATTTCTTCTGATTCATCAATATCTTCTTCAGTCTGTTTGATTGCTTCCTGAATTTCCTTCTGGTCGTCAGGAATTACTTTGTATACAAATTGAAGAACAGCATTTCGCATAACAGGTTCAATATGTTTGCATTCAAAATGGAGTCTGGACTGATTTATTTTTGCATCATATTCAACTGCCCTTACAATTCCAAACATCATAATAAAAGTTTCCTCCAGCTTAAACTGAAGTTTGATCATAACATTCGGAATACCTTTTCCTCCGATTCTGACAAGAGCACCATCTTCTGAAATATCTTCAAGAAGGCAGCGATATCCGCCAGTTTTATCAATTCTGGAATAATCAACCTGTTCAGTTTTTATAACGTACATCTGGGCGTAGATTTCACATTCACTTCGAATTGACTGGCGTTTCTGGTTCCGGACCAGATCATTTGAATGTTTTACAAAAAGTGCCGGATCTCCCTGATAAACACCCGCTTCATTAACTTGAGTAATTGTAGAATACATTGCATCTCCCTTCCGCCAGAAAAAGAGTGTAATCATCTGATGAGCCCAGTTTTCCCCACTTATTATAACAGTTGATTGAGTCTTTTTATCAAAACGTGTAGGCAGGGAAATAACCATCTCACTTGCATTGTTAAGGATTTTAGAAACAAAAACACCTTTTCCCGGAAGGATTACTGTTAGTTTTTGTCCTGCATCCAGATATTTTGTATTTTCAATATTTTTCTTTCCTTCTGCATCAAGGGCTACTCTTGTCCGGAATTTATAAAGCTTATCAAGAAAAAGCTGAACCCTTGGTGAATCATATGTTAAATTTTTTCTTGACTCTGTAATAATCATTCCTATGCACTTATTGATTGTTGGAACAGAATAAAAAAGAGAAATAGGTTCCTCAAGTTCGCATTTTTTTCCAAGAGACCAGAGTGTTCTTAATTCAGAAAATCTGAACTGCTGATCAAGCCCCTTTGAAAAAAATTGTATTTTATCCTGAAAAACAACAAAGAGTCTGACTGCAACAATTCCAAGAACCAGAAGACTAAGTACTGGTATAATTACTCCCCAATTCAAATTGACCTCACTGCATTTTTAAATGTATTTTATAATAGTACTAAGCAATTATGAAAAAGAAATATCTTATTCCAGAACTGATTATAATACTATTTTTTTTAGTTTTACCTTCCTTTTTATTAAAGGGAGATACTCCTGTTTATAGTTTCGGCATATCTTTTCAAACGATTATATTATTTATTATCTCAATTCTTCTGAATATTCAGTTTTCTTATTTTTCAAAAAAAGAAGCAGTAGAAAAATCAAATGAAAACAGTCAAAGAAATAATCTGCATGATAATCCTGATATAATCCGGTTTAAGAAAATTATCACTTTTTTAAAATGGTTTGCACTTACTTTAGGCGGAATAATGCTTGTATATGCCTTTACTCTTTTACTTTCATTCTTTACCCCCCTAAAAGTAAAAAATATAAGCATAACTTTTCCTCAGGGCATACAATGGGCAGGTGCATTTTTACAACTGATGACTGGAGCATTTTCGGAAGAGGTTATTTACCGGGAGTTTTTACCTGAAAGTTTGAATCAAATTTTTTATAAAAATAACAAAAAAAGGAAATTAATCTGGACTATAATTCTTGAAGCCTTTTGTATAATTCTTTTTGCAGCAGGACATTTATATGCAGGATATATTTCTGTAATTAATGCATTTTTTTCTGGAATAATCTTCCGTATCTGCTACAAAAAAACGGGCAATGTGTATACAGGATTTGCAGCACATTTTGTATACAATCTGCTTATGCTGCTTTTTGCTTTTTTTTCCCATTAAGGCACTTATAGGGCACTTAAATTAAGGATATTAAGTGAGTTTTTTTACTGATTTTCCTTTATCTGTGCTCAATTTCCTTAATTTTAATCTGCATACTTATTGTATAAATATACATTTTTTGCTAAATTGACTTATATATAAATTTATTTTTACAGGGACGAATATGGTTTACACAGACACAAGAGACAAAAATGTTTCAGTTGATTTTAAAACAGCTGTAATGAACGGTATGAATGCAAAGACAGGTGGTCTTTACATTCCTGTTGAATTTCCAAAACTCTCTGAGGAATTTTTAAAAAGAACTCCAGAGCCATCATTCAGAGAAATTGCATTTGAAATGGCAAAACCTTATGTAAAAGGTGAAATTCCTGATGAGGATCTGCAGGCTATCATAGCAGATGCATATCCTTTTACAGCTCAGGTAGTACCAATCGACCCAATTACCTATGTTATGGAACTTTTCCACGGACCAACATGTGCCTTCAAGGATTTTGGTGCAAGATTCATGGCTCGTGTAATGTCATACTTTAACAGAAATGAAAAAGACAATCTTCATATTCTGGTTGCAACTTCAGGAGACACTGGTTCTGCTGTAGGTTCAGCTTTCCATAATGTTCCTGGTATTGACGTAACAATTCTTTATCCGGAAGGAAAGATTTCCCCTCTTCAGGAAAAGCAGCTTTCAACTTTTGACGGAAATGTACGTGCCCTTAAAGTTAACGGAACCTTCGATGACTGTCAGAAACTTGTAAAGACAGCTTTTATAGATGAAGAATTAAGAAGCAAATTCCGTCTTTCTTCAGCAAATTCAATTAACATTTCCCGCCTTCTGCCACAGAGTTTCTACTATATGTATTCATCTCTCCTTGTAAGAAACCGTATTCTTCATGACAGCAAAATTGAAAATCCTGCAATTATTGCAATTGTTCCTAGTGGAAATTTCGGTAACCTTACATCTGGTCTTATTGCAAAAGAAATGGGTGCTCCAATTGAAGGATTCGTAGCTGCAACAAACTCAAATCGTACTATTCCAGACTGGATTGCAAGCGGTGAATATAATGCCCGTCCATCTATTGCAACATTGAGTAACGCAATGGATGTTGGTGCACCAAGTAATTATGAACGTATTCAGGCAATGTACTCTCTTGATGAAGTTAGAAAGATGTTTGCCTCTTACTGGACTGATGATGAAGGAACTCTTGAAGGCATACGTAAATGTCATGAAAAGACAGGATATATTATTGATCCACATGGAGCAGTTGCATGGAGTGCATGGAATGACATCCGCTCAGGTGCAATGCAGGAACTTCTTGATGGTAAGGCTTCCGGCGATTATACAAAGCCTGGTCTTACACCAAATATTCCTGTATGGGCAGAAAGCATAAAGGAAAAACGTGCTGTTGGTATTGTTCTTGAAACTGCCCATCCTGCTAAATTCGGAGCAACTGTAAACAAGGCAATTTCACGCGAACCTTCAATTCCGGAACGTCTTGAAAAGGTAATGAAGCTTCAGGATAGAGCAATTCCTATGACAAAAGATTACGACAGCTTTAAAGCATGGCTTACAGCAAATCTGTAATCAAGTAATATGATACAATAAAGCCGCAGTTTTAAAACTGAATGTTTTAGAACTGCGGCTTCTTTTTTTTACATATTTTCATAAGTTTGAGTTTCATCTTCCAGATGCTCAATCTTTATTCCTACTTCCCGGAACATAGCAAGGGAATCTTCTTCATCATGATAGTGTTTTTCACACACTACTCTTTTTATACCGCAATTTATAATCAGCATGGCACAAGTTCTGCATGGAGTCATTTTACAATAAACAGTTCCTCCATCAATGGAGATTCCTCTTTTTGCAGCCTGGCAGATAGCATTTTGTTCTGCATGAACAGTTCTTACACAGTGATTTGTAATTGATCCATCATTATGAATTGATTTTCTGAATAGATGTCCAACATCATCACAATGAGGTAAACCTGCAGGACTTCCCACATATCCTGTAACAAGAATCTGATTATCCTTTGCAATTACACAGCCGGATCTTCCCCTGTCACAAGTTGCTCTTTTTGCAATAGTTCTGGCAACTTCCATGAAATATTCATCCCAGGTTGGTCTTACATATTTTTCTTCACTCATTGTTATCTCCCAAATAAAAAGCAGTTGTTCTTTTAAATACAATAATTGTATTTTATCAGAACAACTGCTTTATTTAAATCAGTATTAATCAATTAAATGATTTATTTTACAGCTTCAAAAATAATATCTGCTATAAAAATAACTGCAAGTATCCAGGTCACTACAGGAATATCCTTTACTTTTCTACCTGCACACTTTGCAATTACGTAAGAGATTACACCCCACATAATTCCCTTTGAAATTGAATAAGAGAAAGGCATAACCATAATAGTAATGAATGCAGGAATTCCTTCTGTAGGATCTTCAAAATCAATTCCAGTAACAGATTTCATCATCAGGTATCCTACAAAAATTAAAGCAGGAGCGGTAGCAGCAGCCGGAATAATTGCAAAAACAGGATTCAGGAAAAGTGCAACCAGGAAAAGAAGACCTGTTGTTACAGAAGCCAGGCCTGTTCTGGCTCCGGCCCCAATTCCTGAAGTACTTTCAACAAAAGAAGTAACTGTTGAAGTACCAAGACAAGCTCCAACTACAGTACCGATTGAATCAGCAAGAAGGGCCCCCTTTGCATTAATAATGTTTCCGTCTTTATCTTTAAGATTTGCCTGTTCAGCAACGCCCATAAGTGTTCCAAGAGTATCAAACATATCCGTAAACAGGAAGGTAATAAGCACAACAAGGAACTTTAATGAAAGAACATTTGCAAATTCAAATTTAAAGAGATATGGAGCTGCAGGAGTTGCCAGTGGAGACCAGCCTTCAGGAACAGTAGTTACACCGAAAGGAATGCCGATTAATGTTGTAATGGCAATTGCAATAAGCATGGCACCTGGAACTTTAAGCATATAAAGTACTATTGTAATTATCAAACCTATAACAGCAACAATTGCGGATGTATTATCCATATTAAAGTTTACGAAACCGATTGTTGTTCCTGTTTCAGTTGAAAGGATTCCTGCATTTACAAGACCAATAATTGTAATGAAAAGTCCAATTCCAACAGAAACAGCCTTTTTAAGTCCTGCAGGAATTGATTTAATAATTGCTTCCCTGACACCAAACAGAGACAGAATAATAAATACAATACCTTCTGCAAAAACTGCAGTAAGGGCAAACTGCCAACTGCAGCCCATTCCAATTACTACACTGTAGGTAAAAAAAGCATTAAGGCCAAGTCCTGGAGCAAGTGCAACTGGAAGATTCGCACAAAAGGCCATCACAAGAGTTGCAATTGCGGCAGAAATTGCAGTTGCAGTAAACACAGAATTAAAATCCATTCCTGAGCCTGAAAGAATATTCGGATTAACAGCAAGAATGTAAGCCATAGCAAGGAAAGTTGTTATACCACCAATAATTTCCTTTCCAACAGTGGTGTTTCTTTCCTGTAAGTGAAACAATTTATCCATAAAGGGTACCTCTTTTTATAATAAGACATATGTCTTTGATATGAAAAATGTTATCACTGTGAATAAAAAAAATAAATATTTTTTTTTAATTTTTTTTATTTTTGTATTGACACTTTTTTTGGTTTACTATATATTACAGTCATTCACGCGGTAGTTGTATAACGGCTTATTACCTCAGCCTTCCAAGCTGAAGACGAGGGTTCGACTCCCTTCTACCGCTTAATTGGTTAAAGACTTCTGTGAAAATCAGAAGTCTTTTTTATTTTAAATTCCATTAATTTCCATTTAATTCACAATCTTTTTTATCACTTAGAAGAAAAAATTAAAAAACTTTTTATTCAAAACATAATCAGGGAAAAAAAATGCACCCGTTATAATTGGGTGCATTCCATATTTTACTCTTTAACTTCAAGGCCCATTGCTTTGCAGGCTTCCGCAGCTGCATTCTGTTCTGCCTCTTTTTTGTTTTTTCCTTTTGCAGGACCATAGGTAACTTTCCCCAGGTGAACTACCACAAAGAATGTTCTGTCATGATCCGGGCCGCTTTTTTTAACCAGTTCATAGGATGGACAAGCCTTATATTTTTTCTGATAAAATTCCTGGAGGAAAGATTTGTAATCCTTATTGCCGGATGCAGACTGGACTTTACGAATCTCAGGAATAATCAATTCTTCTACAAGTTTTTCTGCAGCAACATAACCTTGATCAAGATAGAGAGCTCCTATTACCGCTTCTACTGCATCTGCAAGAATTGCATCCTTATTACGTCCCCCGGACATCTCTTCACCCTTACCCATTACGAGGTATTTATTTATGTGCATCTTTTCCCTGGCAATAGGAGCGAGTGATTTTTCACTTACAACATTTGCTTTAATTTTAGCCAGTTCCCCTTCAGGATGATCAACCATATCCTCATAAAGAAAGGCGGCTGTTGCAAGTCCAAGAACACTATCGCCTAAAAATTCCAGTCTTTCATTGTTGTAGCGCTTATGACTTTCATTTTCATTTGAATAGGAACGATGATGAAAAGCCAGATCAAGTAAGTTCAAATCCTTGAAATGAATATTTAATTCCCTGCAGAATTCCAGCAGTTCTTTTTTTCTACCCTGGGTAATATTAATTTTTGGCAAATCATTTTTAAATTTCATAACAACTCCTTTTAAAAAGGTAAAAGACTCTGATTAAAAGTTCAAGCCTTATAATGGGATAAAACATTGAATCAAAAACTCTTACTTCTGATTTAAAATAAAAAAAGCACAGTAACGATTACCGAATACCGTGCTTTTACATGAACCTTAAAGATTCACATGAATCAATTACTTCTGCTGAGACTTGATGAAATCGTAAACGTCTTTTACAGATTCAAATTCGTTTGCCTTTTCATCAGGGATCTTAACACCAAGTTCTTCTTCTACAGAATACATCATTTCATATGTATCGAGACTGTCTGCACCAAGATCACCACGGAATGTTGATTCCATTGTAACCTTAGACTTGTCGATACCAAGCTTGTCAGCAATCAGATCCTGCATTTTTGTAAATAATTCGTCCATGGTTTTTTGCTCCTAAGTTTGCTTTAGAATTAGCCGTTTACTTCAGGTGTAATAACTTGACGACCGCGGTAGAAACCACATTTTGGACATACATGATGCTGCAAAACAAGGTTTCCACAGTTGTTGCAAGCTACGAGATTTGGTGTAGCAAGATGCATATTAACACCGCGTCTTCTCTTTGTAACAGCTTTTGAAACTTTCGATCTAGGTACTGCCATAATATATAACCTCGCTATATTGTTTTAGTTGTCTGTATAACGTTGTTGATATTACTACAGATTCCTATTTTGTGTCAATTATTATACCAAACGTTTTTATTTGTCAATGACATTTTTAAGATTTTTGTCAAAGTATTGATATTAACACTATCAGCGGAATTACAGATTCCTGATTTCCCTTTATATCTATCTCTTAAATTTTTCCTTCAGAGCCTTTTCTACCACTGGAGGAACCATCTTACTGATGTCACCTCCAAACTTTGCAAGTTCCTTAATGCTTGAACTTCTAAGAAGGAGATACTTCTGGTCTGTAGGAATGAAAATAGTTTCAACTTCCTGATTAAGGGAACGATTTACAAGGGAAAGATCAAATTCGTATGAGAAGTCATTTGAATTTCTGATTCCCCTTATCAAAACATTTGCCCCTACCTTTTTACAGTAATCTACAATCAGGCCGTTACACTTATGAATTGTAATATTTTTATAATCCCTGGTAAGTTCTTCAAAAAGTTCATATCTTTCATCATCAGAAAAGAGATACTTTTTATCAGGATTAACGGCGATTACTATATCAATCTTATCAAAAATTTTGCTTGCACGATTGATAATATCCAGGTGTCCGTATGTAGGAGGATCAAAAGATCCTGGAAAAACAGCAGTTGTCATATTTAAACCTCACCACATTACTTTATCAGAAAGAAAAAAAATTCTCAACTTTGAGTTTGACCTTAGGGAAAGGTTACGTTAATATTAAAATATGAAACGCATTATATTACTTCTGACAGCTGTATTTTCAATGCTTTTTATGAATTCATGCTTTACAACGTCTTCCATTTTTGGAAAGGAAGATCAGAAAGCAGGTAATTCTGTTGAAGAACAGTTATCAAATGAAGAAACAACAAGTGAAGAAAACGTTTCATTTTCCACTGAAGAAAATGAAGAATACCTTCGTTCTGTTGCAGATGTACAAGTTTCCAGAGAGACCTTTATATCAGACAAGCGGGAAATTCTTCAAATCATTTCTGAACTTTCAGATGTTATGGAAAATGAAGATTATTCAAGATGGATTACTTACATTGATCAGGACAGCATAAATTACTGGTCACAAAGTACAGTTCTACAAAAAGCTGCATCCCGGCTGCCTGTAAAAGGGCTTAAGCTTTCAAGCCTCAGGGACTATTTCTACAACATTTTCATTCCTTCAAGAAAGGGAAAAGATGTGGATGAAATCCGTTATCTGACTACTGACACGGTAAAAGCAGTTCACGTAAACGGGGATACGGATGTGGTTTATTATACCCTTTACAAAATAGACGGGGTCTGGAAAATTCATCTTCCTAAATTAAATGGATAATTCTTCATAAAAATACTTGAGAGGGAGCAAAACTGTAAAAAATAGCAGAAAAAAGAATTGCATAAATAAGCAGTTTGTGCCGATACTTTAGTTAAAACTAGATTTAAGGATCCCAGGAGGATTTTTCAATGAAAATAAAAAAAATTACTGCTCTTTCAGTATCTTTGCTTCTTCTTACAGGATTTGTTTTTGCCCAGCGCTCAGAAAAGAGTGTTGAAGACGAATACTTAAGCAGTGTTGAAGATGTTGTAATTACAGAACTTGTTGCTACTTCAGATTACGATAATATGCTTGTTGCTCTGGAATATATTGAAGATTCCATGGGTAGCGGCGGTTCATCTGAAGCAATGACTGCAGCATTAAGCTCCCTTGCAACATGCGGACTTACAACGGTTTCCAGAAAAGGCGGACGTATAGTAAACAATTATCCCGACATCAGGGCAAGAGCCTGCAGACTTCTTGGAGAAACAGGTTCTGAGGAAGCAAAAAACACTCTTCTTCAGGTACTTCAGCTGGATAAGGAGCCAATGGTTTTAGGTGCAGCAGTTCACTCTCTTGGGGATCTTGGCATTAACGAAGATGATGAAGTTATAAATGCAATTGAATTCATCCACAACAACATGTCTGTAATGAATCCTACATCATCATTTGCCCTTGAAGTACTTTATGCCTATGAAAAGCTTCAGGGAACAGTTCAGGACAAGAGCGCACTGATTGTTTCAATTTCTCAGATTGCAGCAAATTACCGTTATGTAAAACCTGTAAGGGATAAGGCAAAAGAGCTTCTTAAAACTGTTCAAAACAGCGGCTCTGCACCAGAAAAATAATATTGATTCTATAAAATGATAAAGGCTGTCATTTAAGATAATCTTAATTGACAGCCTTATTTTTTTGGGAGATACGGGATTCGAACCCACAACCTTCGGCTCCGGAGGCCAACGCTCTATCCAATTGAACTAATCTCCCAAACATGAATAAAAATACTTTTTAAAAATTATATTGTCAATCAGTAAAAAAAGACGTAACCTTTCAAAACAAAAAAGAGTTTATTTAGGCAGGGATTAAAAATGGAACCAATAATTTTAGCATCGTCATCTCCAAGAAGGCAGGAGATCCTTAAAAGGATGAATATTCCTTTTATTGTAATGCCTTCAAATCAGGAAGAATCTTTTCCTGCAGATTTAGAGCCTCACAAGGTTTCAGAATATCTGGCCGAACAGAAACTTCAGAATGTACTTAAGCAGCTGGGAACAAAGGAACAGGAAGTTTCCTGGATTTTAAGTGCAGACACAACAATCATCCTGAATGGAAAAATATACGGGAAACCAAAGGATGTTGAAGAAGCTGAACAGTTTTTAAAGGATTTTCAGGGCAAAACTCATGAAGTAGTCACAGCAGTAAATCTTTACAACGGTACCCTTCACGCCCATACAAGCCGTACAGTCACTACGAAAGTTACAATGGCTGCAATGAACCAGGAAGAAATTGACTGGTACCTGGGCACAGGAGAATGGCACGGAGTTGCAGGAGCATACAGAATTCAAGGGCTGGCTTCCTGTTTTATAAAAAAAATCGAAGGTACCGACAGCTGTGTTATGGGATTGCCTATATTTGAATTATATGATATGTTACGTGAGCAAAATTATTCGATTATCCAATAGGATAGCGAGTTTTGCAGGGATCTGGACAGGTCGGTGACTTATGATCCAGACTCTTAAAAATTTCCGGGCTGATTTTAATAACTATTATTAATTCAGTTACGAGTAACAGGTCAGGTGGGAAATCTTTCTATTTCTGTTTTCAGATAGAAAATTTTCCGGTGAAGGAGTAAATCATGGCAGTAGTAACCATGAAGAGTCTTCTTGAGTCTGGAGTTCACTTCGGACATCAGGTAAAGCGTTGGGATCCACGTATGAAGAAGTATATCTTCGCAGAACGCAATGGAATCCACATCATCGATTTGCAGAAAACAATCACAGCTATTAAAGAAAGCTATGATGTAATCCGCAAGGTAACAGCAGCTGGTAAGTCAGTTCTTTTTGTTGGTACAAAGAAGCAGGCTCAGCAGGCTATCCAGAAGGAAGCTGAACGCTGTGGTATGTACTACGTAAACAACCGCTGGCTGGGTGGTACACTTACAAACTTCTCTACAATCAAGAAATCACTTCTCCGTCTTAAGAAAATCGAAAAGATGGAAGTAGACGGCACTTTCGCTAATCTCACAAAGAAAGAAATCGCTAACCTTTTAAAGGAAAAGGACAAGCTCACAAAGAACTATGGCGGTATGAAAGATATGAAGGAACTCCCAGGAGCAATCTTCATCATCGATACACACAAGGAACAGATTGCTGTTGCTGAAGCACGCCGCATGGGTATTCCTATTGTAGCTGTTGTTGATACAAACTGTAACCCAGAAGGTATTGACTACCCTATTCCAGGTAACGATGACGCTATTCGCGCAATCACACTCTTTACATCAATTATTGCAAACGCAGTTATTGAAGCTGATAACGAACAGGGTCTGAAGATTATTGGTACAGTTAATGAAGAAGACGAAATCACAACTGACGCTTCTACAAAGAGCGAAGATGAAGAAATCGTTGACTACTCAAACTACACACCAACAGAACCAAAGAGCGAAGATCTTGAAGCTTCTGACGATGAGTAAATAATTTACCATGATTCAGCATTTGCTGCCTGTGGATGCTGAATCAATTCTTTTTTCTTTCAAAATGGGAGTATTCCCGAAAAATCATTTTTTTTGGAGATAATTATGGAAATTACAGCCGGTATGGTAAAAGATCTGCGTGAACAGACTGGCGCAGGTATGATGGACTGCAAAAAGGCTCTTGTTGATACAAATGGTAACGTTGAAGAAGCAGTAAAGCTCCTTAAGGAAAAGGGTCTTGCTGCTGTTGCAAAGCGTGCTGAAAGAGCAACTTCAGAAGGTCACATTTTCGTTCGTCAGGTTGGCAATAAGATTGCTGTTGTTGAACTCGTTTGCGAAACAGACTTCGTTGCAAAGAATGAAGACTTCCTGGCTTCAGGTGAAAAAATTCTTGATGAAGTTTTCGCTAAGGGTTACACAGAAAAGAATGATGAACTCAACAACCTTCTCCTTGATTTTGCAACAAAGACACGTGAAAACATGTCTCTTTCAAAGCTCAAGGTAATTGAAGTTCCAGCAAACGCATCTGCTGGTATTTACGTTCACTCAGATTTCAAGACTGCAGCAGTTACAATCGTTGAAGGTTCAGAAGCTGATGTAGTTAAGACATTTGCCCGCGACTGTTGTATGCACCTTGCAGCATTTACTCCTGCTTACATTAAGCAGGAAGATGTTCCAGAGGCATATATCAATGAACAGAAGGAAATCTTTAAGGCACAGATGGATGCTGATGAAAAGGTTGCTTCAAAGCCTGAAAATGTTAAGGAAGGAATCCTTGCAGGCAAAATCAAGAAGCACCTTGCTGAAATCTGTTTCGTAGACCAGATGTTTGTAAAGGATGATAAAAAGTCTGTATCTGCAAAACTGGCAGAAGTTGCTAAGGAAGCTGGTGCAGAACTTAAGTTCGGTACAATCGATTTGTTCATGCTCGGCAAATAAATAAATGACGATCTGCATGATAAAAAAAATTATGCAGGTCGTTTCATTTTTTTAAATTTCATTTTATAATGTCCGTAAGTTTAGTTATATTTTAATAACAAAGTTAAATATTTAATTAAGGAGATTTTTATGGCTGGTGATATTGAAAGCAAAATGGAAAAAACTGTAAATTCTTTGAAAGAAGAATACAAAGCAATCCGCACAGGAAGAGCAAATGCTTCTATTTTTGATAAGGTTCGTGTTGATTACTACGGAACACCAAGTCCACTTAATCAGGTTGGTACAATTTCTATTCCAGAAGCACGCTCAGTTGTTATTTCTCCTTTTGATAAGTCATTGATTTCAGCTATTGAAAAGGCTATTCAAAAGGCTGAACTGGGACTTAACCCAAGCAATGACGGTAAAGTAATCAGAATTACAATTCCTCCTTTAACAGCTGACAGAAGAAAGGAGCTGGTAAAACAGGCTAAGTCTACTGCTGAAAATTACAGAACTACAATCAGAAACCTTCGCCGTGATGGTAACGATGATCTTAAAAAGCAGCAGAAAGCTGGTGAAATTACTGAAGATGAACTTAAGACAGAAACAGATAAGCTTCAGAAGCTCACTGATAAATACATTGAAGAAATCAACAAGGTTTATGACGCCAAAGAAAAGGAAATAATGGACTAAAACCTATGTTGGAATCTGCTGGCAATTCATCTGCTTCAACAAATCTTTCTGTCTCACGGGAAAATCTTCCAGTCCATGTAGGGATAATTATGGATGGAAATGGAAGATGGGCTAAACTCAAGGGTAAAAAGCGTACTGCCGGCCATACAGAAGGTCTTGAAGCAGCAAAAAAAATTGCAAAAGCAGCATCAGATATGGGCATCAAATATCTGACTCTTTATGTTTTTTCCACAGAAAACTGGAAAAGGACTGAGGAAGAAGTCGGATATTTGATGAATCTTATAAAGATGCACTTAAAAGCAGAATTTGAATTTTATAGAAGTAACAGACTGAGAGTTAAAGTTCTTGGTAACGTAGAAGGACTTCCCCCTGATATACAGGAGGAAATCCATGAAACTGAAAAAGAGACAGCTCAATTTACAGGAACTACAATCGTACTTGCCATCAATTATGGTGGCAGGGATGAAATAATCAGGGGAATAAAAAAGATTTCGAAGTCAGGAATTTCATTAAATAATATGACTGAAAAAGACTTCTCATCTTATCTTGATTTTCCTGAACTGCCGGATATGGATCTTTTGATCAGAACTGGTGGTGAAAAACGCATTTCAAACTTCCTCCTTTGGCAAAGTTCATATGCAGAACTTATATTCTGCGATACACTGTGGCCAGATTACTCAAAGGAATTGTTTGAAGAGAATATTCTAGAGTATCAAAAACGCACAAGAAAATTTGGAGCCGTATTATAATGAACAAGAACAAACTTTTTTCCAGACTAGCAATTTTTATTGTGGGTGTTCCCTTAACTCTCTTTTTGATCTGGCTTCCTTTTTTTAATCATCTTGCATTACATATTCTGATGGTTCTTGTAACAATTGCAGGATCTTTAGAATTGCACAACATCTTTTCGGTTAAAGTAAGAATGCCGTCTAAAATTTTTACGACAATTCTTGCGGTAATTATCCCATTTATTTACGGTGCCTATTTAGTTTACACAGCTGCAACAGGCAGTCCAAGGGTCAACTGGTACCATCTTATTCCAACAATTACACTTATACTGTGTATTATTGCAATCTTTATCCGTGAAATCACTCATGAGCAAACTTTTGATGATTCTTCTTCAAGAATTGCATATTCAAGTTTCCTCGTTTTTTATACAGGTTATCTTATTACATTTATTCAGCAGATGTCTATTTTTACAATTCCTGCATTAAATCTTGAAGGTCATAAAAATGTTTCTACAGGTTACCTTATTACTTTTATTCTCATTGTCTATCTTTGTGACTCTTCCGCATGGCTTTTTGGAAATCTTTTTGGAAAAAATAACAAAGGTATTTTAAAAGCATCTCCTAATAAGAGTATTGCAGGTTTTATGGGGGGCATTTTTGGTGCCGTTGCAATTTCATTAATCTGCTATTTTACATTAAACGCTATTTATAAAGTAAATATATTTCCTGGTTCTATTGCTAAGATTATTGTTTTAGGATTCTTAATAGGTTTTTCTGCAATTATTGGAGATTTAACCGAATCAATCTTAAAAAGATCCAGCGGCGTTAAGGACAGTGGAAAAATAATCATGGGAAGAGGTGGAATTCTCGATTCTATTGATTCTATTGTTGTTTCCGCACCAGTTTTCTATCTTTATTCTATTATATTTTTTGTTAATTTTTAATTTATCGGAAGAGAAATTTTATTATGAAACGGGTACTTGTTTTAGGTTGTACAGGATCTATTGGTAAACAGACCCTGGATATAATCCGCAGCATGAAAAATGAATTCACTGTTGCAGGATTAACATGCAAATCCTCAAGAAGTGAACTGGAAAGTCTTGGCAGGGAATTTAATTGTCCCGTATCTCTTTATGACCAGGATGGACAGGAAGGTCTTGAAAAACTTATAAACACCTGTAATGCTGATATAGCTGTTAACGGGATTGCGGGAAGTTCGGGTCTTTTACCTTCCCTCCTTGTAATACGCAGGGGAATGGATTTAGCCCTGGCAAACAAAGAAACAGTTGTCATGGCCTGGCCTTTAATTAAGAAAGAAGCAGAACTTTCAAAATCCAGGATTCTTCCTGTAGACAGTGAACATTCAGCAATTTTCAATCTTACTCAAAAAATTGGCTGCGAAAATATTGATGAACTTCTTATTACAGCCAGCGGAGGCCCTTTTAGAAATCTTACATCAGAAGAATTAAAAACAGTCACCCTTGAAGACGCTTTGAAACATCCAACCTGGAATATGGGTAAAAAAATAACTGTTGACAGTGCCAGTCTAGCTAACAAGGGACTTGAAGTCATTGAAGCGCAAAGACTTTTTAATTTTCCCACAGATAAAATCAAGGTAATTGTACATCCCGAAAGTCTTGTACATTCTCTTGTACGCACAAAAGACGGCATGCTTTATGCACAAATTTCAAATCCTGACATGCGTCATCCTATTTTAGGTGCCCTTAAATGGCCGGAATATTCTTATAATTATCTGGAAAAATTTAATCTTTTTGATGTAAAAATGTCCTTCTACCCTCCACGTCTGGATGATTTTCCAATGCTAAAATATGCTTATCAGTGCGCGGAAAAGGGAAAATCCTACACAATTGCATTTAATGCAGCCAATGAAGTGGCCGTAGATTATTTTATAAGAAAGAAATGCACCTTCACAGAAATTTCTCAGGCCACCTCTTATGTGCTTGAAAATGATTTTTCCCAGGAAGCAGACAGTTTTGAAATGGTATTTGATTCAGACAAAAGGGCCCGTAGCCTTGCTGAGGATTTTTTCCAGAAAAAAGCATAAAACAGTCAAAGGATTATTAATTTGAGCATTATTATTAGAATTTTAATTGGTCTGATAGGATTAAGTTTTTTAGTTTTTTTTCACGAAACCGGACACTTTATTGCGGCTCGTATATTCGGTGTAAAAGTTGAGGCTTTTTCTATAGGAATTGGCCCGATTCTTCTTCATAAAACAATCAATGGAACAGATTACAGACTAAGCCTTATTCCTTTAGGTGGCTACTGTGCAATGAATGGTGAAAAAGAGTATCAGGAAGCACTTGAAAAAAATCTCAAGGAAATTAAAGGAGACAAGGATACATTATATGGAATTCATCCTTTCAAGAGATTGCTTATTGCATTTGCAGGACCTTTCTTTAATCTTTTGTTTACTTTTATTGCAATGTATCTGATTGCATGCATTGGATATACATACTTTACACATGGTACAAAAGTCATTATGGCAGATGAAATTGATGCAACAATCAACTCTCCTGCACATGAAGCTGGTTTACAGACTGGTGATAAAATTCTGAGACTTGATAATACTGAAATTGAAGACTGGACAGATTTAGTTCAATATATTTCCCTGAGAGGGAATGAAGATGTTTTAGTAACAGTGGAACGAAATAATGAAGTATTACAGTATACGGTCCATTGTAATTTAAATAAAGACACAGGAATGGGCCAGATAGGTGTTTATTCAGACGAAAAAGAACTAATTCAAAAAGAATATCCTTCACATAATTTTTTCACGGCATTTCCAGAGGCCTTCAACCAAACAGGAGAAATAATTTCTGTAACCATAAAAAGCCTTGGGGTTCTATTTAAAGGAGTAAACCTTACAAAAGTGGTTTCCGGACCTGCCAGTATTACAAGTATGCTGGGAGATATTGCAATAGATGGTTTTAAGGACGGTTTCAGGACCGGATTTGTATCAGTTATGCAGATGCTGGCATTTATCAGCCTGTCCCTGTTCTTTACAAATCTGCTGCCGGTACCTGTTTTAGATGGAGGCCTGATTCTTTTTGCAATTATCGAATTAATAACAAGGAAAAAGATGTCTCCAAAACTTTTACGTAACATTCAGTATATAGGAATGGCATTTATCGCCCTTCTCTTCGTTCTTGCAATTACAGGGGATATACAGTATTTTATAAATCGATGATTTATTAGGGGTATAAGATGAATTTTTTTTCAAAAGCGTTAATAAAATCTTTTTCAGCAATTATTGCTTTTTCTTTTCTTTCATTAAGTGCTTTTTCTCAGGCCTACATCAGTAGCCAGATTCATTCTGATAAAGTTTCTTCCATATTGATGGCTGAAACTGCTCTTTCTGAAGATTCAAGATTTTTTTCTACAGATGAACAGGGATTTATCATCAGATGGGATGATGATAATCTTGGTGAACACTATCAGTTCAGCGATTTTAAAATAAAACTTTCTGCAATTTGCCCTACAAAAGATGGAGAAAATCTTGCAGCAATTTATGAAACAGATGGAAAACAAAACAGAGTTTCAGTAATTGACTGGAATAACTTAAAAAGACTTTATTCCATTTATTATACAGAAACTGTTTCTGCAATAGCTTTTTCAGAAGCAGGAAGTTTCCTGATTGTAGGAACTTACGGTGCAGGGGAAACTTATATTTATAAATCCAGAAGCGGTGAACTTGTTAAGCAGCTTGATACAGTTCCGGGAATGATATCAATGATTAAAAGCAGCAGCTCTGAAAAATCAATGATCATGTATTCCTCTACAGGTACCCTCATATATTATGATTTAGTTAAATTTAAGCAGAAAGCTCGTTTTTCTACAGAAAGACTTCTTCAACAGGCCGTATTATTTGGTACAGGAGATAAAACTAATTCATATCTTGCTGGAGTAAGAGATAATAATATTTACATTATCGATGCCCTTTCCGGAAAAACTCTATCTACATATGCATCCACAAAACCTCTTCTTTGTCTTTCTAAATCAAAAGCTGAAGAAGGTTTGTATTTTGTTTATCCTTCCTCAGGCAGTTATACAGTAAGGCTTATTACAAACGATACCCTTAAGAATATTTATGAAAAAACAACACGTACAATCACCACAACTTTAGTTAAGACATTTACCCTTAAAACAAAGGAAACCGTTACTGCAGCAGCAAAAAATATAGACACACTGGTGCTGGGTACAAATTACGGAAACATTTATACAATTTCTGATGCACTAGATTCAGATACAAAAGCAAACTGTCTTACAAATGATATTTACGATAAAATTTATGATGCTGTATTTATAGGTGATGATTTATATACTTTAACAAGTGAAGGAATCTATAAAACAGATTATAACGAAAAATCTTTAACAAAAATCATTTCCAACACAAATGGCTGGACAAACCTTTCTTCATACGAAGATTCATTAATACTTTGGGCAAAAGGCTATAAGAAAACTGTATATCAGTTAAATCTTGAAAGCCAGACAACAAAAGCTCTGTTTACCCCTGCTTCAAGTATGCAGACTGTTCACTTTTTCGAGAACCGCCTTATTTACACTCAGGGAAGAACAACAGTTTCAATTTATGACTTTACCAACAGAACCAGCAGGAACGTATATACAGGCTCTGGTGTTGAAGATGCAGTAATGGTAAACAATACAGATATTTACATTGCAAAGGCAAAGACTGGTAATCTTGACAGCGCTCTGATGAAAGTAAACAGAGTAACTATGGAAACTGTACCTCTTCGCATTGAAGGTGATTTAATGCTTTCAATAAATTTTGATCCAGACGGGGAAGAAAAAATTATTTATGGTATTCTGATTACGGATAATGATAAATATGAATCTACATCCCTTGCAGCCTACTCTATTGACGAAAAAACACTTGTAAATCTTTATACAATTAATGAAGGTGATGCAAGCAACGTATTTACTGCTATCACAGATAAAGCTGTATTCTCTAATATTGGAAAAGAAAAAGTTAAAGGTATTTCACGTATTAACTTTCTCCAGTCTCTTTATGAACGGGAATACTCTATTCCTGTTAAAGTTGCAGGAGGAAATACCCGTATGATTATATTGAATTATAACGGCAGTCTTTCCTGGTACAATAAAAACTCTCAAATTTTGATGGGTACCTGGTATCTTAAAAAAGATGGAAGCTGGATGGAATTCTAAGTTCATCTTTTTTTAATAATGTAACTATGGCTCTTTTCACTATGGAGTTTTAGATATTATGTATAACTAAAAGGGGTTGTCCCAAAACATGGGGCAACCCCTTTCATCTTTATATATATAAATTTAAGTTTTTTTATTTACATTCAATGCCACAACCACGCATTAATGCTTCCTTATATACATCAAGGTATTTCTCAGCAGCATCATCCCAGCCGAATTTTATTTTCATGCCTCTTTGCTGCATTTTGGAAATATGATCTTTTTTATTATAATAAGCATAAACAGCCCAGCCTACAGTGTCATAAATTGCCCTTGGTGTCAGTTGTTCAAAAACAAAACCTGTTCCCTCTCCAGTCTGTTCATTATAATTATCTACAGTATCCGCAAGGCCTCCGGTTTTTCTAACAATAGGTAAAGTTCCATAAAGCATTGAATAAATCTGATTCAATCCACAAGGTTCATATTTTGACGGCATAAGGAAAAAATCACTTCCTGCTTCAATAAGATGACTAAGATTTTCATCATATCCCACATATGCCCTTAGATTTGGTAACTTGGATTGAAGAGCATTAATTTCATTTTCGCACCATCTTTCGCCGCTGCCTAAAATTGCAAACTGAACCTTCATATCCTGACAAATTTGATAGATTGAACCATATGAAGGGGCAAAGACTTCTGCAATTCCTTTTTGATCAACAAGACGGGTTACAATTCCAATTAATGGAATATTAGGATTTACTTCAAGTCCCATTTTTTTCTGGAGAGCCTCTTTACACAGAGCTTTTCCCTTCATATCCTTTGCAGAATAATTATATGGAATTCTCTTATCTATTTCTGGATTCCATGCAGTTGTATCAGCTCCGTTAAGTATTCCTCTGATTACATGTGAACGAACCCTTAAAAGTCCGTCCATTCCAAACCCTCCCTCATGAGTCTGAATTTCCCGGGCATAAGTTGGAGAAACAGTAGTTATCATATCAGCACAGGAAACGCCAGCCTGAAGGAAGTTAATTGCTCCATCATGTTCAAAGCCTGCACCATAGTAAAGTCCCCAGTCAATTCCTAATGCTGGAAATTTATCTTTTCCATACACGCCCTGATATCCCTGATTATGTATTGTAAGTACGGAAGCTGTTTTTTCAAATCCACAAAAACGTGTAACATTCTTTAACAATACAGGTGCAAGACAGCTTGACCAGTCATGAGCATGAATGATATCAGGGAACCATGCCAGTTTTCTACATACCTGGAAAGCTCCATGACAAAGAACTGCAAAGCGATAAGGATTATCATGAAAATCTGTTTCTACAGGAGTACCATAAATTCCATCTCTTCCAAAACACTGTTCATGATCTATAAAATAGACTTCAACATTGCTGGATCCCGGCAGAATAGTTTTATATACTTCAGACCAGGTTTCTTCCTGTCCTGCAGCAATAGCCATTGGACCAGGTAATGCTTCAAGTTTCCTTCTGTCTATTTTATAATAACGGGGCATTACAATTTTTACATCGTGCCCCATCTTTGAAAGCTGAATTGAAAGGGCACTTACCATATCAGCAAGGCCTCCTGTCTTAGCAAAAGGAACAACCTCAGCACTTACCATTAAGATTTTCATATATCTCCTCCTTATCTTTTTTTATAATGCTATTTACTTTTTCAAATCTGCCATTGCTTTTATAAATGCAGCTCTTGAAGAAAGAATTGTTTTTTCACTTGCACAATAAGCCAGGCGAATCCAGCCTTTTCCGCAGAATCCTGAACCTGGAGCACAAAGAATATTATATTTTTTTAAGTGGTCACAAAAGGCCATATCATCTCCATTAAAACAATCCGGAGCCTTGCACCATAAATAAAAAGCACCATATGGTTTTGCATATTCAATACCAGCTTCATCCATAATGGCAGTTATTTCATTCCGTCTTTTTTCATAAAGTGAATAATCAACTGGAGCATTCCAGGTTTCAGCAACAACTCGCTGCTGAACAGCCGGTGCATTTACAAATCCAAGAATACGGGTACAGAAAATACAAGCTGCAACAAGATCAACTTTATCAGGACAGGCAGGATTAACGGCAATATATCCTATACGCTCACCAGGGAGACTAAGATTTTTTGCAAAAGAAGTTACTACAACAGAACTATCATATAAAGGAAAAGCAGCAGCAACTTTAATGCCTTCATAAGTTATTGCCCTATATGGTTCATCTAAAATCAAATAAGGTTTACGTCCAGTTTCCCCAGCTTTTTTTTCAAGGAGCTCTGTCAATTTCTTTATTTCATCTTCTGTATAAACACGGCCGGTTGGATTATTAGGAGAATTGATAAGAACTGCAGCTGTCTTTTCATCCATCAACTTTTCGATGTTAGAAATATTCAGGGAAAAATCTTCATTTGACTGAGCAGGAAGAAGATTTCCTCCTGCATTTTTTACATAATGGCCGTATTCGGTAAAATATGGAGCCGGAACAATCACATTATCACCAGGATTCATAATTGCTTTGAGAAGAACATTAATTGCACCTGCAGCACCTACTTCCATAATGATACAATCTTTTGTTACATTTACACCCTGTTCCAAACTTGTTTTATCAGCCATTGCCTGACGTGCAAAATCAAATCCTGCATTAGGCATATATCCATGATAATTTGCTTCTTTAGAAGAGGCTAATCTTTTAAAAGCTTTTTCAACCTTCTTTGGTGGAGTAAGATCAGGATTACCTAAACTGAAATCATAAACTTTATCAGCTCCATATTGAGCCTTCAGTTTAATTCCCTCTTCAAACATTTTTCTGATAACCCCTGCACCCTTACTTTTCATGGTATCATTGATGTAAGTTGATATTGCCATTTATTTTTTGCTCCTTTTTATTTCTTTTGTTTTTATTATAGCATATTCAATCTAATAAATACATATTTATTCCTATATTATTGTACTTATATTTGACTATGTATCGCTATTTTTTTATAATCTAAAGACTATGAAAAGAAGATTAATAACATCCGCTTTACCTTATGTAAACAACATTCCACATCTTGGAAACCTTATACAGATGCTGTCAGGAGACGTATTTGCACGTTTCTGCAGAAGCCGTGGTTACGACACCCTTTACATCTGCGGTACTGATGAATATGGCACAGCAACAGAAACCCGTGCCATTGAAATGAAAAAAACTCCTCGGGAACTATGTGATTTTTATTATGGAGAACATACAAAAATTTACGACTGGTTCCACATTAACTTTGATAAATTT
The DNA here is from genome assembly GCA_002394685.1 of Treponema sp. UBA4307. GTDB lineage: Bacteria > Spirochaetota > Spirochaetia > Treponematales > Treponemataceae > Treponema_D. The sequence goes on along the minus strand of DGUP01000067.1, from coordinate 22,336 downwards.
GGAAGAACATCAAACCAGGAATGTACTGAAATCACTCAGAGTCTTTTTAATGATCTTGATAAAAATGGATATATTAAAGAACACTCAAACAAGCAGCTTTTCTGCCCTTCCTGCAATATGTTCCTGGCAGACCGCTATGTAAATGGAACTTGTCCAAAATGCGGTTCTACAAAAGCCAGAGGTGATCAGTGTGACGACTGTGGAAGCCTTCTTGATCCAATTGAATTAAAAGAACCAAAATGCGCAACTTGTGGTTCTACACCAGAAGTACGTGAAACAAAACACTTATATATTGATCTTCCGTCTATCAGTTCAAAGCTTGCTAAATGGATGGAAAAAACAAGTATTGACGGTAAATGGTCAGATAATGCAATTAACATTACAAAAGCATGGATTCGTGATGGTTTAAACGAAAGAGCCATTACCCGCGACCTTAAGTGGGGAATTCCTGTTCCTAAGGCAGGATACGAAAACAAAGTATTCTATGTATGGTTTAATGCACCAATCGGTTACATGTCAATCACAAAGCAGCTGGCAAATGAACTTAAACAGGCCGGTAAAAAAACTTTTGACTGGAAGAGCTGGTGGCTGCCAGAAGAAAGTGAAGAAGCAAAAGGAAAGGAAAATGTTGATTTATTCCAGTTCATTGGAAAAGATAATATTCCGTTCCATACAGTTATTTTCCCTTGTACCCTTTTAGGTTCAGATCACAACTGGACTAAGCTCTATCACATGTCTTCAACAGAATATCTTAATTATGAAGATGGAAAATTCTCTAAGAGCAGAGGTGTTGGCGTATTTGGAACTGATGCAATTGAAACAGGAATTAAGGCCGATGCATGGAGATTTTATATTTTCTACAATAGACCGGAAAAGCAGGACTATCAGTTTACATGGAAAGAATTCCGTGAGAAGTATAATGGAGAATTGATTGGTAATTTAGGAAACCTTGTTAACAGAACACTTCTCTTTGTTAACAAATATTATGATGGTAAAATTCCAGAAGCTCCAATTGATGAAGAAATCTGGTCAAAAGTTAAGGAAAAGGAAGAAAAAATCACTCAATATCTGGAATGGGCAGAATTAAAGGATGCATTCCATGAAATTTTCGCTATTTCAGACATTGGGAATAAAGCTTTCCAGGATACAGAGCCATGGAAAACCCGTACAACTGATCCGGAAAGAGCAGCAAAGCTTATTCATACACTCTGTTATATGATTAAGGATCTGATGATTCTGTGTCATCCTTACATGCCTCAGTTCTCTGAAAAAATTCTTTCATTTTTTGGCAAAGAAATTAATGAACCTTGTTTTGGCCAGGACAATATTCCTGATGGACTTAACTGGAGTAATCTGGGAAAAACAGAAGGTCTTTCAACTGTAGGAGAAACAGAAGTTTTCTTTACTCCTTTGGATCAGAAAACAGCAGATGCCTTTAAACTTAAATTCTCAGGAAGTCAGGCAGAAAGAAAAGAAAAGTCTGGTGAGAAAAAACAAAAGGCAGAAAAAAAAGCTCAGAAGGAAATTACTTTAGCAGCAAATCAAACAGAGCATTTTAACAAAAAAATACTTCTTAAGGTTGCAAAAATAATCAAAGTTGAAAACAATCCTGAAGGAGAAAAACTTTACGTTGAAACTCTTGATGATGGTTCCGGAACAGAAAGAATCATCCAGTCAGGATTAAGGGAATATTTAAAGCCTGAAGACCTTCTTGGAAAACACATTATTCTTGCTGCAAATTTAGCTCCTAGAAAAATGCGTGGTATTGAAAGTCATGGAATGCTGCTTGCTACAGATTATAAAGATGAAAATGGAAAGGATTGTGTAGAACCTATTGAAGCACCATGGGCTGCACCAGGAACAGTCATTACTCTTGAAGGTGAAAACTATACAGAAGCAAAGCCGGAAGAAATTTCTGCTGAGGATTTTTTTGCTGTAAAGATTGACTGTGTAAATAAAAATATCGTCGTTGACGGTAAAAAACTTCTTGCTGACGGAAAAGTTTTGACACAGCAGAAGACTGTTAATGCAGAGGTTCATTAATTCATGTACCAGAGATTTTTACAAACTGAATTCTGGACAGGATTTAAGGCCCAGCAGCAGTGGACAGCTCACTACTTTGAAACTGATGCTGACCTTAATATAAAACAGCTTTCAGCTGAAGAATATAAAATAAAGGCTTATTCAGATGCAGAAAAATATTTTGCAGTTCTGACACGAAGTTTTTCTATTAAAATCAAGACTTTCTCTATTGCATATATTGCCATGGCTTTTGAATATGATGCTTCTACTTCCTCTGAAGAAAGTGAAAAGGCATACTTTGAAAAGCTGGAAAAAATTGCTTCTAAAATTAAGCCTTTTATTCCGTCAAACACAATTTGTGTACGATTTGATCCACCAGTGGACTTTTTATCTATTGAAGAAAAGGATGCCTTTCTAAAGAGTTTTGACTCTCTTAAAAAAGCAAAAAAAATCTGTACACAACGGTCACTGGTTGCAGTTCAGCCTCCTGATACAACAATTCTGGACATAAGCCAGTCAACTGACGATCTCCTTAAAAAGATGAAGTCTAAATGGAGATATAATATCAGGCTTGCTGAAAAAAAAGGTGTGTCTGTAGAAAAATATGATTCAGATTCCCCGGAACTGGAAAAAGCTTTTGATAAATTCTATGAACTCTTTGAAGTTACTTCAAAACGTGATGGTGTAAGTTTTCATGGAAAGCAGTATTATCTTGATTTACTCAGGAATAAGGATGAGGATATCAAGATTAATCTTTATCTTGCCAGACACGAGGAAGATTATCTTGCAGGTATCATAACACTTTTCTGCAAAAGAGAAGCTGTTTACCTTTACGGAGCTTCTGGTAATCTTAAGCGTAATCTTATGCCTGCATATCTTTTGCAATGGACAGCAATCCAGGACGCAAAAGCATTTGGAAGCCCAGCCTATGATTTTTACGGCATGCCTCCAACAGATGATGAAAATCATCCTATGCACGGACTCTACCTCTTTAAGACAGGTTTTGGAGGAGCAATTATCCATAGACCAGGTTCCTTTGATGTGGCACTGGACCAGAAAAATTACAGACTTTATATTATGGCTGAAAAATTCCGTGCCTGGTATCACAGAAAGTTCTTAAAGAAACTTCACGGCCGCTAAATTTCATACTTTTCATTCACATACATTTTTGAAGATTAGTTTAAATCAGAAATGTATGTGCAATGAAATTGTAAATATGTATATAAAAAAAACTTTTATTTCGATGATATGAAGCCGGCATTAAAATAATTTTGTGCTTCTATTTCAGGATATTTTTAATTGATTTTTGTGAAAAAAACTGCTCTCTCCAACAGATTTTTTTTACTTATCTACAGATTTGTCATTTGATTTTTCTGCAGCCTTATCACTTGTTTTTTTCTTATTTTTGATTTCTGGAATAATAGAAAAGTTAATTGTCTTTTCCATTTCCATTCCGGCAGCCAGATCTACATTCCAGAAAAATGAATTTACTGCAGTTGTTGAAGCATATTCAACTTTTAACATACCTTTTTCATCCATTACAGGACGCTTAAAGGATATATTCTGATACAAGTATCCTGCAATTTCATTTGGTTCAAGAATAAAACTCAGCTTTGCCTTAGAATCATTTAATTTAATCGTTGAAATTCCTGATTCAGAAAAGAATCTTTTATCAGTATTAATATTTTTTCTGGCAGAGTTATAAATTACTTCTGCTTCAAAGGACGAAACTTCACCAGAAACTCGTGACATATCAAAATTTGATTCAACAACAAAAATACCTTTTAAAGGAAATGGTGAATCATTCTTTAAAATATACTGAACTACAAATCCTGCTGAAGAAACTATAATTTTCTTTCTTAAAAGAACAGGCTGCTTCATGGAGAATACGAGCCCTCTACCTTCAAGTTGAATTTCATTCCGTTTTCCAACAAATTTCTTTTCAGTAAATTTTACTTTAGAAAATACAGGAGTTATATTACCTTCCAGATTTTTATAGTTTTCAAATTCACCAGGTGAAAATAAATGTTCAACAAAGATGCCTCTTTCGTATTCATCTTTTTCCCCATCAAATTGTTTATTTCTGGAAAGATTTACCGCGTAATTATATCCAGAACTAAGCACATCCAGTGAAGAAATGGCTCCTGCATCTAATGTAAGAACTGCTGAAAATTTCTGCATCTGACATATGTATTCACTCAAACCATCATAATTATAATCATAACGAGTAAGAGATTCTTTATCCCCTGAAGCTTCGCGGATAATCTTTTCCGAAGTAATTAAATGCTTGAAGGAATCAAGTCTTTTTGAATTAACAGCAGGTAAACCATCTGGCATGGAGATGAAATTTGTTCCCGTCTGAGCTTTCCAGAGATATTCTCTCGCTGAATTTTTTTTAATCTTGTCTCCACCACTTTGATTTAATAACATACTTACATACATCATTCTTTCGTACAACTGATGTATCTGAGGATAAGTTTCAAGGTAATCGTATATAGTTAAAGAGAAATGAGAATTATTGTCTGATTTAATATAAGCATTATTAGTCCATTCTGCAGAAATCCAGTCCATTCCGGCCGGAATATATGCAGAAACGAAAGAATTTGCTGACTTTAAATAGAGTTGTGGATTTGTAAGTATAAAATCTGAAGTTTCATCAAGTTTATCAAAATAATTAAAAATTTCTCCTTTAAAAAAGGTTAAGAATTTTTCCGGAGTAAATTTCAATGAAATAATATTATTATTAATATTTTTGATTTTTGATCTTATTCTTTTGGTCCACTTCTCTACACTTTCATTTTCCTCTGGAAGAAAATCATTGTATGTAGGAAAAACTTTTAAGCTTTTTCCATGCTCACTTGTAATCAATGGTAAATATGTATTTTGAGCTTTTTTAGGAATCAGGGTGCTGTCCAGAAACAAATATTCAAATCCGCAGGACTGAAACGTTGTAATAAGTGAGGGTTCCCAAATACTGGCAAACAAAGTTAAACCTCTTGGTCTTTTACCGGTAGAGGCTTGAATTAAGGTTGTGAGTTTTTCAACTTGACCAATTCTGTCAACTGTATAAATAAGTGGAAAAACAGGAGAATAAAAACCACCTCCTGTAATTTCAATCTGATGACGATCCATTAAATCACTTAATAAATCAATTGCTTCAGGATTATTTTTTTTCAAAAATTCAAGGGATGGTCCTGAAAAAGAAAAAGTCATAAAAAAAGCAGGATGAGTATATAAGTAAGTCAAAAGAGGTTTTATCATTTTTTGATAATAAAACTTCATCTTTTCTTCTGAGTAATTAATTTCAGTGAGATTCAGGTCTATGCAAATATTTATTTTATTTTCCACTTCTCTTTCCATAAATCAGTTTATAAAGTCCTTTCCAGAATTTAAAGTCCTTTTCAGTTGATGAGTTAAGTTTTCTAACCTTATTACACTGACTGCAGGCAGGATTGTTTCCGTCTGGATATGAACAAGTAGCATATTCACTTGTGTTAAACGGTAACAATTTTATCAGCTGCTGAGGACAACTTTCAACGCATAAACCACAGCCAATACAACTTTTCTGAACAACCGCAGTAGAGTTTACGATTGAAATGGCATTTCTAGGGCAGCGCTTTTTGCAGTTACCAAAGCCTATACAACCCCATACACAATCGTAGACACCATCATACATAGAAACAAATAAACGACAATCTTTCTGCCCCTGATAATCAAGGCGTTTCTTGTCAAACTTTCTGTCTGGAGAACAAAGCACAACGGCTCTGTAGCCAATTTTTGCATTCTTAAATAATACTTTTTCTTCTGAAACATTTTTTTCCATTAAAATTTCAGAAGAATCTGATAACTTTCCCTTCGATGAAACTTTTTTTCTTTTATCGTTCAGGTTGATGATAAAAAAGATAATAATCAATGAGAAAAGGATTACAATAATTAAAATCAACAAACTAACAATATCTACCATATCAATGGAGCACTCCCTTATTTAACCATGATACATTCCAAACCAGAGTCAGTAAAGAAAGAATTGATAACGTTATCAAAAGAAGACTTGAATTCTTAAAGTCTTCCAGAGGATTAGAAATTTCAATTCTTTTACGAATTGCATACAATACAGGTACCAGTAAAACTATAGAAAGAACAGTTGAACTACCGATTACAATAGTTTCAATAAGAGTCAGGCTTTCTGATAAAGTTAAAAGTATACATACAAGTGAAAAAGCGTACTCATTTAAACGGTTCTGAACTGACTTTCTGAATATTGTTTCAAGTAGCAAAGAGACAAGAAGAAATACAACAACAGCAGCAAAAGGAAATAAATCCATTATATTTAATTTTGCCAGGAGGTAATGTTCAATAAGAAATACCAGTACAGATGTAATAATTACCGTAAACAGAATCCTAACAAAGCTTGAAAATAATTTAGAAGGTTTACTTGAATTCTGTATAGAATAATTCAGTCCAGCTCCATAAATAATTACAGAAGAGGAATATAAAAAATAAAACATGAAATTGTTAAACATTATTTCCTCCAATATTTTCATTATTTGTTGATATATCGCTGTTTACATTTTCTACAGGGGCTGGTGTTACAGATTCATTTTCCGTAGAAATATTCTGTTTCAGTTCCTGTTTTTCAAATTTAATTGCTTTTTCCTGAGTATTCATTACCCTTACAACCTCAAGTTTTCTGGCAATAAATGAAACTATAATAATGATAATGGCTACAAGCATTAAACCTCCAGGAATTGTTCCAAAAAAATTTCCAGGGAAGGTAAAATCATTATGCCTGAAGATCCTTAATATAAAAAGTCCGTCAGGAGAAGGAATCGTCACTGTGCCATATGCTACAATATCTCTAATCAGAAAATATACTAAAACAAGAAGAGCATATTTTCCTGCAAAGGAAACTGCATTCTTAAACTGTTTACTATTTTCAGTATTAAAATTATTTCCGATAAAATCTGAAACCAATACTGCCCCTGCAATTAAATAAAGGTTAAAGCCTATTGAAAGAGCAAGAACAGGTGAAAAACAAAAAAGTAACTGTTTCAAAACAACAGTCATTCCTATAACAGAAAAAAATGACAAGGGAAGCACATAAGAATTCATATTTCTGGATTTTAATACGCTGCTTATAATTGCCTGTGTGCCAGTAAGAATAATAAGAGTAAGAACAGCCAGCAATCCATAAGCGAAACGTCCGGGAAGAGAAATGAGCATTGAAAGAGTCATTATGGTATATGCAAGCAAATTATTTTTTTTCATACCCCACCTCCTTGTAAAGCTTCCTCCGTAACTGCTTCATCAACAATTTTAATAATTCTTTTAGCCCAGAAAGAAATCTGATTATTTTGAGTATTATCTATAATTCTTTCTTTAGCCAAAGAATCAACAAGGCAGTAATCAATAAATTTTGCTTCTGCATCGCCCAGTTTATAGATAAATACAGCAGGAAGAGGGCCATAAATTGAAGTAGTTCGTATAATTACAGCAAAGTAACCACTTCCTAAATCGTACACTGCAGTTCCTGATGCAAGTCCATTTGAAACTGGAAGCTGATGATTTATTTTATATTCCAGTCCGTTATCCTTCAGAACATTTTCTACACTATTCTTCAAGCCCTGATTATCAATAATTTTGTTTAACACAACAGATGTAGTAACCAGCAGCGTTATAATCATCACAATTAATAAAAATACTCCAAAAGGATTACTTTTTTTTACAGAAACAGATTTTCTAATTGATTCTGATTTATGAGAATAATGTTCTTCACTTCTATAAACCGGCTGAGGGGCAATATTAACCTCACTTCTGTAAGAAATATTCTGACTTACAGATTGAGGTGCACTGTTTACCGGCTGCCCTACAATACCTTGAGGCTGAGTATAAGTTTGATTATTACCAGTCTGAGGTTTTGAATAATTCTGATTATTGTTATGATGCTTCTTTTTATTCTTTTTAGACATTCTCAACCTCCTCCATTTTCATAATTCTCTCTTTTAATGAGGTTTCAATTTGTTTTCTAACCTGATGACTTTCATATATCTGAATAAGGGTAGACATTGCATTCATAATCAGTACGACAAACATAAAACCGGAAGAAGAAGTTCCTACACCCATAACAAAAAAAGCAGTCACACCGCTCAATAATCCAAAGATTATTCTTCCCGATTTAGTAACAGGGGTTGTACCATACCATTGAAGAATATAAGTCGCTCCAAAAAGAGTTCCCCCTGTAAAGAGTGCTAATAAAATATCCCCCTGGAAAAATCCCTGACCAACTACAAAAGGTCCAAAGAATTTTACAAGAACTGCATAACAACCTATAAAGCAAAATGGAATAACGATATCAACAATTTCAAGTCCAAATAAGAACAAGGAAGATATCATTGTTAGCACATTAAAACGGAAGGCCGGAATTATTGAACCTGAATCCCAGAGCAATGTAATATAGCCTTCAGGAACCTGTACCTTAAAAAGTCTGAAAATCATGTTATTGAAAAAAGTAGTTACCCTTCCGTCACCATGCAAAAGAGGAATTGTTCCATTTTGAATCAATGAAAGGGCAGCATTTCTGGTACCTAGATCCTGTAAGGATAATTGATAAGATGGAAAACTTGCTGATGACAAAAAGTAAGCAACCACAACAGTTACCGCAATTGAATTAGCCCAGCTTCCTGCAAATCCTCCGAATGCATACTTTATAAAAAACAAAGTGATTAAAGTAATTAAAAATATTCCAGGAATAAAATATGTTGAAGGTATAAACATCCCCACAAGAATTCCCTGCAGAGAATCTGTCAAAGGATTAAAACTACTCTGCTTATTGAGCCGTGAATAAAGGAAATCTGCAAGATTTGATGCTGCAACTGTGGCTAAAATTATAAGCAGGGATGACCAGCTGGCTGTAATGATAAGCATTATAATCTGAGGCAATAAACACAAAAGCATAATCAGACTGGCAGTTCTGATTGAAGGAGTTATATATGAGAAAGGTCTGAGAGTGACATCGGAATAATTTCTTGTCTGCAGAATTCTATTACTCATTGTTTTCCTCCTTTAACATTTCAATTGTCTGACTCAAAGGCAGTCGTGATGGGCATACACAGTTACACAGTGAACAGCCTGAACAAAGCCTGCATGTTTTAAGAAAATCCGGACCAACTGGTTTACCGCCAATCTTATGTCTGAAAAGTAAATCCGGATAAATCTTTTCCGGACAAACTTCACGGCACATTCCGCAGCGGACACACTGGCTTAAAGTCTGATCATCCAGATCAGATGCAGTAACAAATGCAACAGACTTAACATCCTTTGTTACAGGAGCTTCCATAGTTGAAATTGCATTTCCAATAATCATTCCATTTATAATGATTTTTGAAGGAAACTTTTTAAAACCGCCGCATTGTCTGGCAAGTGCAGAAATTGTTGAACCAATTCTTACGTTAAACATTCCTGAAGCCTTCAAGGCATTTCCTGTTACATGAACATATCTTTCCATTACCGGCTCAGAATAAACAATTCCCTGATAAACAGAAAGTGCTGTCTCTGGATCAATGAAAATTGATTTATGATTTATAGACGTAAATTCTTTATTTAATGAGTTTTTAGAATTTTTACAGAATTTTTTAATTGTATGAACAAGATTCTGTAAAAAACCCTGAGGATAAATTGTTGTATCAGCCTCAACAATGGAGTATGGTATATCAATGGATTCTGTATCAATTGAAATCAGACTTCCCTTTGGTTTTACAAATACAATTCCCTGAGCATGCATTACTGCTGCAATAATCAAGCTGCCTTCAACAACCTTTGCGGTATATTTTTCAGCTACAAATGAATCTGTACAGCGGCTTGGATCTTCATCAAAAAGCCTTACGACAAGAAAACGGTTTTCCTTAAGATTGCATTCCTTTATTTGTTTTGAAAGCAGCACAGAATGATTGAAAGTGTTAAAAATTCCTTTTTCATCAAAAGCTGTAATAATCTCTTCATCAGTAAGAATTTTCCAGTCAGTCTTTTCAATTTGTTTTCCAAGAAAAGAAAACTCTCCTCCCAAACGAATTTTTGCTGAAAGTCCAACACATCCATCAGGTAATGAACACTGCTCAATAGAAATAACTTCCCCGGGAACAGGTGAATGAATTTGAGCTTCAAGTTCTTTATTGTTTGAGTCAACTGCAATTGCAATAGGCTGGCCTTCCTTAACCTGCTCACCTACTTTCACAATACTGATAAAATCCTTTCCCTTTGTCTGGCAGAAAGGAACAGTTACAACTGTAGGTATATAGGATCTGACCGCCTGAGTAAAAGGAATTTTTTCTGTATGCACAAAATTATTTATTTTCTTCATTTTATCATCCTGTTTCTTTTCCCCTTAATTTTTTTTCTTTTTCAAGACATTTTCTGAGAGAAAATATAAAACTGCCAGTATTATTGGCACTATCAAAGCAATTAAAATAACAACCAGACTTAACTGATCATTTTGAACCTTTGTATTAGCAGAACCACTGTATGCAACTTCAATATTTCTATCCTGATTCATGAGGAATTTTTCAATTGCCGGATAATCAAGATTTTTTATAAAACTATTAATCTGTTTTTCAAAATCAATATTATATTCCAGAAGGACTTCATCCTCTTCTACAATTCCATTGTTTGTCATGGAATATGTTTTCTGGCTGACCGTATACCCAGGTTTAACCAGAGCCATTTCATTTTCCCAGTTTTTATCGTATAAGTTTCTGTAGGGATAAGCCTTAACCTTAAAAGCCCAGTCATAGAAATCATCAATTACAGGAAGAAAGTTGCTTTCACTTTCATTTTTTTCTGAATCTGAAAGAGTCTGCATTTTTGGCGCAGGAATAAAAAGACCTGTTCCGGTTGTTTTTGGTGTAAATTTTGCCTGCAGTAAAAAGATGACCAGAATAAAAATCATAGGAATTACGGCTGTAAGCATTATAACTGCATTCCTTCTGGTCATGATTTCAAAGTGATTTGCTGTAAAAAGCATATCGAATTTAAAGGTATGTTTCTTCTCCTTTGCAACTTCAAAATCCCTTAAGATTTTAAGACATATGAGCATAAAAAATGAAATCATCATGGAAAAAAGAAATGTCTTAAAGGACGTGAGAATAAACATAATTACAGAAGTAATGAGAAGTATTATGAAATATGGACTTGCAAAAAGTTTCTTAAGGGCATATTTTCGTCTCCATATTCTCTGAATCATAAATAGTGAGAGCTGAGACATAATAACTGCAGCCTGGACTCCATGTTCAGGAACAAAGAATCCAAATGCCGTGAATAGCAGTCCCGGGAAAAAGAATATCTTTTTATTTTCTGCCATCACAAAAAGAAAAATAAAAAAGCAGAGACAAACAGATGTCATCAGCCAGGGAAAAGCTTCTTTATCATCCAGGCCGGCTTTTACATTTTCTTTTTTTTGAATCTGGGTGATTGCATTTACAGAATTTGCTTCATAAGTCGTTGGAATATAAAAGAGCTGAAAACCGTTATCCCGATCCCTGAAATATGAAAGTCTGTTTTCAAGATAGGAGTCAAAAGAACGGTTAAAAGTCTGCATCAGAGGAATTATGGTCTCAACATCAGGAATACGCTGCTGCCCTCTGGATATAACATCCTTACATCCGGCGGCATAGAAATATTCCAGAGCTTTTTCTTCTGAGAGAGATTTTTCGATATAAGCAACATTGTAATTATCCCAAATCTTTGCATATGGTACAGTGCGACAAAAATAAAGAACTAAGATTGAGATTACATAAATCAAAACAAATGCTGCACCCTTAAGAACGTATTTCATTTACTACTTAAGAACGCTGAATGCGACTCCTATTAAGAATCCTAATAAACAGCCGATAAATACCTCTGCAGGTTTATGTCCCTGAACTTCTTTAATAGGTTTGTACTCTTCGATTATGTTTTTTCCTTCCAGCTGATGGCCCAGTCTGTTAATCATGTTTGCCTGGATACCGCTTGATCTTCTTACTCCAAGAGCATCTCTTACTGTAACAAACATAAATGCTGCTGCAAGCATGAATACATCAGAATTGATTCCTGAACGGAAGCCGATGCAGGTAGTAAGTGAAACTACCAGGGCAGAATGACTTGAAGGCATTCCTCCAGTTCTCCAGAAAAGAAGTTCAAGTAATTCCTTAAGACTTCCAACTTTTCCTGAAAAGAGTTTTATTAGTGTTTTTATAAGCTGTGCAACGAGCCAGCTGAAGAGCATGGAAAGAAGCACAGGGTTAGTTATAAACAATATAATCTGCTGTTTTGATCCATTCATTTTTAAAATTTTCCTTTAAAATCCGATTTTACAAGTATAGCATACTACTCTTTTTTATTCTATAATATCCTCATGGAATTTACAGATTTTAAGGCTGGAAAAAATGATGAAAACCGGCGTCTTGACCGTATATTAAAGGCAATTCTGCCAGTAGAAAATCAATCAAAAATCAATCAGCTTCTTAGAAAAAATCTGATAAAACTCAACAAAAAAAAGGCTTCAGCGGCAGATCATGTTACAGAAAACGACATAATTTCCGTAGCCTCCTTCCTCCTGAATGAAGAAATTCCAGGCGATTCCCATAAAAATCCTTCAGCTGACAAGAATCCACAAATAAAGATTCAAAGTCTTTTTTCAAATGAATATCTTAAAATAATCAACAAACCATATGATACTCTCTGCCAGCCCGCAAAGAACTCTACTTTTGATCTTTCCAGCTGGATTCAAGAGGAATATAAAAAGGAAAAACATACGGATTCCCTTTCATTTAAGCCGGGAGCACTCCACAGACTGGACCGTTTTACCACAGGACTGCTTGTTTTTTCTCAAAACTCACAGGGAGCAAGATGGTTTTCTGAAGGAATAAAAAATCACTGGATTACTAAAACCTATATTGGAATTGCAGAAGGCCATCTTACTGAAAACCAGTTATGGAATGATAAACTTGCAGATGAGCAGGAACATACTCCTGAAAGTTTTCACACAGTTAAATCTGCAGAAGAAAGCAACAGCGAAAATTCAAAGGAAGCCCTCACTCAGGCAACCCCTCTTGCATGGGGAAATTATAAAGGCAGGGATATTACATTAATAAAGTATCACATTCTTACTGGAAGAAAACACCAGATACGTTTTCAGTCATCTTACCACGGTTTTCCTCTCCTTGGAGACATAGCATACGGAGCCAGAGAGAAAGGCCCTCAGGAATATTTTCTTCATGCCATGGAACTGCATTTTCCAGAAGAAAATCCCCTTAACCTGCCCGTTACAATAAAGGCAGAACTTCCGGAAAGCTTTTCAAACTTCATAAAAATCAACTTGAAAAAGCCTACCGGTCAAATTATAATTTAGTTATATGAGTATTTTACAGAAAATTTTCTCCCCAAAAATCCAGGTTTTCGCGCTTGTTGGAGGCAGTGGTACGGGAAAAAGCTTTCGCGCCAAGTTAATTGCTGAAAAAAACAACATTGATGCCATCATTGATGATGGTCTTCTGATAAAAGATGATAAAATTCTGGCCGGTAAATCTGCTAAACATGAAAAAACATATATGGGAGCAGTAAGAATTGCCCTTTTTGATGAAAAAGAGCATAGGGATTCAGTTGCAAAAGTTCTTCAGAAATCCCACATGAAAAAACTGCTCATAATCGGTACAAGTGAAAAAATGGTCAGCAAAATCTGCACACGTCTTCAACTGCCCCAGCCGTCAAAAATCATCAACATTGAAGATATTGCTTCTCAGGATGAAATTACAAAGGCAATCAGAAGCCGCCAGATTGAAGGAAAACACGTTATTCCTGTACCTGCAATCGAAGTAAAAAAGACTTACTCTCAAATTTTTCAGCAGTCCATAAGGGAAAAAATTCAAAAAAGCAAATTTAACATTTTTGCAAAAAAAGATTCCACTATGGCAGAAAAATCTATAGTAACTCCGGAATTCAGTAAAAAAGGACGGCTTGAAATTTCAGAAGCAGCCCTTTCGCAAATGGTTATTCATTGTGTAAGCGAATCTGACCCTGAAGTAAGAATCAAAAAATTAACAATCAAAACTGACAGCAGAGGATACCGTCTGGTTCTTACAGTTGATGTTCCTTTCGGAAAACAGCTTACCGGAGTAATTCACAATATGCAGAATTACATAATTGAAAAGATTGAAACTTTCACAGGTATTCTTATTGAAGAAGTCAGCATTATCATTGATAAAATCACTACGGACAATATTCAGCAGGAAAAAGATAATCCCCGGGAAAAAAAGTTGAAATCAAAAAAATAACTGTTAAATAAATTTATTAAAGGGAATGACTCAATCATCATTCCCTTTTTTTTATTTATCTGCAGATAGCTGGTACTTGTGCTTTTTCTTTGGATTTTTCAACTGAACACCGTATTCACTGAGAACTTTTCTTACAGCAAAATCCAGTTCAGACCTCTGAGGATTCATTGGAAGAACAAAGTTGCGGCAGGAAGCCCATGTTCTCTTATAAAGCTCAGCAGCCTGTGCAGAAGTTTTTATTTCTGCATTCCAGTCTGTCAGGGAGGCTACAAAATCCCTGATTATAAAATAAAGCTTTTCACCCAGTCTGAGATCCAGTGTAGTCTGAACCTTTTCATCCATAGCCAGAAGACTTTCAAAATACTTCTTACGGTAATTTTTACTGTCTTCCATAAGACTTGTTGCAGCAGGCTGAAGATACTCATATATATCTACATCCATTGCCTGGCTGATAATATCGTATGAATGGCCGGAATTTAAAATCTTTATAAGTTCTTCCGTAAGTCTTGACGGTGAAACTGGAGAAAGTAGGTTTGAAGACTGACGAATCTTCTTTTTCAGGTTTCTTGGCAGAATGGAATGGGTTGTTGCCGAATATTTAACTGCGCGAAGCATACGCACAGGGTCATCCTCAAAGATAACATCAAGAGGAATTACAGGTTTAACAATACCCTTTTTTATATCTTCCACACCTCCAACGTAGTCAATTACCTGTTCCTTAATTGGGTCATAATAAAGGGCATTCAGGGTAAAATCCCTGCGCTTAACATCTTCTTCAATAGTACCAAAAACATTTCCCACTGAACCGTCGCATATAGAACGGAATGTAGAAACTTCAAAAATCTTTTGTCCAAAAATTACGTGAACAAGACGAAAGCGTTTGCCAATTATCCTGGAATTGTGGAAAATCTTTTTAATTCTGCTTGGAGTGGCATCTGTTACGATGTCAAAGTCCTTTGGAGTTCTTCCTACAATCAAATCTCTTACAGCCCCACCAACAATGTAAGCTGTAAAACCATAATCATTTAAACGTCTGACAATAGTTATAGCGTCCAGATCAATTTCGCTGAGAGGAATTTTATGTTCTTCTTTTGTATAAATCACTGCCTGTTGAACAGGATTTCCTTTTTCATCTGTTGAGTATCTGATTAACACAGTGCAGACATTTTAATGACCCTGCCAGTCTTGGTCAATTACCAGTTTACTTATCCAGCTTAATTCGTCTTTCCAGCCATTCAACTACATCAGCAGTAACTTCATCCCTGTTGATTTCATTTAACAGTTCGTGACGGGCATCTTCATAGAATTTTATGTCCACTGTTTTAATTCCGTTCTTTTTGTAGATTGAACAGAGTTTTGTAACTGTATCTGCATAGTTTCCTACAGGGTCACCTGTACCATCAATAAAGAACACTGGCAGATTCTGTGGAATCTTTTTCATGTTACGGTTTTTATGAATATAGGTAAGACCTGAAAAGAGATCACTGTAAAAACCGCTTGTACAGACAAAACCACACCATGGATCATTAATATACTTTGCTACCTCTTCTTCATCCCTGCTGAGCCAGTCAAAAGGAGTTTTTGCATCCTTGATTCTTGCATTGTAGGTTCCAAAAGACAGTTTATCCATAAATTTATTTACTCTTTTTTTGCCAAAAAGACGGCAGATTCCACCAACACACTTTCCAACTGCAATCAGCCCTTTTCTTGGACCTGCAGTACCACAGATTATTACTCCATCCAGGCTGTCTCCATATTTTTCAATGTAACACTGAGTTACAAAAGAGCCGAAACTGTGTCCAAAAAGGAATACTTTTTTTCCAGGATAAATCTGTTTTGCGTATTCAACTTCTTCATGAATATCTTCAGTTACACGGAAAAAGCCGTTTTTATCAGCAAGATAACCAAAATCACCTGTTCCATTTTCCTTAGCAATTTTAGCAGTTTCTCCATGACCTCTATGATCTTCTGCAATCAAGGCAATATTGTGAGCAGAAAGAGCTGCTGCAAAACCTTCGTATCTTGAAGCATGTTCTGCCATACCGTGGCTCAAAACAACAACTGCTTCAGTTCTTGCAGGCTTCCAGCTGTGTACAACATTTACATTACCGTCAGACATTGTAAGTTTAATCATTTCATATTTCATATAAAAACCTCGTTTTACCTGTAACATAGGGATTAAATCATTTTTTATCCGGTCAGACTTTTTATTAAATCTAAAATCTGATAGAATGACTTTTGATGTCAGGTTTAACAATTATAACAGATAAAATGGTATTTGGGGGAGATTGTATTGCAAAATATGAGGGAAAAACGATTTTTGTCCCTTATGCTCTCCCAGGTGAAAAACTTAATGTAGAAATAGTAAAAGAGATGAGGGATTATTCTGTAGGAAGAATTATTGAAATTCTGGAACCTTCTCCATACAGAGTTGAACCGTCATGCCCTCTTTACACTAAATGCGGCGGCTGTAACATGCTTCACATTTCAGATGAACATCAGGTTACGCTGAGAAAAGAAATTCTAAGGGATGCCTTTGCCAGGGAAAATATTGATATTCCCCTTGAAAATATTGAAGCTGTCTGCGGAAAGCCGTCTGCTTACAGATCCCGTTTTCAATTCCACAACGGCGGCTTAATGGAAAAACAGACGAACAATATTATCCCAATTGATAATTGTCCTATGGCAACAGACGAAATCAACCATTATCTGAAGGAAGTTCCTTTTGAAAACAGACCAGAAGGCAGATTTCAGGTTTTCGCCAGCAGCAGGATAGTTTCCATACCGGACGGATTTGACAAAATCATTGTTGCTGATTCAATTGACAGTCAGAGATCCATGAAGGAAGATACAAAAAAAGTCCGGAATCGTCCTCAATATACTCCAAACGGCAGAAAACTTCCTAAGCAGAAGAAAATTAAGCAGCAGTTTGCAGGAACAGTAAGTAATCAGGCAAGTCTCTGTACTGTTAATATTCTGGGTGAAAAAATTACTTTTGATGTACAGGGCTTTTTTCAGTCCAACCTTGAAGTTCTGGAAAAGACCATACCTTTAATTACAGAAGGCATGTCCGGTAAAAACCTCCTGGATATGTATTCCGGATGCGGAACCTTTTCTGTATTCCTCAAGAAAAATTTTGAAAACCTGTGTCTGGTCGAACACAACAGAGGGGCTATTGTCTATGCAGAACAGAATCTTGCAGGAGTTCCCCATCAAAGTTACGGTCTTTCAGGTGACGTGTGGGTAAAATATCATGCGGAAAATCATATTAAGCAATATGGTTCATTTGACGGAGTTGTTATTGATCCTCCAAGAAGCGGCATGGAAAAATCAGTATGTCAGTGGCTTTGTTCCAGCGGGATTCCTAAAATCAAAAGTCTCAGCTGCGATATTGCAACTCATGCCAGAGATGCTAAATTCCTTATCAGAAGCGGCTATAAATTAAAAAAACTTTATCTTCTTGACTTTTATCCTGGAACGAGTCATATAGAAAGTCTTGCTACTTTTGAAAAAGAATAGGAAAATGTAATTATTATTCAGGGATGAAGTTAAAAAAGTATGAAAAGAGTAAGGGATTATCTGATAACCATCTTAATTGCATTTCTCCTTCCTTCTGCACTCTGGGGAGCGTCTTCAGAAGCGTATTCTGTTACGGATTTAACCTATCAGAATACCTCCTGGGCGGCAGAAACAGGAGCTGCTGCAGTATGTCAGCCTGAGCGTAACAGTTTCGGCTACGTTTTTATTTCTGAAGGACGAATGCTGAATGCCATTAATCAAAATGGTACTATTTTATGGCAGAAGCAGGTTTCTGAAAGAATACAGCCCTTTCTCACTTCCATTCCCGGAGATTTATTCTTTGCCGTATTTTCCCGATCCAAACTTACACTGATTAATCCCAGCCTTATATATGTCTGGCAGCAGGATACTGGTTTTGAAGTAATTGAAAAACCACTTCTTGGTTTTGACGGAAGGGTTTATGCCAGAGGCAGTGAAAACATCAACTGCTACAGTCTTAAGGGAAATCTGCGATGGACGTTGAAACTTACAGGACAAAACACGGCACTTCCCCTCACAAGCTTTAACGACGGATCTCTGCTTGTTTTTGTTAATTCCACTTATTCTGCATCGCTTAACAATGAAAAGCCAAAAAGAAACAGTGAAATTTTTGGAAAAAAGCAGAATAATACTTCTGCAAGAATATCTTCAGTTAATGGTGAATATAAAGCTGTCCGTATTTCTCCATTTGGGGAGATTCTGGAAGACATAACCTTTAATTCTCAACCTAAAGAATTGTGCTGTACAAAAAAGGGAATCGTAATTTCCTTTGCAGACGGAAGATGCAGCCTTATATCTGTAAAAGACCGTTCAGTCTATGAAGCATGGCGCTTTTCACAGTACATTACTGAATCAAAACTTTATGCCATGGAGAATGAAACGGATCTGCTTTTAATAAATGGAAATCCGGCTGTAATAAACCTTATTTCCCTTGCAGACGGTAAAGTAAAAAAAACATCTGCCTACACAGATCTTTCCCCTGCTAAAAATTTAATTCATGTTGATGAAACTTCAGGAGGAACAGTTCTCTGTTTTAAGGACAATGCAATCTGCATAAATTACGGATTGAAAATTCAATGGCAGGCGATTTACAATAAGCAGAAAAAATGCCGTTATGCATTCTCCACTGACTACGGCTACCTGGTAATGTGTACTGATGACTGGGTCGTAGAAGCCTACAGAATGGTTCAATCCTTTCAAAAGAGCAAATATACTTATAAACCAAGGGAACTTGAACCCTACACCGTTAAATTCAACAAAAATTCCCCTTTGTATTCCGTAGAGATGAATTATTTCGAAAAACATTATGATGAACTATTGAAATCCTACAGAAATGAAAGCCTTGGTGCAAAGGAAGAAGAGTTTTACCTTGATTTAAATAGTCAGTTTGCTGATTTTATTACTGTAAATGAATCAGCCCATGAATACACAGCCCAGCAGCTTTTTCTAAAAAATGACATAAATGAGGTAAGCGCAGTCCTTGACCTTCTGGCTCAGAGCGGTTCTTTCACCCAATGGAAGGAATATGCCTACCTGATGAAACAGTTAGAGGATCCTACATTAATCCTTATGCTGGTAAAAACGGCAGGAATTATAGCTTACGATCCAGATGGAAAACTGCTGAATGCCCTGGAAAGTCTATGTCATTCCTGGCCGGATAAAAAAGATCAGATATTTTTTAATTCCATCTGCGATTCTGTCTATCAGATATGTGCCTTTATGGGAAGACCGACTTTTTTTGCAACGGGAGAGTCTATTTTATCATACCTGCTGTCAAATCATTTCAGCCCCAGTATAAACGCCTACGCAAGGGATACACTAAAAAAAGTAATCACTTTAAGGCTTTAAAAAACCGAAAAGTGATGTATGATATAAATGAAGAGATTTGCATTTAATCTTAAAAGTAAATATCAGGAGAAATGTTATGAAAAAAGAAAAATTGTTTGCTGCCCTTTTGCTGACAGTTTTTATTGGAGTTGCAGGAGCCATCGGTATCGATGAAAATGAAATCCGCATAAATTCTACAGTCGAATTTGAAAACTACTCAGGTCCCCACTCTAGGATTGATTCTGTTGAATCTATTAATTCTATTGGTTCTTCTCTGGGTAATACAATTTCAAAATCAACTGAAGAATCACAGAATATTTCTAATAACGGCAAATATTCAGTAATTCACGTAATTGGTGCTGAAGATGGTAATAAACTGGATGCTGATATTTTTATCATTGAGGCAGATGCTTCAGTTGACCACATCCGCAACCTTAGAAGAATTATTGCATCATATATTGCATCTGCATACGGCTATTCATATTCAGATGCTTCTACCCTTGCAACTTTTGTTACAGTTTATAACGCAGTTTACCGTAAGGATTTAGCAACCTTCACACAAAAATATAAAAAGGAAGTTGTACAGAACCTTTCAGCTTCAAAGTGTGGTCTTTCAACAAAGTGGTCTGAATGGCCAGGAAATTCTCAGATTGTAATTCCTCTCTACGATGTTACAAAAGGCATTTCTACAATCGATACATCAACAATCTCAGATCAGCAGGTTATTGATTCAATGAGGGAAGATGATGATCGTGGCGTAGATGAACGCAAAAATATGGTAGACATCAAGGAAAGAGAAGCTGACGCTGCTTCTGACAGAGCGCAGGACGCAGCAAAACAGGCTGCTGCTGAACAGAAGGCACTTGAAGAACAGAAACGCCAGCAGGCAGAAGCTGAACAGAAAGCCGCAGATGCAAAGGAAGCTGCAGAAGAAGCCAGGGCTGATGCTGATGCAAATCCTGATGATGCAGAAAAACAGAAAGCTGCTGAAGAAGCTGAAGCTAAGGCTGCTGAAGCACAGGAAGAAGCTGAAAAAGAAGCAGAAGAAACTCAACGTCAGAAAGAAGCTGCTGATAAGGCAAAGGAAGAAGCTGCAAAGGAACAGGCTTTCTCAGACAAAAAGCAGACTGAAGCTAATTCTGACAGAAAGGATATTGCTAAAGATCAGAAGGAACTTGCTAATTCTACACCAAGCGATGCAGATCTTAACCTTGTAACAGGTTTACGCCTGGTAAATGACAGTGATAATCTGAGCACAATCGTTAAATTGAATGAAGAAACTGGTTCTGTTGTAAAAACATCTCCTGTTTCTGTTATCCGTGGAAGAACTCTCCTTCCTGTAAATGATGATCTTGCTTCTGGTAAACAGGGGGACTCTACTCTTAAATACATGGCAGTTTGTGGTGAAAATACAGGTAATGGAGCCATTAAGCTTTGTCTTCTTGATTCAAGTACACTTGAAATTACAAAAGAAAGTGAAGAAACACTTGCAGAAGATTCTGTACTTGTTCAGAAGGGAAACGATTACTACTGTGTAATTAAAGACGGTTCTAATTATGTTGTTGCCCAGTATGATAAAAACCTGAAACTGATTGTTAAGAGCCCTGTAGCTGTAAAACCTGCTACACCACTTACAGTTACAGATCAGGGAATTATTGCCACAAATGCATCAGGTAGAGCCGTATTGCTTAATCTGAAGGATTTAACACTGGTTACTTCAACAGCGTCAAATTCTAAAAACAGTAATACTGTTCCTGAAAAATAATAAAAACTCATAACATTCCCAAATAAATTAAGCCTGTTTCATTAAAGTGAAGCAGGCTTTTTTTGTAGTCCAGGACATTTTTTTTATATGCAGCATTAAATAATTGTTAAAGCAATAGATTAGCAGGTCTAACGTATAGACTATCTGTTCACTTCAAAAAGTCCGTGCTTGTTGCAGTAAGCGTAAAACTTAAGCACCCGGTTAATTTTAAAGCGAGTTTGGGCACTTCCTTCGGGATAGAGTTTTATCATCTGAATTCCATTATCTGAAATCGCTGCAATAAAAGAAATGTAATGCTCCTTTGTCATCGGGTGATTTATAGTCACAAAATATTCATCTTCAACCATTTCTATTTTCAGAGAATGTGACTCATCCGGGCTCTCAGCTTCCAGTGGTGGTAAAGTAATACCGCAACAAGAAATTACCAAACTGCAGGCCCACAGATTCATCTGTGATTTTAAATTATCACAGCACAAAAGGGGATACAACCTACGTTTCGTGGAAGTGATAAATCAGACTTATGCAAATAATAAGTAACTTTTAGTCTCTAATTTTACTTTTAAGAATTGACAAGTAACTATAAATATCTTACAATCTTAAT
The DNA here is from genome assembly GCA_002394685.1 of Treponema sp. UBA4307. GTDB lineage: Bacteria > Spirochaetota > Spirochaetia > Treponematales > Treponemataceae > Treponema_D. Next base: position 261 of record DGUP01000067.1, on the reverse strand, counting down.
TAAGTAACTATTCGTTACTTATTTTCTTAAATCGTTATATGTAGAATTTTTAAGAAAACTGAAATGAATTAAAGGACCTTTCTTTCAAAAGCATTTACGGAGGAAGCTTTATGAAAAAATTTATTCTTGCACTTTTATTCGGAGGATTTATTATCACAGGACTTTCAGCAAAAACCGCAGTTGTATATTTCAGCGCAACAGGAACAACAGAACGAATGGCTAAAACTGCTGCACAGGAAATGGGAGCTGATATTTTTGAAA
>DGUP01000025.1 GCA_002394685.1 Treponema sp. UBA4307 | reverse complement strand
ATGAAAATTTTGTCTGGAGGAATTTATGAAAATTTTAATTAAAAAAAATTGAAAGGAGAAAAACAACTTGATTAATCCACAAAACCGTAATTTCGCGAGACTCAACACGCGTTTCTTTAGCAGCTTTGACAGATTATAAGTGGGCAGAATAATGAAAACAAGAATTAAATATTTCATAATAATTATAATCACAATGATATTAACTCTATTTTTTGAGTGGCTTTTGAAGGGAATTGCTACTTATAATCCTTATTATTCTACAGAAGATATTCTTATTAAAGGAATTGAAGAAATTAAAAATCATCAAAATACTTTAAAAAAGAATGATGTGTATTATAAAACTAAAGTTAATAAGGATTTACCTCTCTTAGAAAATATTTATCATGTAGAAAAGATTGAAGAATTTAATGAGTTTAAAAGATTTGGGATAACAAGCGATTTTTCAATCGACAATGATTCTTTACACAAAATGTATCTGGAACTAACGGATAAGTTTAATTGGAATATTTTTAATGAGCAGGAATTCTTTAGTAAACGAATAAGGGAGTCAATGAATAAAAGTTACTCAAAGTCTTTTAAGGAAAGTATGGCTTCATTAATTGTAAATATTTCTGAAGATAATTGTGAAGCTTATATTCTTTGTAATAAGTTTTATAAAAAAAATAATAAAAATCGAAAATTTTATAAGCTGGAATTTTTTATGAAAAAGAATGATGACTTTGTTTATATAAGTTTTCTTAGATGGGGAGATGTTATAGTTGATTCAGATAAGAAACTTTTGACGGAAATAGTACTAGATAATTATGATCTTTTTTTTGAAAATTAAAAACTGAGTTACCCACAATAACTTTCGACATTAGATGAAAAAATAAGTAATTCTTATAATTCCAGATTATTGGTAAAAACAGTATTTAACATTATACAAATTATAGTTATATGGATAAAGTTGATGAAATTCTAAATCCTAAGACTTATCAGTTAGGAAATTTTGGAATAATCGATACCTCAGTCCTGCAAGGAGGTAGTCTGTGGTAATAAGAAAACGTTTGGGATCTTCTATATGTTTATTACCATCCATATTAATACTGTTAATTGGGAAAATATCTGGTAATCAGTTTTTAACGGATTTCTCATTTGGTATTGGCCTTTTAGGAATTGTCTTTTCAGAGAAAATTTACGAATTTATATTTTTGGATTCAAATTCAACATCTTCTTTGTATGCAGGCAATCTTGCTTTGCATTTTGGTTATTCCCCTAAAGATCAAAGTGGAAGAATATGGAATCCAGCGGATTATAAGATTTCAGAAACTTATAAATTGTACCCTGAAAATCGGAAAGAAAAACCTTGTCCGGGAAGTGCAGGTTTCATTTTTTATACAAAGAAAAAAGGCAGATATTCAAATAAAATGGAATTTTATGATTATAGAGCCGGAGGAGAAAGTTTCATGTATTATGAGTTCTATTTCCATCCATATGATAAAAATGGTGATAAAACCGTATGCAAGGAAAAACTTATTAAAGACATTACAGCTGATATGACTTTTGTCAGTTTGGAAAAAAATTAATAGATATTGATAAAAATAATATATCAACGATGATAAGTATAGTGGTATAATATACAGGAGGATAAAAATGCCTGAGATTTCAAGATTTTATGGAATAATAATAAAGATGTTTTTTAAGCCAAAAGAGCATGAACCATCTCATATTCATGCTCTTTACGGGGAGTACATAGGAATTTTTGATCTTAAAACATGTAAAATGACAGATGGAGATTTACCACAGAAAGCTCAAAAACTTGTAAAAGAATGGCTTGAAATTTACAAGACACAATTGCAACAAATGTGGGAAAGTCAGAAAATAGAAAAGCTTCCACCTTTGGAGTAATTATGATTCCAAGAATAAAATCAATAATCGATAGAAATGATTATAAATTAGAAGTTCTATTTGATGACGGGAAAAAAGTAATTTACGATGTTTCCGATGATATAAAAACATTAGAAAATTTTAAAGATCTGGTTGATATACCGGGATTATGGAAACAGTTTACTCTTGATCAAAGCAGGACATGTATATCCTGGAATGAATATATAGATCTTCCAAGTGATACAATCTATGAATACGGCTCTGTTATGTAATCGATTTCTGCATTTTGATCATAATTATGATGGAAATGAAAAAATATATATGAAAAGATTTCAAATAGCATCTGTTCGAAAAATGCGACAAATTAATCTTTTTATTATTTGTATCTGAGCAGGTTTCATATTCATTAAATAATAATGATGTAAATAAATTAGATGAATCATTTGCTATAGGAATCTGAGCTCCATAAGAAGAAGTATATCAAATATTTCCAGATTTAGTACTCACCAAAGATAGTGTGAATTGTTTAGAAGATGTTTATGGTAATTAGGAAAGCTTATGAAAAGAAAACTTTTAATATTCTGCTGTATTCTTTATGATTTGTTAATTCTTTTTATAGTTGTTATGAATTTTATTAACCTGTATAAATTTTACTCTAAAAAAAATTTAATTGATTTAGTTTATTCAATAATCGCATTAATAATTTTTTTAAGTGCAGAGGTGATATTATTTCATAATCCTAATAAAGATAGTTAATAGTGGAAAGATTAATTTTTAATTTAAAAAACGAACTATTGTTATAAGAAAATTATTAAATCCCATAAATCGTGATTTGTATGCCCCACATAACCCCTCTATGCCAATATAGTTGTCGCCTGTCTGTTTAAAATAAATATTTGCCAATTTATATAGAAATAATTATATTAGAAGTAAGACACGCACATAATAATTTAGAAGGAAATATTTAGATGAACGACAAATTGATTGAATCTTACAAAGCCTTTCTGGATAATGGAAAAACAGAAAGGGAATGTGTTGAAAGCCTGATTTCTGAGGCTGAAAAAAAAGGTTACAAAAATATTGATCAAGTAAAGAGCCTTAAAGCCGGCGATAAGGTTTATGTTACAAAATTCAATAAGGCAATTGCTCTTTTCCAGATTGGAAGCGAACCTATTGAAAAGGGAATGAATATTCTTGGTGCTCATATCGATTCACCTCGCCTTGATGTTAAACAGAATCCTCTTTATGAAAAAGATTTTCTTGTATACCTGAATACACATTACTATGGTGGAATCAAGAAGTATCAGTGGGTTACTTTACCTCTTGCAATTCACGGTGTTGTAGTTAAGACTGATGGCAGCGTTGTAAAAGTAAATGTTGGTGAAGATGAAGCAGATCCTGTTTTCTGTATTTCAGATATTCTTCCACATCTGGCACAGAATCAGATGAAAAATACTGCCAGTGATTTTATTCCTGGTGAAAGCCTGGATCTTATTCTTGGTAGTGAAGTTCCTCCACAGAAGTATGCTGAAGAGGCAGATAACAAGGAAGACAAAAAAGATGAAAAGAAGGATGAACAGAATAAGGCAAAAAAAGCCGTTCTTTCAATCCTTAAAGAAAAATATAATATTTCAGAAGCAGATTTCCTCAGTGCAGAACTGGAAATTGTTCCTGCTGGAAAATCAAGGGATCTTGGATTTGATCGTTCACTGGTTCTGGGCTATGGACAGGATGACCGTTCATGCGCCTTTACTTCAGCACAGGCTCTTTTTGATTCAGCAGCCGGCAAGAAAACACAGGTTTGCATTTGTGTAGACAAAGAAGAAATCGGTTCAGTAGGTGCAACTGGTATGGAAAGTCACTTCTTTGAAAATGCAGTTGCAGAAATTGTTGACCGTATGGGCAATTATTCAGAATTGACTGTCCGCCGTGCACTGAACAATTCACTGATGCTTTCTTCTGATGTAAATGCCGCTTATGATCCGCAGAATGGTGATCTTTATGACAGAGACAATGCAAGTTTCCTTAATGGAGGAATTGTATTCAACAAGTATACAGGATCACGTGGAAAATACAGTGCAAATGATGCTTGTGCCGAATTTGTGGGAAAAATCCGCAGTATCATGGATGAACACAATATCAAGTATCAGATGAGCGAACTTGGTAAAGTTGACCAGGGGGGCGGCGGAACAATCGCTTACCTTGCTGCAAAATACGGAATGTCTGTAATTGATGCAGGAGTTTCTGTATTGAGTATGCACGCTCCTTGGGAAATTACTGCCAAGGAAGATCTGGTACAGGCTTACGAAGCATACAAAGCATTCCTTTTTGCATAAATCATATTAAGAAGAAGCACCCCGGAAACCAAACCGGGGTCTTTTTTTGAAAATAACAGATTGTAAACTTGCAAAATAGTTAAGGGTTTACAATCATGTGAAAAATCATTAAACTCCTTTTTACTATGGAAAAGAAAGCAAAGAAAAATATTCTTCTGGTCGCATTTATTGCTTTGTTTGCAGCTATTATTTGTCTGGGCTGCTTTATGGCTATTCCTCTTGGACCTGTTCCAATTGTACTTCAGAATGGTCTGTGTATTTTAACAGCTGTACTCTTGGGAAGTTTCCTTGGCGGTGCTCCAACAGCTCTATTTCTGCTTGCAGGATTGATTGGTCTTCCAGTTTACTCTGGTGGAAGCAGCGGTATTGGTCCATGGGCTGGTCCTACTGGAGGATTCCTTGCCGGATATCTTATAGGGGCAGTTCTTGCAGGATTTATAGCAGGCCGTCCAAGTGTAAGTGAAAAGAAGTTCAGTGTTAAAACTCTTATCCGCCTTATTCTGGCTTTCCTTGCAGGTATGATAATTCTTTATGTCCCGGGAGTAATCCATTTTGCAAGATGGGCTGCTTCTGCAGGTAAGATTCCTGCTGATTCATCTGCTTTTGCCTTTACAATGAGTGCCTGTGTCCTCCCATATATTCCAGGTGATTTGTTAAAAGTTGCAATTGGGGTTCCTGTTGCCCTTAAACTTCGTCCTGTAATTGCTCAGTACCTGTATTCAGAAAAAAAGAAGTCTGATAAAGTAGCTGAGTAAAAGCGAGGATTTTGTAAATTGATTAACATCCAGAATGTGAGTAAAACTTTTGAAACTTCAGAAGGTGAAAATCAGGCTTTAAAAAATGTCTCTTTTCAGATTGAAGAAGGGCAGTGCGTAGTGATAGGCGGAGAGAATGGTTCAGGAAAATCTGTTCTTATGTCTATCATTGCAGGGCTTGAAGAAGCTGATGAAGGAAAGGTAGAAACTTCCGGCAGGGTAGGACTTGTTTTCCAGGAAGCAGAAACGCAGATTCTTGGTGAAACTCCCCGGGAAGATATTGCCTTTGGTCCAAAAAATCTGGGCTGGTCAAAAGATGAAATTACTCAGGCTGTAGAAAACGCGCTGGAAAAAACTGGTCTTACAAAAAAGGCTGATTTTCCTGCAAGATTTTTATCTGGTGGAGAAAAGCGTCGTCTTGCTGTGGCTTGTATGATTGCAATGAATCTGCCAGTAATCATTCTGGATGAACCTTTTGCAAATCTGGATTACGTAGGAGTAAAACAGGTAAACGCTTTAATAAAAGATTTAAAAGCTGAAGGCAAAACGGTTGTAATCCTCACTCATGAAATTGAAAAATGTCTGGCCCTGGCAGATAAATTTGTTGTTCTCTTCAGAGGGCAAAAGGTTTTTGAAGGAAGTCCGTCGGAAGGTTTAAAGACTAATCTGGAGAATTGGAATATCAGAAATCCTCTTACTGCATATTCATCCTTAAAGGATCTGGTCTGGTAATGGCTCAAAAATCTTCACTTCTTGCATATAAAAAAGGAAACTCTTTTCTCCATAAAACACCTGCCTGGTGCAAGCTGCTTTTTATTCCTTTATTAAATATCTTGTTTCTTTGTCTGCCAGTTTATTTTTCATTGGGGCTTCTGCTGATTCAATTTGTAATTGCCTGTGCCGTAGGATTTTCTTTAGGGGAACAGGCCGGCGATTTAAGGCCACCTCTTTACTATGCCAGTCTTTTAATTTTTTTTGATCTTGTGGCGGTTTTATTTACATTTATCTCAAGGGGAATTCAAAATAATCTTTTTGTATGGAATGATTTGTTAATCCTGCTGAAAGAAAAATTCACCTGGGAAAATCAAAAGGAAAGTGTTTTTAAACTGATAAAATTATTCGCCTTAATGCAAAGCGCCTCTCTGGTTTTTAAAAGCAGCAGTCCTCTTCAACTCAGGGATGGAATTGGAAAAATAGAAGGTGCAATACGCAAGGTTTTTCATCTGAAAAAAGAAAATACTTTTACAGATGCAATTTCTATGTTTTTAAATTTCATTCCAATGGTTTCAAAAATCTGGGGGCAGTCAAAGAGAGCCTGGATTGCCCGTGGTGGAAAAAAGAATTCTGTAAAGATGTTTTATGTTTTGCTGCCTGTTTTGTTTTCAGTTGGAATGAAAAAAGCCTGGAACGAAACAAGAGCAATTTTAATTCGAAAATAAATTATTCCTGGTGAAGACTTACTTCTCCTGAACTGAGACTTTTTCTGCTGCCGTCTGACAGTTCAACAACAAGGGCTGCATTATCATCTACATCAAGAACTTTTGCGCTGTACACACTTTTGTCATCCCCAATAACCGGGTGAACCTGAACAGTTTTTCCTGTAAGAAAGCAGTAGTCCTTATATTCCTTCATAACTTTTGAAGGTTCTTCATTTAAAACTGAAAGTACCTGACCTGCAACTTCTGCTGCAAGTGCGGTTCGGCTAACAGAACTGTCAATTGTACGCTCTGTACCGGTAATTGATCCGGCGATTGCGGCGTTTTTAGAAACAATTTCATTGTCCTGAATATTAATTCCGATTCCGATTATTGCAGATTCAATCAGACCCGTTTCAAAATTTGCAAATCCCTCTGTTAAAATTCCGCTGACTTTTTTTGAGTTAATGTAAATGTCATTTATCCATTTAATCTGTGCATCAATGTTAAAGAGTTTTTTTATGGCCCGCACAATTGCTACTGCAGAAAAGGCTGTAACTTTTGCAGGTTCAGTAATTCCGTTTTCAGGGGCATAAATTAATGAAAGATAAATGCCGGTTTTGGCCGGAGAAATGAACTTTCTTCCAAGTCGGCCTCTTCCTGCAGTCTGGCTTTCTGCAACAATTACGGACTGGTGATATTTTTTCCCTGCTTCTGTAAGCCTGCCACCTGAGTCCCTTAAATTTCCGCATTCGCTTAAAATGCGTTTTGCATATGTGTTAGTTGAATCAATTTCCTGAAAGGTTTCAAGATGACTGTTTTGAAATTCTGGCCATCTGTTTTTAAAAGTTGAAGAAAAAAGTTCATGAGAAAAAACATCTCCATTCCCAGAAAGAAGATAGCCGCCGTTTGTGGTTCCATCAATAATACAGCCTTGTTCCCGTAAACTTTTAACCGCTTTCCAGATTGCTGCTCTGCTAACCTGACATACTTCAGCAAGTTTTTCTCCAGAGACAGATTTATTTTTATTTTGTGAAAGAATTTCCAGAACTTTATCTTTTGTAGTCATAGCTGAATTATAGAAGAATTTATATTTTTTATAAATATAGAGGCAGTTCTTAATCAGTATTTTTTTATTATGAAAAGCTTTTGGAATAAATTTTTTCTTTTACTGAAAGTGTGTTATAATTCAAGAGAATTATAAGGAGGTCATCTATGCTAGTAAAAGATGTAATGACAAAAAATTCTTTCACTGTTGATAACAAAGCTTCTGTTCTTGAAGCAAAAGATATTATGTCAAAGAAAAATGTTAACAAACTTCCAGTTTTGAATAAAGCAGGACAGCTTGTTGGTATTTTGACAGCAAACGATCTTGATAGGGTAACCCCTTCTGAAGCAACAACTCTGGATGTTTACGAAATGGGCTATCTCTTGAGCAAAGTCACTGTTGAAAAAGTTATGACTAAAAAGCCTATAACTGTTTCTCCAGAAGAAACTGTTGAAGAAGCAGCACGTATTATGGCAGATAATGATTTTGGATGTCTGCCGGTAATGGATGGAAAAAAACTCGTTGGAATTATTACTGATTCTGATTTGTTTAAGATGTTCATTGAAATGTTCAACGCCCGCACTCCTGGAATCAGAGCTGTAATCACTCTAAAAGATGAGCCGGGCAAGTTAAGCGAATTGAGCAAGATCCTGGGTGAAGCAACTGCACAGATTGTTTCCTGCGTAACAACTCCTGCAGATAATCCTGCCTACAGAAAAGTTACAATGAAAGTTACAGGAATTACTCTGCCAAGATTTAAGGAAATTGCAGAGGCCTGTGGAAAAATAGAAGATATCCGCAAGGTATGATTTATTTTCCTACGCAGAAGTGAGAGAAGATGCTGCCCAGAATATCATCTGGTGTAACAGAACCTGTCACTTCTCCCAGGCTGTCCAGACAATCCTCCAGATCCTGAACAACTGCATCTAAGCCGTAGTCACCTTTGTCTGCAATAAGCAGTGCGTGTTCAACACATTCCAGTGCTTCTGAAACGCTGACCTTCTGTCTTTCTGAACCAAGCCCTGCTTGCGGTCTGTCTGACTGGCTGGATGTTTGTCTGGAAATTATTTCTTTTACGAGAGTGCATAATTCTCCAACTCCAGTTCCAGTTTTTGCGCTGATGAAAACCTGAGAAACTGCTCCCTGTGGAAGAGGCTGGCTGTTCGAATCCATTCCGCTTAAATCACATTTGTTCCAGACCATTACCAGCGGAACCTGTCCCTGAGATTTAATAAAATCCATATCCTCATTGCTGAGAGAATTTCTGGAATCTGCAAGGTAGAGAATTATATCTGCGTCGTGGCTCAAATCTTTTGTAAGCTCAACACCACGGGCTTCAATTACGTCATCTGTTTTTCTAAGACCTGCTGTGTCAAAAAGGCGGGCCGGAATTCCATCAAAACTTACCCAGCTTTCAAGCCAGTCTCTGGTTGTTCCTTCAATGTCAGAAACGATAGCTCTTTCTTCCTTCAAAAGTGAATTGAAGAGAGATGATTTACCGGCGTTTGTTTTTCCTGCAAGAACCACTCTTGCTCCATCCTGATACAACTTTTCACTTTTCCATGAATCTGCCAGGGAAGTTAATCGTTTTTTTGCTTCCTCAAGATTTGCTTTGTCAAAAGTGTTTGCAATTGTTTCTTCATCTTCAGGATATTCAATTTCAACTTCAATTGAGGCCAGTGTATCTACAATAAGTTTTTTGATACCGTCGATTTCTGTAAAGAGATTTCCTGCAAGACGTCCTGCTGCTCTGCCTCTTCCTGCATCTGTTTTTGAATCAATAATTTCCTTAACGGCTTCTGCTTTTGTTAAATCAGTTTTTCCGTTGATGTAGGCCCTGAATGTAAATTCACCTTTCTGTGCCTGGCGGAACCCGTTTTTTAAAAGAAGATTCAAAATGGCAGTTACTACATTTACACCACCGTGGCAGAAAATTTCTACCATATCTTCCCCGGTAAAACTTTTTGGGGATCGGTAAACACCCAGCATTACTTCATCAATTTTGTTTTCAGAAGTTGAATCAATAATCCAGCCGTAAACAAGAGTATTGCCCTGAGCCTTTAACAGAGCTTCTGGTCTGGAGAAAATTTTCGAAACTAAATCAATGCAGTTTTTTCCACTAGTCCTGACAATTCCAATTGCTCCTGGTGCCAGCGCAGTGGAAATTGCTGCAATAGGGTCTTCCGGGTTATATCCTAAGTTTGTCATTTAATTAAGTGCCAGAACTCTGCTGAAAACAGAACGACGGGCAATTCTAAATTTCCTGTTGTCCCTTCTGGCGATTTTTTCCTCTTCTATATCTTCTGATTCAGCATCTCTTACTGTATCAAGAATTGTAATCATATCTTTTGCACGAGCCTTCTGATATTCTGCATAATTTCCGCTGAATGCAGGCTTGAATGCACTTACATCAACATCTCCAGAAGAGAAGGCTGGCTTTCTTTTTTGCAGGGCACCTTCATCTGCGTACCATGGAGATTTCTGCTCTGGTGCAGGATCAGGGAAGATGTCGTCATAGCGGCCTGAATTGTTCCAGTACATATATCCTCTGTTTAAGCCGTCACGAACTCCGTAAACTTCACGCTTAACATAATCCGGATTGTACCAGCGGGCATCATATCTTACACCAAGGTAGAAGGCCTGAACCCACGGACGAACAATAATTCTGTTGTGACCGATAACAGAGTTTCTGTATGAGCCGTAGAAATAAATTCTGTAAGGTCTTTCTGCATATGGTTCATATTCCAGGAAAGACTGTTCGAAATGTGACGGATAGAACATTGGGCAGATTACATCAACATAATCCTTCATAAGTTCAACATCCTGACCTGTGCCGGCACCTGTTCTGTACCAGCCGTTTGCTCCATAAATATCAATTCCGATTGGAGCTTCAATATTTTTTCTTGCGTAAGAAAGGAATGAAACTAAAGCTGATTCTTTGTCCATTCCCGGGTCCTGCCATCTGAACTGGGAAACAGATTTATTTGTACCGTCAGTAGGGAAGCGGATGTAATCAAACTGAATTTCATCAAATCCTCTGTTGATTAATTCTTTTGCAATGTGAATGTTGTATTCCCATACCTGTTCAGAGTAAGGATCAACCCAGTTTTCATCATAGTAAGTGCCATTGCTTTTTGTTCCAACCCAAGGGGCATTTGTCTTTGTATTCCAGACAGCATATTTTCCCCCTTCAATAGTTGTAAGATGTTTGTCCTTGAAAACAACAATTCTGGCAACCAGATAAATATTGTCTTTTTTGAAAGCAGGAATAAACTTATCCAGATCAACTGTATATGAAGAAAGGTAGCCTTTTTCTTTAAGGAGAGGGTCCTGGGGATTCTTAAAGCGCAGAAGTCCGTAATCATCCTTCATATCAACTACAATAGCATTAAGTTTGTTGCTGGTAATGATATTTTTATATTTTGTAATTCCACTGTCTGTAATCAGGTGGTATGGAGAAACGTAGATTGCTTTTCTGTCTGCTGCAGTGTCTGCGTATGGAGTAATAGTTTTCTCCGGTTCCAGCATCCACATTTCGTTAAGATTTATGTCATAATCAATCCCAGTGTAGGAAGCAGGAACATAGGCTGCGTTAACATCTGCACTTGTGGAATTAACCAGTTTTCTCCAGGAAGTATATTGTGGATTTGGCAGGTCTACCATTTTATTTTCAGAAAGAGACCAGGCATTTACTTTGCCCATTGTTTCAAAAATGATTTTGTCTCCTGCAGCCCAGAGAGAATCCAGAGTGTCCAGATCTTCTGTAGATGTGTAGAGAGTTTCTGCTCTTTTTGAAATCCAGTTGAATTTATAAAGTTTTGGAATAAAACTCTGTGATGCGTAAACTTCACAATATTGAATTCCTTCAGGAGATGTTTTTGGAAGACAGATAATGTCAGCAATTTCATCAACCTGAGTAAGACTTGGCTTGAGGGCGAAACCGGCGCTTACATCAACCCAGCCCGGATTAGCAGCTTCAACTCTGTAATAAGAAAAACCGTAAATTGGATGAGAAAGAAATACTACTAATTCAGAAGATGTAACTTTTCCTTCTGTATAAACCGGCATATGTCCAATGGCAACTGCTTTCATTCCAGGAGAATAGCTGCTGCAGGAACCAATGCTCTTCCAGTTTTGACCGCCGTCCCGGGAAAGATATACTGCATCTTTTGTAGAGGTTACCATATTGTTTTCATCTGTAGGGTCAACGGCCAGATCCTTTAAAGGGTGAACCTGTTTCTTGAAGGATTTTGTCTTGCCGTCATATTCTTTAATTGTAAGAACCGGAAGTCCTTTGCTGCTGTCTGTAAAATTAACTAAATCTGTAGAAGAAAGGATACCGTTGTCGGTAACGAAGAACCATTTTTTTGAAGTCTTTGTAATGTGGGTAACTTTTCCCTGGCTCCATATATTCAGTGCAGAACCATCTGATTTTACGCTGTAAAGACCATTGTCAGTACCAATAAGGATTGGACTAGAATTCTTTGAACTGGCATCCTTTTCAGGAAGAGTTTCAGGCAGCTGATACAGAGGATTTCTGGCAAAAGCAGAGCCTGTAATTAATAAAAAAACACCTAATTTTGTTATAAGTTTACGCATATTTGGATTATCGGAAGTCATAGTGAGCATATTAAACGAATTTTCCCCTTTTGGGTACTAGAATTTGTAAGGAATTGGGGGAGAATTTGATGTCTAGATGATTTACTTGTTAAAGGAATATCCACACTGATGCGAAGAGAGCGGGAATGGGAGAGATAATTTTTTTTTATAAAAAATGTCAACTTTTATAAAATGTACCTGCTTCTTATAATTAAGATTAAAATTACAAGGAGATTCCAGAAATATGGAAACAATTATTTTTCTTTCAGTTATTACAGTTTTGGTGTTTGTTGGCATTGTTTTGTCTATTGTTCTTATTAAGAAAAGCAAGAACTCTGATTCTGGCATAATTTCTGATAAGCTTGGTATTTATGAAAAAAAACTTGAGATATATGAGAAAAATCTCAAAGATGAATTTGCATTAAATCGTAAAGAAACTTCAGAATCTACTGCGGCTTCACGTAAAGAAAATACAGAAACATTGATGAAGTTTCAGGATTCCATTAACGGCAAGTTCGATACTTTGACAAAAAATACTCAGGACTCAATGACTAACGGTCTTACAAAGTTTATGGATACATTGTCTAGACAGTTGGAAAATTTAACAAAAACTACGCAGGAAACACTAAATCATCAGCAGCAGTCTGTACAGACAAGTCTTAAAACAATTCAGGAAAGTAATGAAAAGAAACTTGAAGAAATGCGTGTTACGGTTGATGAAAAGCTTCAGTCGACACTTGAGAAACGTCTTACAGGTTCATTTGAAATTGTTACTAAACAGCTTGAAGCAGTTCAGAAAGGACTTGGCGAGATGCAGAATCTTGCAAGCGATGTTGGTGGATTGAAGCGTGCACTTACAAATGTTAAGACGGCTGGAGGCATGGGAGAAGTTCAGCTAGAAGCACTTCTTAGCCAGATGCTTTCGCCAGAGCAGTTTGTTAAGAATGCACATCCAAATCCAAACAACTCTAAAAAGGTTGTTGAGTTTGCAGTAAAAATTCCATCTAAAACAGCAGATGATGAATTTGTGCTTTTGCCAATTGATTCAAAATATCCGGCTGCTGTTTGGGATAAGCTCAGTCTTGCATATGATAATGCTGATAAAGATGAGATCGAAATTCAGAAAAAGGCTTTGGTTACTGACATCAAAAAGATGGCAAAGGATATCAAGGAAAAGTATATCGAAGTTCCGTATACTACAGACTTTGGCCTTATGTTCCTGCCATCCGAAGGACTGTTCGCAGAAGTAATGCGTGTACCAGGTCTCTTCCAGCAGATTCAGGATGAATACAAAGTTACAATTGCCGGCCCTACAACACTTGGAGCATTCCTGAATAGTTTGCAGATGGGATTCCGCACCCTTGCTATTCAGAAGGAAACTTCTAAGGTTTGGGATTTGCTTGGTTCGGTAAAGACTGAATTCGGTAAGTTTGGCGATGTATTGGCAGCAACCAAAAAGAAACTTGATGCAGCATCTACAGAAATTGGTAAAGCAGAAGTACGTTCAAGAGCTATCGAAAAGAAGCTTAAGAATGTAGATGCACTTCCAGCTGCAGAAGCTGACTCAGATACACAGACTTTGCTTGACGATTTGACAGATGAAGATTAACATTTAGATGGGAGAAATATTTATCATGAAAAAGAAAAAGATTGAAACCGAAGAAGTTGTATCTACAGTAGAAACAACACCTGCTGAAAGTGTAGAAGCAAAACAAGAAGCTTCAAACGCTATATCAGAAGTTAATGCTGTGCTTCCAAAGAAATCTAAAGTGTCTGTATTCCACAAAATTATCTTTACAGTTTTTGCCATTGGCTTATTTGTGGCAGTATGGTCCATTTGCGATAAAATCAAAAAATATGGGCTTGATATTGCACTTATCAGATCTGTTGGTGGTAAAACACTTGATGAAGCTTACTATGCTGCTGTAGGTAAAATCTATATGTATTTAGCAGATTTTATCAAAGTTTTGACAGCTGGAATTTCAGGAATTATTCTTTGTATAACTTATAAAGAGTAAAAATATCAATATTCAGTTCCTAAAAGCAGAAAGCTAAAAACTTTCTGCTTTTTTTATATATTTTGTCAACTTTTCATAAACTCACCATCTTCTCTATATCAAGAACGAAATAAAGGAGATAAAACCTATGAGAAACTACAAGGAAAAAGAGATATATTATTTGGATGATGCTGGCCTTCGGAATCATTTGGCTTCTAACTTGGGAAGTTATTATTCTTCTGACCTTGTGGAGCAGGAGGATTGTTCTTTGGAAGGAATTCGTTTCTTTAATGAGGGAGTAAATATTTCTCTTCGAGTAGAGAACCTTTATAGTTCTGAATCTTATTTAGTAGAGAAGTTTGTTGCATAATTAAACTGAACATAAAGAATTACTTTTTATGTTTGGAGTGATATTGCAGATAGATAAAAATAGGAGAACTAATTTATGTTTAATGGTACAGGTCTACTTTTAGATAATGTAGAAAATAGAAAATTTAAAATAAACTATGATAAAAGAATTGTAGAAATAGCAGAATGGTTTAAGACTTCAACAGATAACGAACAACAAGTTTCAGGTAAAGAAAAGATTGATCTACTTGTTAAATTAATTAGTTCCGCAAGTGTTTCTGATTCTCTTGAAGAATATTTATCAGAACAAACAGATTCAATTTTTTATTATGTAGGTATCAATCAATTTGTAATTGATTATTATACAGCAAATCCTAATTCAGAATGGAAATTAAAGGCTGTTTTACAAGTAGGATTTCCTTTTGCATTTACTGACCCAAAATGCAATTCAGAAGTATCAAAATTTTATAGTGGTATTGAAAGAAGCTATTTAGAGGACAAAAAATGGTCAATCTTTGTATTTACAAAAGAACAACCAACAAAAGTTACACTTGGATTTGATGATAGAAATACATACTCAAATCTTTGGTATCAGAGAAGAAAAAACTCAGGTTTTCTTCCTGAAAAAATAGAAGAATTACCAGATAGTTATTCCGGTGGCCCTTTTCTTTTTTGGGATTGTGACAATGATGATCAAGATATTGTAATAAGCAACTTTCTTGAAACATGGGAAATTCCATCATTTACAAATGCTGAATATGAAGCCGTGGAATACTCTTTTACTGAAGTTCCATTTGAATATTTTAGAATTGATTACCTTGATTATTTATCAAGATATAAAAAATCGGTGGTTGATCTATTTGGTTATCCGGATAAAGATGAAAAAATCAAAAGATTAAAGGATATTGTTGAATTTGTATATGCACCAAATAAGAAACGCATATATTCTTTGAATTCAAATTCCAAACAGAATGTATTAATTCAAAATTTTTGTTTTCAAAATCAACATATAAAACCAGAAGTTCGTATTGGTCTCCAAGATTATTTTTATGAACAATACGAACTTCATTCATATGACAAGAGAATTTCTCCATATTATTTATATTGTCTTCTTACTTCAGAATTTGTAACAGATTACTATTCTGAACGCTATTCAGGAGATGAATACGAAAGCTCCTCTTTGCCTCTCGAAGATTGTATTTATATTGAAATGGCAGCTGAAAAAATGCAGAACAGAAAATATGCTGACATTTATGAACGTGAAATTAATCCGAGATTAAAAGCACATGAAATGATATCCTCAAAAAGCTTTAGTAATAAAAATGCTAAAGTTTCAATTGAAAAATATTTGGTTGAAATAAAGAACAACATAGATTCCAGATCATATTATTCCGCAACAATTGTTATGGGATCTGTGCTCGAAGCCTTCCTTATTGATTGGCTAAGTGAATTTGATGGTAAAAATTATTTTGAAGAAGATTATTTAGTAATTGATAAAAGGCATAAATATCAAAGACGTGCAGATTTGATGGACTACATAAATATTATACAGAAAAGACGTCCAGACTGGATTGATGGTGCTAAAAAGGCTACAGAAATTCGAAAGAAAAGAAACTTAGTTCATGCAAAATTATATATTGCAGAAGGAGAAATTACTCGAGAAATCTGTTATGAAATGCTAAAAAATTTAGAAATAATAATAAGTAATCGATGGAATAAAAAGTAAAAATATAAAGCAGGACAAAAAAATCCTGCTTTTTTTTGTCAACTTTTACAGAAACTGCCAGCTTATTATTTTCATAGGAGAATTAAATAGATGAAAAAATATAATAACAATATAAGCAATTACGTAGACTCTGAATTCCTTGAAGAAGAAACTTCAAAAATTGGAGAAGAATTATCCTTCTTACCTGAAGAAGAAACAGAAGCCAATTTTTGCACACTAGAATCCATAAAACCTACAGATGAAGATTTTACCGTCATACTTGCAATCGAAAACGAATGGACAGGTGAACGGTATAAGAAAACTTACCATGTAAAAGAGGGTTCAGAAATAGAAATGAACATGCTTCTTCCTAATCTGGCCTGTTTTTTGCCGCCAACACATATTCCTGTTCTTGCGAAAATAACCGCACTCTCATCGGATGGAATAACATTGAAAGCAATAGGAGTTTCTGAAGAATACGCAACTGGCCTGGATAAACAGGGAGCAAAATTATAGTTTTTGTGCTATAATTAAACACTTATAAAAAAGGATTAGAAAATGATTACAGGTAATATTAAAAACAAATTAGACAATCTTTGGAATGCAATGTGGTCAAACCAGATGACAAACCCATGGATTGATATACAGCAGATAACATATCTCATTTTTATAAAAATGCTGGATGACAACCAGATTAAAATAGAACGAAAAATAAACAGTCTTGTTGCAGCAGGCGTAGAAGTAAATCTTGAAGACTACGACCTGATTTTTAAGGACGGCTTTTATATCGACGAAGAAGATAAAATTAACTGTTCTTATGCTGACCTTCGTTGGAGCGTTTTCAGCACATGGGGAGACAACGGCAAAAAGTTTGATAACCTCAAAAACAATGTTTTTCCTTTCATCAAAAAACTCCACGGCGATAAAGTAACTTCTTTCGCTAAGTACATGGAAAAAGCTGAATTTGCAGTTTCAAACCCATACATTTTGGGTAAAATGATTGAAGCTTTGAGCGACCCGAATCTTGGTTTCAACAAGACAGACATGATGGGCGACTGCTATGAATACCTGCTTTCAAAAATGGCAACCAGTGGTGATAACGGACAGTTCCGTACTCCACGCCATATAATCGACATGATGGTAGAAATTGCAAAGCCAGGTCTTACAGATACAATCATTGACCCTGCAATGGGAACAGCGGGATTTCTTAGCGAAAGTGCAAAATACATTCAGGAGCACTACTCAAAAGAACTTACAAACAAAACAAACAACCAGCATTTCCACAATAAGATGTTTACAGGTTTTGACACCGACACAGACATGCTCAGAATCGGCTGTATGAATATGACCTTGCACGGAGTGGAAAACCCGACAATCAAATACAACAATTCTTTGGGCGAAGATTACGAGGAAAAAGATTCACACACACTTATTCTTGCAAATCCACCATTCAGCGGAAGTCTTGATCCAAGTACAGTTGCTAAATCATTGAATCAGATTAGCGGTGGAACAAAGAAAACAGAACTTCTCTTTTTGAGTTTGTTTCTTAGACTCCTTAAAGTTGGCGGTCGTTGTGTAAGCATCATTCCAGTTGGTGTTTTGAACAACACAAATGACAAAGCCTATACAAAGCTTCGCAAGGAACTTGTAGAAAACCAACGTCTTGAAGGAATTATTTTTATGCCAAATGGTGTGTTTAATCCTTATTCACCAGTACAGACAGGTATTCTTATTTTTACAAAAACAAATTCTGGCGGTACCGACAAGGTCTGGATGTACAACATGGAAAATGATGGTTACAGTCTGGATCAGAAACGCGACCCAATCGATGCAAACGATATTCCAGACATTATTAACCGCTGGAACAACCGTGACAAAGAGGCAGAACGAACTCATTATGAAAAGTCTTTTCTTGTAGATAAGCAGGAAATTGTTGATAATGATTATGTTTTCTCTTTCAACAAGTATCAGAAAAAGGAAGTTGAAAAGAAGGAATATCGTCCTGTAAAAGAAATCTTTGCTTCTATCAATGAACTTGAAAAGCAGTTTGCACAAATTATGAATGAGTTACAGGGAGCTGCGGAATGAAAAAGAAACTGAAAGACCTTCTGGATTACGAGCAACCTACAAAATATATTGTTGAAACAGAGAATTATTCTGATGAATATAAACTTCCGGTTTTGACTGCAGGAAAATCATTTGTACTTGGTTATACAAATGAAACTGAAGGTATTTTTAAAGGGAAAAACGAACCTGTTATTATTTTCGATGATTTTACTCGTGATACAAAATATGTTGATTTTGATTTTAAAGTTAAGTCATCTGCCATGAAGATACTTCATAAACATAACAAAGATGATTCATTGAAGTATCTTCACTATGCACTAAACAATATAAATTATGTTCCTTTTTCTCATAAGCGATTATGGATCTCTGATTTCAGCAACATGGAAATTGATTATCCTTCTCCAGAGATTCAAAATACCATTGCAATGGAATTAGACACCATCCAATCTGCAATCGATAACAAAAAACAGCAGCTTTCTTTACTTGATGAAGCTGTCAAATCCGAATTTATCGAGATGTTTGGAGAGATTAAAGAAACTGTTATCATAAAAGATGTTTGTGACGTATCAGGAGGATATTCTTTTAAAAGCAATGATATTTCTGACAACGAAGGAGTTAAAATACTTCAAATTGGTAATGTCGCAATAAATGATATATCATGGGAAACAACAAATTATTTACCAAACTCCTTCATAGAAAAGTATAATAACTTCTCCTTAAATGAAAATGATATTGTGATGGCGCTCACTCGACCTATAATTCAATCTCTAGGAAATGTAAAAACCTGTATGATAAGAGCTTGTGATTTACCATGTTTATTAAATCAGCGAGTAGGCAGAATCCGTCCAAAAGATAATACTAATATTCATTATATATTCTATTGCTTTATGCAACACTCGTTTACATCTTATATACAAGCATGTTGTAAGGGATCTTCTCAACCTAATATGAGCACGAAGGATATTGAAAATTTCATAATACCTAAGGTACCTATAGAGTTGCAAAACCAATTCGCCGCCTTCGTCCAGCAAATCGACAAATCGAAATTTGTTGTAAAACAGCAGATTGCAGACTTACAGGAACTGTTAGATAGCAAAATGCAGGAATACTTTGGAGTAGAATAAATGGCACATAAAACAGGTAAACTTTTATATCATTTAACAGTATTGGAAAATTTGGAAAGTATTATACAATACGGACTCTTATCGCGTAATGATGTCCAAAAGCTTGCTTTTGTTGATATTGCTGATCATGAAATAATAGATAAAAGAGAGTCTAAATTAAACTTGAATAGTTTTGTTCCTTTTCATTTTTATATGGGGACTGCGTTTGATGGAAGAGTTTTTATCAATTCGCGGGAAATTGGTGCAAATAGAAAGTTTATTTACTTATGTGTTTGGAGGAGTAATGCAAGACAAAATGGATGGAAGATAATACCAACGCATCCATTAGATGAATCAAATATTGATATTTTTGATTATGATGATGGCTTTGAAAAAATTGAATGGAATGTTATTGATAATCCAGATAGAAATTATTTAGATAATCATATTCGAGAGGTATGTATGGCTGAATGTGTTTCACCGTCAACTGTATCAATTAATAGTATTGCTTTTATCAAAGTTCCTGATGTTGAAACAAAAAATATGGTCGAATCTATATTAAGAAGGTATAATATAAATATCGAAGTTGATGTAACTCATTTTTCAAGGGTTTATTATGGTTAAATACACAATTGGTGACATTTTAACATCCTCTGCAGATTGCCTTGTAAACACTGTAAATTGTGAAGGTTTTATGGGTAAAGGTATTGCTTATCAATTTAAACTTGCTTTTCCAGAAAATGAAAAAGAGTATGTAAAGCAATGTAAAAGTGGAAAATTTCACGTTGGTATAGTTACATTTTATAATGAAAATGGAAAAACTATTGCTAATTTCCCGACAAAAGATAAATGGCGTAATAATTCAGAATATTCATACATAGAATCTGGCTTAGCAGATCTGGTAAAAAAACTACCTTTTCAAAATATAAAATCTATTGCTATACCACCTTTAGGATGTGGCAATGGAGGATTAGCTTGGGTAACAGTAAAAGAACTGATTGAAAAAGCAATCAAACCATTGGCAGAACAATTTGACTTTATAATATATGAGCCATCAAAATATTATAAGAATGTTCCAAAACAAGAACCAAAAATGTCTGCTGCAGATTTACTTCTCTTAGATATAAAAACACAAACAACAGGAGTACGTTTTACAAAATTAAGGCTTCAAAAAACTGCTTATTTTATGGATATGTTTGCTGGAACTGATTATTTCAAATTTGAAAAAAACAAAAATGGACCTTACTCACATGTTATAGAAGTTTGTTCTAAACGAATACGAGAGTTTCAATCATATTATAATACATCGAATAATGATACTTATGAACTGTTAAAAAGTAAACTTATAAGTGATTCCGTAAATAAGGTCATTGATAAATACACATATCCAATTATGAGAGCGACACAGTTTGCAAATTCTATTTCTGATGAAGGAACATTGGAAATAGTTGCAACATTAATAGCAATATTGAAAGAGAATGAGAGTTCTGAATACAATGCCATTGAATCTTCATTTTATGCCTGGTCTGATGAAAAGAGAAAATATTCTAGAGAAACAGTAAATAAAGTCTTTAACAGATTAGTAGAATTAGATTTGGTCAGAAAAGAATTAATAGGCTATTCTTTTAATAAACAAATTGTAGGCCAAAAGACAATGTTAAAATTTGTTTATTAAAAGAATACGGAGTGAATTATATGTTTCTATATCATGGTAGCAATGTAGAAGTTTCAAATCCTCAAATATTGGAATCAGACAGACGCCTTGATTTTGGCAAGGGATTCTACCTTACCTCCAGTTTTGAGCAGGCCAAACGATGGTCTGAATTAACCGTAAAAAGGCGTGAAACTGGAAAAGCAACAGTCTCTGTATTTGATTTTGATGATACTTCAGTTTCAGATTTAAAGATTCTTCATTTTACACAAGCTCAAAAAGAATGGCTTGAGTACGTTACAATGAACCGAAAAAATCAGATTATTCCTAATGATGACTATGATATTGTAATTGGACCTGTTGCAAACGACAGAACAATGCCGGTTATAAGTCTTTATTTTGCAGGAATCTATGATATTGAAGAAACGATAAAAAGATTGATGCCGCAAAAATTGTGTGACCAATATACTTTTAGAACCGAAAATGCAATAAAAAAACTAAAGTTTCTGGAGGTAAAATAAATGGGAAAAGAACTGCCATACATTCTTCAGTTTTATGATAATGAAGTTTCTCTGCTTATAAGCAATAAATATGGTTATCCAATTATGGATTCCTACAGAAAGTTCTTGTTTTCCAAAACCTATCAGATGCTTTGTAATCCTGAACTTGAAATGTGGGAATTCAGTCCTGCGGGAATTTTTGATATGTGGGAAGCAGAACTTGTTACAGGAGAACCTCGTAATTCCTTGTATCTAAGGAGAGATTAAATGTCAAAAGAAATGGAATTTTTTACGTTCCTTATGGAACAGTACGCTCGTTATAAAAATACAACAGCAGATAAGATTCTTCGTCAACTTGATGAATTAAAGCTGACTGATTATGTTTTTAATATGTATGAAATGTATCATAGCGAAGCTCTGGAAAATGCTTACGCAGATATAGATAAACTTATTGAAAGTAAAACCAAATAACTGAGTGAGAGAAAAACCATGAACTTTGATTTTTTAAAAAAGTATTCTGGATTAAGCGATTTGTATAATTACTGTAATCAGGCAGAAGTTTTTGTAAGTCAGTTTCCTGATGCTTCAGTGCGATCTGCCCGCAATGGCTTGGAATGTGCAATCAAACTTTTTTATATAACAAAGTATGGTCAGTATTCAGAGATGTCAGATCTTTTTGGTCTTATTGAAGATTATAAGTTCAAAGCATACCTTGATGAACCACAATTAAGCGCCGTTCATAATGTTCGTAAACTGGGAAATATGGCAAGTCATGCAGAACCTATCAATAATCGCATGGCCATGCTCTGCCTGCATTCTCTTTACGACTCTGTTTGTGAAATATTAAAATTCCTTGGTATCATTTCTTCTTATCTTCCATTTAATAAAGAAGCTGTAACGGATGCTGTTCCAAGTGCCGCTGAAGCAGAAAAGACAAAAAAGAAAATAATCATCAAAGTAAAAAAATCACCTTTTACAGTAGCCCAGAAGGGAAAAATTGCAACAGACACAAAGATGACCTCCAGCATCGATTATACAGAAGCAGAAACTCGTGCAGCGCTCATCGATATGGATCTTCGTGAAGCTGGCTGGACAGTTTGTGATATTAAAGAAGCCGTAAAACCTGAGACTGCCTGCATCGAAACAAAACTCACCAATATTCCTGTTTCAAGTGATTTTCCTACTGGAGTTGGTTATGCAGACTATGTTCTTTATGATAGAGATGGTAAACCACTTGCTGTTATTGAAGCAAAACGCACTTGCAAAGATGTAGATACAGGAGCAAAACAGGCAAAAATCTATGCTCAGGTATTAAAAGATAAATTTGGCATAATGCCTGTTATTTTCTATACAAATGGTTACCAGATTTATATGGTGGATGGTGTGGGAGGTCCTGCCCGTCGTGTATTTGGTTATTATTCATTAAAAGAGCTCCATTCACTTATTGTACGTCGTAAACTTGGACCTATCGAAGATACTCGTGTAAATCAGGAAATCTCTGACCGCTATTTTATTCAAAATGCTTGTACCGCCGTTTGTACTGCTTATTCTGGTTTCAAGCGAAAAGCTTTGAATGTTATGGCAACAGGAACAGGAAAGACCCGTTTTGCAATTTCTCTTGTTGATATTTTAATGCGCAATGACTGGGTAAAAAATGTCTTGTTCCTTGCAGACAGAACGGAACTTGTAGACCAGGCAAAAAAAGCTTTTGCAAAATACCTTCCTAATGCTACTCTTTGTGCAATTTCAGAAGTAAGTGGAAGTCAGCGTGATTTTGATGCGAATGTTATTTTAAGCACTTATCCTACAATGCTTAATCTTCTTGATACAGATGAAAAGACATTTGGAATTGGCAGATTTGATTTAATCATCATCGATGAATGTCACCGTTCCTGCTACAACAAATATCAGGCAATCTTCCACTATTTTGATTCACTTGTTCTAGGCCTTACCGCAACTCCAAAAGACCAGGAAGGTCAGGAAGATACATACTCATTATTTGGACTTGAAGTAGGACACCCAACATTCAGTTATGATTACCCTACCGCCGTTCAAGAAGGCTTCCTTGTAGATTATGCTGCCATTGATAAGACAACAGCCCGCCTTAAAAATGGGGCTAAGTATTCGGAACTATCTGATGCAGAAAAGAAAGAATATGATGAAGTTTTTGCTGAAGAAGGAGCTTTACCTGATAATCTAAAAGAAAAACAGAGCAATGAGTTCTACAAAAATATTATCAACATCCCAACAATCAAACTTGTTCTTGAAACATTAATGAACGAAGGTCTTCGTGTAGATAATGGCGAAAGACTTGGAAAGTCTATTATCTTTGCTGTAGACCATGATCATGCAGAAAAAATCGTAAAAACTTTTAAGGATGTTTATCCTGATAAAGGAGATGATTACTGCCAGCTTGTAGATTACAGTGTAAGTAAAGCCGGAACAATTATTGATGATTTTAAAATGCCAGAAAAAGAACCAATAATTGCTGTTTCAGTAGATATGCTTGATACAGGAATTGATGTACCAGAAGTTTTGAATCTTGTTTTCTTTAAGAGAGTATATTCCGTAATTAAGTTCTGGCAGATGATTGGTCGTGGAACTCGTGTCTGCAAAGATTTTAATGTATTCAGTCCTTCAAAAGAATTCTTTGGAAAAGGGAAAGAAGGAATCACAAATGCAGAACTAAAGCCTTATTCAGAAAAACAGGGTTTCTATATTTTTGACTTCTGTGACAATTTTGATTTCTTTGATATTAATCCAAAAGGGAAGATTACTGGTGGCGGCCTGAATCTTTCCCAGAAAATCTTTGAACTTAAACTGGATATGGTTTATGAACTTCAGAAACGCGAACATCAGGAAAATGAAGAGCACGTTAAGTTCTATCAGAAATGGAAAGGTGAGCTTATTTCTCTGATTCAGAATCTTGATAAAAACCACATCAATGTTCGCTATAACTTAAAAGAAGTAGATAAATATTCAGATAGCAAGACATGGGATTATGTTACACCATTGATGCTTGCAGAAATCAAAAAAGTTATAACTCCTCTGATTGACCCGATTGGTGGAGAATCTAGTGCAAAAGTCTTTGATGTCTGGATGTTTAATATAGAGCTTTCTCATTTGGGGGGTGAAGAAGATTATAGTAAACCTCTTCAGAAAGTTACTACAATTATTTCCCAGCTCTTGGATATGCAGACAATCCCTGAAATCAAAGTCAAGTCTGAAATTCTAAAAACTTTCCTTTCAACAGAATTCTGGACCGAAGTTACTGTTTCTAAACTGGAACTAGTACGTTCTGAGGTTAGAGATTTGATTAAGTACTTAGATGGTCCTAAAAAGAAAGCTGTAGAAACAAATTTCAAAGATGAAGTAATTGAAAAAGACGGCAAGCATATTAATCCGCAGTTTAAGAACTATAAGCAGAGAGTAATTGATTACCTGGCAGAAACAACAGATTGCCAAGCTGTAAACAAAATCAAGAATATTGAGCCATTGAATGAAAAAGACATTCAGGATTTACAGCATATTCTTTGTGTAGAACTTGGAACACAAGCCGATTATGATGCTATTTCAGAAGGAGCTCCTTTTGGAGTTTTTGTCCGCAGGATTGTCGGAATGAATCCGGAAGCAGTAACAAAGCTTTTGAGCGAATATCTTTCAAAATACAACTTTAATCCTGCACAGGAAGAATTCTTGCATCAGATTGTAACATTTGTTCTTCAGAATGGTGATATTGAAGTTAAGAATCTTATTAAAGATGATCCATTCAAATCTATGGACTTTACAGAACTGTTTGATGGAAATGTAGTTCCAGTTACGGAATTTGTTTCTTATTTACATGGAGCAATTGCAGCATAAGGAGAATGTATGGCAGACTTTATTAAGCTTCCAGAAATTGATCTTAAAAATTCAAATGAAATAAATGAAAGTTGGGTTCAACAAACTATAGCAGATAATCCTGAAATCCTAGGTTTAGGGAATGTTCATGTCCGTGATAAGGAACGTAAACAAGAAGCAGGTGGTAGATTAGATTTATTACTGGAAAATGATGATGATGAAAATCCAGTCAGATATGAAGTAGAAATCCAACTTGGAAAGACAGATGAAAGCCATATAATCAGAACTATAGAATATTGGGATTTAGAACGTAATAGATATCCATCTTATGATCATGTTGCTGTAATTGTTGCTGAAGATATTACAAATAGATTTTTAAATGTTATACATCTTTTTAATAAAACAATTCCGATAATTGCTATTCAGATGAAAGCTGTAAAAGTTGGAGATAAAATATCTCTAATTTTTACAAAGGTTATAAATCTCGCTCCATTAGCTTCTGAAATAGATGATACAGAATCGTATGTAAAAGTTGATAGAAAATATTGGGAAAATAAAAGTACAGAAAAAACTTTATCAATTACAGATAAACTTCTTTCATATATTCAGAATAAAGTTCCAGGATATGAATTAAACTATGTAAAACCTTATATTGGCTTGTCAAAGGGTGGAATTGTAAATAACGCAATTTATTTTAAGCCGAAAAAGGAATGGGTAAGATTATTGGCTAAAACAGAGCAAACAGAAGAACTTGATAATCTGATAGATAATTTTGGAATAGAATGGCGATATAATTCGAAACGTGGAAGATATATTCTTACAATTTTACCTTCACATATTGATTTAATTAAAGAATTAATCGAAAAGCTGGCAGAATTTGCCTATAAAGATTAAAAAATGTCAACTTTTGTAATAATCACCATCTTCTTTATATCAAGAACAAAAGATAAAAGGAGATTTGATTATGAAATACTTTATGGTAACTGCAAAATGTGGACATGTTGGAAAGAATAATTACTACAAAGGTACTTTATTCTTTAAGGCTAATAATGGTAAAGAAGCTGCCCGCTTGGCGCGTGATTGCCCTAGAGTAAAACATGATCAGAAGAATGCTATTCTTTCGGTAACAGAAATCAATAGCATTATTTTTGAAGCAGGAAGAGAACTGAATCATAAGATTCATTATTACACCTGTGAAACAGTTCAGGAACAAAGAATGTATATGGCCGAAATCGCTGATAACATCTTTGTGGAAGATTGGGTTTCAGAAGAACCTAAGAAATATACAAAGAAGCATTCATTAAGAAATGCCTATAACATGGATCCAGCTTATGAATCCTATAAAAATAGAAAATACGTAGACTATTACGCTGCTTAAGGAGCTCGAAATATGAAGAAGATTGTTTTTGTAACATTGATGATGGCAGATGATATGCAAAAAAGACACTACCCTGTAGATGGGAATTCTTTCATTGAATATCCTGGAGAACTTTATTATGCAATTAATTCTGTTCTTGCAAGAACAATGAAAAAAGATGATGAAATTAAAGTGGTTTTGCTTGAAACAAGAGCTGGAGATAAAGCTGGAACAAAGAATGCTCAACTATTTATGGATGAACTTAATGAAATTAACACCAGCAATTCAATTGGAGCAAAAATAACATATGAAATCATTCCTTCAGATTTTCTAGTGTCTAAAAAAGGCCTAAATGAAATCTATTTAAAATTAATTAAAAACCTCGAAAACAATATTGAACTTTCTGCAGATATTACTTTCGGTCCCAAATCATTACCATTATTAATTTTTTCAGCTATGCAATTTGGAGAAAAATTCTTTGATTGCTCAATTGGTAATGTAATTTATATGAAAGCTGAATTTAAGAACAATATCCTCGTAGAAGGAACACAATTAATCTGTGATTATACACCTTTGTATATGTTGAATAGTTTTACAAACACAATTGAATGTGCAAATGGTGAAAAAGCAATTGCATCTATTGAAGCTTTATTAAAGGACTAAAAGTATATTATGGATATGAATCATTTGGATAATGATTTTGTAAAAGTAGCAAAATTATTTGAGACATACAAAGAAGCTCTTTCTCAAGATAATAATGATTCTTTGATAGAACAAACAAAAGATAAAATAGTCATCCAGTTCTGGCGTATTATCCAAAAAACAAAATCTATTTCTGATGAAATGAAAGAACAGTCTGACCTCATAATAAAGAAAGTCGTATACTGTTTAAATACTTATTTTAATAAAGCTCCAGAAGATTTCTGTAAATTAACATATTCTTCTATTGTAAGGGGATTAAAAGGAGATGCTGATACAGAGTCATTTGAAGCAAAATCAGGAATGCATATATCGGAGCAAGAAGACAGAAAAAGAAAAGCAATCACTAAAGCATATAAACAATTTATAACTTTTAAAAATGAAGATAAAGCTGAGTTTATTGAATATGCTGTTTCATATTTAGGGTTTGAACGAGAAGATTTGGAAGAATATTTATTTCCTAAACAATCTGTTTCTCTTTTTATACAATCAAAAAATGATGATGAATATTGTGTCGCTGACATATATATTGATTCTTCAAAATCAAGCGATACTGCAGAAATACAAAATTCTATTGAACAGTTGCAAGAACAATTCAAAGCGATAGATGCTCTATGGTTAAAACAAAAGGAAGACGCACGGCCAATTCTTTCAGAATTACTAACAAGAGAGCTTCTTACGGATTTTAAGAAAAATACAGTATCAGAAACTGTAATTGAGACTTTGAGACTGCCTCAATTTGTATGTAAAGATATGGTTGAATCTTTTTTCAATGACATCAACTTCATACTTCCTACTCAGCAGGATATTGGCCAGAAATATGGAATTACGAAATCTGCTGCCAGTGTAAAACTGACAAGGTTTATTGAAAAACTTAAAGTGTCAACTTCATAAGATAATAACATCTTATAATAGAAATGGAGTTAATAATTATGGAAAGAAAGGGTTTTGAGTTTGTTAGACAATTAATTAAAGCCGAAAGGTATAAGAATTATAAAAAAGATTATTGGGGAGGTGCTGATGTTATTTTTGCTTCAAGCAAGCGCCTTGATAAAGTAGAAAATAATAAACCTACACTTCGTGAACGTTTAGCAACGTGGGAAAATGATTCTCACTTACTTGTTGAAACTGACCATGCATCCTCTGTCATTTGGTTAATAGAAACATTAAAGTCCTATATCGATGTAGATTATTTATCTAAATATGAATATTACAGAAATCTTGGAAAATGTGTAGACAAAAATAAACACATAAATAATGAAAAAGATTTGTTGTTTACAATACTAGAAGAACCAGAAGTAAATAAATGGGAAAAGAAAAACAAAGATGTATATAGCAATTCTATTTCTGAATTTAGATGGGAAGAATGGTATGATTATGGTGTTGAGAATAATGATCCATTTTTTGTAAAGTTTATGACTTTATGGATTGCATTCAATCAGATTTACAGCAAATATCCGGGGCTTATAGAAAATTCAGATAAAAAAGGCTTTCATCGTGATGAAAGACAGCAAATAAAAGAATGTCTAAAACATGATATAGATACTGAACTTTTAACAAAAGAATTGTTTGATCAAATTTTTTCTTCACCTTTCATAGAAATTTTTAAGCATAAACCAGTCAAAACATTTAATACAAACAAGAAAGAATTTGATGATGATAAGTTTAATAACCATGATATTGTAAAAGATAAGAATGAGGATTGGGAAAATAGAATTGAAGCTCTTTTTATGATGATTTATACGGTTCGATGTAATTTGTTTCATGGTTCGAAGGAAACTTCTAATCCTAGAGATGTGAGATTAGTTCAATGCTCTGGAGAAATACTTGAAATATATCTTGAGGGTACATCTGCCCGATTAAGTATTGAATATGGGACTGGCGAAAAAGAAGAAATTTAAGGAATTAAGGAAAATATATTTATGGATATTAAAGAACAATATATTAAGCTTTTTGATGAAATTCGCTCAATATTTGATAACGAAGGTTATAGACCGGGTTTTAATGAATTTCCTAAAGATATTACTGATTATTTTCATATAGAGTTTGAGTATGAAAAACTTGAAAAAAATAATCAGCCAAATTTTATTTTCCACATTGAAAATCTCGAAACCAAATTAAAAACAAAAATTATTATTGGAGCAGGTAATTTATTATTTTCACAACGTCTGCTTAATTACAGACAGAAACTTATTGCTGATAATTTTTCAGGAGTTGTTACAACAAAAAAATCTTTCTTTAAGAGTACTGGAGCCATATTTGCAATTATTATCTTCTCTGAAGATTCTGAGAAAAAATATTTTTCTACAGTAGAAAATTCTGAAGACCTTTATAATATTATATTTGACAAAGCCTCATTAAAACAAAAAATCTTTTTCCCTAGCGAAATAAATGAAAACAATTTGACACCAGAAAATTATAACGAAAAAGCAAATGCAGTAAGGCAAATGTTTTCAAATTATAAAACTGTTAAACTAGAGGAAATTGCTGAAATTATAAATGGTGCAAAAACAAACAGAGCAGATTTAACTAACAATGGAATTCCATATCTGAAAAGTGGATGTCTGAAAAATGGCAGAATTATTCCAGATGGTGTTTGCGTTAATGAAGGTGATTATGAAAAATTTGCTAAGCAACTGTTACAGGAAGGTGATATTCTTGTAACTAAATACTTCGGTCAAAATAAAATTGTCTTTGTTACAGAGGACGATTTACCGGCTATTGCTTCTGATCAGCTGGCAATTATAAGACCTCATTCAGTTTCAGATTTTAATCTTTATAAATATTTATCAAGTGATTCTGGAAAAGCTATTTTTGGCCAGCAATTAACTTCTGCATCTATGGGATCCACCATTTCAAGCTTAAATTTATCCTCTTTACGAGAATTAGAAATACCTATGCTTGATGTAAACTCTGCTATAGTATTTGAAAAAGATTTTGAAAAGAATCTCAAGAAATCATTTAATGACATCTTACAAAATGCAGAAAAAGCAATTAGTCAGATTAGTGAAAATGAACTTGAAAAATCTATAAGGAATGATTTAAGCAAAGCTGGATGGACCGAGGAAGATGTTATTTCAAATTATAGAATATATATGAAAAATAGATGTTTTATTCCTGATTTAATGTTGATGAATGATAACAAGCCGCTTGCTTGCATTGAAATAAAAACATCTTCGCTCAATAAGGATATTCTTGCACATCTGATAAAAGAGAACATGAAGCAGGATAATATTTTACTAATCGCTACAATTGGTTCATATTATGAAGTTTATAGAGCTTTCGAAAATGAACTTAAAGTATATAAGTTTTATGAAGCTCCCAAAAAAGAAGATTTATTGAAAATTCAGAAGGAGAATAAGTAATATGAATACTCCAACTTCTCCTGAATTAATACAACTATTTCAACAATTTATAGATGCTTCAAAGAATTCACAAGATTATATTCTAAAAGATATTATTCCTCGCTTAGATAAATTAGAAGACATAGGTTTAGATTCAAACCAAACAATTCATAGAGTTGAAAATAAAGTTGATACTATCATTGAAACACTATCTCAATTACAAACTGATTTTCAAGAATTAAGACATTCAGAGTTATCAGATGATGAAAAAATCTTAGTGATGTCGAAAAAACTTGAACGAGTAGAAACAAACATTGAACAGCAAGAAGTAGAAGAATATTATGCATTATGTCAAAGTAAGTACGATGACTATTGGATTGAGTTTGATGAATTAACTCGAAAGTTTTTGCCAATATCAGAAATCCTATTTGTAAAACTTAAGACCATTCAAGATGCTGATTATACACCAGTTGTCCTTGAATTATGTAAAGCCATGGAAAATGAATGGATTTCTAAATTGTTCAGAAAATATGCAGAAACACTAATTAATAAAAAGAAAGGAAATTTGCTAGAAATATTTCTTTCTAAAGATAGATCTAAATTAGTAAAATTTACGGGAAAATTTGCTAAGTCTATTATTAATTCAGTTAATGGCCCATTTATTTTCACGTTTGGGCAAATGCGTACTACTCTTCAGCAATTATCAGATACTGATTTAATTAATGATAGTCCGTTATTAAAAGATTTTTATGATTACCTTAATAAAAATATAAACATTAATGAATTAATAAAAAATGAATATATGGACCAAATTGATGAGTTAATTAAAAATTACAGAAATCCATCTGCTCATTCTGAATTTGTTTCATTGCAAATGGCAAAAGATTGTCGTGAAATATTTCCTGAACGGTTAAATTATTTTGAAAAATGTGTAGTATAAAAAATCGGATCATATTTTATTGGAGTTTTTTTTATGTCAATTTTTACATTGATACATGGTAGTTGTGCAGACCAGACAGCTGATGCTATTGTAAACGCAGCTAATTCAGGTCTTTGGGCAGGTGGTGGAATATGTGGTGTTATTTTCGATCGATGTGGATTAAAAGAATTAACACAAGCCTGTTCTAATATTCTTACTCCTGTAAAAGATGGAAACGCATTATCCAAATGAGGGAAAAGATATTAATTTCTTCGAAATCGAACCATCGATAGATAAATATGAATTAATTAAGAAGGTAATTATAAGATGATTATTGCAGGCGAAATTAAACGTATAGAAGACTGGTATTGTAAAGCTGGTCCAAAAGACAAAGATACTCAATGGAAAGATGATTATTCTGCAAAAGAATTTGCTCGTCTTTGGTTTAAGAATGAAACAGAATTAATAGAACCAGAGGAAATAAAGAATATAATTGATTCAGTTTATGGCACACATAAATTATTATTCTGTTTTCCGGAACATGTTTCTTCTCTTGATACAGAAAAAGCTGGAAGAAATCACGATATGTTTATATTAGGTTTTTCTAAGGCACATGGTTTATTTGTTGTATGTATAGAAGCCAAAGTCGAAGAAAAATTCGGAGATAAGACTGTAAAGCAATATCTTGATTCCGTAAAAGAAAGTTCTGGTGTTCCAAAACGTGTATCTTGGATGAGAGAAAAATTAGATATGAGTAATAGGAATATTGATGATATTTATTATCAACTTTTGACTGCTGCTTGTGGAACAATTACAGAAGCTGAAAAATACGATTGCAAAAACTGTATGATTTTGATAGTTCAAATAATCCCTCACAGAATAATATCAAGCGCAATTGAAGCACATAAAAAAGAAATCAAAAAATTTATTATTGCAAATAATCCAGATAAAAATAGTGATATTATTCAATCAGGCTATACAACTCTGTTATCAACTGATAATCCGAATGTAAATCTAAGCGTGGGATATGTAGAAATAAAAAGACTTAGTGTCGTGTAATTGTCCAAAGAAAGAATTCGAAGAACTCTAACAAGACGGATAAGATTTGTAAAAATATCGATTACATTCTTGAAAGTAAATTAATAAACAGATTGTAAGAATAATAGTTTTACTTAAATTATTTCCAAATTTGAGCAGCGACCTCCGGGAAGTTTCGCCAAAAAACCGACGGACATTTTTGATAAAAGTAATCATCGTTAGTATTGCAGATTTGACAATTTCTTTTACTGAAAATCAAATTTTTGGATGGAAATAGGGCTCGAAAATGATTGGCAACTGCAGCAAAGTTGGGAACATACTTCCGATTTTGCTGCAAATCATATTCTTGAAACAATAGAATTTATAAAAACTGTATGTAGTGCAGAGGAATTCTCTACAATTGCAGTATCACTGGCTGAGGATATTGCAGAAAAATCTAAAAGTAAAGAATTTATAGAAGCTCTTCGCGAAACTGCAAAAAAATTTCCAGAGGAATGCGAAAAGTATAATATTTACGATGATATTGATTCCGCGGAAGGATATTTGTAAAAAAAGAAATCGGGATGTTTGGATGGGGACAATAAAAATTGCGAAAGCAATTTATTAAGCATCTCCTCGGGGCGTTGCGGGGTGTCCCCGCTAGAAGGGGTAGCGTAAGACCGCTAAGCGGGCTGAAGCGAGGGGGAGACTTCCCCCTTTTCCCCTTATAATAAAAATTCTGGAAGTAACAAAGATATATCACTTTTTCATATAAAGAACGAAAGACTAACTGTCCAACCGAATGACCAAATGAAAATAATTCAGTATACTGTCATAATCCTAAAAGAAAAAAAAATGGAGGATAAAAATGTCTGTTTTTCAGAGTTTAATTCTTGGCCTGGTACAGGGAATTGCTGAATTCCTTCCTATATCAAGTTCAGGCCATCTTGAAGTTGTAAAGAAAATAATGGATCTTGATGAAGTTCCTCTTTTGTTTGATGTATTCCTTCACATGGCAACACTTCTTGCTGTGGTTCTCTTTTTCCGCAGAAAAATCTGGGAACTGCTTAAGGCTTTCGGAAGAATGATTTCCGGCCGCAAGTATAAGGAAGAAGGCCTCTCAGAAGCTGAATGTGAAGCAAAAGACAAAAACTACAGGCGCTACATTCTGGCAGTAGTGATTGCAACAATAATTACAGGTGCAATCGGACTGGTTACATCAAAAATCATTCCTGACCTGCCGATCATCTATGTTTGTACGGGATTTATTGTAACTGCAATCATTCTTATTCTTTCCAGCGTGATTGAAAGAATCCACATGAAAAAATCTGCCGCTGCAAATGAAACATCTCCTGTTCCTGCAAATCAGAAGGCTCCTAACTGGTGGCAGTCAATCATCATTGGTATTGCCCAGGGATTTGGTACTTTGCCTGGCATTTCAAGAAGCGGTTCTACAATTGCAGGTTCCCTCTTTTGTGGAGTGGACCGTGCTCAGGCCGGAGAATTCAGTTTTATCTGTTCAATTCCGGCAATTCTCGGCGCATTTATTCTTGAACTGAAGGATTTGGACAGTGTTTCCGGCATAGGAGCAATGCCTCTGGTGGTAGGATTTGCAGTAGCTTTTGTAAGCGGATATTTAGCCCTTACCTGGCTTATGCGTCTGATTAAGAAAGGCCGCCTGGAATACTTTGCAAGTTATCTTGTTCCTCTGGGAATTGTAGGTATTGTACTTTCAAACTTAGGTATCTGGTAATCCTTAAACTGAAAAAAGCAAAAAGACCTGTTCTGTTAAACAGCACAGGCCTTTCTTATTTATAAGGATTTTTCTAATCAGTTAGAATCAACTTAGTTAGATTCAGCCGCACCTGGCAGACCAATATCCTTTCTATAGAACATATCTGTAAAATGAACCGTCTTCAGTGCTTCATAGGCCTTGTCCCAGGCTTCCTGGAAAGTGTCCCCGTAACTTGAACATGCAAGAACGCGGCCACCGTTTGTCACAAGACCGGTAAAATCCTCTGCATTAGAATGAGTTGCCCTTCTGTCGTTAACAGCCCCCGCTACAAAAAGCTTGGCACCTGTTGCAGCAAAAGCCTCTCTGTTCATGGAAATATCAAGACCCTTTTTGTAAGATTTAGGATATCCTCCGGAAACAACAACCGGCGCAACGCAGTATCCCTTTTTCCATTCCAGGTTAAAATCCTTCAGACTGCCGTCAGTAATTGCCTGACACATCTTGAAGAAATCAAAATCCATCAGGGGAAGAACTGCCTGAGTTTCAGGATCACCTAAGCGCACATTGTATTCAAGACACTTTGGACCATCTTCTGTAAGCATAAGACCAAAGAAAATAAATCCCCTGTAATCAAACTTTTCTTCAATAAGACCTTTGAGAGTAGGTTCAAGAATATTTTTTTCGAACTGACTTGTAATGAGCGGAGTAACATCATCTACAGGAGAAATAGCACCCATTCCGCCAGTATTCGGCCCCTTTGCTCCATCAAGAAGCCGTTTGTGGTCACGGGCAGAAAGGAAAGGAAGAATGCAGGCCTTGCCAGCCTTAGCAGATTCCGGAGTTACACTTACTGCAGCCAGAATTGAAATCTCTGAACCTCTCAGGTATTCTTCAACAACAAGCTTTTTACCTGCGTCACCAACCAGCTGCCCGTCCATCAGTTCATCAACAGCAGACAGGGCTTCCTCAAGAGTGAGGGCAACAACAACCCCCTTACCTGCAGCAAGACCGTCAGCCTTAAGAACAATAGGTGCCCCTTCTTTTTTTACGTACGCACGAGCTTCATCCTTATTAGTGAAAGTTTTGCTCTTTGCACAGGCCACCCCATATTTGTGCATGAAATCTTTTGCTAAATCCTTACTGGCTTCAAGCTGAGCAGCCGCATGTTTTGGACCAACAGCCGGAATACCTGCATCCCAGAAAGCATCTGCTACACCGGCAGCCAGAGGATCCTCCGGACCAATAACGCAGAAAGAGCAACCTTCTTTTTGTGCAATTTTCACGTAAGCCGCATTCCCGCTTGCCCCATCCAGATAATCACAATTTGCAGGATTAACATTAAGGCACTTGTTTTCAAATGCAGTTCCACCGTTTCCTGGAACGCATACAACCTGTTCAACATCCGGACTCTGTGAGAGTTTCCACGCGATGGCATGTTCACGGCCGCCTGAGCCAATAACGATTACTTTCATGCAAGAAATAATAATTGAAATATCCCGATTTTTCAATGGAAAGAATTATGGAGCTTGCCTTAATTCTAGCAGCACTGCCTGTACAAAATAAGCGTCCCCCCTGCAAAATTCGGGCTTTCCGGGGTTCCGCTTCCGCTTCATTGCTCCACTCCGTTCCGCAAGCAGCCTACCGGCTGCCCCCTCCAATCCCGGCTGGGGGGAATCTTGACTGATAATGACAATAGATGAAACAATGAAATCAAATGCTATTTCGAGAGGTGTTGTATGCTTGTAGTAACATATTCTGAAGCGAGACAAAATTTTGCTTCTGTTTTAGACAAATCAAAAAACGAAGGGGCTGTTCTTGTTAAACGGGCTGACGGTTCTGTTTTTCGCATTTCTCCAGAAGTTACAGAGGTGTCTCCTTTTGCTGGAATCAAAACTCTTTTTGATATCAGGCATGACGATATCATGCAGGCTCTTAGAGAAACACGTGAAGAAAACTAAAACACCGCATTATGGAACGCTGTAAAATAGC
This sequence comes from Treponema sp. UBA4307, assembly GCA_002394685.1. Classification (GTDB taxonomy): domain Bacteria; phylum Spirochaetota; class Spirochaetia; order Treponematales; family Treponemataceae; genus Treponema_D. Next base: position 3,076 of record DGUP01000025.1, on the reverse strand, counting down.
TTGTTCTGCGTGATTACAAAAATGCTTCTCTTATAGTACAAAACTTTGGTCAATACAGGAACTCACAGTGATATTTTTAAGAAATAAGGCATCTAATGAGCGGTTATTGAAATACGAGAGTTTTGCTGTTGATTTCTTTGATAAAATTTTATGCATGGATTTTTATAGTGGTTTTTTTTCAGACGGATCTTGTCTAGATATGTTTTATTGTGATTATAGTAATGATAAGAAAAAGAAAATAGAACGAGGGATTATTGATAAGGTTAAATCAACTTATGGAGTTGACATTCAGGAGGTATACGATTCACCGTTGCCAGATTTATTTAAATTCATAATAGATAATAAAAAATCATAGGAAAGTTCCAAAAAAGCCGTGTGTAGAAAATTTAGATAGAGTATTAATTCAGCAAGTCAAGCTTGTTGAAAAATGCAATTAAAATTTAGGGCTTGGACGAAGAAGTGATAACACCGTGCTTTATGTCGCTAGACAATAATAAAAAACATCCTTGACACCATATATAACACCATTTATAATGTAATTATGGCACAGTGGGACAAACTTTTAGCCAGAATAAAATCACTCGATAAAAACATGCGATTTTTAGAACTTAAAAAAGTTTTGGAAAGCTATGGTTATACGGTTTCTCAGCCAAAAGGCGGAAGCAGTCATTACATTTTCCGAAAAGCAGGTTGCAATCCTATTACCATTCCAAATCATGAACCCATAAAAGTTGTTTATGTAAGAATGGTAAAAGAAATTGTAGAATCAGAAGAAAAGAACAAGGAGGACTAATATGAAAACATTAGAAGAATACATGAAACTGCCTTATAAATTGGAAATCATTCCCGATACTGAAGAGTCAGGTTATGTAGCCTCATATCCGGAACTTCCTGGCTGTATTACATGTGGTGAAACAATTGCCAGCGCAGTCGCAAATGCAGAAGATGCAAAAAAAGAATGGCTTTTAGCAGCAATAGAAGAAAATATTGAAATTGCAGAACCAGAAAGTGCGGATTCATATTCAGGTCAATTTAAACTCCGCCTTCCAAAAACATTACATAAAACTCTTGCAGAAGATTCAAAAAAAGAAGGTGTAAGCATGAATCAATATTGTGTTTATCTTCTTGCCAAGAATTCTGAAAAGGAACATTTAGTATTAGCAAAGAAACAAGCAGTACTCGTATAACATGCACTTCAAATCCGACAAACCAGTCAAGCCGGTTTACGGTTTAAGCAATTGTTATGTGGACGCCCGCACTGGGGCGCGTTTGAAGAAAGAATAATAATTTATTCAGGAGGGATAGAAAATGACAGTATATGACGTTAGTTCTTATCTACTTTGGGCTGTTTTTGGATTACTTGCAATTATTAGTATTATTTTCCTTACTGGACATGGAGAAAGTCTTATTGCAGGTTACAATACTGCAAGTAAAGAAGAAAAAGAAAAATATAATGCAAAAAAGTTGTGTCATTGTATGGGAATAGGTATGTCAGTTATTACCATACTGGTTGGAATAATGGCAATAAATAAAAAACTTTTGCAAAATAATTATTTTGTATTTATATTTGTAACTCTGGTTTTAATAGATGTTGTTGTCATGATTGTAGTGTCTAACAAGTTTTGTAAAGAGAAATAGTAAATACAAGTAAAATATGTTATAATAAATCATGCAAGGTGGTGTAGAATGTACGCTATGACAGGAATAATTCAAGGAAATACAGTTCTCACAAACGACAATTCCATTGAAAAATATAACGGTAGAAAAGTCATTATTACAGTTCTTGATGATGAAAAACAATTTGATACTATCTCTGATGAAAAACTTTTTACTATTTCAGATTCCCTTATAAATCAGAATATGGATGCTTATCAGGAACTTGCAAAATGATCTTTTTTGAATACGAACAGGTTGTAAAAATCCATAGTGTCTTAATTTCAAAAACTGGCGGAATGGATGGTGTTCGAGATGAAAAACTGCTAGATTCTGCAATAAAAACTCCTTTCCAGACTTTTGGAGGCAAAGATCTTTATCCGGAGATTTTAGATAAAGCATCTCAGTTATGCTATTCCCTTATAGAAAACCATCCTTTTGCTGATGGAAACAAAAGAATTGGAGTTCATCTAACTTTACTTTTCTTAAAGATAAATAATATTGAGTTGTCCTATACACAAAAGGATTTAATCGAATTTGGTTTAAATGTTGCTTCCGGAAAAATGGCCAGAGATGATATAAAACAGTGGTTAATAAATCATAAACAATAAAATCACACATAACACATATAAGGCCCCAGCTTGTCAATAAGAATCCTCAAAAAATAATCACTTAAGGCTGTCTTTTTCAGGCAGTCTTCTTTTTTAGAGAAAAATGGAGCTTCCGTTCAAAATAAAAAAGCAAAGCCTGAATCGCAATTCAGAAAAAGATCCCAGGAAAAGCGTCCTGAATCAAACACATACGTATCCGCTTCAGTTATGCGAGATGCTCGCCACCACTGTCCTTATTTTCAATTTTCTTATCCCCGTAAAACTTATCGGGATTAAAAGCCTCTTTTCGCTTGAGCATGTAATAAACCGTACGCCCGAGTTTCTGCGCAATGATGCTCATGGTGAGTTTTGTGAACTTCTATTTATAAAATAGAGCACAAAACTCAATAGCGAAGCGTACTTTTGCCTTTCCATACCGCTGCACAAGCTTATCATGCCACCTCTGGCCACGTTCATTATTACGGAGAAAGAGAACTGCCCCTTCTGAAAACGCCCATTTGAGATGCACGTTTCCGATTTTATTATGTTGCGGTCTCCGCATGGCTACGACCGAGACTCGCTCAAAATGCTCCACCGGAGCATTTTGCCGGCTTTTAGCCGTCGCTCCCTACCTTTCCCATCTTCCCGGCAGATTCATGGGAACACTTTACAAGACGACAGTAAGAGATAAACTTACCGACATCTGAAAAACGATGGATGTCATCTATCTCGTAAAGGATTGTAAGGGAGAGTATAAAGCCGAGGCCCGGAACTGAATTGATAATGCTGTACGAAACAGGATCCTGCACTTCCATGCTGTCCTCAATCTGAAA
>DGUP01000074.1 GCA_002394685.1 Treponema sp. UBA4307 | reverse complement strand
GACGATTTACCTGAAGACGGTCACATAATTCTTCAAAACGTTCCCGGTCCTCAGCAAGATCAATTGCATCCGCAGAAGTTCCAAGGATCTTTACACCCTGACTGTCCAGGAATTTTGCAAGTTTAATGGCCGTACCACCACCAAATGCAACTACTACTCCCAGAGGTTTTTCTACTGCAAGAACATTCATAACATCTTCATTTGTAAGAGGTTCAAAATAAAGTCTGTCAGCAATATCAAAATCTGTGGAAACAGTTTCCGGATTGTTATTAATAATAGCAACCTCATATCCCAGTTTTTTCAAAGCCCATATACACTGCACGGAAGAATAATCAAACTCAATTCCCTGTCCAATGCGGATAGGGCCTGAGCCAAGAACAACAATTGTTCCTTTTGAAACAGCCCCCTTTCTCTCCTGGAGGAATTTTTCTGCTTCATTTTCCCCTGCTGCTGTAGAATAAAAATATGGAGTTTCAGCATCGAACTCACCGGCACAGGTGTCTACCATTTTAAAACTCCGTGGAGGGTAAAGCATTGCACCATCAGACTTTTCTTCCATTGCGCAGATTTTCTCCAGCTTCCATAAGAACCAGCGGTCAATTTTCGTAATATCGTGAATCTGGTCCACTGTCATAAGCTTTCTTTTCAAAGCCTGATAAATTGCAAAGATTCTCTGGTCACTGCACTGGCCTACCCGCTCCCGGATTTTTTCATCAAACTCTTTTTCGAATAAAGGCAGATTCAAATCCTTTACTCCCAGTTCAGCTCCCCTCACTGCTTTCAAAATTGCTTCTTCAAAATTCTGTCCGATTGCCATTACTTCACCAGTTGCCTTCATCTGAGTTCCAAGTTTACGGCTGGCATAAACAAATTTATCAAAAGGAAATTTCGGCATTTTTACAACAACATAATCCAGTACAGGTTCAAAGCAGGCCTTTGTCTTTTTTGTAACAAAGTTCGGAATTTCATCCAGAGTAAAACCAACTGCAATCAGAGCCGCAACCTTTGCAATAGGATAACCAGTTGCCTTGGAAGCAAGAGCAGAAGAGCGGGACACTCTTGGGTTAACTTCAATTACAGCATATTCAAAACTGTCCGGATTCAGCGCAAACTGACAGTTACAGCCCCCTTCAATTTCCAGAGCAGAAATTATATTAAGGGCAGCGGAACGAAGCATCTGATATTCTTTATCTGCAAGAGTAACAGTTGGGGCAATTACGATTGAATCCCCTGTATGAACTCCTACCGGATCAAAGTTTTCCATTGAACAGACAGTTATCACATTTCCTTTACTGTCCCTCATAACTTCAAACTCAATTTCTTTCCAGCCGCTTATACATTTTTCAACAAGAATTTGATGAATTGGAGAGCGGTGCAGCCCGTTGTGAGCAATTTCGTCAAACTCACTCCAGGTATTTGCAATTCCCCCGCCTGTACCACCAAGAGTAAAGGCAGGTCTTATAATTGCAGGAAGTCCGATTACATTTTTCGCAAAGTCCAGTGCATCTTCGTAAGTTGTTACAACCTTTGAAGGAATACAAGGCTCCCCAATTGACTCCATTGTATCCTTAAACATCTGACGGTCTTCCGCTTTGTCGATTGTTAAGGGTCTTGCTCCAAGAAGTTTTACACCGTGTGAGTCCAAAAAACCAGATTTAGCCAGCTCCATGCTTAGTGTTAAACCAGTCTGTCCCCCAAGAGTTGAAAGCAAAGAATCCGGCTTTTCCTTTTCAATGATCCGCTCAAGAGTTTTTAGGGTAAGAGGTTCGAGATAAATTTCATCGGCCATAGCGTGGTCGGTCATAAGAGTTGCAGGATTGGAATTTACAAGGCAAACCTCCAGACCAAGAGACTTTAATGCTTTACAGGCCTGATTACCTGCATAGTCAAATTCTGCGGCCTGTCCAATTACAATTGGACCGCTTCCTATAATCATTACTTTATGTATGTCTTTATTTAGTGGCATTTTTAATCATCTCCAGAAATCTATCAAAAAGAAAGTTTGTGTCATGAGGACCACCGCAGGCCTCCGGGTGAAATTGAACGCTGAAGGCAGGAATATCCGTATACTCCACTCCTTCACAAGTTCCATCATTAAGGTTTACAAAAGTTACTCTGGCAAAATCAGGCAGACTTTCTGATTCAACTGCATAGCCGTGATTCTGACTGGTAATATAAATCCGTCCGTTCTTTACATCTTTTACAGGATGATTTCCACCCCGGTGTCCGTATTTAAGCCGGCTGGTCTTTGCCCCTCTTGCAAGAGAAAGCATCTGGTGGCCCAGACAAATTCCAAAGACAGGGATTTTTCCGTAATCGCACAATTTTTTTATTTCTTCGATTACCTTTACGTTTTCTGCAGGATCCCCTGGTCCATTACTGAGCATAATTCCATCAGGCTGCATTGAAATAACTTTTTCTGCGCTGGTATTATAAGGAACAACTGTTACATTACAGCCACGTTTTTCAAGTTCCCGCTGAATATTTCCTTTAGCTCCAAAATCAAAAAGGATGATATCAAGGGAATTTGAATGACTGTTTTTCTTTTCAAAAACATCTTTCCCTAAAATATCATCCTTCTGAACGCTTTTTACCGCATCTGAAATTTTATAAGCACCGATTTCCTTGAGATATTTTCCTGTATCCTTCAGGTCTATCTCATTAATCCCGCTTAAAATCATTCCGTTCATAACACCGGATTCCCTGAGTTTTTTAGTAAGAGCCCGGGTATCAATTCCGCAGATTCCTACAATTCCCTGCTCCTTTAAAAAACTGTCCAGATCCCCCTGACAGCGGAAATTGCTTGGACCATCACAAAGTTCATGAACAACATAACCGCTTACATAGGATTTTCTGCTCTCAAAATCCTCTCTTTCAATTCCGTAATTTCCAATCAAAGGAAAGGTTTGAGTAACAATCTGACCGTAATAACTAGGATCAGTGAGAGTTTCTACATAACCAGTCATTCCAGTTGTAAAAACAGTTTCTCCGATTGTTCTGCCTTCCGCCCCCATGGAGTTTCCTTCAAATACAGTACCATCTGCCAGAATCAGGCAAGCCTTACTCATAAATACTCCTTAAAAAACAAAAAAAAACGGCGCCCCCGCTGATTTTGCGAAGTCGCCATTGACTTTGTTGAAGAATAATATAGCACTTTTAACTACTTATGGGAAGTGGCCTAAAATGCCATCTATTCTCTGCTTCCTGGCTCAGCAGGGAACAGGAGAACATATTTTTCTTTTAGTTTTATATTTTTACTGATATAATAGAAGGAAATCTTAATCAGGAACATATAGTAATGACAGACATAACCAGAATTATTAACATTGCAGCCTTACTGACATTATCTTTTTTCTGCTTTCAGGCAGGTATTTTTTTGTGGTCAGGCCATAAACTAAAAAACAATGGCAGACGAACCTTAATTTATGTAGAATTTTTTACAGCATTTCTCCTGCTCTTTGATGCATTAGCCTACATTTTCCGCGGAGATACAAGCAATCTGGGCTGGTACATGGTTCGCATCAGCAATTTCCTTGTATTCCTTTGCAATTTCTCAGCCTCTTTCTTTATCTGTTTCTATGTATGTGAATTCATAATGCAGGAACGGCTGAGTTTTTCAATCACTTTCTTCCCTAAAGAATCCAGAAAAAAAGGCATTCCTCTACAATTATTTATAGTACATTTTTTATGTATTCTTGGAATTATCCTTACAATAATCAGCCAATCAACAAATCTCTTCTATTATTTTGATGAAAACAATATTTACCACAGAAGTACCTTGTACCCAATAAGCATTGGGCTGGGATTAATGCCTGGACTTATTTCAATTACAATGCTTCTTCAGAACAGAAAGAAGCTTTCAAAAAATGTTTTCATTTCACTCCTTGTATACTTTTTGATTCCTTTAACAGGTGTTGCTCTGATTCTCATTTTCTACGGTTACTCATTGATTAACCTTTCTTTAGGAATTGGTGCCCTCCATCTTTTCTACTCTTCAATTAAATTAATGGAGCTGGAATTCTATGCTCACGAAAATGAAGAGAAAATCCTGAATCCAGGATACAAGGCTGCTAAAACCATTTCAGTTACAAAGAAAAGAGTTTTCAGAAATCATTTATGGCAGACTATTTCAATCAGCCTTGCAGGAATTCTTGCAGTTCTTATCATCGTTTCAATTAAAGGTATTTCACTTCCTGAAAAAACAATTATTATCGACATGCCTTATACAGATAATGATCCTTCAAAATCTGTATGCATTACTTTTGTAAGAAATGCAGAAAAGCACTGGGTTGATGAAGGGGATCCGTTAAGAACAGGTGCCCAGTATGACGGGGTTATCTACAACAACATGAGAAGTACCGTAATCACTGAATGGAATTTCTCTATTCCAGTACCAGAAAACTGTTCAGTTGATCCAGGTCCATGGAACGGAACCTTTGCACTTACTGACGGTAAACTTAACGTAAACAAACCTCACAGCGAAGATAAAGAAAATATTCATGGTGAGGATTTCTATGAAATCACTCCATTAAAAACTCTGGGCTTCGGCTGTATTATGTACACTCCACACAGCTATCAGCCTCTTGCACAAAAGATTAAGTTCACATATACAAGCGTATTAAAACCACTTACCAATGTTGCATTTAATGTTTTCCTGGGAGTTCTTATCATATTTTTCTTCATATCCACTACAATCATGCTCCTTGAAGGAAAGCTTATTCGTGTAGAAGAAGAAAACAAAAAACTGGAAAATACTGTTAAGGAAAGAACAAAGGAACTTGAAACAGAAAAGAACCGCTCAGAAAGTCTCCTTCTGAATATTCTTCCAAAGGAAATCGCAAAAGAACTTACTGAACATCCGGACCGGACCCTTGCTAAAGAATATCCAAACGTAACAGTTCTTTTTACAGACATTGTAGGATTTACAAAAATCAGTGGAGAAATGACTGCGGAAGAAGTTGTAACTATGCTGAACAAAATGTTCTCTATGTTTGACGAACGGGCTCAGCGTGAAGGCATTGAAAAAATCAAAACAATTGGAGATGCCTACATGGCAGCTTCAGGCCTTACTCCGGACAAAAATAATAATGGCGCAATGCAGATGCTTAAATTTGCAAATGGTCTTTTGCAGGATGTTCATACCTTCAACGAAAGTTCACCAGTTAAACTCTTAATAAGACTGGGAATTAATTCAGGACCTCTTGTTGCAGGTGTTATTGGTAAAACAAAATTTATTTATGACATCTGGGGAGATACTGTAAACCTTGCAAGCCGTATGGAAAGTACTGGAACTCCTATGAGAATTCACGTAAGTCAGTTTACAAAAGAACAGACTCCTCAAATTCAGTACAGTCAGAGTGCAGTAGTTGATGTTAAGGGCAAAGGTATGATGACCACTTACTTCCTGTAATCAGGCGCTTAGATTAATTAAATAGCCCGAATGTAGAGTTTTGAAAATCATTGTATTTATCAAAAAACGACTCCCAGTCGTAAAATATTAAGTTTTTTAAAACTCGACATTCGGGCTAAATAATAAAGGGATTTTTCCAGTCATTCAGGCCGAAAAAATCCCTTTTCTTTTTATTAGTCTTTTATAAAATCCATGATTTCTTTCCGGTACTTTACAGCAGTTTTGTAACCGTGAATGTAGGATTCATCCAGTTTTTCCTGACTTGTAGCAAATACCCAGCAAAGATCTTCTTCTGGTTTAAGAACATATACCTTGCCCTGATCAACCAGTTTCTGCATTTCTTCCATCTGATGGAAATATTCATCATAGCGGTTCATTAATGCATCAAAGAGTTCCGGAAAACGACGCTCAAACCGTGGAGCCAGAATTGCTCTTTCTTTTCTAAAATCAGAAGGCTTGTCGTCAGGAGATTTTGTAGAAATTACAATCACCTTATCACATCCCTTTTCAAAAGGTCTGTCAAAAGGAACAGAATTACTGACACAACCATCTGCATAATGTTTACCATCAATTTCCACAAGAGGAAAAAGCATTGGCAGGGCACAAGTTCCGTGCATAAGCTTCATCAGACGCTTTTCGCTTTTACGTTCATTAAGATAAACGATTTTGCCGGTTTCAGCACAGGTTAAGCCAAATTCAAAATCTGTTTTTGACTCGAAAAGTTTCTTGAAATCAAAAGGATATCCTCCATAAAAGGATTCCCCGCACATATTTTCATATTCTGCCTGAATACCATCTAAAATCACATGGGCCTTGTGACCGGAACGCAGTCTGCTTGGTGTAAGAACATATCTTAATCTGCCACGCTGTTTTGAAACAAAGTTTATGGCACCATGAGCACCGCCGGAAACACCGCAGACATATGGAAATGTAATTCCTTCGTCAATAAAATAATCGGTGACCCCCGCAGTAAACATACACTTTCTTGAACCGCCTTCTAATACAAGTCCTACTTTCATTTCATCTCCAATACTTTTTGTTTAAGAGCCTTACACTTAAGACGGAAATATTCGCTCTTATCAGCTAAATCTTTTGATGATGGAACACCCTTTGTACGAACAACCTGTTCCGGAACATCAACGATGTATCTGGTTCTGTGAGAGAATTTGTAAATGCCGTCAATTCCGATTGAAACTACCGGGCAGCCGGTATAGCGTGCAAGGAATGCAAATCCTGATTTGAATTCATTTAACTCCCCGTCCTGGCGTGTTTTTCCTTCAGGGAAGATAATAACAGATTTTCCAGCTTCAAGATTTTTTCTGGCCAGCTGAATCCATTCTGTATCAAGATTAAATCTGTCACAAGGAATAGTCCCTTCTCCTGCCAGAATCCAGTGGAATTCTTTTTTTTCATACCAGTCTTTTGCTACAATAACGTTCTTTTTCCCTTTCAAAACTGTCATCAGAAAAAGAGCGTCTTTTGTTGAAGTATGATTTGCGATAATTACGCAAGGCTTTTTAAGGTGATTAGTCTGCACTTTTTTATCAACGAAATAAGCTTTAGGCTTGAACATAAATCTTACCCAGCTTCTAATGCAGAACATTGCAAATTTAGTAACTATTTTCATATATATAACCTAACTTATTTAATTAGAGTGTAACATAGATTTAAAAGTTGCAAAAGACTATCAAATTGTCATAAAAACTATCATTTTTTACAAAAAAAACCTTAAAAATTCTTCCCTAAAATCCATTGAATAAATAAGCTCATAATGGGATAATTAGAGATTATGAGTAAATATATTCTGGTAACAAGCGGAGTTTGTTCAGGTTTAGGAAAGGGTGTTGCTGCAAGCACAATTGGCAGTCTTCTGGAATGCAGCGGACTTAAAATTGCAATGATGAAATGCGACCCTTATATCAATGTTGATGCCGCAAATATCTCACCTTATCAGCACGGAGAAGTATACGTTACAGAAGACGGTGCTGAAACAGATCTGGATTTAGGTAACTTTTCACGTTTTACAAGCATAAACATTACTGATTCAAACTGTATTTCCATTGGAAAAGTTTACGAAAACGTTATCAGAAATGAAAGGGCCGGCCGCTATAACGGTCGTACAGTTCAGGTAATTCCTCATATTACTGATGAAATCAAGCGCTGCATCCGTAACCTGGGTTCTAATACCGGTGCAGATGTTGTAATTGTAGAAATCGGTGGAACTGTTGGTGATATTGAAGCAGTTCCTTATCTTGAAGCAAGCCGCCAGCTGGTCCGTGAACTGGGAAAAGGAAACGCAATCAGCATTCACCTTACCTTGATTCCTGTAATTACCGGTGGTGAATTAAAATCTAAACCAACGCAAACATCTGTAAAGCAGCTTCAGACCGCCGGAATTCAGCCTGACATGCTTATTTGCCGTTGCGAAGCTCCTGTGGAAGACGGCATGAAGAATAAAATTGCAAAATTCTGTAATGTCAGCTCTGATGCAGTATTTATTTCCCCTGATGTAGAAAAATCAATCTATGAACTTCCGGTTATTTTCCACAAGGAAGGGGTTGATGCCAAACTGATTGAAAAACTTAATCTGGGCAACAGAACAACTGAAATCCGCCAGTGGACTGATTTTCTGTACAAACTTAACAATCCACAAACTCAGGTAACCGTTGCAATGGTTGGAAAAAAAGATTACCTGGACGACTGCTATAAATCTGTTCAGGAATCCCTTTTCCATGCCGCAGTTTCAGGAAACAATGCCGAAATCACTATCAAAAAAATTGATGCAGAGACTCTGGAAAAAACAGAAAACTTTGACGAATTCTTTGAAGGGGTTGATGGAATTGTAGTTCCTGGAAATTATGGTCAGAGAGGATTTTTAGGTCTTCTTAAAACAGTTCAGTATGCCAGAATCCATAAAATTCCATATTTGGGAATTGATCTGGGAATGCAGCTCATGCCTATTGAAACTGCCAGAAATCTTATTGGCTGGGAAGATGCAGATTCTACTGAATTTATTCAGAACTGCAGCCACGCAATAATCTGTCTGCCGGAAGAACAGACTACACCTTCAGCTTCCGTTATGAAACTGGGAGCAAGTTCCATTGACGTTCTTGAAGGTACAAAACTCTATTCAATTTACAATTCAAATCAAATTAAAGAGCGCCACCGCTCAAAATATACCTTTGACAGAAGATACACCAGCGAAATGGAAGAAGAAGGTCTTGTAATCACTGCAAAATCTACAGCAGATGATCAGACTGAAGCTTTCGAGTGGAAAAATCACCCATGGGGAATTGGAGTTCAGTACCACCCGGAATTTGTAAGCCGGCCTTCAAATCCACATCCACTGTTCAATGCTTTTATAAAGGCATCACTGGAATACAAAAACAGTTAAGGCAGCAGCATGAAGAAAAAAGACAAAGTTAACAGACAAATCATTCATCTCTTTGCAACAAGCCTCTGTCTTTGTGTCATTTCTTCCTGCTCAATCAAATATGATTCTGAATTTTCTCCCGATGAAGCAAATCCGGAATTAACCTTTACTCAGGCCACCCTTTACAAAATTGAAGAAGGGAACTTGAAAATGCAGCTGAATTCTACTTTGATAGAACAGTATAAAAACGATAATTCTTACGCAGAAAACGCTGATTTTTTTACCTGGGACAATAACAATGAACTTGATACCACAGGTTCATGCCAGATTATGGGCATTGACCAGAGAAACGAAATATACACATTGCTTAACGACATTGAAATTAACAGTAATTCAAATAATCTGGAAATAAAAACAGATGCCCTGCGCTGGAATGGAAAAAATCAGCAGCTTACTTCAAACCGTGAAAGCGATGTTTATATTAAGCATGATGATATGGTCATTACCGGCAAAGGATTTAGTGCCAGTGGTATTTCAAAAAGTTACTCCTTTTCTTCAGCTGTAACCGGAGAAATGAACAGTGGTTCTAATAATGAAGAAGCCCCTGAAGAAAACTCCGGGGAATAAAATGCAGGATGAAATATGAATAGTAATTTTACAAAGTTTATATCTGTTTTAAAAAAAGCCCCCCTAGTATTGCTCCTGCTCCTACCTTTCCAGACAGTTTCTGAAAATATTAAATTTTCCACAGATTCAATGACAGGTTCTATATCCTCAAAAAATAACACTACAATTTTAACTGGTAATGCAAAAGTAATCACAGAAAGCATGGAAATTTCTGCTGACCAGATACAAATTACCGGTGAAAATTACCGCTTTATTACAGCCACAGGAAATGTGAGCGGCAAAAGTGAATCTTTTGATTTTACCTGCGGACGGCTAACCTATGACCGTGAAACAAAAAGGGCAAATCTTCAGGACAGTGTAACTTTAATTGATGAGCAGAATGATGTTACGGCACAGGCTGAAATAATCGAATATAATCAGGAAAGTGAAATTGCAGTAATGCAGATTGATGTGAACATTCAGCAGAAGAACAACACCTGCGTTGCATCTTACGCAATTTACCGCAAAGAGGGCCAGATGCTGGATCTTTCAGGCAACCCTAATATTCAGCAGGGGAATGACATTTTCCGTGCCCAGCAGATTTCCTTAAATCTGGAAACCCAGCAGATAACTCTGGACGGAAGAGTTCGCGGAACTGTTTCAACAGAATCATCCACAGGAGAAAAGGCAGATGGAAATTAACAATATGGACTCAGAGAAACCAAAAGACTTTCCAAAATTCCACAACACTGTTGAATTTGAAGCACATAACAAGACCTCTCTTTTTAACAGCGGAGACTCTCACAACAGTCTGAGAATTTCTTCCCTTTACAAAAGTTTTGGAAGAAAAAAAGTTGTTCAGGGAATTGATTTCAAAATGAAGACAGGTGAAGTGCTGGGGCTTTTAGGACCAAATGGTTCTGGCAAAACCACAACCTTTTATATGATTGTAGGATTCTATAAACCTACTGCAGGTGAAGTTTTTCTTAATGAAAAAAGGATTACAAATCTTCCAATGTATAAACGTGCAAGACTTGGTATTTCATACCTGCCTCAGGAACCATCTGTTTTCAGAAAACTTACAGTTGAAGAAAATATCTGGTCCATTCTGGAAACCCGCTCAGATCTTAATAAGAATGAAAAAAAGCAGAAGCTTGAAGAATTAATAGAAGAATTTCAGATTGGCCGTATTAGAAAACAGCAGGCATACACTTTGTCAGGTGGAGAGCGTCGCCGTACGGAAATTGCCAGATCTCTTGCAATTGAACCGAAATTTCTACTTCTAGACGAACCTTTTGCGGGAATCGACCCGATTGCAGTTGCTGACATTAAACAAATAATAAAACTTCTTGCAAAAAGAGATATCGGAGTTCTTATAACCGACCATAACGTTCGTGATACTCTTGAAATCACAAACAGGGCCATTATCATTTCAAACGGCCAGGTTATTGTAGAAGGCCAGAAGGATGATATTCTTAAATCCGATAAAGCCCGTGAAATCTACCTGGGCAAAGATTTTGATATGTAATATGTCACACCAATATTATTTTTTGTTTAAAAAAATAAAGCCGCCCTTGTTAATAAGAGCGGCTAAAAGCTCAATTATCTAGCACAACAATGCTTACTCAGCAGCTGGTGCAGGAGCTTCTTCAGCAGCAGGTGCAGCAGCAGCGGCAGCTTTCTTAGCAGCGCGGGCTTCAACCTGAGCCTTGTTCTTCAAGTTAGCTTTGCAGAATTTACAAATCTTAACCTTCTTGCCATCAACTTCCTGTTCGTACAGAGTCTTAATCTGGCTCTTTCCACAAATACCGCATGTGCCACGGCCGTGGTTAACTTCATTACGGATACCAGTTCCGCGATGTGATTTAGACATAGCTTACTCCTTATCAGCAGCTGCAGCTTCTTTCTTTGCTGGAGCTTTCTTTGCTGTTTTAGCTGGCTTAGCCTTAGCCTTTTCAGCTGGCTTAGATTCAGCAGCATCCTGGTCAGGAAGCTTGTAATCTACCAATTCAAGGATAACTACTTCAGCAGCATCACCCTGACGGAATCCCATCTTAAGAACGCGTGTGTAACCACCATTGCGATCCTTCATACGTGGGCCAATTTCTGTGAACAATTTGTTCAAGATTTTTGCATCTGCAATATACTTAGCAACGATTCTTCTGTTGTGTACAGAATCCACCTTTGCACGTGTGATAAGTTTTTCAGCAGCGCGTCTTACTTCCAAAGCCTTAGACTTTGTAGTTGTAATTCTTTCATATCTGAAGAGAGAAGTTACCATGTTGCGTGACATTGCGCGACGGTGTGCTGTTGTACGTGAAAGCGGATTAAATCCATTCTTGTGATTCATTCGGTTTCGTCCTTATGGTTACGGAAATTTACATCGTTAAGGTGACTGTAATCAGTCATACCAAGGCTCAAGCCTCTTTCTTCGAGTTTAGCTTTGATTTCTTCCAAACTCTTCTTACCGAAGTTTCTAGTCTTAGTAATGTCGTCTTCCGTTTTCTTAGTTAATTCACCAATTGTGTGAATATTTGCTGTTTTAAGACAATTTGAACTGCGAACAGAAAGTTCAAGTTCATCAACAGATGTGTTGAGAATCTGCTGAATTCTCTCATCGCCTTCATCGCTGTCGTCACTGCCACCAACTGTGCTTTCATCAAAGTTAACGAAAATTGCAAAGTATTCCTTAGCAATCTTAGCAGCTTCACCTAAAGCGTCTTCTGGTTTAATAGTGCCGTCTGTCCAAATTTCAAGGATCAGTTTGTCATAATCGTTACGCTGACCTACGCGGCAAGGTTCAATTGAATATTTAACCTTTGGAACAGGTGTAAATAAACAGTCCATTGGGATTGTACCAACAACTTCAACGTAGTGTTCATTTACTTCAGCTGGAGTATATCCACGTCCCAAATCAACCTGAACCTCAAATTCAACATGACAGCCTTCCATCATTGTAAAGACTTCAAGTCCCTTAGTCATGATTTCAAGCTGGCCTTCTTTTTCAAAGTCATCACTCTTTACAGTGCCTGGACCCTTGAATTCGAAGACAAATGTATCCTGCTCAACGTCCCGCGGCAAGCGCAAACGAATCTGTTTTAAACTATTCAAGACTTCCAATGTATCTTCAGAGATATTTGGAATAGTCTCAAATTCACTGGAAATTACATGAGGAACACTGTTTGCATCATATGAAGTAATTCTAACTGAAGAAATAGCGTATCCCTGAATAGATGAGAGTAAAACGCGGCGGAGTGTATTTCCGATTGTTGTACCAAATCCAGGTTCAAATGGATAAGCTGTAAACTTTCCGTAATTAGGATTATCATCAAGGTGCTCAAATGTAATGTTTTTTGGTTTTTTAAAACCTTTAAGCAGATTTTTGCGAGCCATCTGAACTCCTATTGTTTCGAATTAAGCTCTTAAGAGCCATTCTTTTACGTAATAGAGCTCTGATCATCATTTAGATGTCCAGAATCAACTTCCTACTAACCATTTCTTTTTTAACCATTACGCAAAGTCAAAAAAGTTACATGATCAGCAATAATCCATACATAATAATAGCACAATTTTTACCAGTTGGCTCTGATCTTGCAAGCAAAATCAGAACTTCCCAGAAAAAATTGTTTTAATTACATACGGCGTGTCTTGCGTGGGCGGCATCCATTGTGTGGAATAGGTGTTACATCAGAAATTGACTTAACCTTGAGTCCCAATGTGCCAAGAACACGAATAGCATTTTCACGACCCATTCCAGGTCCCTTAACGTATACGTGTACTTCACGAAGACCATAAGATGCTGCGCGCTGTACTGCCTGTTCAGCTACTGACTGTGCAGCAAATGGAGTTGATTTCTTTGCTCCGCGGAATCCCAAACCGCCAGAAGATGCCCAAGAAAGTGCATTTCCTCTGAGGTCTGTAATTGTTACGATTGTGTTGTTGAAAGTTGCCTGAATGTAGACATTTCCTTCGTAAACACTCTTCTTCTCTTTTCTCTTTTTCTGTACTGCCATTAGTTACCTCCGCTTAAGCCTTCTTCTTGTTAGCAACGGTCTTCTTCTTACCCTTGCGTGTACGAGAATTAGTGCGAGTGCGCTGGCCACGTACTGGAAGTCCCTTACGATGGCGAGTACCACGATAAGAACCAATATCGATAAGACGCTTAATGTTCAAACCAATTTCAGTTCTCAAGTGTCCTTCAGTCTTGTAGTTTTCATCAATATACTTACGGATCTTGTTGAGATCATCTTCAGACAAATCGTTGAGCATAACATCTGGATTAACTTTTGTTTCTTCACAGATCTTGTTTGCTGCTGAACGACCAATACCGTAAACATAAGTCAATGCAATATTGACGTGCTTGTTAGGGAGGTCAACTCCCGCAATTCTAGCCATCAGTTGCTCCTCATCCCTGTCTCTGCTTGTGTTTTGGATTTTCACAGATGATACGTACTACGCCGTGTCTTCTGATTACCTTACACTTATCGCAGATGGGTTTTACGCTGGTGCGTACTTTCATAAAAGTCCCCCTGAATAATATGGATACCTACTAAATCAAACCATGGCAATTCGCTATGAATTACAGTTTGATTACCATTTATATTGAAAAAAACATGAAAAAACATACTTTTTTCCGTAAATGGTGGCAAAGTATACCATAAAATCCTTAAGTTATTCTAGACCTAATCAAAAATTCCCTTAAAATTTAAAGCTACATATAACGAATGCCCGTAAAAACGGACACTCGTTATTAGCACAAATAGACTTTAAATTAAAGGCTTCTTGACTTAATACCCTTCTTTGTTAATCCATCGTGGTGATGCATCTTAAGAAGAGCTTCAACCTGTGACATTGTATCAAGATCTACACCAACCAGAATCAGCAGTGAAGTACCACCCATCAGCATAGAAACTGATGTAGGGAACTTAAATACGATCTGGATTACTGTAGGCAATACTGCAATCGCAGCAAGGAACAATGAACCAGGAAGAATCAGACGGTTTAAAACCTTCTGAAGATATTCTTCTGTTTTGTCAGTTCTGATTCCAGGAATAGAACCACCGTTTTCACGAATATTCTTAGCGATTTCAGTAGGGTTCAGGGTTACCTGAGTGTAGAAGTATGCAAAGAATATAATCAACAAAACTTCGATTACGTTGTACCAAATCCCTGTTGGGCTAAGCCATCTGGCCAGATTTGCAAGCCAGGTAACATTAGGTGCCAGAGAGTTAGCAATCTGCAATGGGAATGTCAGGAATGCTGATGCAAAAATGATTGGAATAACTCCTGATGGATTGATCTTGAATGGAATATATGTGCTCTGTCCACCATACATCTTGCGGCCAACAACGCGTTTAGCATAGTGTACCGGAATCTTACGTTCGCCCTGCTGTTCGTAAACAACAAAACCAAGAATTACAATAAAGAGAGCCAGAGCAACAATAACGAATACAACGTTAATATCACCGCTCTGAACCAGTTTGATCAATTCCCAAATTGCACTTGGAATACGTGCTACAATACCAGCAAAGATAATCATAGAAATACCATTGCCAATACCATGCGCAGTAATCTGATCTCCTAACCATACAGTAATCATAGAACCTGTAGTTACTGTAAGGATAAAGATCACATTAAAATAGACTTTATTTTCGAAGATAATTGTGCCAGGAACAGACTGGTTAACAGACTTAGCATAAACTGTAAGAGCAAGAGCCTGAATGATACAAACGAAAATTGTACCAACTCTTGTCCAAGCCTGAACCTTCTGCTGACCACCTTCTTCCTGGGCAATTCTCTTCAGAGATGGGAAAATTACAAGTGCGAGCTGCAAAATAATCTGTGTTGAAATGTAAGGCATTACACCAAGCATCAATACAGAAAATTTTTCGAAAGCTCCACCTGCAAAAAAGTCCATATAACTGGCAAACGCACTTTCAGCACTTGAAGCAAAATTTGTAAAGTACTGAAGCAACTTGGTAGCATCAATTCCAGGAATTGTTAAAACACTTCCCAGACGGAAAACTGCAAGAATGAACAAAGTGAAGAACAAACGCTTACGCAAATCTTTAACTTTGAACATGTTTACTACTGCATTGTTTGCCATATTTTTACTCCGCTACCTTTTTTATTATTTTGCGTCAGCCTTAACTGTTACTGAGCCACCAGCTTTTTCAACCTTTTCTTTAGCTGAAGCTGAAATTTTGTCTACATTAACAGTAAGTTTCTTTGTGATTTCGCCATCACCGAGAACTTTGATAAGAACATCCTTCTTGAGAAGGCCCTTAGCAATAAGTGATTCGCGATCTACTGTTTCACCATCAGAATACTTCTTATTAAGTTCATCAACGTTAATTGTGAAGTATACCTTCTTAAATGGTGCGTTTGAGAAACCACGGTGAGCAATGCGACGATACAAAGGCATCTGACCACCTTCGAATCCTACATATGGTCCGCTCTTTCCAGAACGAGACTGCTGTCCCTTGTTTCCCTTACCTGCTGTTGTACCGAGTCCAGAAGAAGAACCACGACCAACACGCTTTGGATTTACATTAGCACCCTCTGGGGCGTTTAAGATAAAATCTGCCATTAGTTGATCTCCTCTACTTTAACCAGGTGAGCAACAGTAGCAACCATACCTACAATTGCAGGAGTTGCTTCCTGTTCTACAACAGAATGAAGCTTCTTAAGACCAAGGCTACGTACTGTAGCTTTCTTAGCAGGCTTCTGACCAATAGTACTCTTTACGAGTTCAATGCGTAATTTCTTTGCCATGATCAGCCCCACATATCCTTAAGAGTCTTACCACGGTTCTGAGCAACTTCACGTGCATTCATTAAGTCTGCTACAGCGTTGAAAGTTGCGCGAACAACATTTACTGAAGTTCTTGAACCCTGAGACTTTGAAATTACATCTGTAATTCCAGCTGCATCCATAACTGCACGTACTGGACCACCGGCAATAATACCAGTACCAGGACAAGCAGGCTTTAACAATACTGAAGAACTCTTGTACTTTCCAATGATTTCATGTGGAAGTGTACCATTCTTCATAGGAAGAGTAATCATATTAGCCTTAGCCTTTTCGATACTCTTTCTGATTGCATCAGTTACATCATTTGCTTTACCGAATCCGTAGCCGATACGACCTTTCTGATCGCCAACAACTGTAAGAGCAGAGAAAGACATTCTGCGTCCACCCTTTACAGTCTTTGAGTTACGATTCAGCTTAACCAGCTTTTCTACGAATTCATCAGCAGGTTTTCTATCAACATTCTTTGAGTGTTCCATAACCTCTCCTAGAATTCAATTCCGGCTTTGCGAACTCCATCAGCGAGAGCTTTAACAACACCGTGATAGAGATAACCATTACGATCGAATACTACTTTAGTAATATTCTTATCCTTAAGGCGTCCACCTAATGCTTCACCCAGCTTTGAGCCGCTATCTACATTTGCCTTGAAAGAAGCGAAATCCTTTTCAAGTGTAGAGATAGAAGCAAGTGTCTTACCTTCATCATCATTAATTACCTGTACGTAAATGTTACGACCACTTCTGAAAACTGTCATACGTGGGCGTTCAGCAGTACCGTATACTGTCTTACGGATGTGAATCTTTCTGTGCAGGCGCTTTCTGTTCTTGTCATTAAGTTTCTTCAACATATCAATTCACCCTTTATTATTTAACACCAGTCTTGCCGACTTTACGTCTGATAACTTCATTATCGTAGCGAATACCCTTACCCTTATAAGGCTCAGGTGCTCTTAACTTACGAATCTGAGATGCAAATTCACCAACAAGCTGCTTATCCATACCAGTAATAGAAATCTTACCGTTCTGATCAGCAACAACTGTAAGTCCCTCAGGAATGAGAGCAATGAATTCAGATGAATAACCAAGATTCATTACAAGTTCCTTGCCCTTTACTTCTGCACGGTAACCTACACCAGTGATGATAAGTGATTTTGTAAACTGCTCATTTACACCTACAACCATGTTGTGGATGATAGATCTGTACAAACCGTGAGCAGCAGAAGCTGCCTTTGATTCGTTAGCAGGATTTACAACTACTTCTGTACCTTTAACTTCAACTGTTACAAGGTCATTGAATGTTGACTTTAATTCACCCTTTGGGCCTTTTACAGCAATGTTATGTCCATCAACTGTAACTGTAACACCAGCTGGGATAGCAACAGGAAGTTTTCCGATCTTAGATGCCATATTCCTCTCCTATTACCATACTGTGCAAATCAACTCGCCGCCAACCATCTTTTCAGATGCTTTTTTGCCAGTTGTTACACCGCTTGATGTTGAAACAATTAATGTACCATAGCCATTGTAGACACGTGGTAAATCCTTGTAACCAGAATAAACACGACGACCAGGTGTAGACAGTCTCTTCATTCCGTGGATGATTGACTTGTTTGAGTCATCATACTTCAGGAAGATTCTGATAATACTGTGTCCGTTGTCATCCTGAACTTTTTTGAAGTTCTTAATAAATCCTTCAGTCTTGAGGATCTTTACAATTTCCAGTTTCATCTTAGAAGTAGGAACATCTACTTTTTCGTGACCGGCTTTTGCC
This sequence comes from Treponema sp. UBA4307, assembly GCA_002394685.1. Lineage (GTDB taxonomy): Bacteria > Spirochaetota > Spirochaetia > Treponematales > Treponemataceae > Treponema_D. Next base: position 7,603 of record DGUP01000074.1, on the reverse strand, counting down.
GCATTCTGGACTTTTGCAAGCATATCTGCGATTGGGTCTGAAGCTGCCATTTCTATTCTCCTGCCACTACCAAGATGACTTTGTGACGCCTGGTAAGAGGCCTTCACTAGCTAATTTGCGGAAACAAATACGACAAATCTTGTACTTGCGCAAATATCCATGTGGACGGCCACAGATCTGACATCTATTATAGCGTCTTGTGCTAAATTTAGGTGTTCTAGCCGCCTTGATAACCATTGATTTCTTTGCCATGAACTTCTTCCTTATTTTCTAAAAGGCATATTGAACTTTGTCAAAAGTGCACGAGCTTCATTGTCAGTCTTTGCACTTGTAACAATACTGATGTTCATTCCAGAAATCTTAACGATTTTATCAAAGTCGATTTCCGGGAAGATAATCTGTTCTGTAATACCAAGAGAGAAGTTTCCGTGTCCATCAAAGCCAGTAGCCTTGATACCGCGGAAATCCTTTACACGTGGAAGTGCAACGTTGATAAGACGATCGAGGAATTCATACATGATGTTTCCGCGAAGTGTTACCATTGCACCTACTTCATTGCCTTCACGAAGTTTGAAGTTTGCAATACTTTTCTTTGCTCTTGTCTTAACAGCCTTCTGACCGGTAATCTGAGTGAGATCTGTAACTGCAGCATCAAGGAGTTTCTTATTCGTGAGAGCTTCACCAACACCCATGCTTACAACTACCTTTTTGATAGCTGGAATCTGCATTGTAGATGTATAACCGAACTCCTTAAAGAGTTCAGGGGCGATTGTTTCCTTATAGACTTTCTTAAGCCGTGGTACGTAATTTTCCATTACAGTGTTTCTCCACACTTGCGGCATACGCGAACTTTCTTGTCGCCGTCAAGCTTGTAACCAATTCTTGTAGCACCGCACTTTTTACATACGATTGCTACATTTGAAATATCCAGAGGTGCTTCTACTTCAGCGATACCGCCTGCATCCTGCTGGGATCTTCTTTTCATTGCCTTCTTAACAATGTTAACACCGCCAACGATTACACGTGTCTTGTCACCCTTTGTGAGTACACGTACAACAGTTCCGCGCTTGCCCTTGTCCTTTCCGGCAATAACTTCAACGTTGTCATCCTTACGGATCTTTGTCTTCTGTGCCATAACGGAACAACTCCTTAGAGTACTTCCGGAGCAAGTGAAATGATCTTCATATAGTCCATATCACGAAGCTCACGAGCTACAGGTCCGAAAATACGTTTACCCTTTGGATTCTTATCAGCATCAACGATAACACAAGCGTTATCATCAAAACGAATGTATGTTCCATCAGGACGGCGGTATTCCTTTGCAACGCGAACGATTACTGCCTTCTGTACTGAACCTTCTTTGATTGTAGATGTAGGAATTGCTTCCTTAACAGCTACCACAACAATGTCACCAATACCAGCGTAGCGGCGATGTGATCCACCGAGCACCTTAATAACCTGAACTAATTTAGCACCAGAGTTATCGGCAACAGTCAATTTAGATTGCATCTGCAGCATAATTCAAACTCCTTGCTTATTTAGCTCTCTCGATTACTGCGTCGAGGCGCCAGCACTTATCTTTGCTGATTGGACTACATTCCACGATGCGAACAGTATCTCCAATATGAGCATCATTGTTTTCATCGTGAGCCTTACACTTCTTTGTCCGTGTGACATATTTCTTATAAAGGCGGTCCATTTTCTTTGTATCGATAGAAACAACGATAGTTTTATCCATCTTATCACTAATGACGATACCTACGAATGAACGTTTTGCAGCCTTTGCCTGCTTTGTCTGTTCTTCCACGGGTCAGCTCCTAGTTTTTTGCAGCGATTGCTTCAGCAGCAGCTGCTCTGAACTTTGCCAGATCCTGCTGATGAATAAGTGTATTCAAGCGTGCGATTTCACGACGCATTATACGCTTCTGCATTGGGTTATCTACATGACCAATAATTGCCTGAAAGCGAAGGTCCATGTACTTCTTCTTAAGGTCATCGCGCTTAGCAACGAGTTCATCATAAGAAAGACTTTTGTCATTCTTTTTCTTTGAATCAGCCATCTCTTACTCCTACTCAATTGTTGGGCGAATTGCCACTTTTGTCTTAATTGGAAGCTTACTTGCAGCAAGAGTCATAGCCTTTACAGCCAGATTCCTGTCTACGCCACCAACTTCAAATAAAATCATGCCAGGTTTGATAACAGCAGCCCAGAATTCTGGAGCACCCTTACCTTTACCCATACGAGTATCAGCAGGTTTCTTAGAAACAGGCTTATCTGGGAACACACGTGTCCACATCTGACCCTGACGATTTATACAACGGTTAATTGCAACACGGGCAGCTTCAATATGTCTGGCAGAAAGCCAAACTGGTTCCATTGCAACGAGTGCTACGTCACCAAAATCTACGAAGTTTGTACGTGTAGCGTTTCCTGTTGGACGACCGCGCTGTACTTTGCGGTGTGCTACTCTTTTTGGACTAAGCATTTTCTACTTTTCCTTCCTCAGCTTTTGGAGCACGGTTAGACTTACGGTTGTCACGACGTGGCTTCTTTACGATATCACCAGCATCTTCTTTCTGATCATGTCCGTAGTTCATTCCATTGAATACCCATACTTTAATACCGATTTTACCGTATGTTGTATGTGCTTCAAATGTTCCATAGTCGATATCAGCACGAAGAGTGTGGAGAGGAACGCGTCCTTCCTTGTGCTCTTCAGAACGCTTCATTTCTGCACCACCAAGACGTCCAGAAAGACGAATCTTGATACCCTGTGCACCACCTCTCATTGCACCAGATGTAGCCTGCTTGAGAGCCTTCTTGAAAGAACCTCTACCAGAAAGCTGACGACCAATGTTCTGAGCGATAAGTGAAGCATTTACTTCAGGCTTCTTAACTTCCTTGATCTTAATCTGGACCTTAGTTGTTAACTGCTTCTGAATATCAACACTAATTTTTTCGATTGTAGCACCCTTAACACCAATGATAACACCAGGACGAGCTGTGTGAATAACGATTGTAACACGCTGTGGGTGGCGTACAATTTCAATTTCTGCAATGTCTGCGTTCTTACATTCTGGAAGTTCACTAACGATCTTGCGAATCTTCATGTCTTCAAGGAAGTAGTTTGCATAGTCACGAGGACCAGCATACCAACGAGACTGCCATGTTTTGTTTACACCAAGGCGTAAACCGATAGGATTAACTTTCTGACCCATTATTTTCCCGCCTTTTCGTCAACTACAACTGTGATATGGCACATACGCTTGAGGAGCTGATCTGCACGGCCACGACCGCGGAACCATACTCTCTTTAATCTTGGACCTTCGTCGATGCGAATTTCACGTACGTAGAGCATATCTTCATCAAGTTTCTTGTTCAAATTGAGAGCATTTGCAACAGCAGACTTAAGTGTACCGCTGATTAATTTTGCGCCCTTCTGAGGCATATTTTCAAGAATTGCAAGTGCGTCTGAGCAAGACTTCTGCTTAACAACATTAGCTACAGGGCGAACCTTTGTAGGAGATGCAATTAAGAACTTTGTTACTGCTTTGTAACCTTTATTTTCTGACATTGTCTACCTCCTATTATTTCTTTGCAGCTTTGTCGCCGCCATGTCCCTTGAATGTACGAGTAGCAGCGAACTCACCAAGCTTGTGGCCTACTAAGTTTTCTGTTACGTATACTGGAATCCATGACTTTCCATTGTGAACTGAAATAGTATTTCCAACCATTTCAGGAATAATTGTAGAGCAGCGGGAATAAGTCTTAATAATCTTCTTATCAGCTGCTGAAGCTTTATTCATTTCGATAACCTTTTTGTAGAGAGATTTTTCTACAAAAGGGCCTTTCTTAACTGATCTTGACACGATTATCTCCTATCCTACTTCTTACGGTGGCTAATAATGAAACGCTCAGTTGTCTTTCTCTTGTTACGAGTCTTGTAACCACGACAAGGCTGTCCCCAAGGAGTAACTGGCTGATGTCCCTTACCAGCGCCTTCACCACCACCAAGTGGGTGATCTACTGGGTTCATAGCCATACCGCGTACTGTTGGGCGGATACCGCGCCATCTGTTACGACCGGCTTTACCAAGCTTTGTATTCATACGTTCTTCGTTACCAACAATACCAATTGTTGCATAACATTTACCGTTGATACGTCTCATTTCTCCAGATGGAAGACGAACACTTACATATTCACCTTCTTTACCGGCAACCTGTGCACCTGCACCTGCTGAGCGAACAAGCTGTCCACCACGACCAAGTGTAAGTTCAATGTTGTGGATTGTGAAACCAACAGGAATTGCAGAAAGTGGAAGTGCGTTTCCTACTGTAGGAGTTGCATTTTCACCTGACAAAATCTTCTGTCCAACTGTAAGACCCTTTGGAGCGATGATATAACGCTTTTCACCATCAGCATATGCAATCAAAGCGATATCTGCACTGCGGAATGGATCGTATTCGATCGTCTTTACAGTTCCAGGAATACCGTGCTTATTTCTCTTGAAATCAATTTCACGATACTTTCTTTTGTGACCGCCACCCTGATGACGTACAGAAATACGTCCGCCAGCTCCACGACCACCGTTTGACTTGCGGCCTGAAGTTAATGACTTTTCGGGTTTATCGGCTGTCAACTGGTCGCGAACTAAGTCAACACGACCACGTGTACCTTTTGTATAAGGTTTGTATATCTTAAGAGCCATATGGTTCCCCTTCTAATAACTACTCAAAGGCTCAGACGCCTTCGAATACCTTGATTGTTTCGCCAGGAGCAAGCTTAACGATTGCTTTCTTGTAGCTGGCAGTTCTTCCAGGCTGAGCACGAAGGCGCTTTACCTTTCCCTGTACGTTAACTGTTGTGCAGTCAACAACCTTTACGTTAAAAAGTTTGCGTACAGCTTCCTTAATCTGAATCTTTGTAGCAGATGGGTTTACAATAAATGTATACTTATTCTGCTCACGAAGAGCTGTTGCCTTTTCTGAAAGAACAGGTTCAATAAGAACATCTTCGAAGTTCATTATTCAGCCTCCTTTTCAGCATAGAATTCAGAAAGATTCTTTGCAGCACCTTCAAGTAAAACAACCTTTCTTCCGTAGAAGAGGTCATGTGCGCGAAGGCGGTTATATGAAAGGAAATAAACGTTTGGAAGGTTCTTTCCAGCGCGGCGGATAAGCTTGTCATCATCTTTTGTGATAATAACTGTGCGTTCATCCTTTGCAAAATTGTTAAGAATCTTTACCAAATCCTTTGTCTTTCCACTTTCTACAGTGAAGTCTTCAACTACTACGAGTCTGTCTGCCTGAGCCTGAAGACTCAAGATTGACTTCATTGCAAGACGCTTTTCTTTCTTAGGAATTGCATAGCTGTAATCGCGTGGCTTTGGTCCAAAAATTGTACCTCCACCTACTGTAATTGGTGACTTCTTATCACCACGACGTGCATTACCAGTACCCTTCTGCTTGTAAGGCTTAGCATTGCTGCCATGTACTTCAGAACGTGTCTTTGTACAAGCTGTTCCTACACGCTTATTAGCTAATTCGTTTGTGATGGCATAATAGATAACATCTTCGTTCACTGGGAGTCCGAAAACTTTATCATCAAGATTAATAGTCCTGAGTTCTTTACCATCGATTGAATAGACTTTCTTTTCCATAAAACTATTCCTCGACCTTATTTCTTTACTGCAGCCTTAACGATAAGTGTTGCATCTTTAACTCCAGGTACTGCACCACGAACCATCAAAACCTTAAGCTCAGGGTCTACTTTGATAACCTTAAGATTCTGCACTGTAACACGATCACAACCCATATGTCCTGGCATCTTAACATTCTTAAGACAGTGACCAGGAGTTGTAGAACATCCAGTACCACCAGCTTCACGATGGAATTTAGAACCGTGAGATTTACGTCCACCATGGAAGCCCCATCTCTTCATTACACCTTGGAAACCCTTACCTTTTGAGGTACCAGTTACGTCGATGAAACGAACCTTGTCGAACAATTCAACACCAAGCTGATCGCCAACTTTTACTTCGCCTTCAAAGTCGCGGAATTCTTTAAGATGACGCTTTGGTGTAATGTTTTCAGGGAACTGCTTAGCATATGACTTTGTTGCCTTGTTAGCCTTCATATCATCAAGACCAAGAACAACAGCGTTATAGCCGCACTTCTCTTCTGTTTTTGTAGCAACGACTGTATTTGGATCAACGCGGATCACGGTTACTGGTATCAGATTTCCGTTTTCGTCGAATACCTGTGTCATTCCTACTTTCTTTGCAATCAGACCTTTCATCTGAATCTCCTATAATTACGATGGACGAGTAACTTGCCCATTCGTTTTTTATATTGGTCGCCATCCCCGATCCAGGGGACCGTTACCATTAATTTTATACAGTAATCTGAAACCCTAAATTACTGCTTAATTTCTACGTCAACACCTGCAGGTAATTCAAGCTTCATTAATGAATCCATAACTTCTGAGCTAGGATCAAAAATGTCGATAAGGCGCTTGTGAGTTCTCATTTCAAACTGTTCACGTGACTTTTTGTTTACGAAAACAGAACGAAGAACTGTTACCTTATTGATTCTTGTAGGAAGAGGGATTGGGCCTGAAACTTTAGCACCAGCCTTCTGAACCTGCTGTACGATGTCTTTTGCACTCTGATCGATAAGAGCTACGTCAAATGCGCGAAGTCTTACACGAATCTTGCCGTTTGCCATGTTGTTCTCCAATTTGAACAGGACAGGTTTGACCCCATCCTGCTCATTAAATATTCGTCTAAAAGACTACTCGATAATCTTTGTTACCTGACCAGAAGCGATTGTACGACCGCCTTCACGGATAGCAAGCTTAAGACCTTCGTCCATAGCGATTGGGTGGATAAGTTCACCGATGATCTTTACGTTGTCACCAGGCTTAACCATGTCTGTTCCAGGTTCAAGTTCAACTGTACCAGTGATATCTGTTGTTCTGAAGTAGAACTGTGGGCGATATCCTGTGAAGAATGGAGAGTGACGACCACCTTCTTCCTTTGAAAGAACGTAGATCTGAGCTTCGAACTTTGTGTGTGGGTTGATAGACTTTGGTGCAGCAAGAACCTGACCACGGATTACATCCTTCTTTTCAATACCACGTACGAGGATACCAGCGTTATCACCAGCCATACCTTCCTGAAGTGTCTTGTTGAACATTTCAATACCAGTAACTGTTGTATCCTGAGTTGGGCGGATACCTACGATCTGAACAGCGTCACCCATGTGAACAACACCACGTTCGATACGTCCTGTTACTACTGTACCACGACCAGAGATTGTGAAGATGTCTTCAATTGGCATCAAGAATGGCTTCTGATCATCGCGAACTGGATCATCAAACCATGTATCCATTGCTGTAAGCAGTTCTTCGATACACTGTGTATTAGCAGGATCTTCTGAAGCGTTGAGAGCCTTGAATGCAGAACCCTGGATAATTGGTGTATCTGCAGAGAAACCGTAGCTTGCAACTGTATCTTTTACTTCTTCTACTACGAGTTCGAGAAGATCTGGATCATCAACGAGGTCAACCTTGTTAAGGAATACGATGATCTTTGGTACACCT
>DGUP01000019.1 GCA_002394685.1 Treponema sp. UBA4307 | reverse complement strand
TTTACATAGTCAGCATGTCCTGGACAGTCGATGTGTGCGTAGTGGCGCTTGTCAGACTGATACTCAAGGTGACGAGAGTTAATTGTAATACCACGAGCCTTTTCCTCTGGAGCATTATCAATTTCATCGTACTTCAAGAGCTTATCACCATACTTCTTTGCACAGTATGATGTGATAGCTGCAGACAATGTTGTCTTACCATGGTCTACGTGACCGATAGTACCAACGTTCATGTGAGGTTTAGTTCTCTGGAACTCTTCCTTTGCCATGATTTTTCTCCTTACCCTACAGGCTTTATCTTTTTTTACCTAGCCTGCGGCATATTTTATTTTTATGTGCTGCACTTTAAGCCAGAAAATGTTACCCCTAAAAGGCTAGTAACACTTTCGCATACACACTTTTACCCGTTCCATGAGATGATTTTAGATTTTGATTAAGAGCTTGAATTGTCAAACAACCCGCCTCATCATTTCGAAGCAGTCTGGTCTTAATCCACCTAACATCATCTTTCTTATATAAAAGCCATAACGGCGACTGACGACTGGTCTGGTATTCAGGACCTTATTTTTGGCTTACCTTGCGTAAACCTAAGTCAGAATCCTGAGCTGCCGTTCATATCAGTTTATCCCTCAAGTTCCACCCAGGATAAAACTAAGCAACACAGGTGTAAAAATCTGAAAAACACTTAAAATCAGCGTTTAACTTTACGACCTTTACCGGACAACTTCCCAACTGTCCGTCCAACTTATCAAAGAACCTATGCTGCATTCAGATATGCAGACCACACCCAATAAGGGCGCATGTTCGATGAATATACATTTTTTGCAGAATTATTTCAAGAGATAAAAGAAAATTTCGTGGAATTTCAGTTAAATTTAACAGAAATTTATGCTCTTTTCTGACATTTACCGCAAATTTTCCATTTTATTCTATTAATTATACTTTTGGACGGCACAAATTTCAGCAGACAGCCTGTACCCTGCAAAACATAAAGGCAACCCAAATCCCGGCTTTCCGCAGTTCCGTTTCACTCCATTCTTCCGCTCCGCTTCAGAACGCTTCGCGCTGCTCCAATCCGGCGTAGTTTTTTTAAAACTATCATCTCATGAAATACCGCTGTGTCATACTAAAAGAACTTTTTTTACAATCTCCATGATTAATCATAAAATTTACCAGGGAGGAAATTATGAACTCAAAAAAGAATTACCCCCAGTCCCACGAAACCAACAAAAAGATTTTTCAAGACACATAGAATTTGCAGTTTTTACTACAGACCGGGACAAGGAAAACTTCAATCCCTTTTCAAATAAATTTGGTCAAATGTATACACAAATTATACGTTAGAAGCAGATAAATATATTGAAAATAATTTAAGGTCTTGATCTTTCCTTATAAATCCTTCCATATGCAGGTTTCTAAAGTATCAGTCTTTTCGAAACCTGCTTATTTACGGTGCTGCTCACCAAAAATATTTATAAATAGTTCAAAAATTGTTATTTGTAAGGGGAGAAGTAAAGAAAAAAGAACTTCTTCAGACAGAACTTTTTTGAGTTTCTATTCCTTTATTTTATCCAATTCGCTTTGAACAGCAATTTCGTCAATCATTTTTTTATTATAGTTATCAAGTATTGTTTGATATAAATACAGATGGCGTTTTACAAAAATACCCGGCATAAATTCCTTGGATTTTTCCTGAGCTTTTTTACTCATTTCTAAAAGCAGTTTATCGTCTTTACACACTTTTAATATTTTTTCCACAAAATCATCATCAGACTCTGCCTGAAAACCTGTTTCACCATTAATTACACTAAATGAATATGCTTCATCCTTTGGACAAATAACTGGGGTAGCTCCAATAAATGCTTCAATTACAACCATTGGACAGGTACTTTCTGTTGTAGAAGAAGTTACAAATAAATCAGCAGCCTTATAATAAGAACCTATTTCTTTCCACTCTACAAAACCTGTAAAGATAATTCTATCTTTAACTGATGTATATTGTGTATTTTTCAAAAGCTGTTTATATATAGGTCCATCCCCAACGAACACCATTTTTAACTTAGAATCTTTTTCAAGTACAGCAACAATGCTGTTATATAAATCCAGGGAGCGTTTTTCAACTGCTATACGTCCAACATACAAAAGCATTTTTTCATCATCTTTTATTCCAAGTTTTTTTCTTATTTCAGAAGCTTTTTGTTTTGCATCTTCAGTCCCATTCACCATAAATTTTTCAGGATTAAGTGCATTGTGTATAACTACGCAGGGAATATTTGGAGAAACATAATCTCGTTTATTATAAGCACGAACTTTATCACTAACTCCGATTAAACATGAAAAGTGCTTATAAATATTCCTTAAATATGGATATAGCATCCGTATAGGCAGATAGTTTTCAAAAAGATGAAGATAATTTCTGATGTAATCTTCCCACATAGTATGCGTTGTCATTACACATGGTATATTCAACCTGCGTGCGGCTTTATATCCCATTCTTCCTACGGTAAGTTCAGTATGACAATGAATAATTTCTATTTTATGTTTTAGAAGAAAACTTTTAAGCTTCGGCCACCAGATTAATGCAACATATTGATCTTTTGCTCCCCCCAATGGAAGAGGGAGACTATTTACTGCGCGATATATATTAGGATCTTCTTCATATTCTACATCAGGCTTAGTTGTAACTATAACAACATGATGACCCAACAATTCAAGACTCTCACGTAACTGGTGTACAACTGTTACTACACCATTTTTTGTTGGGAAATAACAATCTGTAAATAAAGCTATATTCATATTTTTAAAGTATACATAATCAATTTTTTTAGAGCAATAACCAATGTAAATAGTATAAACCTAATAAAGTATCTCCATTTCCAGCCTTTTTTCAGCAGTCAACCATTTAGTCCTGAAAAAATCCTATATTTCTTCAGAGGCAGGATGATCCTTTTCATAAAGAAAAAAGTATCTGATTGAACCAAATTTTTTATCCGCAAGACGAATAGTTTTACCATTTTCCCAATCAGTCCAGTATTTTACATGGCCAAAAGAATCAAAGCGTCCATAATTTAAGGTCAAATCCCTGGAAAGTGAAGACCCCGGATTTCTGGACAACCCCATAACACAATCTTCACTCACTTTTACAAATCCCTTGGGTACTTTTACCTCTCCAGATTCCAGCTGAATATAATCCCTGTTAGGAAGAAGACTCTTCAGCAAATAGAAAGTTGCAATTTTGTTTTCTAAAACATGATACTGATCCGAATTATGAAGCCATACTTCACTTAAAGCAAAACAAAGTCCGGAAATAAATATAAGAATCAGAATAAAACGTCTGAATAAACGACCTGTCATAACCAGCTCCTATAAAAGTCAAATCAGGTCTAATTACTTGCAGGACAAGCATTTAGACCCAAAATAACTATTTTTAATTAAGATTTTCTTCTATATATATTCTTACTTTTTCTCTTCGAGAATCTTAGCACTTCCAGTTCCCGCATCTCTAACTTTCTTTTCAGCAGACGGCCACTTAACCTTACGGGTAACAAACATAACTGCAGCAAGAATCAGGAAAAGGAATATAGAACCAATAAGAAGTGCATTATCTTCAGACTGAAGAGCTACATAAAGATAGCCGTACAGAAGAGCAAAACTAAATGCCATGGCAAGAACCATTCCCAGCTTTTTAGTTACGGCTCCAATGTAAACAGTTACAAGAATTCCTGCAGCAAAGGCCGAAATCAAATATGATATACCAAATGGAATATGTTCTGAAAAAGACAAAAGCAGAAGGAAGAAAAGAATTACTGCCACACCGCTTAAAAGATAGTTCAGTGGATGCAGGCGGATATTTTTCAACAATTCAAAAAGGAAAAGAACAATAAATGGAATAATCACAAAAAGAAATGCATAATTTGTTGCCCGATCCAGCATTCTGTAAAGATAAATCGGCTCCTTATAAGTAAAGCCAATTTCCCCACTATCAGAAGAACCAAGAGGAACATTCCATTCAGCAGTAAATCCCTCGGAAGTAAGAGTGCGTTCTGTTGGCAGGTAAGCGAAATTTGTAAATCCAGGTGATGGCCAGTCGCAGTTTACTTTCAGATTGTTATTTTTTGCAATAGGTTTTACAGAGAAGGATTCGGCTCCACGGAATGCAATTTCAGTTGAAAAGGAAACACTGTTACCTTCAACAGAACAAAGGGCTATCAAATAATCTGAATTATATTGTTTATATTTTGAAGCTCCACTATCCTGAATCAAAGCAGAAATTGAACTTTCCGTTTTTTTGCCGTTGATTGTAAAATCCGGAGTTTCAAGAAGATTCTTTGTACTGCTTTTTATATAAACTACAGCGTCATTAAATTTATATTCATACTCGCTGTTACTTTTGTATTCCACATCAAAAACACAATCAATCTTAAGGCTTCCAGTAAAAACCGGACTGCTGTAAATTCCAACAGTTCTTTTTTGAGTTTTAATATCCTCAAGAGCAGACAAATTTTTTGGATTCAGCGTTACGATTGAAGTTGACTGCTTTTTTACCTTCTGAACCTTCTCTTTAACAAGAGCTTCTTCATACCAGGTATGCACAACCGGGATATCGATGTAAGGACCTTCAAAAGAATAATTATAACCTGCAGAATATTGAATATCTCTGCAGGCAGAATCATAAACATTACTTCTGTCATCAACCTTACTCCGTACCACAAGACTGGCAATCATAAGGGAACCTACGATTAAACCAATAAATAAAAGCTTACCTCCCAGGCCAGCCCAAAATCTATTCATATTTTCCTCCAAATTTTCAGGGACATCTTCCCCCTTTTTATCTGAAAGAATGATATAAAAAGATTGTGTCAAAAATGTGGCAGAATTGTGTTATTTATTTTTAAGATTCTTTTCATTCATCACAGGAAAAAGAACAGTAAACTTTGCTCCCCCCAGAACAGTACTTTTTTCAACCAGTATTTTTCCTTCTGAGTTTTCCACAACTGCTTTAACAATAGAAAGCCCCAGTCCTGAATGATTTTGTTTTTCAGAATCTGTTCGGTTTGAATAAAAACGATTAAATATTTTTTCTATTTCTTCCGGCTCAATTCCTTTACCATTATCTTCTACAGAAAGAGAATAAAATTTTGTCTTTTTATTCTCAGTAATATCTGATGAAATTATTATTCTGTCTCCAAAAGATGCTGCATTATCAACAAAATTTTCTACCATGCGCACAAAAGGTTCTTCCGCAAGATTCAGTTTTACACCAGAAGTTTTTTCTGAAGAATTACAATTAATTCTGGTCTGAGGATAATTTTTCTTAAGGCGATTAAGTGTATTTTCCAGACATACATTCACAGGCAGATAAAATTCATTTTCTTCTTCACTTGCGTCCAGTTTTGAAATTGTACGAATACCGTTTAACAATTGTTCAAGACGACTAACCTCTTCGGAAATTGCCTGACGAAATTCCTCTTTCTGATTTTCAGGAATTTTTGGATTACCTAAAATATCTGCGCAGTTTCTGATTGCAGCTAAAGGATTTTTAAATTCATGGCTGATATCAGCAGAAAAAGCATCTGCAAAATGAATTCTCTTATTCAGCTTCTTTACCAGTTCGGAGAAAGAACGGGACAACTGACCAATTTCATCCCTGCGTTTTTTTCCAGTAAAATCTTCAAAACGAACGGTACCTTTTTTATCAGCACATTCCACAGTTTGACGGGAAAGTTTTTTCAACGGATAAGAAATTCTGAAATTAAGAAACAGGGCAATTAAAAAAAGAGCACCTAAAGACCAGAGGAAAATTTTTCCTAAATCCAGTCTGAGTTCGTAAAGGTTCAAAAGAATTTTATAAGTTGATTTTGAAACAAGAACTACGCCGCAAACTTCTTTCAGAGAATTATAAACGGGTAGAGCAGAATAAAGTGTAACAGATCGCTGGCCGCCATATGAAATTCTTGTAGCAGAACCGTAACGTCCTTCAAGAGCAGCAAGAACTTCTTCACCATCATAAATATTTTTATTTATATAAAATTCCGCACTATCGTATTTTAAGGCATAAGGCCTTTTAAAATAACTTCTGTAAATTCTTACAGGAATAGAAAGAAGTCTATAAATAAAATTTTCACTTGCATCAGAATTAGATTTTTCTGAATTTTTATTTACAGCAGAATCATAATTCATTTCTCTCACAGATAACTGAGTCTGAGAGGCTTGAGAGTTTTCATTTTCAAAATCATTTTCTACAGTCGAAGAATCTGCAATCAGAGCGCCGCTTTTATCAAGAACGCGAATTCTCGCATCAAAATTTCCATCCATATTTTTCAACAAAGCAACGGCTTCATCAGAAGAAATTTTTTCCGGACAAAAAAGACTCGCAGCAACAAGACGCCCCTGCTGAACATTACTGGACTCCATCATTGACAACTGCTGGTTTTCGTAAGTATGCAATGCCATCATGGAAGCAATTGGAATAAAAATCAAAATCAAAAGAAAAATAGAAATTTGAATGCTTATACTGATTTTAAATTTCACACAGTTCTCCTATTTTTCACAGAACTTATACCCCAGTCCGTAAACAGTTTCAATTTTTTCCATACCGATTTTTTTTCGCAGCCGCTTAATATGGCAGTCAATAGCCCGGTCATTAAGATAAGTGTCCTCTGGATAAACAGCTCCAATTAACTGCTCCCTGCTGAATACAGTTTCAGGACTATCAATAAAAAGTTCAAGAAGGCGGAATTCACTTACCGTAAGAGGAATATCAGTACCATTAACTCTGGCAGTGCAGGCCGAACAGTTCAACTGAATTCCGGAGCAGGTTTTCACAAGAGGATTTTCACTCCTGGAAGAACGGCGCAGGATAACTTTAATACGGGCAATTAATTCTTTCATGGAAAAAGGTTTACAAAGATAATCATCAGCCCCAAGTTCAAGCCCCAGCACTTTATCAAACTCCTCATCCCGGCTGGTCAAAAACATTGCAGGAACATCAGGATAAAGGGATTTGAATTTCTGCAGAAAAACAATTCCATCCATTACCGGCATCATAATATCCAGCAGGTAAAGGTCCGGAGGATTTTTATTTTTATTCAGTGAATCCAGGGCTACCTGCCCGTTAGGAAATTCTTCAACTTCAAAACCTTCAGCCATAAGAGAAGTTTTTACAGTAAGGCGAAGATTTTTTTCATCTTCAACAAGGGTAACTTTCATTTTATTTATATTATTCTGAATATTTTATTTTTAGCAAGTTAAGATTTATTTTTAATAAAAATTAAGCTGAATATTTTAAACTAAAAAAACCCGCCGAAAATCAGCGGGTCTTCTATATTGAAGGTAAGAACTACCAGCGATAGTGAGCAAAAGCCTTGTTTGCTTCTGCCATCTTGTGTACATCTTCCTTCTTCTTGTATGCAGAACCAGTGTTGTTATATGCATCGAACAATTCTGCTGCAAGAGTTTCTGCCATTCCGTGGCCACTTCTAGCACGAGCTGCACCGATCATCCAGCGCATAGCAAGAGCTTCACGACGAGCTTCGCGAATCTCCATTGGTACCTGGTAAGTAGCACCACCAACACGGCGGCTCTTTACTTCAACGAGAGGCTTAACATTATCAAGAGCCTTCATGAATACTTCAAGAGGATCCTTGTCTGCTTTTGCCTTAAGCTTGTCCAATGCTTCATAAAGAACATTGATACATGTCTGTTTCTTTCCGTCCAACATCATGCGCTGTACGAACTTTGTAACTACAACGCTATTGTACTTTGAATCTGGCATTACTGGACGGTTAATTGATTTCTTATGTCTTCCCATAGTTCTCTAACCTCCTATTATGCCTTTGGTCTCTTAGCACCGTACTTAGAACGACCGCGCTTGCGTCCTTCTACGCCGAGTGTATCTTTTGCACCGCGGATAATGTGATAACGTACACCAGGAAGATCCTTTACACGTCCACCGCGAACTAATACTACAGAGTGTTCCTGCAAGTTGTGTCCAATTCCTGGAATGTATGCAGTAACTTCTACACCGTTGCTCAATCTAACACGAGCAATCTTTCTCAAAGCTGAGTTTGGTTTCTTAGGTGTCATTGTCATAACGCGAGTACAAACTCCACGTTTCTGCGGACAAGACTGAAGTGCGGGGGCCTTAGTTCTGTTTGCAGCTGTCTGACGACCTTTGCGAATTAACTGGTTAATTGTAGGCATGGGCCTTTTCTCCTATATTTTTTGCCCAGCAGCACCTGGGACAATATGCAAAAAACGAGTATCTTACTATAACGAATTCTTCTGGATCGGGTCAATAGAATTTACCTGAATTCATTTAGGAATTCACTTGAATTTCCTCAAATTTTCACAAATTTTACTGAAATTCCCGGCAAACTTCCCCTGTTCAGAAAAAAGGGATACTCGTAAGGAAACTTTATTAAACCCTATAAAGTTCCACTTTTGCTCTACTGCATCCGGCTGCCTTTTACTGAAATAAAATCTCAGCAACCGGCTGCAGCAGAGCCAGATGAATTTTCATCCATCTGAACTCTAAAGCACCTGAAACAAATTAACGAAAGTGTTTCAGATGCTATATAAAATTAGTCTTCGTCTGGTACATCAGCAGAAATTGAAGAAGGTTCTTCTACAACTGCTTCCTGAGCCTTTTCAGCATTGCGGCGGGCAATTACCTCTTCCATCTTTGCATCAAGGTCTTCATTAGAATTATCATAGAGCTTAAGTCCATGATACTGTCTCATACCAGTTCCTGCTGGAATCATATGACCAAGAATTACGTTTTCCTTCAAACCGCGGAGGTGATCAACTTCACCCTTGATTGCTGCGTTTGTAAGAACACGTGTTGTTTCCTGGAATGAACATGCAGAAATAAAGGAATCTGTTGCCAGAGCAGCCTTTGTAATACCCTGGAACATTGGTGCTGCAACTGCAGGACGACCACCTTCCTTCATAACTCTTTCATTTTCTTCACGGAATGCATACTTATCAACCTGCTGACCAAAGATAAACTTTGTATCACCAACAGCCTTGATTTCAACCTTACGAAGCATCTGGCGGATAATAATACCAATGTGCTTGTCGTTGATGTTTACACTCTGTCCACGGTAAACGTCCTGAATATCCTTCATAAGGAAGTTCTGAAGTTCATATTCACCCTTAGCATTAAGAACGTCATGAGCATCAATGTTACCCTTACAAAGCTTTTCGCCAACTTTTACCTTATCGCCGTCACGTACAAGAAGTGACTTTGAAAGTGGAATCAAGTGCTTGTATTCCTTACCATATTCATCTTCAATGATGATTTCACGCTTAGACTTAGCAACTTTACCGAACTTAACTACACCAGAAATCTGTGCAATTACAGCGGCATCCTTTGGCTTACGTGCTTCAAACAATTCAGATACACGTGGAAGACCAAGAGTAATATCGTTAGCTTTTGCTGCAGCCTTATCAACAGTAGCAAGACGTTCACCAGCCTTAATATTCTGCTTGTCTTCAACCCAGATTGTTGCTCCGGCAGGCATATGGTATGAACCAACTTCGTTTCCGTTTTCATCAAGAATCAGGATACGAGGCTGTTTTGTATCAAGGTGAAGAGAAGTAATTCTTCTGTTCTTTGTAATTTTACCATCAACTTCTTTTGTGATTGTTTCCAGTGTAACGCCTTCAACGATATCTTCGTAGTGAACGAAACCTGAAACTTCAGCGATGATAGGATCAGTTGATTCTTCGAATTCACCAACTGGAATTCCCTTATCAACTACAACACCTGCATTTACATAATCCTTATAGATAATAGAACCGTTATCAATGTTACTTTCAACATCGTTGCTTACCAGGTAAATCTTATTATCTCTGATAAGGATTCTACCAGATTCACTTGCAAGAACATCTGAACCAGCGTGCTTGAGGATTACATTACCCTTTCTTACACGAGCTCCGTCAGATACAAGAACTTCATCCTTATCTGCAACATCATACTGACCAAAGAGTTTTGCAGTAATCAGAGTACCACGACGAGTAAAGAGCCAGTCACCGTTGTCTTTAACAACATGTGTACCTTCAATACTTGTGAGGAAAACAGGATACTTCATTACGATATGGTTATCTGATGCAGATGTATCAGCAGCACCACCAGTATGGAATGTACGAAGTGTAAGCTGTGTACCTGGCTGACCGATTGACTGAGCTGCGATTGTACCAACAGCTTCACCAATTTCAACAATCTTATTGCGGGCAAGGTCCTTACCGTAACACTTAACACAAAGACCGTACTTGCTTTCACATGTAAGTACTGTTCTGATCTTAACCTTTTCTACACCAGCAGCATCGATCTTCTTTGCAAGTTCATCTGTAAGGTATGTATCAACATCAGCAAGAAGTTCACCTGTTACAGGGTCCAGAACACGTTCGATTGTGTAGTGGCCGGCGATTCTTGAAGCAAGAGTTTCCTTAACTTCATCACCTTCCTTGATTGCTGTGTAGTCAATACCGTTAATTGTTCCACAGTCTTCTTCGTTAATTACAACGTTCTGTGCAACATCAACCAGACGACGAGTCATGTAACCGGCATCGGCTGTCTTAAGAGCTGTATCAGAAAGACCCTTACGAGCACCGTTTGAAGAAATAAAGTATTCAATAACGGAAAGACCTTCCTTAAAGTTTGACTTAATTGGAAGTTCGATAATATCGCCGTTAGGTTTCTGCATCAAACCACGCATTGCGGCCAGCTGAGAAATCTGCTTCTTAGAACCACGGGCACCGGAATCGGCCATCATGTAGATTGTGTTAAATCCGTCCTTATCCTTTGCCAGCTGATTGTATGCCATATCAGAAAGTTTATCGTTGGCGTTAGACCAGATCTTAACGATACGGTCATAGCGTTCTCCGGATGATACAGCACCCTTGCGTTCCTGGTTAACAATATCAGCAACAGCCTTATCAGCCTTGTCTACGATTTCCTTCTTTTCTGCTGGAACAAGAATATCTTCCATAGAAATAGATGCACCGTAGAAAGTAGCGTTCTTATATCCACAGGCCTTAATTGCATCCAGCATCTGAACTGAAAGCCAAGGACCCTTTGTGTGATAAACATTTTCAATCATGTTCTTGAGCTGCTTATCACCCATCTTTTCATTGTAGAATTCTACTTCTGCAGGCATTTCTTCATTGAATGCAAGACGACCTGCAGTTGTAATAATATATTTACCATCTGGATCAGGATCGTTGTGAACAGGCTTACCAAGAAGAGACTTGTGAAGCTTGATTTCAGCCTGCCAGCCAATATCACCTGACTGAGCAGCAAGACGAACTTCATCTGGAGAAGAGAAGAGCTTATATTCAAGAACTTCTTTACCATCAACCTTAACTTTTCTTGGACCACCCTTTGCATCTTCCTTTACAGAAGTCATGTAGTAGATACCAAGTACCATGTCCTGAGATGGAGCAACGATTGTCTTACCATTTGCAGGGTCAAGAAGGTTGCGGGCACAAAGCATCAGGTTCCAGCATTCCATCTGTGCAGCCTGAGTAAGAGGTACGTGGATAGCCATCTGGTCACCATCGAAGTCGGCGTTGAAAGCTTTACAAGCAAGTGGATGAAGCTTAAGAGCCTTACCAGGAACCAGAACAGGTTCGAAAGCCTGAATACCAAGACGGTGCAGTGTAGGAGCACGGTTCAGCATTACAGGATGTTCCCGTACAACTTCATCAAGTACACCGAATACCTCAGGAGCTTCTGAATCAACAAGAACTCTTGCCTTTTTAATGTTAAGTACAATCTGCTTGTCAACGAGTTTCTTCATGATGAATGGCTTGAAAAGTTCAAGAGCCATCTTTTCAGGAAGACCACACTGCCAGAGCTTAAGTTCAGGACCTACAACGATTACAGAACGTCCAGAATAGTCTACACGTTTACCAAGAAGGTTCTGGCGGAAACGACCCTGCTTACCCTTAAGCATATCTGAGATTGATTTGAGAGGGCGGTTTGAAGCACCCTTAACTACACGCTGCTTGCGCTTTGTGTTATCAAAGAGAGAGTCAACTGATTCCTGAAGCATACGCTTTTCGTTGCGGATGATAATATCAGGAGCAGACAGACTCTGAAGTCTCTTAAGACGATTGTTACGTCCAATTACGCGGCGATACAGGTCATTAAGGTCAGAAGTTGCAAAACGACCACCTTCAAGCTGTACCATAGGACGTAAATCAGGCGGAATAACTGGAATTACATCCAGAATCATCCAGGAAGCCTTGTTTCCAGATGCACGGAAGTTTTCAACAAGTTCAATACGCTTAAGAAGACGCTTGTCTGTCTTTGAACCCTTTTCACGCATCTTTTCACGAAGTTCTTCAACCAGCTGATCCAGGTCAAGCTTTTCAAGAAGAGTCTTAATAGCTTCAGCACCCATGCCGGCAGAGAAACTTTCACCATAACGTGAATAGAATTCATCATATTCTTCTTCTGTGAGAAGCTGATTTTTCTTAAGATCAGGTACATCACCAGGATCAGTTACAATATACTTTTCGTAGTAAAGAACTGAACGAAGATTTGCTACCTGAATATCCAGCAGAAGTCCCATGCGGCTTGGTACAGAGTGATAGTACCAGATATGGCTTACTGGAGATGCAAGTTCAATATGACCTGTTCTTTCACGGCGAACTTTGTAATGAGTTACTTCAACACCACAGCGGTCGCAGACAACACCCTTATAACGGATGCTCTTGAACTTACCACAATAGCATTCCCATTCCTTTGTAGTACCGAAAATGCGTTCACAGAAAAGACCGTCGCGCTCCGGACGAAGTGTACGGTAATTGATAGTTTCTGGCTTCTTTACTTCACCGTAAGACCAGGCTTTAATTGTTTCTGGAGAAGCAAGCTTAATCTTGAGACTTGCAAAATCCTGAATATCACGCATTATCGGCCTCCTTATCAAAACCAGCAGATGATCTGTCGATCAAATCCTGATCTCTTTCTGTAAGAGCAATCTGCTTGCCCTTGTCGTCGTAAATAGTAAAGTCTAATGCAAGACCACGAAGTTCCTGAACCATTACGTTAAATGATTCTGGTACACCGATTGGTGCAGAAGGATCACCCTTAACGATTGATTCATAAATCTTTGTACGACCATTCATATCATCAGACTTAATTGTCATCATTTCCTGAAGAGTATTTGCAGCACCGTATGCTTCAAGTGCCCAAACTTCCATTTCTCCAAGACGCTGACCACCAAACTGAGCCTTACCACCAAGTGGCTGCTGTGTAACCAGAGAATATGGACCTGTTGAGCGGGCATGCATCTTATCGTCAACCAGGTGGTGCAGTTTCATAAAGTAGATTACACCAACGAAGATTGGGTTAAGGAATGGCTCACCAGTGAAACCATCATGTACGATCTGCTTACAATCTTCTGTAAGACCAGCCTGTAAAAGCTTTTCAGAAATCTGTTCCTGTGAAGGAGTCTGGAATGCAGGTGAATCGTACCATTCATTAAGTACCATACCGGCACGTCCCAGTTCAGATTCCATCAGCTGACCAATGTTCATACGGGAAGGTACACCAAGAGGGTTAAGACAAACATCAAGTGGAGTACCGTCATCAAGGTATGGCATATCTTCGATTGGGAGGATACGTGCAACAACACCCTTATTTCCGTGACGACCGGCCATCTTATCACCAACAACGAGCTTACGTTTATCAGCAATAACAACCTTAACAATTTCTTCAACGCCAGGCTGGAGTTCATCAACTCCCCTCTTAAGACGCTGAATATCAACTACAACACCCTGAACACCATGTGGCAGTGTAAGTGAAGAGTTGCGGACTTCCTTAGCCTTTTCACCGAAGATTGAGTTCAAAAGCTTAAATTCTGGAGTTGTTTCTGTTTCGCTCTTTGGTGTTGTCTTACCAACGAGAATATCTCCTGAACGAACTTTTGCACCAATTCTGATGATACCTTCAGCATCAAGGTTATCCAGTGATTTTTCATTTGTATTTGGAATATCACGAGTGATTGTTTCCTTACCAAGCTTTGTTTCGCGAACTTCTACCTGGAACTCGTGGATATGCATAGAAGTATACATATCTTCCTTTACAACTCTCTGACTGATAAGAACGGCATCCTCATAGTTGTATCCATTCCAAGGAACGAATCCAACGAGAAGGTTTCTACCGAGTGCCAGTTCACCATTAAAGGTAGCTGGACCGTCAGCAATTACATCACCTGCCTTAACCTTATCTCCAACGCAAACAGTTGGTCTCTGGTGGTTACAGGTATCTGAGTTGTTCTTCTGATATTTGAGCAGATGATATTCATCAAGGATACCATCCTTTGCTCCCTTTGGCTTAATCTTAATAAGATCGCTTTCTACCCATACAACTTCACCTTCATTCTTGGCCTTAATAAGAACACCAGAATCGTAAGCTGTCTTTCTTTCCATACCTGTACCAACATGTGGTGGCTCTGGGAAAAGAAGAGGAACTGCCTGACGCTGCATGTTACAACCCATCAAAGCACGGTTGGCATCATCATGTTCAAGGAAAGGAACCAGAGATGCAGAAACTGAAATTACCTGACGAGGAGAAACGTCCATGTACTGAATATCTTCTGTACCGCGAAGAGTATAGTCACCACGATAACGGGTAGATACCAGTTCTGTAGGGAATGAACCATCTTCGCCCATTCCTTCAACAACCTGTCCAATGACGTACTTATCTTCATCCATTGGAGAAAGCCATTCTACTTTATTTGTTGCTTTTCCACCTTCAACCTTACGATATGGCTCTTCAAGGAATCCATATTCGTTAACGCGGGTGAACATAGCAAGCGAAACAATCAAACCGATGTTTGGACCTTCAGGAGTTTCGATAGGACACATACGACCATAGTGTGTGTAGTGTACGTCACGAACTTCAAATCCGGCGCGGTCACGTGAAAGACCACCAGGTCCCAGAGCGTTAAGACGACGCTTATGAGTAAGTTCAGCCAGTGGGTTACACTGATCCATGAACTGAGACAGCTGTGAAGAACCGAAGAATTCACGAATAGCTGAAACAATAGGCTTAATTGAAATAAGATCCTGAGGCTTAAGGGTTTCTGTTTCCTTAACGTTCATACGATCTTTGGCAATGCGTTCCATACGTGCAAAGGCAGACTTAAACTGATTGGTAAGAAGTTCACCTACAGAACGGATACGACGGTTACCAAGATGGTCAATATCATCAAGAGGAGCATCCTTGATATAAACTTCAATCAAGTGCTTCATTGTCTGAATAATATCTTCCTTTACAAGAACTGTATCTTCAACTTCTTCCTTGAAGTCCAGAGTCTTGTTGATCTTATAACGACCTACACGGCCAAGATCATAGCGGCGTGAACTGAAGAACATGCTTTCAAGATCCTTGATTGCATTTTCAACAGTAATTGGTTCTCCAGGCATAAGAATCTGGTAAACCTTTGTGATACATTCTTCTCTTGAAGGTTCGTCCTTGATTTCTACACCGCTCTTTGAAAATTCAATTTCTTCTCTTTCGAAACAGTTTACAATCATTTCACTGTTGAGAGATTCATTCTTACCCTTCTTTTTAGACTGCTGTTCTGCAGTACGGGTATCAAACTTAATAACAGTGATTGTCTTTACGCCGTTTGCAACGAGTTCATCAAGATCATGAGGATGAAGTTTATCACCAGCGCGGTAAAGCTTCTTTTCTTCACCAGAATCAGGATCAGTTACAATTACATTGCTTGCGAGAACCTTATCAACAAGAGCTTCTCTCTTTGCAGCGTCACCTGGTACATTAACATCTTCTGTTAAGTAGAAGCAGCGGATGATTTCTTCGCGAGTTGCATATCCCAGAGCACGGAGGAAGATTGTTCCAAGAATTTTCTTCTTGCGGTCAATCTTTGCATAAATCAATTCCTTTTTAGGATCGATTTCAAATTCCAGCCATGAACCACGGTATGGAATAATGCGGCTTGAGAATACGCCCTTATCTTTTTCATTCTGGAAGATAACACCAGGCGAACGATGGATCTGACTTACAACTACGCGTTCAGCACCGTTAATAATAAAGGTACCCCGGTCTGTCATAAGTGGAACATCGCCCATATAAATATCTTTCTGGAGGATTGCTCCAGTCTGAATAAATGTCAGGTTGATGCGAGCCTTAAGTGGAACACCGTAAGAGGCGCCCTTTTTCTTACATTCAAGCTCGTTGTTTTTAATGCCTTCAAAGTCGAGGTCATATCCCTCATATTCCAGAGTCATGTCACCATTTGGACTTTCGATTGGGAATGTTGACTGGAAAACGTCTTCAAGACCCTGTCTTTCCAGTGGTTCATGATTTTCGATTTTCTTTCTCTGGATGAAACTTTCATAAGATGAAAGCTGGATGTCAATTAAATCCGGAAGCTCCATAAAGTCTTTAATGTCTTTTCCGAAATACTGACGTTCAATTTTTTTGCTCTTTGCAAACATCAATTTCCTCTTGATTTGGGGGAACTTGGTACACTAAGAACTGCTACAAGCAAAAACTTCGCTCAGCACAAGAACCAGTGTCCTGCGGTAGTTCGATACCGTGCAGGATTCTATGTTTTAAGGCTTCGTTAAAGGCTTCCTGCAACCTTCCTTTTAGACGCCTATAGCTTCGAAAAGAAACAACAGTTTCCTCCCGAAGCTATGTGTGAAAAATTATGCTGAGGCAGCCACTTCTGGAGCAACCGCCTTATCTATAATGATTCCTGTAAGCAAATTATTTCTTTGATGCCTTACCACCAGCTGCTTCGATATCAGCGATGATCTTGTCAGCATCAGCCTTAGAAACGCCTTCCTTGAGGGCCTTTGGAGCGCCTTCAACGAGAGCCTTAGCTTCACCAAGACCAAGACCTGTGATTGCACGAACAGCCTTGATTACAGCGATCTTCTTGTCTGCTGCAACAGATTCAAGAGTTACTGTGAATTCTGTCTGTTCTTCAGCAGCTGCTGCTGGACCTGCTGCTGCTACTGCTACTGGAGCTGCTGCAGATACACCAAATTTTTCTTCCATTGCCTTTACGAGGTCAGCTGCCTGCTGTACTGTGAGGCTTGCGATTGCTTCGAGGATTTCGTCATTAGAAAGTGCCATAATTGTCTTCTCCATGATCCTTTGGATCAATTAGTTAATTCCGCTGCAGTAGAAACAAACTGTTTCATTTTGTCTGCATTATGCGGGTCCTGCTTTTCTGCAGGTAGTTTCTGCGGAAAGTAATCAGCACATAGAAGCCTTACCGCAGATTGAAAAGTTCCGCTCTGGATTTATGCCTTATGCAAAAATCCACCGAGTAAAATTACTCAGCTGCTGGAGCTGGAGCGTCTGCTGCTGGTGCAGCTTCAGCTGGTGCTGCTTCTGCTGCTGGTGCAGCTGCTGCAGGACCTTCCTTTTCAAGCTTTTCAACATAAGCCTGCAATGTACCTGCAAGTTTTCTTGCTGGACCATTGATAGCAGACATAAGCATTGCGATGAGCTGCTTTCTTCCTGGCAACTTTGAAAGTGCTTCGATCTTAGCAGCATCGTAAAGTTCATTTTCTACCCATGCACCCTTTACAACGAGAGCAGGAGCATCTTTTGCAAAGTCAAAGAGAACCTTTGCAGATTCGTTTGCATCTTCTTTAACAAGAGCAATTGCAGTTGGACCAGAAAGATACTGAGCAACTTCATCGTTCTTAAGTTCATCAAAAGCAACCTTTGCAAAGTTGTTCTTGAATACCTTAAGCTGTGAGTTCTTCTCGCGAAGACCAGCACGAAGCTTAGTAATCTGTTCAACTGTAAGTCCACGATAGTCTACGAAAATAAAGTTTTCATAGCCTGACAGAACTTTCTTTGTTTCTTCGATTGCAGCTGTTTTAGCTGGCTGTGGTTTACTTGCTTTGATTGCCATTACTCTTCATCTCCTTCCTTAAATGAAACCCAAACACCAGGTCCCATTGAAGAACTGATAGAAACAGAACGGATAAAGTCTGTCTTAGCATCAGCAGGCTTCTTGCGATCAAGTTCATCGAGGAATGCAGCAACGTTTTCTGCAGTATCCTTAGAATCCATAGAAACCTTTCCAACTGGAATGTGTACAACACCTGTCTTATCAGCGCGGAATTCTGTACGACCCTTTTTGAGTTCTGCTACAGCAGCTGCGATATTTGGTGTAACTGTACCTGTCTTAGGGTTTGGCATAAGACCCTTGCGGCCCAAAACCATACCAAGACGACCAACGTCTTTCATCATGTCAGGTGTAGCAACTGCAACATCGAAATCGAGCCAGCCGCCCTTTACCTTGTCCAGATATTCTGTTGAACCAGCGTATGTAGCACCTGCATCCAGAGCTTCCTGTACACGGTCTTCCTTACAGAATACGAGAACACGCTTTTCACCAGTGAACTGATGTGGGAAAACCAGAGTATCTCTTACAGTCTGGTTCTTTTCAAGATTGAGTGAAACAGAAAGTTCTACAGTTTCATCAAACTTAACGAAGTGAAGATCCTTAACAAGCTGACATGCCTTAGCAACATCATAAGACTTTGCTGGGTCATACTTTGTCAATGCATTGCGGTAATTCTTTCCGTGTTTCATCGATTAAGCCTCCACCTCTACGCCCATACTACGTGCTGTACCGGCGATGATTTTCTTTGCTGCTTCAACGTCATTTGCGTTGAGATCAGGAAGCTTCTGCTTAGCAATTTCTTCAAGAGCCTGCTGAGAAATCTTTCCAACCTTGTCGCGGAGAGGATTTGCAGCACCCTTCTGTATGCCAGCTGCTTTCTTAATAAGAACAGCTGCAGGAGGTGTCTTGAGGATGAATGTGTAAGATTTGTCCTGATAAACAGTGATAACTACAGGGATGATAAGTCCCTTTTCCATGTTCTTGGTGCGGTCGTTGAATTCCTGTACGAACTTTGGTGCAGCAACGCCGTGAGGTCCAAGAGCTGGTCCAATAGGTGGAGCTGGTGTTGCAGATCCTGCTGGACACTGCAGTTTAATAACAGCTGTTACCTTTTTTGTGGCCATAATGTATCTCCTTACATTGGTGTGATTACGGTTGCATTGCAGAGCCATAATCTAACGAAGTGCCTATGTCCGACGGACTTACACTTCTCCCAAATTAAGAAAAAGGCTTTTTTAGCCTCAATCTATCACAGATCAAAAGCAGAAGGCTGAAACTTCTGCAAAAAGGCGGTCTTCAGTTAACCGCTATAAAACAGTAACAGCCCGCTTCAAAAGAGGCAGGCTGAATTTTAAATCTATATCTTTTCAACTTCAGTAACGTCAAGCTCAACAGGAGTTGCACGGCCGAAAATCTGAACGTTAACCCTAAGTTTGTTCTTTTCAGCATTAACTTCTTCAATTGTTCCTGTAAATGTAGCAAAGGCACCTGCAGTAATCTTAACACTTTCACCAACTTCAAAGTTCTGCTTAATACGTGTTGCCTTTTCTGACTTAACGTCACTAGCTGACATAAGAAGCTTTTTTGCTTCTTCAGAAGAAATAGGTCTTGGACGTTCAGCAGGTTTTGTTCCTACGAAACCTGTAACACCCTGAATTCTTCTTAAAGTATTGCAAGATTCTTTCCAGCCCACAGGAGGAAGATCAAGCTCTACCATGATATAACCTGGCATAAGTAATTCGTGGGTAATCTTTTCCTTCTTCTTACCATTCTTATCAACAGAAACCTTTACAATATCTTCTGTTGGAAGTCTTACATCAGAGAGAATTTCAGAAGGAATAACTTCATCCCCCATCATCTGACGGATTGTGCGTTCAATCTTCTGTTCATAACCTGTGAATGTGTGAAGGATATACCAGCTCTTTGCCATATCTTTTCCTGAAAATAACCTGAATTAATAGATATTCGGATTAACAGAAATTAACCGAAAATTGCCTGCAGTCCGGATGTGAATCCCCAGTCAAGAGCACCAAGGATAATCGCAAAAATAACTGTAGAAATTAAAACTACTTTTACAGAAGCAAAAACTTCACTGCGTGTTGGCCATGTAACCTTCTTAAGTTCACCAACACATTCTCTGCAAAAACGGAAAAAATTCTTCATATTAGTTCAGCTCCTTTTTAAATTAACCAGACCAGATCTGTCTGATTCCTTGTACCGGACTTCTTTTTAATTCCCCTCAGATAAAAAAGAAAAAAATCGAATTAAAAATAAATCGACTAGATAGCAGGCCAGGCAGGACTCGAACCCGCGACAACCGGTTTTGGAGACCGGGACTCTACCAACTGAGCTACTGACCTAAATATAAACACCCTTGCAAATATCTCCACAAGGGAAATTTCATATTTAATTTAATCAACCTCATAAAATGAGGTCAATCATATAATTAACTTAAGCTTATGCTTTAAGAGCTAAATTATTTAGCCTTTGTTTCTTTGTGAGCAGTAGACTTGCGGCACCAAGGACAATACTTATTCTTTTCAAGCTTACCAGTAATATTCTTACGATTCTTGTATGTTGTATAGTTCTTGCGCTTGCACTCTGTGCACTGTAAAGCAATAATTTCTACGGCTGACTTCTTCTTGCTTGCCATATTAAGCTCCTTCGTTAATTTATATTGAAAAGCTCCCAAGCGGAATCGGACCGCTGACCTCATCGTTACCAACGATGTGCTCTACCGACTGAGCTATAAGAGCATGGAAAAACCCTTATCTCTCATTAAAAAAAATGGCGGGTTTTCAATATGTCAGAAAAATATATATGAAATCAATTTACGTGTCAACCGAATTCAAAATCAAGCAGGGAAAATTTAGGGAAATTTTCGAATTTTTTTCCAATTTTTCTGCAAATTTTCTGTCTTTTTATTCAACAGAAGCTTTCAATCCCCCTAATTTTTATTAGTAAGCACGGTACCTGCAGGAACAGACTCTGTTACCCAGGTATTTCCCCCAATAATGCTGCCCTTACCGATTACAGTTTTACCCCCGAGAATAGTTGCATTTGCGTAAATGATAACATCATCTTCAATTGTGGGATGACGTTTTTTATTCATCAGTTCTTTTTTAACACTCAGGGCACCTAATGTAACACCCTGGTAAAGCTTTACATTGTTTCCGATTTCACAACTTTCACCAATTACAATACCAGTTCCATGATCAATACAGAAGCAGTCTCCAATTACAGCACCAGGATTAATATCAATGCCAGTTTTATTATGGGCGTGTTCACTCATAATCCGGGGAATTACAGGAACACCGTTTACGTGAAGGAAATGAGCAATTCTGTAAACCATTACAGCTTCCACTCCCGGATATGAAACAATCACTTCTTCTTCAGACCGGGCTGCCGGATCTCCCATAAACATTGCATGTACATCCATACCCATTTTGCGGCGGATTTCAGGGATTTCCTCTACAAGAGCCCGTGCTGCCTGTTCTGCAAGTTCAAAACATTTTGAAGAATCAGGCTTTTCACAAACATAAGCCAGAGCCTTTTTTATTTCCTGAGTAAGCATTGAAATGATTCTGTTCACTCTTTCACCAACAACAAAACGGGCTGTTTCAGAGTCAATTTTATCTGCGGTACGGAAACCTGGGAAAATCAAATACTGAACATCCTGAAGAATAGAAATTACATTCTGGCGATTTGGAAAAACCTTTGCTTCATTCAGGTTAATTCCACCGTATTCTTTATATGAATTAAGGATACTGTCAATTGCGTCGTCGGTTTTACTCATAAAGCCTCTCAATCTACCAATGTTTATATTTTTCAGCAAAAAGCCGCTGTATTTAATTTAACAACAAATCTTATTGTAAAGAAGCGTTTTTTAACATTCAACCTTTTTGGACCATTTTTTATTACTGAGGATAAAAAAAATAGAGCCCTCAGACACTAACAGAATCCGAAGGCCCTATCGTCGAGTTTCCTCGACATCGGAGAGAGTTTATCAGCTTATTTACAAGCTAATTTAAATATAAAACTTTCAACACGTTTAGTCAACACTTATCAACATTTTTTATCAATCTTTTATTTTTCTTTGCATTTTTTGTTTAATTAATTCATATTATTTTAAAAACAACTAAACTGGAGAAACTAATGGCTAAGAAAAAAGCTTCCATCGTTTACAAATGTTCAAACTGCGGCTACACACAACCGGCCTGGCTGGGCAGATGTCCTCAGTGCGGAGAATGGAACAGCATGGAAGAATGCATAAATGATCCTAATGCCGGGAGCGCACTTTTAAAGGCAGACGGCACTTCCCTGAGAATTAAGCCTCTTCCCATGAGTCAGATAGAAATTCAGGATGAGGGAAGAATTTCTACCGGAGACAAGGAATTTGACCGGGTACTGGGCGGAGGTGCTACAAAAAGAAGCGCTACTTTAATTGGAGGAGAGCCGGGAATCGGTAAATCTACGCTTTTAATTCAAACCGCCGCAAATATGCTCAGGGAAAATCCTGGCAGCAGAATTCTTTACGTTTCAGGAGAAGAATCCGCTTCCCAGATTAAAGGAAGGGCAATAAGACTGGGGCTTGCTGTAGATCAGCTGGAAATCCTCTGTACACTCAGGCTTGAAGACATACTTTCCGCCCTGGATTCCCTTAACCCGGGGATGGTAATAATCGATTCCATTCAGACTGTTTATTCAGTAGAAGCAGGAATCATTCCGGGAACCGTAAACCAGCTCAAATACTGTGCAAACGAACTGATCGGCTGGGTAAAAGAAAGGGACAGCATCCTCTTTATGACGGCTCATGTTACAAAAGACGGAAATATTGCGGGACCAAAAAGCCTTGAACATATGGTAGACACGGTTATTTCCTTTGAAAGAAATAATGATGAAGTCAGATTTTTGCGGGCCATGAAAAACCGTTTTGGCTCAGTGGACGAACTGGGTATTTTCCAGATGGATTCAGATGGATTAAAAGCCGTAAAAGATCCAAGTGCACTTTTCCTTACAAGACGGGAGGGCACAATTCCGGCGGGGGTTTCCTATGTTCCGGTATTTGAAGGATCAAGGGTCTTTGTTGTTGAAATACAGGCTCTTACAGTTCCGGCAAAAGCTTCCCTGAACAGAGTTTATTCTGACAAGGTTGATTCAGCCCGTGTAAGCAGAGTGGCAGCTGTTCTGGAAAAACGGGGAGGAATCCGCTTTAGTGACCAGGACATTTACATAAATGTAGCAGGAGGAATGCGCTTAACCGAAAGCGCAATTGACGGAGCACTGGCCGCAGCCCTTTATTCCGCAAGAACAGATATTCCCCTTCCGGCTAAAACCGTAATTGTAGGAGAACTGTCACTTGCAGGAGAAATCCGCCCCGTAACCAAGCTTAAGCAAAGAATTAAAGCCGCAGTTGAACTGGGATTTGACAAAGCCATAGTATCTGAAAAGATTTCAGGAGCCGTTGCAGTAGAAAGCATTGGAGCTATGGTAAAAGAACTGTTCAAGAAATAAAAAAAAAGGCTCCAGTATTTACACACCGGAGCCTTCTTCTTTTTGAAGATTTTTACCTTATGAAAGGGCTGAAATCATTTTGAAAAAATATTCTTAAACCAGTCCCCCACTGTAAAGAAAACTCCCTTAACCCATTCCACAATTTTGTCAAAGAATGAAGTAATTGCAGCAACAAAAGATGCTCCCGCAACAAAAGTTCCTACAGTACTCCCCAGGGAAGACAGAATAAATACTAAAAGAACCCTGAGAATACGGTTTTTGTAAAAACCCTTCAGACTGTTTGAAGATTCAGACAGACTTTCCATATCAGCAACCGTCGGCTTAACCACAGCAGCCTGAACTATTCCCGAAACCAGACCTATTCCCACAAAAGGACAGAGGGATGTAAAAGGCGCACCCACAAGAGAAACCAGAACTGCAAGAGGATGACCGCCTGCTATAAGAGCACCAACTGCAGCCAGCAGACCGTTCCACAAAACCCATGAACTGAGCATTTCCCAGCCCTTTTTCTGACCGCCGAAAATAAATCCTGCAATTATAAAAAGCACAATAAGGACTGGTATAAGCCAGGATACAATTTTTCCAAAAGTTTTCTTTGGAGGAACAAAATCAATATCCGAAACATCACTTTTTGCCTGACCAGAGGCAAGTTTTTCCAGATAAGCCTGAACCCCGGGAAGATGACCTGCACCTAATACAGCAAGAACCTTGTTTCCCTTTGCTTCCCAGATTTTGCTGGCCAGATAGCGGTCTCTTTCATCAATAAGAACCTGCTTTACCTTAGGCAGATAGTCTGACAGTTCATTCATCATGCTGTCCATTTCACTGCCCTTCTTTAAGTTCTCAATTTCTTCCGGAGTAGCCTGTTCTTTGGAAAATGCTGAAGAAATCAGGGCTGCAAGAAGCTTACACTTTCCCCAGAAACCATTCATAGCCCAGGCCCTGCGGAGGGTAACTGCAATCTGACGGTCAACCATTGTCTGAGGAATTCCCAGCTCATCCGCCTTATTCATTGCGGCAAGCATTTCATCCCCCGGCTGCACACCTTCTGCCTTACCCATTTTTTTCTGATAGGAGGCCAGAATAATATTGGCCATCATTAAAAAGCCCTGTTTATTTTTCAAAACCTTGATAATATCCATTTTGCGCCAGGCTTCAGGATCCTTCATATTTGCAAGGCGTTTTTCATCAAGCTCAATTGCAACGTTTTCAGGACGTTCTTTTTCAATTACAGTGGTAACTTCATCAATACTTTCCTGAGAAACGTGGGCAGTTCCAACAAGAATTATCTCCCTGTTTCCAAATTTCATGTACTTTTGAGTAGAAGTATTCTGTGGAACTGTATTTTCAGCTCCGGTGCTTTCCATTTTGTTAGAATCACTCATCTGTTTTTATTTCCATTCCCCATTCTGCCAGGCGGTATTCAAAGAACATCGGGCTGCTCATTTTTACAACCTTTCCGTAATATTCCCTGGCGTATTCTATTCCACCGAACATATCATAAAAAAGGCCCAGATAAAAGTACATTTTTCCCTTTGTGGTAGGATTTTCAATGGCAGCAATTTTCTGAGGAAGAGGCATTTCTCCTGCTTTATCGTGGTAAACCCTCAGCATGGAATATTCAATTGTGCTGCGGTCCATCTTTCTCAATACAGAATCAGAGAAAGTTCTGGCCTGAACAGCATTTCCTTCCATGTAGTAACAGTAGGTGATTAAAAGCGGATATGAAACATTTTCCTTATTTCTTTCATAACACTTTGTAAAGGCAAGGCGGGCTTTTGTATAATCCTTTTCGTGAATGGCAAGCACACCTATACTTTCGTAAGCATAGTAGTAGTCCGGGTTAAGTGCCACTACAGAAGAATAATCCTTTAATGCCTCTGCAAAACGGTCAGTTTCATCATAAAGTCCAGCCCTGTAAGCGTAGGCAAGGAAGTAATTTGGATTGATTTTAATTGCCTGAGTCCATGCTTTTTCTGCATTTTCATAATGTCCCAGATAACGCTCAAAAGTACCGTAATCCATCCAGGCATCGTAATTACCAGAATCCAGTTTAATTGCCATAGCCGCATTGTCAGAAGCAACTTTATATTTGTTGTCTGCACCGGCAAGTTTTCCCAGATAAAGATAAGCCATTGCATTGTCAGGATTTACTTTAAGGAGTTTTTCAAGCCAGACTTTTGCTTCATCATCCTTTTCAAGATAGTAGGAAGTCTGCCCCATACCAAAAAGGGCATCTTCACTTTCCGGATTGGAAACAAGGGCCTTCTTAAAGTAAGTCTGGGCTGTTTTATACTTTTTGAGGTAAACATATTCATTTGCCAGAGTAACATTTGCTGCTTCATTATTCGGATCACCTGCAAGAAGTTTGTCTACGGCAGATTTTTTTGCAGACCTGTCCCCAAGAGCGCTGGCGATTTCTATTGAAAGTTCAAGAACATATTCGTCTTTTGGATATTCAGCAAGAAGCTGGTCACAAATAGCCTTTGCTTCAGTGTATTTTCCTGCGCTGAAATAAAGTGCCCCCTTCAGATAGCGGATATCGTAATCGTTTGCAAATTCCGGAGGAACTTTATCAAAAAGAGGAAGCACTTCTACAACCGGACGTTCATCCAGTTCTTCTCCCAGCTGCTGGATAAAAGTGCTTTTGTCAAAGGTTTCCAGCTCTTTATCTTTATCAGATTTGTTGTTTTTATTGTCCTTGCGGGAATCAGTTTTTTTGCCGGAAGAAGGCTTTTCTTCTGAAGAATCAGTCTTTTTCTGATCCTGAGCCTTGTCCTGGGTGGCAGAATCTGTATTTGAAGAAGCTGAATCAGTTTCCGGAGAAGAATCTTTATCTTCTTCAACAGGAACCTGCTCTTCAGGAGCTTCCTCATTCTTATTAAATACATTTCCAAAAAAATCTGTCACTTTATTGGAAGCACAGGAAGTAAGAGATAAAGTTACTGCAATAAGGGCAGTACAACAAACTGTTCTAGAAATTTTTTTCATATTTCCCCTCAAATAACATATTCAATTGAAATTTGTAAATTGAACGTATATATTTTTCACATGCGCAAACATCCTGTAAGAAAAATCATCGGACTCACAGTCCTTTACGCCGTTCTTATTGTCGGCATTTTTATTTTACAATTTAAGAGCGAATCCGTTATTTCAAAGAATATTGGCGGAATGCACATCTCTTTAGCCCAGACCGAAGACGAAAACGAGGAGCTGGTACTGAAGAATCAGTTCAGAATCTCATACAAGGGCATCACTTTTACAGGGGACAGTGAAAATCCCGTAAAAGCCTACTCTTCCTACAGCAGAAGGTACGAAGATTTGAAACTGGTATCTTTTTCAGAACCAAACAATCTTTCCGTTCTTTTTAACTTTTCAGACGGCTCAGTTCTCTGTTTTTCCCTTTCCGATTACAGCGAAGATGCAAGTCTTTACATCAACTCAATTCCTGCAAAAGGAAACGACCAGCTGCTCCTGACTTATACAACCGACAAGTCCGTAAAACTGGACTCTCAGGCCGCAAACAGAGTAGTGGTAAATCACAAAGCCTACAAGATGGCAATCATTTCTTCTGAAGTAAACCTGAACACAATCACTATGTCCGGTTCAGAAGGAATGGCTACTTTTGCCCCTTACGATCCGGCAAAACGCTTTACCTTTGACCAGCTTGCAGGTCAGGAAGACGCTGACGAAAATCTCTATGACAACAATATTAAAGCTCTCAGGGGAAAATTAGTTACAGCCGTAAACCAGGCCCTTGCTGCAAAGAATTACGATGTCCTTACGGAAGGAGCCGTGGCCGCATATATCGCAGAACTTTCATCTGCAGGAAGATTTAACGAAGCAATTTCTGCAATTCCTGATTCTTACAAAAGAGGTAGCCGGAGAACTTACTACACTTCACCATTCTTTGGTAACCTGGCAGACAATTACAGAAGCCTGTCCGTAGAAAATGAATCTTCAGAAAGCAGGGCAAATGCAGCCTTGAGCACAACTAACGCAGATATTTTTACAGTTCACAATATTCCGGACTATCTTTTAAGGGAAAAGTGGAAGGAAAAGACAATTCAGCTTTTGTCATTCCCTAAGCAGATGCTGGAAGCAGGAATTTTTGAACCTACCCCGCACCAGGCAGCAGGTATTATCTGGACTTACACCGAATTGTACAAAAAAGACATAATTCTGGCTTCTCTGCTGGAAAAACCGGTCAACTTCTGTATTGAAATGCTGGAAAACCTTTGTACCCTTGAGGATGGAAGTTTCAACTTTAAGGCAGATTTATCATTTATTGAAGAAATTGAACTGGGGCAGGCCCTTATCGCCCTGGGTCAGAAGGATGGAAGAAGCGACTACAAAGAAGCAGGCCGTCTTTTTGTAAACCGTGCCATCAAAGCAAAAGCAGACAGTAATGAAGAAATAGAGCTGCCTGTTCTTTCAGAACTTTATCCGGTTGTAGTAACAGACAACTACTACTTCCCTCATGTAGAAATCCTGGGATACTACGGAAGTGAAGCAGTCTGGGCCTGGACCTGTGCAGAAAGCATCAGTTATTCAAAGGAAGGAAGCGGAACTGCAAATGTAAACATTAAGTTCCCTCTGAACTACAGCCACTATCTTTACATTCAGGGGGTACCGGATTTCCACGCCCAGATTGAAATTCAAAGCGTAATGTTCCGTTCAGACCCAAGGTTTGAAGCTTACAATTCCAGCGGATATATTTACAGGGCAGCAAATAAAGTGCTCATGTTAAAATCAAGGCACCGCTCAAATGTGGAACTTATCCGTCTTTTCTGCGACCCTACAAACACTTTTGTAACAGCAGATACCCCTGTAAATGTTACAGATTACGCTGACTTGTAATAAAAAAGGCGCAGAAATATAAAAATGCGCCTATTTTTTGCAAAATAACGCAATAAACGGGGAGATTTTCAAAAAATTTTTCCCCATTTCATACCTATTTTTCCTTTTTTATGATATAATGACAAATCGAATCGACTTTTCGATTTTTATGTAGGTTAATAAAGAAATTTGATTTGTCTTAATTTCTAGGAGTTACTGTGAATAAACACGATTTTCCGAAAATCCACTTTTACGACCAGGATTTTGTTGACATATATGACAAAACATGGAACTGGCTTTCAGAATTCTGGATCAACCCGGAGACAGGAGAGAACGACCCGGACGGTTATTTTATTTATCCATCAAAGGGAAAATTTATTCTGGATCAGAACGAATCAATTTTCTCTTCATTCTTTTTAGTTTACTCAAACAGAAACTATTCAGCAAATGCAAACATTGACTATTTCTACAAGAGACAGGAAGCAAATGGTGCAATCCGCTGGAAGTACGATACTGAAACAAATAAACCGATTGTAGATAAATCTAATCCTGAAGGCGTAGGACTGCCTCTTTTCGCATGGGCTGAATTCAACCTTTACCACAAAAGTGCAAATAAACGCCGCATCAAGGAAGTAATGCCAATTCTTCAGAATTACATGAAGTGGATTGATGATACTTTCAAAAAGGAAAACGGTCTTTATGCCGCTCCATTTGAAGCTTCAACAATGTTCAATGCACCACGTAAAGGCACTTACTATCCGATTGACTTTAACTGCTGTATGGCAATTAACGCAGCCCATATGTCTGCATTAGGTGATATTATTAACGACAAGGATCTCAGCTTCCAGTACAAAAAAATGTACTTCAGCCTTAAGACAAGAATTAACGGTCTTATGTGGGACAGCGAAACCGGTTTCTACCATGATCTGGATAAAAACGAACAGAGACTGCCTCAGAAAACAATCGCCGGTTTCTGGCCGCTTCTCGCAGAACTTCCAAACGCTGACCGTGCAGAAATCCTTATTGCTCATCTGAACAATCCTGCAACATTCGGTACTGAGCATCCATTCCCTTCATTAAGTGCAGACAGTCCTGATTTCAGAGAGTCTGGAGAAGGATTCAAGGGGTCTGTTTTCCCAACCTTCAACTTTATGGTTATTAAGGGTCTGGAAAAATATCAGCGCTACAATTTTGCCCGTGAATGCACAATCCGTCACCTCTACTTTATACTTGAAGCTCTTTATCCTCTGGACAAAAAGCTTAAGGGTGATTTCTTTGAAGCTTACCTTCCTGGAAAAGAAGGTCCTGCTACTCTTCGCGGACTGCCGGACTTCCCAAGAAAGCGTTTCCTTCACTACATAGGACTTTCTACAATCACGCTGATGATTGAAAACGTGATCGGATTAAACATCAGTCTTCCTAGAAAAACCGTTGACTGGATTATTCCGAACCTGGAAATCATGGGAATTGAAAAGCTGTCACTTAAACGCAACTTAATTACAATTCTCAGCAATAAAAGTCAGCGTGGATGGGAAATTCAGATGGAAAGTGAAAAACTTTACTATTTCACCATCAATATTCTTGACCAGAAGAAAAAGACACTGCCAATTCCTTCGGGAAAGTGTTCAATGCTTATAGAAAAGCTTTAATTAAAAGAGCAATTTCTGTAACGTCCAGACAGACTGCAAGGAGGAAATATGCAGAAGCCCCAGGCTGTAATTGAAATCGGCTCTACGGGAATTCGCCTTCTTGTAGCCGAAATCATTGAAACAAATTCATACGAAAAAAAGAGAAATATTCTTGACCGCAGTGAAGTACCTGCAGGAATCGGAAGGGATGTATTCACCACCGGTTCCATCAGCAGGGAAACTTTACTTTCATGTTTAAATATTCTTAACCGTTTTGGTGAGCAGATTGCGGCCTGGGGAATTTCAAAAGAAGAGACTACGGTTATAGGTACAAGTGCTGTTCGTGAAGCAAATAACCGTGACCCTTTTGTAGACCGGGTAAAAGTAAAAACAGGTTTTACCGTAAGAGTAATTGACGGCATTGAAGAAAACCGTCTTATGTATGTTGCCGTAAGGGAATGTTTGAAAGACGGAAGCCTTTTAATCCAGGAAAGAAACTCAATCATCCTTGAAATTACAGGCGGCTCAACAGAAATTATGCTCATGGAAAAAGGCCATATGGTCGGCGCCCACTCCATGCGGCTGGGAACAATCCTCATTGATGAAAAAATCCGTACTGTCTTTGGGTCAGACCAGGATTTAAGGCAGTATGTTGAAGAATACATTCAGACCACCAAGCGTTCACTGAAAACTGAAATGAACCTTCATGATGTTCATCAGTTTATTGCAGTAGGTGGAGATTTGAAGATTGCGGCTCTTTTTACCGGAAAGCCTATTTCTCCATTCCTCTGGGAAATTGACCGTAAGGATTTTGAAAAACTTGTGGAAGAAGTTCAGCGCTATACCGTTGAAGAATGTATTGCTCACTTTAAGCTTTCCCACAATGATGCCCAGACTTTCCAGATTTCTCTTTTAACATATCAGAAGTTTATTGCCCTTACAGATGTAAAATCCATCATTGTACCGGACACAAGTCTCCGGGAAGGGGTCATTCTCAGTCAGATGAGCGATGACAACCCTAATCTGCGAAGTGAATTCAATGAACAGATTATTACAAGCGCCTACACTCTTCTCAGAAAATACCAGGGAGACGAAAGGCACGCCCAGTACGTAAGCCAGCTGAGTTTAAAAATTTACGATTCCCTCATTGAAGAAGTAGACGGAGATACCCACACCCGGCTGCTTCTTGAAGTAAGTGCTGTCCTTCACGATATTGGAATGTTGATCCGGGCAAAAGACCACAATCTTCATTCAAAATATATTATTGAACATTCGGAAATATTTGGACTTACCCACGACGATCTGCGGATTGTAGGAGCAATTGCAAAATTCCACCGCTCTTCTCTTCAGCCTCAGGAAGATCCGGAAGTTCACCTTATGCCCCGGCCTAACAGAATGTGCATTCTGAAACTGTCAGCCATTTTACGTCTCGCAGATGCACTGGACCGCAGCCATCAGCAGAAATTTCAGAAACTGACGGCTAAAATCGAAAGAGACACTTTAACAATCAGAACAAACTCCCACGCTCAGCTTAACCTGGAGCAACTGGCAATTCAGGAAAAGGGAGACTTATTTGAAAAT
The DNA here is from genome assembly GCA_002394685.1 of Treponema sp. UBA4307. Classification (GTDB taxonomy): domain Bacteria; phylum Spirochaetota; class Spirochaetia; order Treponematales; family Treponemataceae; genus Treponema_D. The sequence continues at coordinate 7,834 of DGUP01000019.1, read as the reverse complement.
GTTTTCGGGTACAAGATTGTACTCTTATAAATAAAAGTGGAGGAAGAAAATGGCAAAAAATATTTTTTTTAACAGAGAACTTAGCTGGATTGAATTTAATGCCAGAGTTCTTCACGAAGCAACAAGAAAAGATTTACCTATCCTTGAAAGACTGAATTTTCTGGCAATAACTTCAAGTAACTTTGATGAATTCTTTCAGGTAAGAGTTGCTACCACTAAAAGACAGGCTAAAGAAAATCCAAATCATACTGATGATTCTAATATTACAGCGGCTCAGCTTTTGAATAAAATTTCAAAAAGATGTCACGAATTAAACCGCATTCAAAATGACACCCTGCAGAATGTTGTACTGCCAAAACTTGCAGAAGAAGGACTCACTTACGTTTCTCCAAAGAACTATACTCCTCACGACATTTCACTGACGGAGAATCTTTTTCGCCACGAAATATTTCCTCTGCTCACTCCTTTGAGAAGCAGCGATGGCCAGTTTCCTCACATAGGTAACTTGAAAACAAATGCCGCCTTTTTACTGGAGCCAATGAAAGGAGTAAAAAATCCTGTAAATCCTCTTATTGTGAAAGATGAACAGGAAAGACTTCAGAATCAGCTGCCATGGAATTCTTCTCCGGAGGGGCAACAGGAAATTGCCATTATTCAGGTTCCTTCAGGAGTAAGCGGGATTGTCTGGCTCAATTCCAGCGAAAAAAACAGACGCTTTGCACTTTTAGGAGATATTATCGTTCAGTATGCAAAGGAAGTTTTTCCAGGATACAACATCAAGGAAAGCCTGCTCTTTAAAATTGACCGTGACGCAGACGAAGCCGTTAACGAAGAAAGCGGACGGGAATTTATTCAGAACATGGAACAAATTCTTGAAAAGAGACAATTCTCTTCAGCAGTCAGAATGATTTGTAACAACAGTTCCCAGCTGCTTATTAATTTTCTCATGCAGAAACTAAATCTTACGGAAAATGATGTTTACAAAGTAAATGGAATTATAGATCCGGCTGTATTAACGGAATTAAAAAAAGCTCAGATTAATGAAGACTGCACTTATCCCGAGTGGAAGCATTTTTATCCTGCCCAGCTCCCTGAAGACGAAACTTACTGGAATACTTTAAGGCAGAAGGACATTCTCATAAATGTTCCTTACGAAAGCTTTGACCCGATTGTAAAATTTATCCGGGACGCTGCAAGAGATCCAAATGTTCTTGCAATTAAAATGACTTTGTACCGTCCTGGAATCAACAGTCCAATTGTTCAGTCACTGATTGAAGCGGCAAAACAGGGAAAACAGGTAACCGCATTTGTTGAACTTAAAGCACGTTTTGACGAAAAGCAGAATATTCAGTGGGCACAGGAGCTGGAAAGAGCCGGAGCAATTGTTGTTTTTGGAATTGTAAACTTAAAGGTTCACGCAAAGGCCTGTCTTATTGTAAGACGAGAAAGTGACGGAATCCGAAGATATATTAATTTAAGTACCGGCAATTACAATTCTTCCAGTTCAAAAATTTATCAGGATTTTTCACTTCTTTCATCAAATCCGGAACTGGCTACAGATGTGACCTATTTCTTTAACACAATTTCCGGTTACAGTGCAGTACAGACCATGCACCAGCTCTTTATGGCACCAGTAACCCTTAAAAGGCAGCTGCTTTCATTAATCGAAAGAGAAATTCAGCAGAGCAGTCCGGAAACACCAGGCCTGATTGTTGCCAAAATGAATAACCTCAGTCATCCGGAAATAATCAGAAAACTTTATGAAGCCTCAAAGCACAATGTTAAAATCATGCTGAATGTAAGGGGAATCTGTACCTTAATTCCTGGCAAAAAGAATTTAAGCGAAAATATAGAAGTAGTTTCTGTTGTAGACCGCTACCTGGAACATAGCAGAGCCTTTTATTTTAAGAACGGGGGCAAAGAGGAAATTTATCTTTCCAGCGCAGACTGGATGGACAGAAACCTGGACCGGAGAATTGAACTTATGTTCCCGATTACAGACAAAGAATCCTTTAAAATAATTAAAAAATCCCTGGAAATATATTTTCAGGACAATACCCACTCTCACATTTTACAGGCAGACGGCAGCTGGATTGCAAAAACTCCAGACAAAAAAGAACAGGCCGTAAGGGTTCAGGAAGTGCTCTATAAAAAATACAAAAAACTAAATGAAGCTAAAAAAAATGTGCCTCACACTGAATTTCAGGTAAGGCGCAAAAATTAGTAATTTATCAGATTAAAAACGGGTTCTTCCCCTGAAACTACGGGCAAGAGTTAAACGGTCAGCATATTCCAGGTCACCTCCCACAGGCAGACCGCTGGCCAGTCTTGTTACAGCACAGCCGCTTCCTTCCAGCAGGCGCTGAATGTACAAGGCAGTGGTGTCCCCTTCTACAGTAGGATTTGTGGCAATAATCACTTCCTTTATGCCTTCATTTTTTACCCGGTCCAAAAGTTTTTCCAGATTTAGTTTTTCAGGCCCCATTCCTTCAAGAGGATTTATTACACCTCCAAGAACATGAAACAAGCCCTGATACTCGTGGGAACTTTCGATTGTAGAAACGTCCTGTGGCTGTTCAACAACGCAAAGCACTTCCCTGTCTCTGGTCATATCTGAACAAATCGGGCAGGGACTATGTTCGGTCCAGGCCCCGCAAATCTCACAGGGAACAATTCTTTCCTGCAAATGTGAAAGCTGACTGGCAAACTGCTCAAGAAAAGACCTGTCACACTTTAAAAGATGATTGGAAATTCTTGCAGCAGACTTTTTACCAATTCCAGGCAGACGGGAAAAACTCTGGGTTAATTCATCCAGTGCATTCATTTTTTACCGAAATCCTTAAATATTCATTCCAGGAATATTCATACCGGAAAGCATTGAACCTGCATTAGACTTAATCTGCTCCTGAATTTTTTCCAGGGCATTGTGATGTGCAGCCTTAATCAAATCCTGAAGCATAGGAACATCACGGTTATCAACGCAAATAGGATCCAGCTTAATATCCAGAACTTCAAAATTTCCATTCATTGTAATTACAACCATGTTGCCGCCGGCAGACCCAGTTGCTGTTATTTTTGAAAGTTCAGCCTGTGCGTTTTCCAGCTGCTTTTTCATATCCCCAAAATTTTTCATCATTTCAAATGGATTCATAATCCCACCTCTTAAACAAAAATCTTAAACTATACTGCCGCGAAATTCATCACACAAAGCTTGAACTTTATCCGGCAAAACAACTCTCCGTGCCTCTTCCCTTTTTGCAATTCTGACTTCCAGTTTTACATTCCGGCCATAAATTGCGGAAAGTTTCTGGTTTATAACTGCAGAATGATTTTGAAGCTGCATCATTTCAAAATTATTGTACATATAAACAATAAGCAAACCGTCTGAATAAGTCCAGTTATTTGTTTGCATAAGAGTACTTGCAATCATGGCATCTGTTAAAGAGAGCTCTGTAATCAACTGCTTTTTTACAGACTCTAAATCCAGATTCTGCACTGGTCCGGCAGAAGGAACTGCCTGGCTCTGAGGAGAAGGATTATCATTAACCGGAGCAATTCCAGGATGAACCGGCATAAATTCTTCATCACTGTCTTCAGCAGCGTGCACTGGAGAAAAATCATCAGCTTCTGGAGCAGCAGTGTCAGCCCATTCATCTTCGCTGTCACTTGCGGCCGGTGTCTGGAATGCAGGTGCAGTTGCGGTTGCTTCAGCAGGGGCTGAGAACACAGGTGCAGACGTGGTTGCTTCAGCAGGGGCTGAGAATGCAGGTGCGGGCGCTGGTGCTTCAGCGGGGGCTGGGCTTGCAGGTGCGGGCGCGGGTGCTTCAGCGGGGGCTGGACTTGCAGGTGCGGGCGCGGTTGCTTCAGCAGGAGCTGAGAATGCAGGTGCGGGCGCGGGTGCTTCAGCAGGGGCTGGAGTTGCAGGTGCGGGCGCGGTTGCTTCAGCAGGGGCTGAGTATGCAGGTGCAGGCGCTGGTGCTTCAGCGGGGGCTGAGAATGCAGGTGCGGGCGCTGGTGCTTCAACAGGGGCCGGTATGGCAGATGCGGGCGCGGTTGCTTCAGCGGGGGCTGGGCTTGCAGATGCAGACGCTGGTGCTTCAGCGGGGGCTGGGCTTGCAGGTGCAGGCGCTGGTGCTTCAGCGGGGGCTGGGCTTGCAGGTGCGGACGCTGGTGCTTCAGCGGGGGCTGGAGTTGCAGGTGCAGACGCAGGTGCTTCAAACTTATCCTGCCCCGGAATTAAATAAGCCCTGGTAGGTGCAGATTCTTTCTGAAACTGAGGAACTACAAAAGCTGCTGACTTATTTACCGGCGGCTCAGCTCCGCCCTCATGAAAAGATGTATTCTGCTCTCCAGACGCAGGCTTACTTCCCGGAATTTTTCCATTCAATATATCAAAGCTGGGCCTTGGACTTTCCTGTACCTGTCCTGAAGAATTCTGTGCAGAAGCATTTGACAAAAGCAAAGGCTTTACTCCGTCAACGGCCTTTTTTACTTCAGCAGAAGAAACATAATCCTTGAGCCAGCACAATCTTGAAACAGCAAGTTCCAGCTCATAGCGGGAATTAAGGGAATATCTTATATCCCTATACAACTGAAGGAAAAGACTTATTGCCCTTTCAATCTGAATTGAACTCCAGGTCTGCAGAACTTCCTTTGAAAATCTTTCACTGGACTGACCAAGCAGAGCTTCTTTTGTAACTCCGCTTTTAATCAGCAGAAGACTGCGGAGATAATCGGTACAATTTGAAATGAGCTGCTCAATGCTTACCCCATTCTGAAGATAATCATCCAGCTTGCCCAAAGCAGAAGTTACATCCCCCTGAGCACAAAGACCAAAAAGTTCGTTAAGACGATCAACTCCTACAAGTCCCAGTTTGTCCCTGATTTTTTCGTAAGTAATTTCTCCATCAGAAAAAGCCGCAACCTGGTCAAAAAGAGTATAACTGTCACGCATTGAACCGCCGCTTTCCCTGGCAATCCAGTAAAGGGCTTCATCATCTGCCTTGATTCCAATTTCAGCAGCGGCAAGAGACAACTGATTTTTTACTTTTTCAACAGGCACCAGACGGAAGTTAAACTGCTGACACCTTGATTTAATTGTTGCAGGAACTTTCTGCAATTCTGTTGTAGCAAAAATAAAAATTACATATGGAGGCGGCTCTTCAATAGTCTTAAGGAGGGCATTAAAGGCTCCAGTGGAAAGCATATGTACTTCATCGATTATATAAATTTTATAACGACTGCTGTTAGGCGGAAAAAGTACTTCATCCTTAATCTGGCGCACACTGTCAACACCATTGTTTGAAGCACCGTCTATTTCTATAACATCAAGAGATGAACCTGCTGTAATTTCACGGCAGGCCTCGCATTCACCGCATGGTTCAGCAGTAGGACCATTTTTACAATTCAATGCTTTTGCAAGAATACGGGCAGTTGAAGTTTTTCCACAGCCACGAGGTCCGGTAAACAAATATGCATGAGCAATTTTTTTTGACTGGATGGAATTTTTTAATGTTTCTGCAACAAATTCCTGTCCCACAAGATTTTCAAACTTTTGCGGCCTTCTTCTGGTCGCAGTAACTTCATAAGCCATAAAATAGAGAATACTTTAATTTTACATATTTCTCAAGGAGAGGAAATATACAGGATGAAAAAGTTTGCCTTTATCTTATTAATAAAAACCTCTGAAAAAAAGTAAGGAAATATGTTATATTTGTAAAATCTAATTCAAAAAGGAATACCTTCACGGTGCATTTTTACGGAGCATTTTATGGCAAAAACAAAAACTTCCAGAAACAATACTGCCACCATCGGATTTGAACAGCAGATTTGGGATGCAGCCTGCGAACTTTGGGGACACATTCCCGCTGCAGATTACCGCAAAATCTTTACAGGACTTATCTTCTTAAAATACATCTCAACCGCATTTGAAAAGAAATACGCAGAGCTGGTCGCAGAAGGGGACGGATTTGAAGACGACCCGGACGCTTATGAAGCAGAAAACATCTTCTTTGTCCCTCCGGAAGCCCGCTGGTCAGAAATTGCAAAGGCAGCCCACACACCGGAAATCGGCACAATTTTAGACAAAGCCATGATTGCCATAGAAGCCGACAACAAAAGCCTCAAAGGTGTTCTTCCAAAAAACTACGCCAATCCCGAGCTGGACAAACGCGTTCTTGGTAACGTAGTAGACGTATTCACCAACATGGACATGAGCGACACCGAAGCAAGCAAAGACCTCCTTGGCCGCACCTACGAATACTGCATCGCACAGTTTGCCTCCTACGAAGGAGTAAAAGGCGGCGAGTTCTACACCCCGGCCAGCGTAGTAAAAACAATCGTAAATATCTTAAAGCCGTCAGAAGGAAAACGCGTTTACGACCCATGCTGCGGTTCGGGCGGAATGTTCGTTCAGTCCGTAAAGTTCATTCAGGAGCACGCAGGAAACAGAAGCAACATCTCAGTCTTCGGACAGGAAGCCAACGCAGACACCTGGAAAATGGCCAAGATGAACATGGCAATCCGCGGAATCGACGCAAACTTTGGCGACCACCCGGAAGATACCTTTTTCAACGACCTTCATTCAACTCAGAAGTTCGACTTCATCATGGCTAATCCGCCCTTCAACTTAAGCAACTGGGGTCAGGACAAATTGCAGAACGACCCTCGCTGGGCATACGGACTTCCACCCGCAGGCAACGCAAACTACGCCTGGATTGAACACATGATTTACCACCTGGCTCCTAACGGAAAAATTGGCCTTGTACTTGCAAACGGCGCCCTTTCCACCCAGACCTCTGGCGAAGGAGAAATTCGTCGTAAAATAATCGAAGCAGATTTGATTGAGGGAATTGTTGCCATGCCAACCCAGCTTTTCTACAGCGTAACAATTCCGGTAACCCTCTGGTTCATCACCCGCGGCAAAAAGCAGACCGGCAAAACCCTCTTCATAGACGCCCGCAACATGGGCCACATGGTAGACCGCAAGCACCGCGACTTTTCAGAAGAAGACATCGCCCGCCTTGCAGACACCTTCACCGCTTTCCAGAAGGGCACCCTCGAAGATGTAAAAGGCTTTTGCGCAGTTGCCGACCTCGCTCGCATTGCAAAAGAAGATTATGTCCTTACTCCTGGTCGTTATGTTGGAATTGAAGAAGGGCCTGTAGATGACGAAGCTTTTGACGACAAAATGAAACGTCTTACTACAGAACTTGGTGGAATGTTCGCAAAGAGTCATGAGCTAGAAGAAAAGATAAAGAAAAATCTTAGCGCAATTGGATTTGAGATTTAGGATTTATTATGGAAGAATGGAAAGAATGTACATTATCTGATATTGGAACAATTGTTGGTGGAGCAACACCATCTACAAAAGATTCTTCTAATTATGAAAATGGAACAATTGCATGGATTACTCCTAAGGATTTATCGACTCACAGTGGACGTTTTATTTCTCATGGAGAACGGAATATCACAGACAAAGGATTAAAAAGCTGTTCAGCCCAAATAATGCCTGAACATACAATCCTTTTTACTTCTCGTGCACCTATTGGCTATATAGCTATTGCTCAAAATGAAGTTTGTACAAATCAAGGATTCAAAAGTGTTATTCCAAATAAAGATACAGACTTTATGTTTTTGTATTATCTTTTAAAATTCAATAAGAGTAATATTGAGAATCTTGGTAGTGGCACTACTTTTAAGGAAGTATCAGGTTCTACTATGCAGAAAGTACCTGTAAAAATTCCGCCTTTCTCGATTCAGAAAAAGATTGCTACAATTCTCTCATCCCTCGACGACAAAATCGAACTGAATAATAAGATAAACGATAATTTAG
>DGUP01000029.1:58247-67239 GCA_002394685.1 Treponema sp. UBA4307 | reverse complement strand
CGGCAGAAATCCAGAAAAATCCTGCTGTTATTAAGGCTTACCTTGGTTCTGATTTTGAACAGAATCTTGAAGAAAATGAAGAAGGGGGAGAGTAATATGAGTCTTCTTGAAGTAAAAGATCTTGTAGTTTCTTACGGTGCTATTAAAGCTCTCCATGGAATTAGTTTTAAAGTTGAGCAGGGCGAAGTTATTTCCCTCATTGGTTCTAACGGTGCAGGAAAAACTACAACCCTTCATGCAATTTCCAATCTGTTAAAGAAGGACGGGGGACAGGTTTTATTTAAGGGGGAAGATATTACAAATCTTTCTCCGGATAAAATTGTCCGCCAGCATTTGATACAGGTTCCAGAGGGAAGGCGTGTTTTTGCAAATCTTTCCGTACTGGAAAATCTTCAGATGGGTGCTTATACAAGAAATGACCGTAATCAGATTAAAAAGGATATGGAAATGGTTTATTCCCTTTTTCCTCGTCTGAAAGAGCGTATTCACCAGACTGCAGGAACTTTGTCCGGTGGTGAGCAGCAGATGCTTGCAATGGGAAGAGCCCTGATGTCAAAGCCTGAACTTCTTCTTCTGGATGAACCTTCAATGGGTCTTGCACCAATTCTTGTAGATGAAATATTCGGAATCATAAAAAAGATTTCGGCTGCTGGAACTACAATTCTTCTGGTAGAACAGAATGCATTTAAGGCTTTGTCAATTGCAAGTCGTGCTTGCATTCTGGAAACTGGAAAAATAATTAAGGAAGGTCAGGCACAGAGTCTGATAACAGATCCTTCCGTAAAGTCTGCTTACCTTGGCGGCTGATAAAATATAAGTTAAAAAACCGGTGCGTTTGATTTTTTACAAAATTAAATGCACCGGTTATTTTTTTGAGAAAATCATTTGAGATTATAATTTTATCTGGAATGCTAAACCTAGTTTTGAATCAACTGGATCTGCAATAGGAATGAGGCTTACAGCTTTACCTTTAACATCAAGATTTAAAGCTGTTGCCAGCTGCCTGTTGTAGTTTCTGCTTCTGCAGATTCCACATACAAGACTGCCTGTAAAACTTGCCAGTCCTACTAAAGCTGAACCAATATAAAATCCTCTCATTTCAGAAGCGGCAAGCTCCTGGAAAATGCTGCCTGTAATTGAATATTGTCCTCCGCTCATTGGATATACAAAAATATCCAGAACCAGAGTAAGTGCAAGAGTTTCTGCAGGGAATAATATAAAAAATACTGACCATGGAGAAATCAATTCCTCTGTATTTAAGAGTCCCATAATCGGTAGTGTGAGGGTGATTAAATCAAGTCCCATAAAGGCAAATCCCAGAGGATCCCCCATAAGAATATTGGATATTCCAAAACCGAATCCTGAAAGCAGGTAGGAATAATTAAAATCCATTTTGTTTTTCTTATAGGCTTCTTCCCTCCAGCTTGCGGGAATGCCCTGGGAAAGTGTATTGATTTTTTTAATCTTCTTTTCAATTGATTTTTTCGAGTTGAAAAAAGTCCAGGTGTTGTTGCTGATATCGTTTATATATCTTTTTTCTTCCTGGCTGAAACTCTTAAAAGTAAAAAAGAAAAACTGTCTCACTTCCTCTTCCTGAGTAGTATCATAATAAGGAGAGGTTGAGGAATTGTTTTGTTCTATTGATGATTGATCTGATTCAGTATTAGTATTTCCGTCTTCCTGGGCATATAAAGTAAAAGCTAAACCGATTAAGATTAGTAACAGTAAAAGTTTCTTAATAATATTTTCCATAATTCTCTCTCCTCTTTCTTATGAAAAAGTTTCAATATAATTATAAACGATTTTTGTCAGATAGCAAAAAAAATCCCGGTGATTGTTCATTACCATTTATCACCGGGAAAATTGCCACTAATTTGTATAGTTTTTTATACCTGGAAAAGATCTATCTGCTGTCCGATTTTGTTGATGGATTCTTTTACCTGTCCAGATATTTCCTGAAGGCTTACACCTGTTTCATTAATCTTTCTTGCACCCTGCTGCATTTCATCCATGCTGCTTTTCATTACAACTGTTGCTTCCTGAAGGCGGCGAATTTCTTCAAGAATTGCCTTGTTGCCTTCTGTCATTTCTGCTGAAGCGTTACGGACTTCTGTAGAAGAGTCGTTCATTGATTGAAGGGCAGTGGTAATTTGTTTAGAGCCGGAATTCTGTTCTTCCATTGCGGCTTTAATCTGACTCACAATCTGGTCTGTGTCTGCAATCTTTTTAGATACTGCTTCAAAGGCTGAAGAAGAATCCCGTGATGCAGAAGCAACGCTTTGTATAGATTCTGAAATATTTGAAAGCTGTTCGCCGATTGTTTTTGACTGTTCTGTTGATGTTTCAGAAAGTTTACGGATTTCATCTGCTACAACAGAGAAGCCTTTTCCTGCTTCACCGGCATGGGCTGCTTCAATTGCTGCATTCATTGCAAGGAGATTTGTCTGTTCTGCAACTGCGGAAATAGCGGCATTTGCTTCCTGCAGCATTGCTGACTGCATTTCAATCTGATGAATTCTATCGTTAACATCCTGCTGTTTTGCAAATCCATCATTTGCATTTGACTGTAGTTCCTGGAAAGATTCTGCCATTTTGTCTACAGAAACATTTACGCTGTTAATGTTTCCAATCATTTCTTCTACAGCAGCAGATGCCTGTGTAATTCCTGCAGACTGATTTTCAATCATATTTTCAAGGGACTCAATATTTGAAGCAATCTGATTTACTGCTCCCGCTGTTTCTTCTACACTGGCACTCTGTCCTACAATTTGACTTCTTACGCTTTCAATATTTGCAATAATCTGGGTGATTGCACTGGCAGTGTCCTGAGAAGCAGCCTGCATATCTTCCCCTGCAAGACTTAAATCTGACTTTGAGTTTTTTACATCTGAAATGATTGAGTGAAGTTTGTCCGTAAAATTATTAAATCCTTTAACCACTGCACCAATTTCATCATTGGAATTAATATGAATTCTCTGAGTAAGGTCAGCATCACCTGAAGCAATTTTATTTATGGCTTTATCAATTACTTTAAGAGGCTTAAAGGAAAGAATAAGAATTATGCATGAAATCAAAAGCAAAACGATTACTGTAATAACTGTAAACAGGCCCATTTTATTTCTGATTTTTCCTGCAAGACCAATAATCTGGGATTGTGGAACTGTAATTGCAAAGCCCCATGGTGTAAGAGTGAAGCCGTGATAAACAATTAAATCTTTACCGCTTGGATATCCGTTGACCCAGGCATATCCTTTTTCTCCTGCACTGATTTTTTCTGCAACCAGGGCCATATCCTCATAGCCTGTGGAAAGTCCGGTGATAAAGTTTTTATTCATTATAAAATCGTGATTAGGATGGGTAATACAGAGACCGTCACTTGCAAGAAGCCAGCCGTATCCACTTTTTCCGATTTTAACCTGATCAACAAATTCTGTTATTTTATTAACATTTACAACTCCCGCAACAAGACCGAAAGTTTTACCATTTGCTTTGAGGGCTTTTGTAATATGGACAACAGTTTTTCCTGTTGTTTTGGAACGTACTGGATCACCAATATATTCATCTTTGCCTTCCATAAGAATTGCCTTAAAGTAAGGCCTGTCTGTTATGTTTGTGCGGGTACCAATATCGCTGTAGGTCAGACCTTCCGGTCCAGAAATCATTACATAGTCAAAATCTGTATCACGGATTTTTTCATGTTCAACAAGCCACTGACCGATTGCTTCCAGGTCTGCGGTTTTCATAATGTCTGCATTTGTGTAAAAATCCAGTGCTTCGTTATAACATTCCAGTTTATTTTCAATGGCCAAAACGTAGGCATCAGAAAGATTTTGAATTGTTTCAATTTTGTCTTCGGTTGATTCTTTTTTTACGTCATTGGAAACTGTTACAAATTGTAAGAGATTACAAATGATAAGAACTGTTCCTATTAATAACGCTACTCTTAATACAATGCTTGAATGTGTCGAATTTTTTTTCATGATAGATAATCCTCTATCCAAAATATTTTAAAGCAGTAAATATGATTTTTCAATTGATTAATGGAAGAAAAAGATAGAAAAATGGAATTTTCAGCAAATTTGTTGTATAATATAAAATGCTATGAACAAAAAAAACTGGATTGTATTATTGGTCTCACTTTTGTTCTGTGCGGAGAGTTTTTCAGAGCCTGTAGTTGATCAGAGCTTTCTTAACGACTATGTAGGAAAACAGTGGACTACAGAAGACGGCCTTCCGGGCATGACAATTGTTGCAATGCTTCAGGATCAGAAAGGGTACATGTACCTTGGTACCTATGATGGTCTTGTAAGATTTGATGGAGTTGAGTTTAAGGTATTCAGTCGCGCTGTTGATGAAAAATATGATTTTGCAACAGCCCATGCTCTTTATGAAGATTCTGCGGGAAACATATGGATCGGTCACAATGACGAAGGCGTAACCCGCATGGGAAAAGATGGTTCCATAAAGAAATTCACAACTGATAATGGTCTTCCCCATAATAAAATCAATGCCCTCTATGAAGATCTGGACAATAACATCTGGGTTGGTACAGTACTTGGTTCCTGTTATATCACCCCGGAAGAAAAGGTTGTAATTCCTCCCTGCGCAGAAGATGTTGATGAAAAAGCAATTGTAAATGAAATTTTCTGCGATTCATCAGGCAGAGTCTGGATTTCAAACGGATTAAATCTTTATGTTTATGAAAATCATCTTGTAAGAAAGTTTGGTGGATTTGAAACTTTTGATAGTGATGATGTTAACTCTGTATCTCAGGACAATACTGGTGCACTCTGGTTTTCAGTTGCTCCCCACTATGCCATTAGAATAAAAAACGGTCAGGAAACTGTTTTTGATATTAAGCATGATCAGAGAAAGGGCTCTGTCGTACACGGTGTTATTCAGGATTCCCTGGGTCATTACTGGGTTGCCACTGACAGCGGAGTAACAATTATTCATGATGGTATTTACACTTATCTTGATACATCTAATGGTTTGCCTGAAGATGGTGTTAATCAGGTGATTGAAGATGATGAAGGTAACATCTGGATGGCTTTGAATAGAGGCGGCCTTTACAGATTAAGCAAGGGAAAATTTCAGACCGTTAATACCGGAGTCAGCATAAACTCAATTTGTGAAGATGAAGAAAGAGGACTTGTCTGGATTGGTAGTGATGCAGGAGTTCTTTGTTATAAAGACAATCACTTTATTGAAAATGAATTAACCGAATTTACAAAGGGCGTGAGAGTCAGGGATATTCATAAAACTTATGACAATGAAATTCTTGTTTCTGAATTTTCTTATGATATTCCTTTTGTGATTTATTATCCTGATAACACAATAAAAAGCTGGTCTGTAGATGATGGTATTTCAGGCAACCGTTGTCGTGTTTCAATCAAACTTAAAAATCAGGACTATTATGTAGGAACAGCCCATGCGCTTACTGTAATCAGAAAGGACGGAAGTACAGAGGTCCTTTCAAAGAAACTTGAAATGGAAAATTCCTACATCATGTGGCTCTATGAAGATAAAGATAATCAGGTATGGGTAGGAACAAATGGTGCTGGAGTTTATATTCTGAAAGATGAACAGATTGTAAAACAATATAACAGAGAATCCGGTCTGGCAGGAGATGTAGTCTTTAAAATAAAAGAGATGGATGGCTGTTACTGGATTGGAACCGGTACAGGTCTTTCCAGACTGGATCCGGAAACGGATTCGTTTACCAGTTTTAATTCTACAAACGGTCTTGGAACAGACAGTGTTTTTCAGATGTTCAAGGATTATACGGATACAGTGTGGATGCTTTCAAATAAGGGAATCATTTCAACAAAGTATTCTGAAATCAATGATGTGGTGAATGGGTTTAAAAAAAGAATAACTGTTCATACTTATGGAAAATCTGATGGCCTTAATACTGGTGGTATAACATCTACTTCCTGTTCACTTCAGGATACTAAGGGCAGACTGTGGTTTACCCTGGTAGATGGTTTTGCAATTTATGATCCGATTAAATCAGAAAAAAATAAGCGGCCTCCTAAAATTGAAATTGAAGAATATGTAATTGATAATGAACATTATTCATATTACGGTGGAAAAATAATTGTTCCCCCTTCAGGACAACGTTTGAGCATTAAGTATACAGGTCTTACTTCAATTTCTCCGGAAAGAGTTCTCTTTAAGTATAAGCTTGAGGGATTTGAAAATGAATATTCTAACTGGGAAAGTGCGAGAACAATTTCATATACAAACATGAAACCTGGTACTTACACTTTTACTTTGATTGCTTTGAATAATGATGGAGTTCAGAGTAATCCAAGTGAACCAATAACAATTATTAAGCAGGCTCATATCTGGCAGCATTTATGGTTCTGGCTTGCAATTGGATTTTTCCTGTTAATACTTGTTACACTTTACGTGGTTCATAAAATCAGAAGCATGCAACGTACTCAGATTCAACTTGAAAAGAAAGTTGATGAGCGTACTCAGGAACTTAAAATTGCAAACGAGAAATCTGAAGCCCTTCTTTTGAATATTTTGCCTGCTGAAGTTGCAAAAGAACTGACTGAAAATCCTGGAAGGGTAATTGCGGAAAAATTCCCTAATGTATCTGTTCTCTTTACGGATATTGTAGGCTTTACAAAAATGAGCAGCGGGCTTTCGGCTGAAGCTGTAGTTACAATTCTTAATCAGTTGATTTCTAAATTTGATGACCGGGCAAAAGCTTGTGGAATTGAAAAAATCAAGACTATTGGAGATGCCTACATGGCAGCTTGTGGTCTTACAAAAGAGAATAATCCGGAAGATGCTCACAAGATGGTTTCTTTTGCACAGGGACTTTTACAGGATGTTATGGATTTTAATAAGAACTCCCTGGTAAAAATTAATATTCGTGTTGGTATTAATACTGGTGATCTGGTTGCAGGCGTTATTGGTAAATCAAAATTTATTTATGATGTCTGGGGCGATACAGTAAATGTTGCCAGCAGAATGGAAAGTACCGGTGAAGCAATGAAAATCCATGTAACTGAAGAAACTTATCGTCAGACAAAAGATTATTTCAAGTACAGCGAAGGAGTTGAATTTGAAGTAAAGGGAAAAGGCCTGATGAAGAGTTATTTCATTACTCAATAAAATTAAAAGCGTTTAGACTCTGTGCAGGAGTTTAAACGCTTTTCAAAATTGCCCTAGTTAAATATACTTAGGGTATGAAAATTAATAAGAACAAAATATACTTAACACTCTTAACTGCAATTCTATTTTTTACCGGTTGTAATTCTACAAAACTCAATCCTTACGTTCCTTTTGATTCCAGTGAAATTGAAATGACGGATATTGTCCAGACTTCAATTGGAAAAATCAGGGGAATAAAAAACACTGATTCTACTGTAGAACTTTTTGCTGGAGTTCCTTATGCAAAAGCTCCTGTTGGAGATTTGCGCTGGAAGGAGCCTGAAAGCCTTGAACCAATGGAAGGTGTTTTTAATGCCGACCACTTTGCTCCAATGGCAATGCAGAAGAAAAATTCATTCATTTTTAATGTGATTTCTAAAACTGTAATGCATTCTGACGGAGATCGTACGGATAAGGCAAAAGCTTCAGAGGATTGTCTCTATCTGAATATCTGGAAACCTGCAGATGCCAAAACCGGCGATAACCTTCCTGTGCTTGTTTATATTCACGGAGGATCACTTACCGGCGGACAGAGCTGGTATGAATCATACGATGGAGAAAACTTTGCAAAGAAAGGTGTTGTTTTTGTAACAATTGCTTACCGTCTTGGAATTTTCGGTTTCTTTACAAGTGATGAACTGGCAGAAGAAAGTCCAAATCATACAAGCGGAAATTACGGTCTTCTTGATCAGATTAAAGCACTTGAATGGATAAATGATAATATTGAAAACTTTGGGGGAAATAAAAACAATATAACTATTGCAGGGGAATCTGCTGGTTCTTCATCTGTAAATGCCCTTTGTGCCAGTCCTCTCGCAAAAGGTTTATTCCGCCGGGCAATCGGTGAAAGTTCTTCCTTAACAGTTCCTGTTCCTGCCCACACTTTCCGTTCAAGAGAAAATGCCCTGGAAGTTTCTCAGAAGATTATGAAAGAATACGGCGCTTCCTCTATTGAAGAAATGCGTGCCATTCCTGCAGAAAAACTTCTTAAGACAAAGCATTTAAATAATGCCTTTACAGTAGATCCTTATTCCATGCCTGAATATCCATGGGAAATTTATCAGAAGGGTGAAAATAATGAAGAGGCCCTTCTTAACGGATTTAATCTCAGGGAAGGAGATTTATTCATTTTAGCTACCAGGGTTACAAAAAACAATCTTTATAAACTTGTTGATGATTCTCCTTATGTAACTGATCCTGAAGCTGTTTGTAAATTAAGGCCTGTAGCAAAAAGAAGTGATGCAAGAAAACTTTATGCAGATTTGTTCAGTGCAATTTGTTTTACATATCCTCATTACAGCTGGACAAAAACTCTGGCCGGTCAGGGAAAAAATGTTTACGAATATGTTTTTACCAAAGACAATAAAGGCCTTTCTACCTACCATTCAGGAGAACTGGTATACGCTTACGGTAACCTGGGCAGCAATTCCATTTACGATGAAAGTGACCATGAACTTTCAGAAACAATGATGTCTTACTGGATTAACTTTGCACGCTGGGGTGATCCTAATGGAGATAAGACTTCTCCCGATTATGGAAAGCTTCTTCCTTACTGGCCTGTATCTTATTCGTCAGAAAACCCTGATGGTAAAGTTATGGAATTTGGTTTAAATATTGGAATGATTGAAGATCCGTTTATGGAATTTTATCAGTATTTGAATTTTGATATTCCAGAAGATGACAGACCTGTTACTTATGGTCAAAAAGAAGATTAAATAGCCCGAATGTCGAGTTTTAAAAACTTAATATTTTACAAAAAACGGCGCAAAGGAGTGAAACGGCTTGCGAAATCACTCATTTTGTGCTGCCGCGCAAGCGGCAA
>DGUP01000029.1:0-58125 GCA_002394685.1 Treponema sp. UBA4307 | reverse complement strand
AAGACGTTTCACGACTGGGAGCCGTTTTTTTTGATAAATACAATGATTGTCAAAACTCCACATTCGGGCTAAATAAAAAAAAGGCTGACTTTTTTTGAAGTGCAGTTCACTTCAGTTAAAAAGTTCAGCCTTTTATTTTATAAAAAGATTTACGCTTTATTAAACCTTAAAGAGGTCAATCTGCTGACCAATATCCTTAATGGAATTATCCATCTGGCCGGAAATATATCTGAGGGATTCACCTGTTTCATTAATTTTGTTTGCTCCCTGTGACATTTCCTTCATGCTGTCTTCCATAAGAACTGTTGCATCCTGAAGTTTTTCAACTTCCTTAAGAATAGCCTTGTTTCCTTCTGCCATTTCCTGACTGGCTGTTTTAACTTCAACAGTACTGTCATTCATAAGGTGAAGGGCCTGGCTGATCTGCTTGCTTCCTTCATTCTGTTCCTGCATTGCACCCTGAATCTGTTTTACAATTTCATCAGTTTCTTTAATGTTTGTTGCAACTGAATCGAATGCTTTGCTTGATTCTTCTGCGGAAGAAACGAGGTCAATGATTGACTCCTGAATATTTGTAAGCTGTTCACCAATTTCCTTTGACTGTACGCTGGAAGTTTCTGACAGTTTGCGAATCTCATCAGCAACAACAGAGAATCCCTTTCCGGCTTCTCCTGCGTGGGCTGCTTCAATTGCGGCATTCATGGCAAGAAGATTTGTCTGTTCTGCAATTGTAGAAATTGCAGAGTTTGCTTCCTGGAGGGATTCGCTTAAGTTTCTGATGTGACCGATTTTTTCGTGAACATTCTGCTGAACATCAAGACCGCTTCTTGCATTGTTTGCCAGGGTTTCAAATGATGAAGTCATCTTGTCCATAGAGCCCTTTACGGAATGAATGTTTCCAATCATTTCTTCTACGGCTGCTGAAGCCTGGGCAACTCCTGAACTCTGTGTTTCAATCATTTTTTCAAGAGACTCAATATTTGAAGCAATTTCATTTACAGCACCTGCTGTTTCGTGTACAGATTTTGACTGATTTGTAATCTGTGTATGAACGGACTGAATGTTTGCCAGAATCTGTGTAATGGAAGATGAAGTATCTTCAGTACTTGCCTGAAGATCCATACCTGCAGTTCCAAGATTTTCTTTTGACTTTTTAACTTCCTTGATAATAATTTGAAGCTTATCCATGAAGTTGTTAAAGCCTGTAACAACTTCCGAGATTTCATCCTGACCCTTGTTTTCAATGCGCTTTGTTAAATCTGCTTCTCCGGAAGCAACATCGTTAATTGCATTCTTTACAGTGTTAAGCGGCTTAAACCCAAGTGAAAGTACAATGCTGATTACAATGATTGCAAAAAGAACCATTACGAATGTCATAATCAAAATTGTCTTCTGTAATTTAAGGAGATTGTCAAAGAAGTCTTCGTATCCGCAGCAGCATAATACTGACCAATCTGTTCCCGGTACAGTATCAAAGGCAGCAATCATTTTCATACCGTTTGCAGGATTTACAAAAGTTCCGGTACCATTTTCGGCTGCAATAACTCTGTCTAATATTGGTTTGATTTCAGGAACGCTCTCATCTTTTACACTCTGAAATGAAGTAACGTTTTCAAATTTATTTGATGCGATTGTATGGCCGGAAGAACGACTTATAACCTGAACCGTGGAATCTGATTTTCCAAATTGAAAATCTTTTATTTTTTGAGAAAGAACTTCTCCCATTACGTTTGCAGTTAAACAGCCCACTGGTTTTCCGTCTGCTCCAAATACCGGTACAGAATAAATCTGGAAAAGAATATGGGTTACAGGATTGATTGCAGGTTCAGTAACGAATTTCTGACCTTTCTTTGCTGCATCAATGTAATTTCTCTCCAGCTTGATTTGAAGCCCATCAATCGTATAGGAATTGCCTTCCAGATCATAGAATCCCAGGTTTTCGTAGTCATCACTGATTTTGGAAATTCTGCTCAGCTGCTGGCACTTTGCTAAAAGAGGTGCATCTGGATCTTTCAGAATGTCTATTTCAGCAACTGCTTCCAGCATACGGAATTCTTTTTCTGTTTCGCCTTTAATTTTTCCAACTACAGAATCAACAACTGAAGCAAGGAGTTTCTCTACCGTATCAGAAATTGCTGTAGAAGAAAGCTTTGAAGAAACCATTCCAAAGATTGCATTTGACAGGATAAATACAAGTACAACAATTGCAATTAATTTAAATTGCAGACTCTTAATAAATTTTGATAATGAACTTTTTTGCATAATTAACTCATCCTTACTTTAGTATAGTACAATTTACTTAATTTTTAAACTTAAAAAATTATATTTTTTTATCTGAAAATTTAATAAATTGAATTGAATTTAACTGGGAAAGATAAAATTTCTCCAATGTGTCAAATAGTTCACATAATGTACAAATCCATGTTATTATTTTTTTTAAGGAGATTATATGAAAAATATTAAAAAAACTTTTTTCTTATTTGTGACAATTTGTTCTCTTTCCATAACCTCTGTTTTTGCACAGTCTAAGCCAATTCCTTGTGCAAGAATTACAGGCAATAAGGGCCAGGAGTTGAATGCTTTAGTTGATGGAAATGTAATATATTCTGAAAGCAATACAAAAAAAATCGAAAAATCAAAGATGGAAATTCCTGAAGGCTTCAGAAACGGTACACTTCTTCTTGAGTATGAAGAAAAATATTATCTTGATGGACAGGAAGTTTGTAAAAAATTCCAGCTTCTGTATTCAGGATTTACTCCGGATGATTCATTCAAAAAAGCTAGTGAAAAAAAATCTATTGGGGTAAAAGGTGGCACAAAAATCGGTATTGCAGGGGATGCCATACTTCTTACAATCCGTACAAAAGAACTGGACCCTCATCTTTTAATTTGTTCAGGCAGCGAACCGGTATATTATGGAAGTTACTGGTATTACGGACTTGAATCCTTTATGAATTCAACTCCAAAGTTTCTTACCTTTAAGCAGTTATCTTCCAGTGAGGATTTAGTTACAATTTCTGATGATATTACAATGACTCTGAAGGAAGCAGCTGCTGTGGGGGAGTTAACTTATTATCAGGCTCCGTCAATTGCTTTCGTGGCACAAATGAATGCTTTCCCGTTTCCTAAACATGAAATTACCAGTGCCTCAGAAAAGTTAATTCACCAGACTCTTTTAGCTGATGAAAGTCTGGAACTGATTCTTGAATTTGACGGAATAAAAATGCATCTATATTTTCCGGAGCAGTTTAATGATTATTTTAAGAAGGAAGTAAAATTTGGAGATTTTGTTTCTTTCTACGGAAATATTGTTTATGCCGAAGCTGGTGAACTGCACATTTATGGAAGAGATTTTATGACCAGAAATATTAATGATGTGCTGAAAGAAAAAAAATTAAAGGCTTTGCTGAAAAATGGATTTAACGTTAATGACATGTTAAGGGAAGAATCTCAAGGGGAGAGTAACTTAGAAAAGTAATTGTAAAACGAAGGTTATATATGAAATCACCAAAAGAAAAATCAGTAGACCAGAAACTCCTGGAGCTTACAAAAGAATTAATGGAGCTGATTTCCTACAAAGATGATCTGCCTCTCAGAATTGCCCGGGATCTGGTAGAGGATGAAGAAGTTCAATGCATTCAGGACTATGCAAATAATGTTTCCATTGTGCGCCTTGGTTTTAATGACCATGGTCCGGTTCACATGAGGACTGTCTGCCGTAATGCCCTTAAAATGCTGAAGATTTTATATCAGGCTCAGATAAAAACTTCCCTGGAAACAGAGGGGGCCGGTACTTTTGCAGATTCTGTAACTGCAGTGATTCTGGCTTCCTTTATGCATGATTTTGGAATGACAATTGGCCGTCAGGATCATGAACTCTATTCAGGAATACTTGCTTACTCCAAGATTAATGAACTTCTTGAAAAAGAATTGCCTGGAAAAGAAAATCTGAAAAGAAGGGTCGTAATCCGCTCTCTGGCAATGGAAGGCATTCTTGGTCACATGGGCAGCAGAAAAATTCATTCTATTGAAGCAGGCCTTATTCTTATTGCAGATGGTTGTGACATGACAAAGGGCAGGGCTCGTATTCCTATAGAACTTAATAAAACTCCAGGGGTTGGAGATATACACAAATATTCTGCCAATTCCATTGAGAAAGTTAAGATTCTGGCAGGAGACGAAAAGCCTGTAAAAATTGAAGTTTTAATGTCTGCGGATGTTGGCTTTTTCCAGATTGAAGAAGTCCTGCTGCAGAAAATAAACTGTTCCCCTGCAAAATCATTTATTGAATTGTATGCAGGAGTTGAAGGCAAGGAGATGAAAAAGTATCTGTAAAATCTGCTGAATCTTTGTGAAAATCTACCTGTTGATAAATTAGAGATATTAGAGTAGTATAGAAGAATAATATTAATTTAAAAATACAAGGTAAAAATAATGGAAAACACAAATCACAATTTTCATTCGTTTTTTCACAATGCATTTCTTTCATTTGCAGAAGCTTGTAAAAGGTTTCCAGCACTCTTTGTGGCCCGCTTTATTCTCTTTTCAATTGACAGTTCACTCTAGAAAAAGAAATCAGGCAGTCTGAAAGATGTGGAAAAAGGGAGATTCAGAAGTCAAAAAATCCGGCTTTTGAATCTCCTTTTTATTTTTAAATCCGCTTATAGTATAAAATTTTATTATAAAATTGGAGATTTTGGATAAAAACTTGATTTAAAGTTGTATATTCAATATATTCTCAACCGGTTAGTAGAATTAGGGAATTTTGGGGAGTTCTACTTTCATCAAAATACAAAAAGTTAAAAATATTTGACACTGTTTTATATGAATGGAGAGTTATATAAAAGCAGGTGTCAGGAGAAGCATTATGAAGAAATTTCCCCTGTTTTTGTCTGCAATAGTATTCGTATTTGCCGGATGTTCTTTAATGATTGATGACTTTAAGAACATGAAGGCCGGTACAGCATACGTTGTAAATCACAATTTTGAATCAATTGAAACTGAAGGTCTTTATGATTATGAAAATCTTTATGTAAAGGAAACCTTGTACGGTCCGACTGACAGTCTCACTCAGGCTCAGGCAAAAGAAGTAGAAGGTTTTACTGCCCAGCCTTTTGAACAGTCTGAGATTGCTATTGATGGTTCAACAGTCATTAATATTAATTACAAGCGTAATTATGTTACCCTGCAGATTGCTCCAAAAGGTAATGCTGACGGTAAATGGTCATCTGATGAACTTTACGGCGAAAACGCTTCCACTGATAACATTATTGAGTATACTCTCAGATACGGCACCCCATTCCCTGTAAGTTCTTTAAGCAGCAGTGAAAACTATATTGGTGAACCTCTTCCTGCAAATACAGATGAATATGCATTTGTTGGATGGGAGCCTGCTTTCCCTCAGACCGTACCTGCAGAGAATACTGTTTATACAGCAAAGTATTCCCGGGATTTTGTAAGCTACACAGTAAATTATTATTTCGAAAACCTGAACTCTGAAGATTCAGCAGATTATTCAAATTATACGATGGACTCTGCAAAGTCTGTAACTCTCAAGGCTGAAAGTGGAAAATCAACTGATGCACCGCTTTTGTCTGAAGAAGACACTGAAGGATTTACAGCCCTTCCTGTAGAAAATCAGACTGCTGATGTGAATTCAAGTGAAGTTCTTGTAATTAATGTTTACTATAAGCGCAATATAATTACCCTGACTTTTGATGATGGTGAAGCAGATTCCTGGTCAGCAGTTAAAACAGTAAGCGGAAAATATGGAACAAGTCTTTCAGCAGATTTAATTCCTTCAACTGATGATATCAGTCGACCTTACTATGACCTTAGCGGCTGGGATAAAGAAATTCCTTCTACTTTCCTGGCAGATGATACTTTTACAATGACCTACAGCAAAAAGTATTATACATATACCTTTAATCTTGCCGGTGGAACAATTAACGGCTCTACTTCAAATGTAACAGTTACAGGACAATGGGGCTCTGGAGTAACAAAGCCTTCTGATCCTGTTAAGACTGACTGGAACTTTAAGGGCTGGGATTCAGAGGTACCATCTTTATTCGGAAAGGAAAACCTGACTTTCACGGCTCAGTGGGTTTCTGCCGAAAGTATTGATGGTTTAACATTCTCCGGTTCAGAAGACATTAGTTTGAATGTAAGCGGATCAGTTGTATCTGTAAGCGTTCCTGATACAAGTCGAAGCTGGACCTTCACCTGGTATGTAAATGGAGCTAGGTTTGCACAAGGCAGTTCATCATCAATCACTTTAACTGGAAGCGGAAAGTATGAGGTTCTTGTAAATGCAAAAGCCGGTAACGAAAGTTACACAAGAACCGCAGTAGTAGACATTGAATAAGGAGGTGAGGTTTTATGAAAAAGATTTTTAAATTAACAGCAGTATTATTTACTTTAACAGCCCTCCTGGGATGTGAGCTTGATCTGATTAATAAGGATGTAACTTCTTCAGATAAGGTTTATGCAACATTTTCTATTTCTGGAACAAGTGCCCGTACAGCTCTTCCTTCAGAAATAAACTGGGCTTCATATACATATACACTTGATGGAATTGAAGGCTACGGCACTTCTTCTGCTAAAGCATCAAAGACAATTTTTTCGAATAAAACGTATGCTTCCCTTTCAGAGTCAGTGGAAGTTGAAGCAGCAAACTATCAGTTTACTTTAACTGCATATGCTTCTTCAGTTGCAGTGCTCCAGGGACAGGCAGTTGCAGATTTTTCTACAGGAAATAAAACTGTTTCCTTTAAGATGTATCCTTTGACAGGTGCAAGTGGTAATGCAGAAATTACAATTACTCTTCCTGATGACGGTGTAATCACTTCGATTACTGCAGGATATTCTACAAATCCTGTTGCAAGTGTAGAGGATTTGACTTTAAAGCAGTCTCTTTCAATAACATCAGCAGCTTCTTCAAGAAGTGCCCTGTATTCAATTACAGACCTGGATTCTGGCAGCAGTCAGTATGCAGTATTTTATTTCTATGATGCAGCAGGCGGATTAATTGCAAGCCGCAGCGAAAGCCTTTACATTGTGGGAGGCTTAACATCATATTCAACAATCGACTTTACAGAAAATGATTACTTCCGCTATGGAGTAACTGTTAACCTGAAAGTTGACGGTGTACTCTGGCCTGAATCTGAAAAGACATTGAAACTAGTAAGCAGCAGCAATCCTTCCGTTTCTTACACAATGACAGAAGATAAAAACATCAGCGGAGTTTTTACTGCTTCAGTAGCAACCCGCAATGAATCAGAATATGCTGTTTATGAAGGAAGTAAAGATACTGGAGTTACATTACAAGTTAATGCCCGCACTGCTGAGGTGAATTATTACTCAGTTGAACTTAATGCAGGCAAGGGAACTGAAATATCTCCATTAAATGGACAGATGATTTCAGAAACAAGTTATGCAATTCTCTCTGGTGAAAGCTTTAACTTCTCTACATCACTTCTCCCTGGCTATAAGAAAGGCAGTTCTTTTGCAGTTAAGGCAGGTTCTCTAACTCTGACAGAAAGCGAGGGCAGTTATTCAGCTACTGTTTCTTCAACAACAGAAATTACTTCTTCAGGGGCTGAAGCAATCGTATATACAATTACCTACAGTGACACAAGTTTCTTTATCAGTAATCCTGCTACTAAACCAACTACTTATACTGTTGAAGAAGATGTGGATCTTCCAACAGCAACTGATTACAGAAAAACAGGATACGTTCTTGACGGATGGAAGACAAGCTCTGATGCTACAAGCGGTATTGCATATATTGCGGCAGGTTCTTATTACGAAAACCTTACCCTTTACCCAATCTGGAAGGAATCTGTTTATGTAGATACAGTAAACAAAATCATTTACGCAAACGGTATTTCCCTCTTGATTAAAGAAGGAAACAATTCAGAGACTCTTGTTTATACTGACTTTGATGCAGATGGTAATGTGGACTCTTCTGACGGAGATACACTTATCTATGCTCAGGACGGAAGAACTTATGACTTCTCTGGTTATGCACTTAAGGCTGCAAACTACCAGGGAAAAGAAATTGCCTCTGACTTTACTTTCAGAATGACCGGCGGAAGAATTGCTTCAATTGAAGGTCTGGGGGCTGATAAGAGCAACCGTTCTTACCTTTACATTTCCGGTACAGCTGTAATTGGAAGCTATGATTATGATTCATCAAGCGGATACAGTAACGTTAAGGGTATTGATCTTTCTACAATTTACAACAGGCGTGTAGTTGTTGACGGACAAATGTCTGGTGACTATAAGGTAATTCTTCTTACTGAATATAACTATGATAGAGACGGTACAAAGATTGTTGCCTATATAGATAATCCTTCTTATGCAAGCTTTAATAAGTTTATGTGTTTTGAAGATACTCCTGAAAATGGATTGTATAAGAACTCTAAGATTTCAATGAAGAACATTGAAGAAAATGGTTCTTCAAAGACTGTAATTCACCTGGCAAATCCAAGTCCAATTGCAATGCCAGCTCAGAATGAAATTATAATTGAAGATGGATCATTTACTCTTGGAGATTCAGTTGTTTCAATTTCATGTTCAGTATTCTCAATCTCTGTAACAAACGGAACCTTCTCTCTTGGAACAACAACTCTTAACGGTGCTTCTGGATTGTCTGCACTTGCTCAGACTTCTGCAACAAGCTATTCAACAAGTCTTGCAACAAATACACCGTATATTTACATGCATATTCTTTCTTCAAATGATTCAATCACTGCAGATGCGGCAAACGAATTTATTTCACAGATTGAATTCACTCCTGATGAAGGTAAAGAAATCAATATCAGCATTAACCTGGAAACTGTTCCATATACAATGATTGAAAGCATGGGTACAAAATTCTCTTACTTTAACGGAAGCTTCTATATGGGGGTAAGCAAGAGTTCTGCAATCAACTGGGAAGCTGCTTATGATGAAGCAAAGGGAACTAATTTCAATGGTCTCCAGGGTTATCTGATTAATATTACTTCTCAGGTTGAAAACAATTACATCTACAGTCAGATGGGTCTGGGAAATGCATGGACCGGCGGTGCAAGATTCTCTTCTGCTGAAGACTCTCTTGGCCTGGACGTACCTAGCGTTGATAATAGAAATAGAATCAATTATTCAACTGGCGACGAGTATGTTTATACTATGGAATATGATGCAGACACTGCTTATATGAGTGACGGAAATGGACCTACAAAGAAAACTTATGAACCAAACTTCAGATGGATGGCAGGTCCTGAAGCAGGTCAGATTTTCACAACTGTAGATATGTCTGATCCTAAATCAGCAGGAACGAATCACTATAATGTTAAAGAGCTGGTTGGTTATACAAACTGGGATGTCGGAGAACCAAATGATGCATTGAATCAAAAAGATGTTTATTATTCAGAGCAGTGTGTACACTTCCTTACATCTGGTAAATGGAATGATTACAGTCATGAGTATAAGGATGTAAAGGGCTACATTGTAGAATTTACTCCATATCAGACACAGTATGGCAGCCAGGTTGCAAGTTACCAGGCAATTTCAAACTCTGCTTCTTATACTGCAGAGTAAGTGGGGAATATCATGAAGAAATTTTTACTAATATCTTTTTTAGCCCTTGCTGTATCCGGCATGCTTTATGCAGAAACTTCAGATAATTCCTCTGGAGAAAGCGGACTGAGCCTGGGAGCATTTGTAGAATATCAGCCTGCAATGGGACCTCTTGCAGATTATGTTGAAGCAAGTTTTGGTGGAGGAGTAGTTGTAGAATACATTCTGCCTTTCCTTTCAAATGATGGATTTTCTTTAGGAATCAGCGGACATGTAAGCGGTAACGTGAATCCTGTCAGTTCTGAACTTCTTTCCTTTATGTGGAATATAAAAGGAGCAGCTGGAATATTTGCAAAGATTCATCTTGGACAGACTGCCTTTTATCTGGTTCCGGAAGTTTCATACGGTGCGGTTATAAATTTTCCAACGACAAATCCAAAGTATGAAAATGAACTTGCGGCAATGTATGTGGATCAGATGATTCAAGTTGCAGCGGGAATAAGATTTAATCCTTCATTCCTTGGAGGTAAGCTGGAATTTGAAGCAGCACCTGTTTATACACTTTGTACTGAACAGACTGAAATGGTTCACTATCTTGGCGCCAGGGTAGGCTTTTTAATTAAGCTGTAAAAAATTACAAATCTGTTTCTAATAAAAGTCCCGGTGATCTGCTTAACAGAAGGTTGCCGGGAATTTTTTATTTTGATTATTTGCTTTTAATCGTATGATTGTTTTTTTTATTTATCGTGCATTTTTCAATATCTTCTTTTGTAAGATAAATATGTTCAATTGTAAGCAGGTTACTGTTTTGTGCTGGAGTCAGGTAAGTTTGTAAATTGTCATCATTAATATTTCTTCCTTCTTCAATAGCAAGTAAAAGATGCAGTTTTGCATTTGAATTTCTTGAAAGATTGTAATTAATAATTCTATTCAATTGAATATAAACTTTGTCATGATAGCTGATTGGTGAGGAAGTCAGAAAACAATTTATTATAGTTACAAATTTTTCGCTGTTACTGTTATCTATAAAATACGCATCAAAGTGTACAGGTTTTATACTAATTGCATCTGTGAGAGGAAGACTTCGAACAATACTTACCCCCTCAGTAATATCTTCATTTTTGAATCTCTTTTTAAGAATACAAGAAATAATTTTTTTTCGGTCCAGTTCTCTTTCTTTGAAAGAATTTTTCTTTTCCTGTTTACTTACAGAGTCTTCTGGATTGTTTTCCGCTTCTGTATCTGGACTATCTTTTTTTACATTATACAAGTCACCGATATTAAATATGTTGCTGTTATTTTGATGTTGAAAAGAAAGGCTTGCCAGCTGCATGTTTTGAAATACAGAAGTGTTAAGCTGTAAAAGTAAAGACTCCTTTTCCTTCTCAAGTTTGCAGACCTTTTCTTCATTTTTCTTTGCTTCCCTTGAAATCGAAATAATTTTACCTATTGAAAAATTATCAAATGATTTACTGAGTACAAGTATAATTAAGAGACAAAGACATATAATTATTGAACTTGTTATCTGAAATCTTTTTTCAGAAAATATAAAGTTTAAAACAATAAGACTGATAATCAACAGGGAAGTAATAATAATTCCTGCAATATATAGACCTGAATTTTTTTTGTCCCTTTTGCTAAAAGCAATATTTTGAATTTTTTCACTGTTTATTTCATTATTACTTTTTTCTTCTGACATAAACTTTTCCTTTTAATAAATTTTTTTTAAATATATCATAAAACAATTAGACATAAAAGTTCTTTTCTGTTAACATTGGCTAACTATAAAAGAGTTTTTTATGACTAATAAAATATTTGAAAAATTTAAAGTTAAAGATATTGTTTTTCTTGCAATTATTTCTGCTGTAGCTTTGTGTACTGCTGCAGTTATGGCAGTTGTTTCCCACATTTATATTTTTGGCCTGGCTCAGCTTGTAACCGCTTTTCAATTTTCATTTTTCCTTGCCATTGCATTAATGAAAGTTAAAAAAACTGGTAGTCTTTTTCTTTTTTCACTTTTCACAGGCTTGTTTGAACTTTTTATGGCACCTGTAATGTTTTTCTCAAGTATATGTGCAGGACTTTTTGTTGAAGCTCTTATTATTTTAATTTTCCGGGGATACGAAAAAGAGCGTGCCATTTTCCTGGGAAGTTTTTTATTTATCCCCGCAACTCTTCCCCTTAATTTATTATTCTACAAATTATTTTTCAGCGAATATTTTAATTTGTTTTTTTCACAGGGCTTTAACTGGCTTTCAATTATTTTTATAACAGGTACATTTATTGTATCCGCTCTGGGAGCACTTCTTGGAATAAAAATTTCAAGAGAACTGATTAAGGCCGGAGTTCTTAAAAGATGATGGAATCATTTCAGGTAAGAAAGCCACTGTACCCTTTGTTAAGCATATTCATATCCATAATGATTTTAACAGTGGCTCTTATTTTTGCAAAAGATTGGGCTGGTGTTTTTTTTATCGCTGCTTCTTTTGCTTTATTATGTTTTACAGGCTACTGGAAATGCTGCATAAAAGTTTTGCCTTTTCTTATTTTATACCAAGTCTTTTTTTCACTGATTTTTTATTTTGCCAGTGGAAGAAATTTAACATTTGTTTTTCAGATGGCAATCCGCCTGGCAGGAGTAGTTCTTGCTTTTATACCGGGAGCCTGTCTTCCGCCTGTAAATCTTGTGCGGAATTTAACACAGTTATAGTTTCCCCGCCTTGTTACTTTGGGAATGCTCATAACCCTTACTTTTATTCCTGTTTTAAATAAAGAAATTCATCAGATAAGAAATGCAATGAAAACAAGAGGAGCTGTTTCTTTCTGGAAGCCTGAACTGATTTACAGAGCTTTTATAATTCCTCTTGTAGTCAGACTTGTAAATATTTCAGATACTTTAACTTTGTCTGTTGAAACAAAAGCTTTTGTCTGTAGTGATTTAAGACCTTCCTGTTACAAAAAAATTGTTTTTATAAAAAAGGATTCTGTGACTTCAGGTTTATTTATTTTACTAATTCTTACTGCTATCTTCATGAAAATTAAAATTGGAGAATTTTAATGGAAAAAAAAGCTGTTCAAATAAATTGTAATTATTTTAAATATACTAATGAAGAAAATCTGCTGGAAGATTTTTCTATGGAAATAAATTATGGGGAAATTACTTTGCTTTCCGGATTGTCAGGATGCGGAAAATCTTCTTTGCTTTATTTGATAAACGGAATTGTACCAAGGGTAATTAATGCTGATTTTAACGGGGAAGTTCTTTTTCCGCAGATGATGGTAAATATAAGATTAAGGGATACAAAGTGGAAGGAACAATTTATAAAGGCCAGCTGGAACTGAAAGTAATTTACAAAGCAGGAAAAATGCCATTTAAACTAACTGTGGATTATTATTCTGTAAAATAAATCCGTCAGGTAAGGCTCACTCTTAAAGTTTTGCCCTGGTTCTTTTGAGGGGCTGTAATAAATCCTCAATAAAAAAACGGAACCTTCACAGGGAAAGTTCCGTTTAGTAAAAGTTTTCTTACTGAAAATTATTCAGCCTTTTGAGTATCTGCTTTTTTTGCGCTTCTCTTCTTAAAGAAAATGAGTACTGCAAAAAGTGCAAGAAGTCCGAATATCCATGAAATGATTGCAGAAGGAACAAGTCCAAGATTCAGTGTAATACCTGCAACTATGTATGTGAAGAATGAAACAACTGCACAAGTGATTGCATATGGAAGCTGTGTAGAAACGTGGTTAACGTGATTACATTGAGCTCCTGCAGATGACATGATGGTTGTATCTGAAATTGGTGAACAGTGATCACCGCAGACTGCACCTGCCATACATGCTGAAATTGAAACAATGCGGATTGCTCCTGTAGGGAAAGCGGCAATACAGATTGGAATCAGAATACCGAAGGTTCCCCATGATGTACCAGTTGCAAATGCAAGTAAACATCCGATTACAAAAATAATTGCAGGCAGGAACATCTTTAAGCCGCCTGCAGTTCCTTCAACAATTCCAGCTACATACTCCTTTGCGCCCAGACTGTCTGTCATTCCTTTAAGTGTCCATGCAAGGCAGAGAATAAGAATGGCAGGAACCATTGCCTTAAATCCATCTGCAAGACAAGCCATTGATGCCTTGAAAGAAAGTACTCTGCGGATTAAGTAGAAGGCAATTGTAATAATCAGTGCTCCGAATGAACCAAGAACTAGTCCTACTGAAGCGTCAGAATTTGAGAATGAATCTGCAAATCTGTGGTATGATTCTGAGTCTGATGAAAAGAAGCCTCCGGAATAAATCATGCCAAGAACGCTGAGTACAATCAGGACGATTACTGGGAAAATTAAATCAATAACTTTTCCCTTCTTGCCTGCATTTTCATCTTCTGAAACCTGATCAGCTTTTTCATTCATAATTGAAAGAGCTTTTTCGTACTTGCTCATTGTTCCATATTCAAACTTCATGAATACCATTGAGAAAAGCATAACCAGTGTAAGCAGGGCATAAAAGTTAAATGGAATTGCCTTGCAGAAAAGACCGATACCGTTTTCACCTTCAGTAACAAATCCTGCAACTGCTGCTGCCCATGAAGAAATTGGTGCAATGATACAAACAGGAGCTGCAGTTGCATCAATAATGTATGCAAGTTTTTCTTTTGAAACTCCATATTTGTCGGTTACAGGTTTCATTACAGAACCTACTGTAAGACAGTTAAAATAATCATCAATGAAAATTAAAATTCCCAGAGCGATTGTTGCGCACTGTGCACCAACCTTTGTTTTAATATGCTTTTTTGCCCAGTTTCCGAAAGCGGCTGAACCTCCGGCTTTGTTCATTAAGGCAACCATTGCTCCAAGGAGAATCAGAAAGACCAGAATACCAATATTAGACGGACTGGCAATTGAAGACACCAGTCCTTCACTGAAAACGTGATCCAGAAATCCGCTGAAACCGGCAGAAGCATCTATTGCCCAGAAAGCACCACCAATTAAAATACCAAAAAAGAGGGAAGAGTAAACTTCCTTTGTACAGAGAGCCAGAACAATCGCAACGATTGCAGGCACCAGAGACCAGAATGTACCAACCATATGCATTTTGTAATTTTCCTTCCTTAAAAAACTAAATTTTTCCTAAATTACTTTTTTAAAAGTTCAGCAAAATCTGTATTAAGAGGGTCTTTTACTCCTTCCTTTTCAAGTTTTTCCAGAACATTGATTGCATAATCAATTTCATCCAGCAGTGAAGCAGCAGTATAAGTTTTAATTTGTTTTAATGCTTCAATAACTTGTGTATTAGTCATAGCGTCCTCCGTTTTTATAATTAAAACTTATAAATTATACCATCTGGATTTTTCTCTGAAAAGTTTATTTTGTCAAAATTATAAATTAGTTTTCTGGCTTTTTTATGATTGCCTTGTCTTTAAGAATCATATCTTTTAAATCCTGATAATGACCTTTTTCGTCAGTATGAGCAGGATTTGGTCTTTTCATCTGGGCAATGCCTCTCATTTCAGAAAGATTTTTGTAGCCTCTTTCCTTCATGAATTTTTTCATTCCTTCAACAACATCAATTGCAACATCCGGATTAGTAAATTTTGCCTGACCGATTTCTACTGCAGCACAACCTGCCATAATAAATTCTACCGCATCCTTCCAGTTACAGATTCCACCAATTCCTACAACAGGAACCCTTTGTTCTTCAGGAAGTTTGTTGATTTCTTCAATTACATCGTAGGCAATTCTCAGGGCAAGAGGTTTAAGGCCTGGACCTGAATAGCCGGCGTGAACATTATTGAAAAACGGTTTTCCCTGATCAATGTCAATTGCAACTCCATGAACCATGTTGATGAGGGAAATTGCATCGGCACCTGCTTTAATACATGCAAGAGCAATTGGTCTGTTGTCAGGCGCATTAGGACTAAGCTTTACCATAAGAGGTTTTTTAGTAACAACCCGCACTGAAGATACACAGTAGTAGGCTGTTTCTGCACTAAGTCCCCAGGCAAGACCAGCTGCTTTTACATTGGGACAGCTGATGTTAAGTTCAATCATGTCACAGTCAGTTTTATCCAGGATTTTTGCCCCTTCCACGTAAGATTCAATATCGCTTCCGGCCAGGTTGGCAATTACAACAGGACCCAGGCCCAGCATTCCAGGAAGAAGTTCCTTTACAAAAGTATGTACTCCCGGATTTTGTAAACCAATGGAATTCATATTTCCTCCGGCAACTTCCAGAGAGCGTTCTCCTTTATTACCAATGCGCGGTTCGTAAGTAACTCCTTTTGAGGCAATTCCACCCCAGGCTTTTACGTCACTTACTCCACGGAAATTCTGTCCGAATGCAAAAGTTCCGGCTGATGCAATAACTGGATTTTTAAAATGAACTCCTGCAATGTCTACTGAAAGATCAGGTTCAACTTCTTTAGAAAGAGGCTGTCTTCTTGGTGCAGGTTTCGGGAATTGAAGAATCTTTCCGTCAAAAACCGGACCGTCCTTGCAGCAGCGTTTTAATCCGTCTTTAGTATCGATTGTACAGCCCAGACATGCTCCTAATCCGCAGAGCATTCTGTGTTCCATTGAAATCCATGACTGTATTCCCAGTTCTTCTGCCAGACCTTTTACATAGGCAAGGGCAGGAGTTGGTCCACAGGCATAGATTACCTTGTAGCCCGCATTCTGAACTGCTTCTTTAGAGAAGGCCTGAGGCAACATTCCGTGAATTCCCTGAGAACCGTCATCAGTTGTGATTAAAAGATTTTTTGCTTTTACGTTTTCCAGTCCATAACTTCCGGATTTAAAAGAAGCGTAAAAATCATAAGAACCTTCCGGCAAAGTTGAAGCAAAGTTTGCAACTGGAGCAACCCCAATTCCTCCGCCTACAATGGCAATTTTCGGCCTGCCTGAAGATAAACCTTCATCTATTAAAGACTTGTCTGCTTCTGGCCAGATATTTCCCAGCGGTCCGATAACTGTAATCAGTTCGCCTTTGTTCATATGACAAAGTTCTTTTGTGCCTTCCCCTTTTTCAAGAATCATAAACTGAACGGTAACTTCTTTTTTGCCATCAGCATTAATTCTGTCTTCTGAGTGATAGACGGAAATTGGACGATTATAATTTACATTAGACTTTTTACTTTTAAGCAGATAAAACTGGCCTGCTTTTGGACTGACTTGAGTTTGACGTTCCAGAGTGATTGTTAATTGCAGAAAATAAACGTTAGGCTGTCCTTTTACCAGTTCCAGTTTCTCAACAGGAGCGTCTCCAAAATAAAGGAGAGGCTTGCCATTTTCATCGATTTCAGCTAAATCCATAGTGAATCTCCGTTAATAAATATATAATAAAATATAGAAAAGAAATTGTATGTTAGGTAAGGCTAACTATATATTATTTTAAGTATTTGGTCATCTGTTTAAAAAAATATTCCTCTTGAAAAAAACAAAATATGTATTATATGTTATAAAAAAAAGGAGGAGTTAAAAAAATGAAGAATAAAATATTCCTGACAATTCTTATTATCTTTACATGTTTATTTTCAGCCTGTGCTTTCCAGGATGAATGGCCTGACACCTATGATGATGTGGAATGGGAAGAAATCACCCGGGAAGAAGCTGTAGAAATCTGGAGCAGTTATGACACTCATACAGTGCGAAAAGGTCCTGTTACAATATGGCAAAAGTGGATTGGAACTTCTCCTCAGAAGTGGTGGCCTTGTTTAATTAACGGTGATTCCTACGATAATGTCCAAGCTGAAATTGCCTTATCTACAGTTGGAAAACTTACAGTTAATCCTGAAAATGAAGAGAGCAACGTTCTTTTTTACAGAGAAAAAGGCAACAGTAATCTTGTAAAAATTGAACGGCCTCCTGTCTCAGATGGTTCAGAATATGTATCAGACTATGTAATTGATATTTATGAAAGAGGCTGGTCTGTAGTCAAGAAACATTATAGGGCAGATTTTAGCAGCTATGAATTCTTTTATATAAAATATTAATTAAAAATGGAGATGTTTATGAAAAGATTATTATTAACTTTATTAACTGCAGCTGCACTGATATTTACTTCCTGTCAGTTTTTAGAACCGGGATACTGGCAGCAGATGGCGGAAAAAAACAGTAAGTCGGGAGTGAAAGTTAATTCTATGCCTGACTGTATGGATGAATATGTATGGGTTGAAATCAGCCGTGATGCTGCAAATAACCTGTGGGCAGGCAGCAGTTATACCAGCAATATTAAAAATCCTCCTGCAAAAGTAAATATTTATCAGAAAGAAAATTCTACAATATTAAAATACAAAGATGTTCCTCTGGATAACTTTCCAAACTGGATTTATGACAAAAGTATTGCTGAAAATATTTATGTGTATGCATTTAATTCAATGTTGTATGGAGAAGATTCTGTCCGCTTGAATTTTTATATTCCAGATAATCTTCCGGAAAACAGTACAATATACAAAGCTTCAGACAATGATGAATATGTAAAATTCGTAATTCCTGTTGAAGAAGATGAAGAAAGTGAAGATGGAAAAGAGCCTGAGAAATATACTTTTATTTTTAGAAACGGTCTTTTAATCCAGCAGAAACAATATACAAATATTTTCATAGAATATTAGGAGGAAGATGAATATGAATATGGTCACAGGATTTTTTCCAGGCAGACTTAAGCTGAAGGGTGAAATTTTTAAGGACAGTCTGGTAACGGAAAAAGCAAAAGATATTCTTAAAGGAATTTCTGGTATTAAGGAAGTGGAAACGGATTACAATACCGGTTCAGTAGTGCTGAAGTATTCTCCCTTAAAGGTTCCAGTGGATAAGTTGAAATCGTTGCTTCCTTTCCTGAAAGAATTTCAGCCTCTTGCAGAAAATTATGATTCATCTAAGCAGGCTCTTGTAATGAAGAAACTTGATGAACTTAAAGAAATGATTGCAAGATGGTAAAACTGTTTCTATAAATAATATCAAAAAAAATATTTAAAATAGAGTCAAAACAAAACCTTTATGATATAATGCTCACCATGGTTAGACAAATGATAATGGGAAACCAGGCGATTGCTCTTGGTGCGTTAAAAGCTGGTGTTAATCTGGTGGCAGGATATCCAGGAACTCCTTCCAGTGAAATTATAGAATTTATTGCAAAGTATAAAGATAAGACTGGCACTTATGTTGAATGGTCCGTAAATGAAAAAGCGGCAGTGGAAGTTGCAGCAGGTGCCAGTTATGCGGGCAGCCGTACCCTTGTTACAATGAAGCAGGTGGGACTGAATGTTGCCAGTGACCCTGTAATGTGTCTTTCTTATGTTGGAATTAAAGGCGGAATGGTAATTGTTTCTGCTGATGATCCAGGTCCTATTTCAAGTCAGACCGAACAGGATACAAGAAAGTTTGCTTCTTTCTCAAAGCTTCCATGTTTTGATCCTTCAACTCCACTGGAAGCCTATGAAATGATTCAGCAGGCTTTTGAAGTTTCTGAAAAATATAATACTCCGGTTCTGCTCAGGCCTACTACCAGAGTAGATCATGCTTACGAAAGTATGGAATTTCCCGAGTTAAAGACTGCTGAAAACAAAGGTGAGTTTGTAAAAGATTCAAAGCGCTGGGTAATTTTTCCAAAGTCTTCATATTTAAATCATAAGAGAATTTTTGACCGGAATGAAAATATTCTTCCCCAGGAATTTTCAAAAAGTCCATTTAACAAAATCATAAAAACAGAATGCTCTCAGGAAAAATATACAGATGGTTCTTCAATGGCATTTGCAGCCGGCGGGGTTTCCTACAATTATCTTATGGAAGCGCTTTCAATTCTTAATGTTAAAAATGCAGCTGTGATGAAAATTGGAACTCCATATCCTTTCCCTGCTTCCCTTGCAGTTGATTTTCTAAAGGCAAATAAAAAGGTTACTGTTTTTGAAGAACTTGATCCTGTAATTGAAGAGAATTTAATTTTCCTTACAGGACGTGAAAATATTTCTTCCACAGTAAAAGGAAAACTTGACGGAAGTGTTGCAGAAGCAGGTGAGCTTTCTGTTGAAGCAATTGTAACTTGCTTAAAAAAAATCTATGGGATTGAAGATGAGAATCCTCAGGAAAAAGCTGATGAAAAAAATAAACCTGAACTGCCGGTAAGGCCTCCTGTTTTGTGTGCAGGCTGTCCTCATCGGGCTTCCTTTTATGCAGTTAAGCAGGCAATGAAAGGTCAAAAGACAGTTTTCTGCGGGGATATTGGCTGCTACACTCTGGGAAATGCTCAGCCGCTGGATATGACTGATACCTGTCTCTGTATGGGAGCAGACATAACAATGGCTCAGGGGTTTTATCACAATGAACAGGACCGGTATTGTTTTTCTTTTATCGGGGATTCAACTTTCTTTGCTTCAGGAATTACTGGTGTGGTTAACGGTGTTTACAATCAGGCTAAGCAGACAATTTGTATTCTTGATAATTCTACCACTGCAATGACAGGACATCAGCCTCATCCTGGAACTGGCATTACAATGATGGGACAGGTTGTAGACAAAATCAGCATTAAAAAAACACTGGAAGCAGTGGGTGTAACTCCTGTTCTGGAAGTGGATCCTTTTGACCAGGAAAAAGCTGTTGCTGCTGTAAAAACTGCATCGGCTGCACCTGGTGTAAGCGCAATTATTTTTAAATCTCCATGTATTGCTGTTGCAGGAAAACTGGGATACAAATTTCCTTCACCAAAAGCGGTGGATGAAAGCAAATGCATAGGATGTAAAAAATGCATTAATGAACTGGGCTGCCCTGCTTTAAGTCTTTCACTGAAAGTAAATAAAAAGGGAAAAAATTTTGTTGAAATTGATTCTTCCCTTTGTACGGGCTGCGGCTTGTGTTCTGGTCTTTGTCCTGTAAAAGCTATTGGAGGAAAGAATGAATAAAAATATTTTGATTTGTGGAGTAGGGGGACAGGGAACTGTTCTTGCTGCAAAAGTTCTTTCTCAGGCTGCAGTGAACAGCGGAAAAAGAGTTCTGTCTGCAGAAACAATCGGTATGGCTCAGAGAGGCGGTTCGGTTGTAAGTCATGTGCGCATTGGGGATAATTTGTATTCTCCTCTCATTCCAAAAGGTCAGGCTGATTTAATAATAGCTTTTGAAGCAACGGAAGCTGTGAGAAATCTCGATTATTTAAAAAAAGACGGAATGATAATCGTAAATAGAAAAGTAGTTCAGCCTTCTTCTGCAAGTTTAAGCGGAAAAGTTTTCAGGGAAGATGAAATGATTGATTATCTGAAAAATAGTACAAGTGTAATTGATGTAGATACTGAAGAAGCTTGTGAAAAACTGGGAAGCCAGAAGGCGGTAAATATGGTTCTTCTTGGAGCTGCAAGTAAAACTGGACTGGTTTCAAAAGATGAGCTTAAGGATGCCTTGAAACTGTTAGTGAAACCTCAGTTTTATGAAATGAATGTTAAGGCAATTGATTACATTCAGTAATTGATCCGGAAGTTTAATATTTCTATAAAAAGTAACAAAAAGAATTTGACATCCTGTATTTATAGTATTACTATTAATAGAAACAATATATAAATACAGGAATTTATTATGAAGCTTACAGAAAAACAACTTGAACAAATTCGTAATCAGATAAAAAGAGTAAAGGCTTGTGGAAATCCTTATTACACAGAACGTTTTAAAAATATAAATCCGGAAGATATTAAGACACAGGAAGATTTTGAAAATCTTGTTCCTTTCTGTTCCAAGCAGGATCTCAGGGATGCATATCCTTTGGGACTTGCTGCTGTACCTGATGAAGAGATTGTAAGAATCCATTCTTCAAGTGGTACAACTGGTGCTCCGGTTATTATTCCATATACACAAAAAGATGTTGATGACTGGGCTGTAATGTTTGCCCGCTGTTATGAACTTGCAGGTATTACTAAAAAAGACCGCATTCAGATTACCCCGGGCTATGGACTCTGGACTGCAGGAATTGGTTTTCAGGCAGGTTGTGAAAAACTGGGTGCAATGGCAATTCCAATGGGACCAGGCAATACTGAAAAGCAGCTTCAGATGATGCAGGATCTTGGTTCAACGGTAATTTGTGCAACTTCATCTTATGCACTTCTTCTTGCAGAACAGGTGGAAGCTCGTAAGATTGGAAATAATATTAAACTTAAAAAGGGTATTATTGGTTCTGAACGCTGGGGTGAAAAAATGCGTGAACGTATTCAGAAAATTTTCGGAATTGAGCTTTATGATATTTACGGTTTAACTGAATGCTACGGCCCTGGTATTGGAATCAACTGTACTGAACAGACTGAAGGAATTCATATTTTTGATGATTACGTTTACATTGAAATTCTGGATCCTGTAACAGGCAAGCCTGTAGAGGAAGGTCAGGTTGGTGAAATTACTTTAACTACACTTGTAAAAGAGGGAGCTCCTTTATTCCGTTTCAGAACTCATGATCTTGCTGCTTTTGTTCCTGGCAAATGTAAGTGTGGAAGAAGTTATCCACGGATTACACAAATCCTTGGACGAAGCGATGACATGGTAAAGGTTAAGGGAAATATTATCTTCCCAAGTACAATTGAAGATGTAATTAAAACTGTTCCAGGTACTTCATCTGAATACAGGGCTCTGATTGAACATGTAGATGGTAAAGATCAGATTACTATTACTGTAGAAGTTGAAGGTGGTGTAGACAGAAGCGAAGTTGCAATCACAATTGCCTATGAGTTTAAGCAGAAATACAATCTCACACCTCTTGTAAAAGTTGTAGGTATTGGAGAACTGCCTCGCAGTGAAAAAAAGACAAAGCGTATTGAAGATACAAGATATAATTAATCCTGAAGATTTTTATTTAGCCCGAATGTCGAGTTTTGAAAAGTTGCTAACATTACAAAAAAACGGCGCGAAGGAGTGAAAACAACTTACGAAAACACTTATTTTGTGCTGCCGCGGTAGCGGCAAACGTAAATAATTACAAGCACAAAATACGTGTAGCAGGCGAGCCTGCGGTTTCGATAAGTTGTTTTCATGACTGGGAGCTGTTTTTTTTGATAAATTCGTTGATTTTCAAAACTCGACATTCGGGCAAATTAATATTTTGATAATTAAGGAGTCGTTTTTATGTTTGAATGGGGCAGGGCAATTTGTTATTCCGGATATAGAAGAAATCAGTCTCCGGCTGCAAAGATTTATCCTTCTTATGATGAGGTTGTTGAGGATTTGCAGATTCTTGTTGATTTAGGATTTAAATATATTCGTATGTATGATCCGGTGAATTATGCAAGAACTGTTTGTCAGGTTATAAAAGACAAGAACTTTGATTTAAAGCTGATGCTGGGACCGGGCTTGTGTTCAGAAGTTAATAACCCGGGCTGCCCATGGCTTAAGGTAACTTATTTTGATGAGGAACTTGCCGAACGCGCCAGATATAATGATGCAAGAATTGAAGCCTTGATTAAAATTGCAAATGATTTTGATGATGTGGTAAATGCGGTTTCTATCGGAAATGAAAATACTCCGAGCTGGGGTGAAAATAATGTTCCGGTGGAGCGTTTGATTTCTTTTGCTGATAGACTTAAGGCCGGATGTAAACAGCCTGTTACTTTTAATGAAGGTGCTTTTGAATGGCCTGCCTTGACAGAACTTGCTGAACATCTGGATATTATTAGTGTGCACTCTTATCCTTTGTGGTACGGAAATACTGTGGATGAAGCTCTTGAGGTTAATAAAACCTGGTACAAAAAAATCAAGGAACTCTTCCCTGATAAGCCTGTAATTTTTTCAGAAGTTGGATGGGCAACTCAGGCTGTTGATTTTTCTCAGATGAAGGAAGGTCAGCCTAATGAAGTAAATCAGAAAAAATATTATGAGGATTTTTGGGCCTGGTCTGATAGTGAAAAAATTATTTCTTACATGTTCGAAGCCTTTGATGAACCATGGAAAGGCGGAGAAAATCCTGGTGAAGCAGAAAAGCACTGGGGTATTTATGATGTAGACCGCAGGCCTAAACTTTTGCTTCAGAAAAAATAATTTGAATAAGCCCTTAATAATTATGAACCTTTCCATTGGTAGATTAATGTGCTGATGGAAAGGTTTATTTTTTTACAGGTATATATATTCTGAAATACATTGTGGGATTTTTTTTATCATTGCAGTAAAGATCAAGAACGTTTCTTTCAATGGCGGGTCCTCTAATCTGGAGATTATTTTTTTCAATGTATTCCATGATTTTTTTGTATGCATCATCTGCTTCAAAATGTTCAACTGTATTAATCTTCATTCCGGAGCAAACATACAGGCCGGCGGGTAATGTTTTTGTATATTTATTTTTCCGGGTGAAAGGAATTTCACTTAAGTATCCGTATCTTTCATAGTTATGAAAATTTCCCTTCAAAAGATTTTCCTCTGTAATTGTAGAGATTATTCCGGCTGTGTCGGACCAGGTGCCTGACACCTTTGTAGAATTGAGGATTTCTTCTATATCAAGTTCATCTTCTTCTCCAAACGATTTGCTCATCATGTACATTTTAGGCAGCATTTCCAGCGTAATGTCCGTAGAGTAGCAGGTTTCCTGAATGTTCCTGTTGTATATGATGATTTTCTTTTTTAGTCTTTCCAGCTCTTTTATTTTTTCAAAAATTGATTCTTCACAGCGGTAAAGTTCTTCCTGAATTCCATTTGCATTCTGTTGATTTAATATGGAAGATAATCTTTTGACTGGCGTACCGATTGAGCGCATAAAGATAATCATTGAAATAATTTCGAACTGTGCTTTTGAATAATATCGGTATCCGTTTTCTCCAGTTTCCCAGGGAGTTAAAAGTCCGATGGAATCATAATATCTGAGTGTAGGGGCAGGTATGTTAAAAATCCGGCTTACTTCACCAATGGTATAAAACTCTTTCATATTTGTGGTCCTGAATAATTTTAGCACGATTTTGTTTGACATTAAAGTTACTTTAAGGTTTACACTTTAATTAGAAGAAAAAGTATAAAGGAGGCTGTCATGAGAAAAGTCATGGAACCAAAAGGAAGTCTTACCTTTCGTGATAAATTAACTCTTGCTTTGCCGGGGCCTGCATCTGTAATCGGGCCAATCATCATTCACAACACTTTGATGAAATTTTATACGGATATTATTGGACTTGATGCAAAATTTTACGGCTGGATTTATCTTCTTTACAGTATCTGGAATGCAATTAATGATCCTTTGCTTGGAGCTTATATCGACAAACTGCCTTTTCACAAAAAAAGAGGTAAGTATGTTTATCTTATGAGGGTTACTGCTCCTACAATGCTTGTATCAATTTTCTTTATGCTTCTTTCTTCTCCGTCCTGGAATGACTGGTTGATTTTTGCGGTTCTTCTTGGAGAATTATTTATTTTTGATACGGCTTACACGGTATATTCTGTGGCATATAATTCTTACTTTCTTCTTGCTGCTCCGGATAAAGAGGAAAGGGTAGATGTGGACATTATTCGGACTTACATTGGAAATGTGCTGGGGGCAATTACAACAATAATTCCAACTTTACTGCTGGTAGACGGGGGAAACAGAAAATATGTAATTCCAGTTTTCTCTGCCGTTATTCTTGTTAATGCAGTCATGTATCTTGTTGCCTTAAAAAATCTTAAGGATAAGGCTGAGCTTTATGAAACCGCCGCTGCTCCGGAAATGCATTCTTTAAAAGAAATCTGGACTGATGTAAAGCGGATTGTTTTTTCACGTCCATTTTTAACTTATCTGCTTTTTTATATTTTTGCCCGGGGTGCCATTGGTTTTTACTTTACTCCATTTTTATATTTTATGGATTCTGTTGTGAAATCTACAAACACAATTGCTACTCTTGCAGATGTAATTCCTGGAATTATAATGCTGATTCTTCTTCCTCTGGCAGGTAAGAAAATAAAAGAGATGGGGAGCAAATGTATTACTCTTCTGGCTTTTATTCCGGCCCTCATTGGATTTGGCAGTCTGCTTTTTATTACAAAAGGCTGGCAGGCAATTATAAGCTATACCCTGATTGTGTTTGCACTGAATGTGATTCAGACAGCAGGAGTTGTTTTAAATGGTGAATTGATTGATTACGATGAAATGAGAACTGGTACAAGAAAAACTGGTTTGTACGGAGGACTGTTTGCTCTTCTTACAACAGCACTTACAAGTCTTCAGGCAACTTTGTTTTCAAATATAATCAGTCATTTTGGTTACGATGGTACGCTGGCCGTTCAGTCGGAGAGGGCAGTCTGGGGTATTCGTGTTGGAGCAGGTCTGGTGCCGATTATTATGAGTCTTGTTGGTTTAATTCCAATGATCTTTTTTCCGATTGGAAGAAAACTTGAAAAAGAAATTTCCGATTTTAATGTGGCTGCAAGAAAAGGTTGTGTAGAACAAGGTGGTGATGAAAATGAAAAAAGTGATCAGTGTTAAAGGAAAGAAAATATTTTCTGAAGATAATCAATCATTTATTCCAAAAGGAATTAATATGGTTTGCAAGGACAAATCAAAAAACTATATAGGCGATTACAATGAATCTGATTTTCGTTTTTTAAGGGAAAAAGGATTTAATCTTGTGCGCTTAGGTCTTATCTGGGATGGGGCAGAACCTGAACCTGGATACTATGATAAAAATTATTTCCGCAGAATTGATAAAATTATTGAAATGGCCGCCGGAGAAAAAATTCCTGTCTTCCTGGATCTGCATCAGGATTTGTATAGTTCTGTATTTGAAGATGGGGCACCGGAGTGGGCAACATTTACAGATGATCAGGAGCATGTAAGAACTGAATTGTGGAGTGAGTCTTACCTTTTAAGTCCGGCTGTTCAGCATGTCTTTGACAATTTCTGGAACAATACTCGGGCAGTGGATGGTACTGGAATCCGCACTCATTACATTCAGCTTTTAAAATATTTGGCAGAAAGGTATAAAGATAATCCTTATGTTGTAGGGCTGGATATTATGAATGAACCTTTCCCTGGAAGTGCAGGAGCTGTTGCTGGGAAAAAAATTGCTGCATTTATGGCTGATGGAAATTTAGAGGCGCTCAGCGATGATAAAAAAATTGCAGCTTTGATTAAGGATATTTATAAAATCACTTCAAAGTTTGAAGAAGAGATTCTTAATCCTTTTTATGATGAAGCCGCAGAGTTAATCCGCAGTGTTGATAAAGAAATTATTTTTATGTTTGAGGCAAATTATTTTGCAAATGCAGGAGTTCCTTCTGTTGTAAGACCTGCCTGTTATGAAGATGGCCGGGTTATTGAAAATCAAATTTATGTTCCCCACGGTTACGATATTCTTGTTGATACGGAGGCCTATAGTCAGGGAGGAGTTGAACGGGTTGATTTTATATTTGGAAACATTCTCAGACATGCAGAAGAGATAAATGTTCCTGCGATAATTGGTGAATGGGGATGTTATCCAAATGCCAGTGAGGGGCAAAAGGAGCAGGCAAAATATTTGCTGAATCTTTTTAAGCAGCATGAAGTTGGAAATGTTTATTTCGAATATTCACACCTTAAAGATAATAACTTGTCATCATGCCTTTTCCTTTAACTTCTATGTCTACAGAGAAAAAAAAGCGGCTCCTCTTGTGGAAGAACCGCCTTAAAGTAGTAATAATATTGATTAGAAATTGTTTTCTGAAACTTCAAAGAAACTCTTTGGATGTGCACAAACTGGACATGCTTCAGGAGCCTTTGTTCCTACAACAATGTGTCCACAGTTACGGCATTCCC
Source organism: Treponema sp. UBA4307 (assembly GCA_002394685.1). Taxonomy (GTDB): domain Bacteria; phylum Spirochaetota; class Spirochaetia; order Treponematales; family Treponemataceae; genus Treponema_D. The sequence goes on along the minus strand of DGUP01000029.1, from coordinate 30,868 downwards.
AGACTTTTACTTCGCTCTTTTCAAATACCTGTTGCATTTCAACATTCTTAAGAAGGGCGCGGTAACGTTCTTCGTGGTGCTTTTCAATTGCTCCAACTGCACGGAATTTTGCAGCGAGGGCTTTAAATCCTTCAGCTTCTGCTGTTTTTGCAAACTCTTCGTACATGTCTGTCCATTCGTAGTTTTCTCCGTCAGCTGCGGCTGCAAGATTTGCCTTTGTGTCGCCAATTCCTTCCAGTTCCTTGAACCAGAGTTTTGCATGTTCCTTTTCATTTTCAGCAGTTTTAAGGAAGATTGCTGAAATCTGTTCGAAGCCTTCTTTTTTTGCAACAGATGCAAAATATGTGTACTTGTTTCTTGCCTGGCTTTCACCTGCAAAAGCTGTCTGTAAATTTTTTTCTGTCTGTGTTCCTGCGTATTTATTTGCCATAATAATTCTCCTTAAATAAATTATGATTCGTAGATTGGTTCAAAATCTTCTTTAGGATGTCCGCAGATTGGGCATTCAAAATCATCTGGTAGTTCTGCACCTTCATATTCATAGCCGCAAATTTTACATCTCCATCCGATGATTTTCTTTTCCTTGTCTACGTTAACCTTTGGTTTAATTTTGTTCTGATAATCAGCGTAGGTAAGGGGAGGCAGGTCACTCATCACTTCCATATTCTGAATTTCAGCAACAAAAAGCGTGTGTGTACCTAAATCTTCCTTTGATACTACCTTGCAGCTTAAAAGTGAACAGCAGTTGGAAAGAATATATGGGCAGCCGTTTTCATCGGTCTTATACTCATAGTTTTCAAACTTGTTAACATTTTTACCGCTCTGATATCCAAAGTGTTTGATTAAATCAAATGTGCAGGAAGAGTCCAGTACTGAAAGACTGAAGAATCCTGTTTTCTTGATTAAATCACATGTAAAGTTCTGATTCAAAACTGATATTGCAATTCTGATAGGGTCAGAGGCAACCTGCATACAGGTATTGGTAATACAGGCGTTAACCTTATCACCATTTTTTGCACCGAGAACAAATACTCCGTATGATAAATTGTAAAGTGCTTTATTGTTCATTCCTTGCTCCTATTCAATGATATGCAAGAGATTATTTATCAGCCCAGAGACCGTGAAGGTTACAATATGCGTAAGCTCTTACAACTTCATCCCCTTCAGTTAAAGCGAAAACTGCTTTTGGTGCGTCACCTGGTTTAAGGTACTTAAGCTGGTTCCCGTTTTTTGTTTCCAGGGCAATCCATTCAATGAAGTGTTTTTCTTCCATTGGATGGGTAACAGAGCCAACATTTACTTCAACTGTGTTTCCATTTACTGTAACTACTGGAACGTGTTTTTCAACAGCAGCATCAGTTGTGTTTGCAGTGAGTTCTGTCATTGCTTCTCCGCAGCACATTGTGTCACAAGGTGAGCCCTTTAACATTGCTACGACTTTTCCACATTTTTTACACTTGTAAAAACTTATTTTCATGCTATCCTCCTTACAACAGCCATGTAATACATATTAAGAATTTATTGTTTTGAACAGTCCGGACAAATGCCTTCAAAAAGAATTGTGTGTTTAATTGATGTATAACCCATTTTTTCCAGCTGCTTTTGAGTTTCCAGAATTGTTTCTATATTTAGAACCTTTGTATCTGTCACCCGGTTACATTTTCTGCAATAGAAGTGAACGTGATCTTCAAGGGTGCTGTCAAAATGATCTGCTCCGTCCGGAACTTCTATTCTAAGTATACTACCATTTTCTGCTAAAAGGTTGAGATTTCTGTAAACTGTTCCTCTGCTGATATGGGAATCAATCTTTCTTGCTGCTTCGTAAATATCATCAGCAGTGGGATGAGATTTATTTCCTTCCATTAAATTTAAGATTAATGTTCTCTGTGAGGAATTGCGGCTTTGTACCATTTGTAACCTCTTGAGAAAAGACTAGCATACTAATTTTATTTTGTAAATAGTAATAAGTACTATTATCAATAATTTTTAAAAGTAGCAAATTTATAAAAAAATCTATATTCTGTGGAAAACGAAAGTGTATAGGAGTTCACAATGGCAGAGGAAGCTTTAGCATTCACATCTGATTATATGGAGGGAGCCCATCCGGCTATCATTAAAAAGCTTGCAGAAACAAATATGCTGCACAGTCAGGGGTACGGTCACGATCCTTTTACTGCAGAGGCGGCTGATCTTATTAGAAAGGCCTGTGGCTGCCCAAAAGCTGAGGTTCGATTTTTAACTGGTGGAACTCAGACAAATGCAACTGTAATTGATTGCGTTCTGAAAAAGTGGCAGGGAGTTGTTTCAGTTGATTCAGGTCATGTTGGGGTTCATGAAGCTGGTGCTGTGGAATATACAGGTCATAAAGTGCTGACTGTTAAAGGTGTGGATGGAAAGCTTACTGCAGAAGTTCTGGAATCTTTTGTGAGGGATTTTTATCAGGATGGAAACTGGACCCATATGGTTGAACCTGGAATGGTATATATTTCTCAGCCTACTGAACTGGGAACAATGTATTCAAAAAAAGAGCTTACTGAACTTTCTAAGGTTTGCCGGAAAAACAAGCTGCCTCTTTATGTGGACGGTGCTCGTCTTGCCTATGCACTGGGGAGCACTTCAAATGATATTTCCCTGGAGGATTTAGCAGAACTTGCGGATGTTTTCTATATTGGTGGTACAAAATGCGGAACTCTTTTTGGAGAAGCACTTGTTCTGCCGAATCCGGATTTAATTCCTCATATTGAAACTCAGATTAAACAGCACGGTGCACTGATGGCAAAAGGCCGGATTAATGGAGTTCAGTTCACGGAATTGTTTAAGAACAATCTGTATTTTGAAATCGGAAAAAATGCTGATGCCTATGCAGAAGTAATTCAGCAGGCACTGGTTTCTGCCGGTTACAGACTTTACTTTAAATCTCCTACAAATCAGGTTTTCTTCATCATTGAAAATTCTAAACTTGAAGAACTGGCAAAAAAAGTTCAGTACGGTTATATGGAAAAATATGATGATGAACACACAGTTATCCGCTTCTGTACAAGCTGGGCAACTACAAGGGAAGATGTTGACCGTCTTCTGGAAATCATAAAGACTATGTAAGGAAAAATTATGACAAAGTTAATTTCGTGGAATATTGATTCTTTGAATGCAGCCCTTACATCAACTTCAGACAGGGCTCTTTTGTCTCAACAGGTACTTCATACAATCAGGGGATATGATGCTGATTTAATCGCAATTCAGGAGACCAAACTTCCTGCAGAAGGTCCCTCTGAAAAGCATCTGGAACTGTTAAAGAATTATCTGCCGGGCTATCAGGTGGAATGGGTTAGTTCAGTTCCTCCTGCAAAAAAAGGTTATGCCGGTACAATGATTCTGTATAAGGAAGGAATGAAACTTTCTTCAGAAGCAGCCAGAATTGGTGCACCGGATACAATGGATGATGAAGGCCGCCTTCTTACCCTGGAAACAGAAAATTTTTATTTTGTAAATGTTTATACTCCAAATTCAGGAGACGGACTTAAAAGACTTGCTGACCGTCAGAAGTGGGATCTTTGTTACGGAGATTATTTAAGTAGTCTGGATAAACAAAAAGCGGTAATTGCCTGTGGAGATTTTAATGTGGCTCACAAGGAAATTGACCTGGCAAATCCAGCTTCAAATCATTTTTCTGCAGGATTTACAGATGAAGAGCGGGAAGATTTTACGGGGCTGCTTAACCGTGGTTTTGTTGATTCCTTCCGTTATGTTCATGGGGATGTAAAGGATATTTATTCCTGGTGGGGCCAGCGGATTAAGACCAGCAAGATAAATAATTCGGGCTGGCGTATTGATTATTTTATTGTCAGTGACAGAATTAAGGATAAAATTCTCAAGTCAGAAATGATTGATTCCGGTCCGCGTCAGGATCACACTCCAATTTACCTTGAAATTGATTTGTAAAATCTGATTAATTTTATCTGATAATATTAGAAAATTCTAAGGAACAGGGCAGATTTTCTGTGCTAAAATTGCAGCATGAAGAGAAATCTGCCCTTTTTATTTTTAGTGATATTTGTTTTTAATTCCTACGCCCAAACTGTTCAGCCTGAGAATTCTATTGCTTACCGGGGAGACAAAAACTATGTCTTTACTGAAAGAACTGATTTGCGCCGTTATGACAACAACCGTTACATTGGTTTAATGAGCCGGGAAGTAAAATCTTTTATTGTTCCTGAAACTGTAAAAGGTGATTCTGTTTACAGGGGTAACTTTTTTGTCCTGCAGAAAACTAAGCGAGCCGGAGCTTCGGTTAACGGCGGAATAAACGATGCTATTGAAGCAAGTTTTAAAATTTCCAGTGATGGGGAATTTTCCATGATTCAGGATAATGGCTTTCCTTCTTTCAGGGCCTTTCCTTCCTTTCCTTCACAGCAAATTGTTGTGGGAGACCGCTGGCAGTCAGAAGCTGTTCGTTCTGTAGATCCTCTGGAAAAAGGAATTTATACAAAACTTCCTATGCTGGTTGAATATACTTATGTAGAAGATATTATATACCGGGATGAAGAGTGCTTTAAACTTACAGCAAAGTGGGCAACCCGCTACGGTCATTTGGTGGGAGATGCAGTTTATACTGATCCTGATGGGGATCCTGAACTTAAAAAAGCCAGCGGATTTCACGATGCAACAATGTATGTAAGCAAGTCCAGCGGTAAAGCTCTTCTTGTAAGTGACCGGGTGGAAGAAATGTTTACATACTCAAACGGAAACACTGTTACCTTTAAGGGCAGCATTTCTCTTTTTACAGAATATCCTCCTGCAGTAAATGCTGAAGAAATTAAACCTGCCCTTGTTCAGCTGGAAAAGGATAACGGCGTAACTTACGAAAGTACTGCGGCCGGAACCAGACTTTCAATCCATGACCTTCAGTTTAAGCCGGATTCTGCAGAACTGCTCCCTGGTGAAGAAAAGCGTCTGGATAAAATTGCAGCACTTCTTAAACAGTGCCCTGAAAAGACAATGTTCCTTGTGGAAGGACATACTGCCCGGGCTGGGGATGAAAGTAATGAATATCAACTGTCTCTGGATCGTGCCCATACTATTGCTAAGGCTTTGATTGCAAGGGGAATTGATGGTCAGCGGATTCTGTGTAAGGGATACGGCGGCAGTCTTCCTGTTGCTTCTAACGATACAGAAGCTGGCCGTAAGCAGAACCGCCGTGTTGAAATTACAATTCTGCAATAGTTCCCTTTGATTGACATTATTTTGTAATTTCGGAAATAATGAATGCAGAGAAAATAACGTAAAGTTATTTTTAATATAGATTTTCTTTAAGGAGATAATATGAAGAAAATAATCACACTTTTAGTCGCTGCTTTGTTTACAGCCTCTTCAATTTTTGCAGCATCTTACAGTTCAATCAAGGTAAATAAACTTCAGTCGGGAGATAACAATTATGTTTTAGAAGACGAAGCAGGAAGTATTTACCTTTATGATGAAACTATGGGAATTCAGCATATTATTGGTTCCGTAACTTCTGACTGTGTTTCAGTTCGCTGTATCTGGAGCAGTACAAGCATAGCTTCAATCTGGGACTACATACTTAACGGTTCTAAGGCAACTAAAGGAATCGATGATTTTACTCTGTCAAAGTATACTGCCGGCTCTACAAGTTTTACTTACAATGCTTCTGAAAGCTTGGATAATATGCAGTGGGGTTCAAACTACTATGTCTTTATTGCAAAGTTTAAGGATGGCAGTTATAAGCACTCTACTTTGACCCTTTACATTCACCAGGGTTCCGGATATGAAAGGGGTAAGCCGGTAATCTACCTTTATCCACAGAAGAAAACAACTGTTTCTGTAAAAGTTAGTCCTAAGGGTGGTGTAACAGAATCAATCCCTGAATATAAAAATGGATGGAAGGTATCTGCAACTCCTGATGGAAAACTTACAGATAAAAAGACTGGAAAAGAATATCCATACCTCTTCTGGGAAAGCAATGACTTTACAGGTGAAGTTGATACAAGTGAAGGTTTTGTTGTTGAAACTGCTGAACTTGAAAAGTTCTTTGTAGAAAAGCTTACATTCCTTGGACTTAACGAAAAGGAAATTGCTGACTTCAATGAATTCTGGATTCCAGAAATCAATAAATCAGAAAAGCCTTACACATTTATCACATTCAACTCAATGGATAAGATAAACAGTGAAGCGCCTCTCGTTATTTCACCAAAACCAGATTCAATCATCCGTGTTTATTTCGAATACCTGGCTCTTGATGAAGCAATCGAAACTAAAGAGCAGACTCTTACTCCTGCAGAACGCAGTGGCTTTGCTGTAGTTGAGTGGGGCGGTAAAAAAACTAAATGAAAAACTGGAAAATTCTTTTTCCGTTAATCCTTATTTGTGCCCTGGCTTCTTGTGTTTCTTCCGGGGCAGATTTATCAGGGGAAAACTTAAAATCCTCTGGTAAAATTTCCGGAAGAAAAATTACAACTCAGGCCGGGTACTTATATGAGGGTGACATATCAATGTGGAATCATATTTTTAGCAATTCAAATGCTTTTGTGATTCCACAGCAAATGCCTGCATCAATTGTAATTCCCCATCATAATATTACAGAAAAGCAAATCAATTCATTTTATAAAGCAATCTCTAAAATTAACAATCATCCTTCTGTTATAGTTATTCTTTGTACAGATCATTTTGAACAGGGAAAGAAAAATATTGTTGCTCCAAAAAATACCTGCTGGAAAACTCCAGACGGTCCGCTTTTTGTTGATGAGGATTTGCTTTCTCTTTTATTACAGCAGCCTGAAATGAAAAACAAAATTTCTCTGCAGGATAAATTCTGGGTGCAGGAACACGGCATTTTTATTCACACACCATTTTTGAAACATTATTTTCCTCAGACAAAAATTCTTCCTATTCTGCTGAAAGGTTTTTCTGTGGATGAAGAATATGAGGATTACAAAAAGCTTGCTGCTTGTCTTGCACGTTTGCTGCCGGAAGATGCCCTGCTGATTGGCTCAATTGATTTTTCACATTATCAGATTCCTGCATGGACAAGCCTTCATGATTCTGTAACTGAACATACAATTCAGAATATGGAAAATCCACGGCACATTGAAATTGACAGCCGGGAATGTATGACTGCAATTTTCGAGTACAATAAATTCCGGGGCTCTGACAAAGGAATTATGATTCACAAAACTTCCACTGCGGATTTTATTCCTGGAGATAAAATTGTTTCTACAAGTCATCAGTACTGGGCTTTCTATAATCCGGAGCAAATCAGTCTGAAGGATGAAGAAGCATTTAAAAGTCTTGCAGAAAAAAATGGGCAGAAAGTTAACCGGATTGATTATGCCCATTCGCTGAATCAGACAATCCTGCTTACAGGAAGCGGAAAAGTTAATGAAGGCATACGTACTTACTGGGAATGGGACCGCTATAAATCTTCTTCTGACCCTGGGGAAATTCTTCTCCATGATATGGCCGGAAGTGAAGCCCGTTTCTTAACTGGCTTCGATGCAATTGTTTTTGATCCTGAAAGTGATTCATTTTTTTCACAGACAAAACACGGAACTACGCTGGAAATTTCTACAATGGAATGCAGCGAAGAAAAACTTGATTTGTGTGTTGCACAGGCTGGTAAAGGTAAAGCTTCCGGTGAAAATAAAATTCGTGGACTGGTACTAAATGCCTTGCCGGATCAGAAAAATCCTCCAGATGAATTTCCTTCCGCCGGGCAGATAAAAAAACTTCTTGCGGGATATGATTTTGTTCTTTGCAGGGCAGATTATGCCGGACGGGACACTTTTGCCTGGGTAATGGAAGAGGGAAAGCCTAAAAGTTACAATCTGGGAATTTTATATTCTGAAGATAAAATGGAAATTAAAGGAGCTGTTCTTGCACTTGACTGGTTCGATGGTAAATTGAAAACAGTATACCTTACTTATGAAAGTGAAAATGGAGTTGTTCCTGCAATTGAGCAGTATTCAGGAGAACCATAAACTCTTTAACAAGAGGAGAAAACTTCAGTGAAAAAAATATTTCTATTTTTTATGGCTGCAATTTGTATTGGAACTTTGTCAGCCCAGGATGCCCGTTTTTTTAAAGACGGCAATTTAATTAGTTCTGCATATGTTAATTCTCCGGAAGGATTAAGAATTCGTTCAGATTCGACTTTGTCTGCAAAAAAAATCGGCCTTCTCACAGACCGGCAGAAAGTAAAAATTCTGAATCTTGGAGATGAAGCAACAATTGACGGAATAAAATCAAACTGGGTAAAGATTCTCCTCCCATATGAAAGTGTGAAAAACGAATTTTATGTGGGGGGATGGGTTTTCGGCGGATATCTGACTCCTGAACCAAAAAAGTTTTCAACTGCTGGCTGGACTAGTGAAGACTTAAGAAATTTTCTTTCACGCTTTACCTGGTGTGAAAACAGGATTATTTTTGATTTTCAAAAAGACGGCAGTTATTTTGAAGGTCGCCTGGAAAGTGGCTGGGGAGGAGCCGGAACATATACTCCGATTGTTGAAAAAGGTGATATGAAGGCAAGACTTAAAGTCTCATATGGAGATGAAACTTATGAAGAATCTCGGGCCTTTACTGTAGGAATTGATATTGTTGACGAATGGCATATTATCCTTACTGCAGCAGATGGAAATAAAAAGTTCAATCTTTCGCCGGCTTTTATGAATTCATATTATTGTGACGGTATGGTAAATTTTTTATCAAACAGTTCAAGTGATGAGCTCCACGCCTATAACGCACTCTTTTACTCATTTTCAGAAGAAATGTTTAAAGAAGTAATCCGCATTAAAAAAGATGAAGATTACGATTTTGATTATTACCAAAAATTAATTCTCATGGGAATTGAATTAAATTATAATCAGGAATATATGGAAAAGTTTTCTGCAGCCTGGGATAGGTGATAAAAAAAATGCTCTAAGCTTTCGTATTTTTGAAGCGCCTGCCTCGGTAGTCGGTTCAAGATTAAATTTAAAAAAGCTGTCACTGTATTTTCACAGTGGCAGCTTTATTTGTTTAGATTTATCTGGAGCTGATCGGACTTGAACCTCGCTGCATTTCGCGGACGTCGTGTCCGCTCATGCAGCCGCCTCGGCAGGACGTCGGCAGCATCCATGCTGCCTTATCTTAAAAAATGCTCCAAGTATTCGCATTTTTTAAGCGCCTGCCTCGGTAGTCGGTTCAAGATTAAATTTAAAAAAGCTGTCACTTTATTTTCAAAGCGGCAGCTTTATTTGTTTAGATTTATCTGGAGCTGATCGGACTTGAACCGACTACCTCTACAATGCCATTGTAGCGCTCTAGCCAGGTGAGCTACAACCCCGAAATATAGGGGAATTGTAGCATAATTTATCATGTTATTTCAATTGAATTTATAAGGGGCCATTTTTGCTTACGCAAAAAACGTGTTATTCAGGGTTTCGATTTTTGGCTCCATTTCTTTGCTATGCTTCGGTACGCTCTGCGTACTTACTATCGCTTGTCCCAAAAAAATATATGCAGGGACAGTATATGTCCCTGAAAATGTGGTATAATATATTGTATATATCTTAAGAAAAAAAGGAGTGAAGTTATGAAAACTATCGAGCAATTTTGTGGACAGAAGAACGGCTATTCTCGTTCTATTACATTACGAAACAGATTGATTCCAATTGGAAAGACAGAAGAAAACATTGAGAAATTAAAACTTCTTGAAAAAGATAAAGAGCGTTCAAAGGCTTATGTTGAAGTAAAACAAATGATAGATGATTTCCATCGTTCATTTATAGAAGATGTTCTTTCTAAGACAAAACTTGAATGGAGGGAATTATACGATAAGTTTGAATTATTCCAGAATGAAAAAGATAAGCAGAAGAAGAACAAAATTAAAAAAGAACTGGAAACTTTACAAGGGGTAATGCGAAAGCAAATTGTCAAAAAGTTTAAGGATGATGATAGATTTGATAAACTTTTTAAAAAAGAACTTTTAACCGAATTCGTACCAACTGTAATAAAATCTGATGAATCAGGAGCTATATCTGACAAGCAGGCTGCTCTAAATGTGTTCAAAGGTTTCGCAACATATTTTACAGGCTTTCACCAGAACCGGCAGAATATGTACAGTGAAGAAGCCCAGTCTACAGCTATCAGCAATAGAATCGTTAACGAGAACTTCCCGAAATTTTATGCAAACGTAAAACTTTTTGAATACTTGCATAAAAACTTCCCGGAAATCATATCACAGACCGAACAATCTCTTTCTGAAATCCTTAAAGGCAAAAAACTTGCTGATATTTTTAGTGCAGACGGATTTAATGCAGTCTTGAGCCAGAGTGGTATTGATTTTTATAATACGATAATTGGTGGTGTAGCTGGTGAAGCGGGTACTCAAAAACTTCAGGGCTTAAATGAAAAAATAAATCTTGCCCGTCAGCAGCTTCCTGCAGAAGAAAAAAATAAGCTCAAACGAAAAATGACCGTATTGTATAAGCAGATTTTGAGCGATAGAAGCACGGCTTCTTTTATTCCTGTGGGATTTGAATCAAGCGAAGAGATTTACAAGTCTGTAAAACAGTTTAAGGAACAGTCATTAAATAAAATTCTTTCTGAGGTAAAAACACTTTTTGAAAAATCGGATTATGATTTGAATCAGATTTATGTGCCAGCAAAAGAAGTTACAGAGTTCTCATTAAAGCTTTTTGGTAACTGGTCGATTTTGCATGAAGGTCTTTTCTTAATCGAAAAAGATGGTGCAAAGAAGGAACTCTCAGAAAAGCAAGTTGAGGCTATCAGAAAAGAAATAGCAAAAAGGGATTGTTCTCTGGGAGATTTACAGAATGCATATGAAAGATGGGCAAAAGAAAATGACGTTGTTGTAAAAAAGACCGTAAAAAATTATTTCAAAATTGCAGAACTTCGTACTGTTGAAGAATCAAAAGAAAAAACTTCTGTAGAAATTCTAAAGAATATAGAATCTGCCTTTGAGAAAATTGATTTTGAAAAACAGGAAAATCTGATAAAGGAAAAAGAGTCTGCAACTCAGATAAAAGATTTCCTTGATGAAGCGCAGAATCTTTATCATTATCTGAAACTTCTAGATTACCGCGGAGAAGAGCAGAAAGACACTGATTTCTATTCAAAATTTGACGAGATAATGCAAATACTTTCTGAAATTGTTCCGCTTTATAATAAGGTAAGAAACTTTGTTACAAAAAAGCCGAATGAGGTGAAGAAGGTAAAACTGAATTTTGATAATGTTTCATTAGCAAAAGGTTGGGACGTAAACAAAGAATCTGATTATACATGTATTTTACTCCGTAGAAGTGGACTATATTATTTAGGAGTATTAAATCCAAAAGATAAACCAAAGTTTGACGTTGAGAATAATACTGAAACATGTACAAAAAAGAATGATTGTTACGAAAAGCTTGTGTATAAGTATTTTAAGGATGTAACAACCATGATTCCAAAATGTTCGACACAGTTAAATGATGTTAAACAACATTTTAAAAACTCTAATGAAGATTATATTTTGGAAAACGATAATTTTATTAAGCCACTTGTAATTTCAAAGAGAGTCTTTGACCTGAATAATAAAACTTTTAATGAAAAGAAAATGTTTCAAATTGACTATTATAGGAATACCGGCGATTTAAAAGGTTATACAGAAGCTGTAAAGGATTGGATTTCATTTTGTATGACCTTTGTTCATTCCTATAAAAGTACATGTATATATGATTTTTCTTCTTTAGGCGACTGCAGCCAATTTAAGCAGGTTGATCAGTTTTACAAAGAGATTAATCTTTTACTTTATAAAATTTGGTTTGTGAATGTAACTGCTGAAAAAATCAATTCACTCATAGATTCCGGTAAACTCTTTCTTTTCCAGATTTATAATAAAGACTATTCAACTGGTAGAGACGGCGGAAACGGTTCAACTGGTAAAAAGAATCTTCATACGCTTTACTGGGAAAATCTTTTCAGTGAAGAAAATCTTTGTGATGTATGTCTTAAATTGAATGGAGAAGCAGAACTTTTCTGGCGTGATGCAAATCCTGATGTAAAAAATGTTTGTCATAAAAAAGGCTCGGTCCTTGTAAACAGAACTACTTCTGACGGAGAAACCATTCCAGAAGAAATTTATCAGGAGATCTATAAGTTCAAAAATCCTGATAAACAGGAAAAGAATTTCAAACTTTCTGATGTAGCAAAAGAACTTCTTGATAGCGGTAAAGTTGTCTGCAAAGAGGCAAAATTTGACATCACTAAAGACCGTCACTTTACTCAGAAGACTTATTTGTTCCACTGTCCGATTACAATGAATTTCAAAGCTCCTGAAATTACGGTAAAGACGTTCAATGAAAAAGTTCAGCAAGTTCTAAAAAATAATCCTGATATAAAGATTATTGGTCTTGACCGTGGTGAGCGTCATTTGATTTATCTTTCTCTCATTAATCAGAAAGGCGAAATTGAACTTCAGAAAACGCTCAACCTTGTGGAGCAGGATCGAAATGATAAAACTGTATCTGTAAACTATCAGGAAAAACTTGTTCAGAAAGAGGGTGAACGAGACAAGGCTCGCAAAAACTGGCAGACAATCAGCAATATCAAAGAATTAAAAGAAGGATATCTTTCAAACATCGTGCATGAAATTGCAAAGTTAATCGTAGAAAATAATGCAATTGTTGTAATGGAAGATTTGAATTTTGGCTTTAAGCGCGGACGATTTGCAGTTGAACGACAAGTATATCAAAAGTTTGAAAATATGCTCATTGAAAAATTGAATTATCTTGTTTTTAAAGATAAGAAAGACACTGAACCTGGTGGAGTTTTGAATGCATATCAGCTTACGAATAAAGTTGCAAATGTAAGTGATGTCGGTAAGCAGTGTGGATGGATTTTCTATATTCCGGCTGCGTATACTTCAAAAATTGACCCAAAAACTGGTTTCGCAAATCTTTTCTATACTGCAGGTTTGACTAATATTGAAAAGAAAAAAGACTTCTTTGATAAGTTTGACTCTATTCGTTATGACAGAAAAACAGATTCATTTGTATTTGATTTTGATTACAGTGAATTTGGAGATAGTGCAGACTTTAAGAAAAAATGGGAGCTTTACTCAAGGGGAGAACGACTTGTATTTAGTAAAGCGGAGAAATCTGTTGTTCACGTAAATCCTACAGAAAATTTAAAAGCTTTGTTCGATGCGCAGGGAATTAACTGGAATTCAGAGGACAATTTTATAGACCAAATTCATGAAGTTCAGGCTGAAAGAGAAAACTTCTCTTTTTATGATGGTTTATACCGTGCGTTTACTGCAATTCTTCAGATGAGAAATTCGGTGCCTAATTCTTCAAAACAAGAAGATGATTATCTGATTTCTCCTATTATGGCTGATGATGGAACTTTCTATGACAGCCGGCTTGAATATGCAAAAGGCAAAAGTGATGATGGAAAATGGATTTCAAAGCTTCCTGTTGATGCTGATGCTAACGGTGCATACCATATTGCGTTGAAAGGGCTTTATCTTTTGAAGAATGATTTTAATCTGAATGAAAAAGGATTAATCGAAAATATTTCTAATTCTGACTGGTTTAGATTTGTTCAGGGAAAAGAGTATGCAGAATAAAGGTGAAATAATAATTTATCAAACAGAAGACGGAGTTACAAAACTTGATGTTAATCTCCAGAATGAAACAGTATGGCTTTCTCTTGATCAGATGGCGGAACTTTTTCAACGTGATAAATCTACAATTTCCAGACATATAAAGAATGTGTTTGAGGAAGGTGAATTACCACAAGATTCAACTGTTGCAAATTTTGCAACAGTTCAAAAAGAAGGCGAATGCGAAGTTGAACGAAATATAGACTATTACAATCTGGATGTAATCATTTCTGTTGGCTATCGTGTAAAGTCTTTACGGGGAACTCAATTTCGTATTTGGGCAAATACCGTCTTAAAGGAATATATAAAAAAAGGTTTTGCGATGGACGATGAGTGGTTAAAAGGAAACGGAGGCGGTTCTTATATGAAGATTTCCAATGCCGACTGGTTTAAGTTTGCTCAGGAGAAAAATTATGCAAAATGATGAAAATAAATCTCTTCATCAGATAAAATTTTTTGAAGATAGTAAAATTCGCTCGATTTGGGATGAAAAAGAAGAGCAGTGGTATTTTTCTGTGGTGGATGTAATTGCTGTTCTTTCAGAAAGTGTTAACCCTAGAGATTACTGGTTTAAGATGAAAAAGCGTGTCCATTCGGAAGATGGAATTGAACTGTCGACAATTTGTCGACAGTTGAAAATGATGGCTCCTGATGGAAAAATGCGTGAGACTGATGCCGCAAATGTAAAAGCTCTTCTCCGCATAATTCAGTCTATTCCTTCTCCTAAAGCAGAACCTTTTAAACAGTGGCTTGCCCAGGTAGGATATGAACGAATCTTGGAAATTGAAAATCCGGAACTTGCCCAGGATCGTATGAAAGAGCTTTATGAAAAGAAAGGCTACCCGAAAGACTGGATTGATAAGCGCCTTCGTGGAATTGCAATCAGACAGAATCTTACAGATGAATGGAAAGTTCGGGGTATTACTAAGGAAAAGGATTATGCCATACTTACAGCAGAAATTTCTAAGGCAACTTTCGGGCTTACTCCCAGTGAATATAAATCAGTAAAAGGACTTACAAAAAAAAATCAAAATCTTCGCGACCATATGACAGATCTGGAATTGATTTTTACCATGCTTGGGGAGCGGGTTACGACAGAAATCAGTCAGCAGGAAAAACCAGATTCTTTTGATGAAAGTAAAAATGTTGCACGCCGGGGAGGTAATGTTGCAGGGATTGCTCGTAAAGAAACTGAAAAGGAATTGGGGCATTCTGTAATATCAAAAGATAATTTCCTTGATTTAGATGGGGATGCCGATGGAACTCTACCTGAAAATCTCTTATCTGAATGATTTTATTTTCTGTCCTCTTTCAATTTATTATCATCAACTTTATGGAGAACTTTCTGAGCGCATGTATTATGGCAGTGCCCAGCTGAATGGTAAGGCCGCACATTCTGCAATAGATGAACAGCGTTATTCAACTCATAAAAACATTCTCCAGGGAATGGATGTTTATTCTAGTGAATACAATCTGTGTGGAAAAATTGATTTATTTGATATAGAAAAAGGTTTGCTTACAGAACGAAAAAAACAAATAGAAACTATTTATGATGGATATGTTTTTCAGCTTTATGCTCAATGTTTGTGCTTACGAGAAATGGGGTACACTGTAAAAGTTTTGCGTTTTTATTCCAGTGACAATAACAAAGTTTATCCTGTTCAATTACCGGAAGAAAATAGCGAAATGTTCGAAAAATTCAAGGCAACGAACAGATCAATGCAGACTTTTAATCCATCGTCTTATGAACCCAAAACTGCTGATAAGTGCCTTCACTGTATCTACAATGATTTTTGTGACCGTCCACTTGCTCCAAAAGCATATTGTGGAGGGTTTTAGTTATAAATCAGGAGAGAGTTTATGATGAGTACCCGGGATTTTGAGTTTAAGCAGATTGCTTTTGTTTTTACTGATGAAGGAGAGAAAATCAGTTTTAAGAATGATAATCTTCTTGTTACAGATTCAGAAGGAAAAATAAAACACCAGTCTACCTGTTACAGACTTTTTATTCTTTTTATCTGCGGGGATTACTGTCTTACTACAGGTTTACTTGATCGTTCAAAGAAGTTTGGATTTTCCATTGTGTTTATGTCGCCAAATCTTAGGGTAACGGCTATGTTGCCTTCGAAAGCCGAAGGTAATGTACTGCTTCGGAAAAAACAATATGAATACGAAAAAACAGATATTGCAGCCCATGTTATTGCTAACAAGATTCATAATCAGTGTGCTTTATTAAAACGAAAAAGAAAAAAAACGGAAGAAGAAAAGGATGTGATAAAAAAACTGGAACAGTTTGAAAAAGAGGTTTTAGAACCTAATTTATGCGGTCAGGAAATTATGGGAATAGAAGGAATTAGTGCAAAGCTCTATTTCAAATCACTTTTTGCTGATTATAAATGGAAAATCCGGCAGCCGCGTACTAAGTGTGATATGACAAATACACTTATGGATATTGGGTATACTATTCTTTTTAATATTATTAATGCACTTCTGGAGATGTACGGATTTGATGTCTATGTAGGAATTTTACATACGCAATTTTTTCATCGGAAATCTCTTGTATGTGATTTAGAAGAGCCTTTTCGTCCGATTGTGGATGGGGCAATTATAAAAGCTTTGAATCTTGGGCAGGTTAATGAAACAGATTTTTGGAAGAATCAGAATCAGTATATTTTACCCTGGAAAAATTCAAAAAAGTATGTGGGGCTGATTCTAGAAGCTATTATGGAATACAAGAACGAAATCTTTATTTATCTTCAGTCTTATTACCGTTCTTTTATGAGAGACAGGCTGGCAGAAGAATTTCCAATTTTTGACTTGTATGGTGGGGAGGATTAATAGGTATGCTTTTAATCAGTTACGATATTAGCAATGATAAAGTACGCACAAAGTTTGCAAAATATCTTTCAAAATTTGGTTTTCGTCTGCAATATTCGGTTTTTGAAATTGCCAATAGCGATACGGTGCTTAAAAATATAGAGGCAGAAATACAGAATACGTACATGAAGACCTTTACAGAAGAAGATTCAATTATTATATTTAATTTATCAGAAACATGCAAAAAAACATGTTATGGTTATGCCAGAAACGAAGAAAAAGAAGTTTTCGTAATCGGCTAAAAGTTACAAACCCTGGGTCTTACTGGAGAATTTGATGAAAAAAATACCTTTTTTATCAATTTTAACCGCAATATATGCGATAAACAGCAAGAAACTGTACCGTTGTACATCTATAAGGGTTTGAACTACTAATTAAATTTCTACTGTTGTAGATAGCTGAAACAAGGGCAGTACTTGATAAGTTTGAACTACTAATTAAATTTCTACTGTTGTAGATTGTTTTTTGTCAAAAGTTCGCTATAAGTTTGAACTACTAATTAAATTTCTACTGTTGTAGATAATAGCGGTATCAATAAGATCTATTGTTTGAACTACTAATTAAATTTCTACTGTTGTAGATGCTGAAATCCCCTGTAAAAGCCCGTTGTTTGAACTACTAATTAAATTTCTACTGTTGTAGATTAATAGTTAGTGGTTCTGGAACAATTGTTTGAACTACTAATTAAATTTCTACTGTTGTAGATTTTCGGTGCCTTTTGTTACTGGTTGGTTTGAACTACTAATTAAATTTCTACTGTTGTAGATCAAAAATGTTCTGCTTTCTGGTGGCAAGTTTGAACTACTAATTAAATTTCTACTGTTGTAGATAGGAATTGGACCATGACACGAACAAGAGTTTGAACTACTAATTAAATTTCTACTGTTGTAGATACTTTAACAGTCTATAAAGAAATCGAAGGTTTGAACTACTAATTAAATTTCTACTGTTGTAGATGTATCTAGTTTATGTAAGTTTATATTGGTTTGAACTACTAATTAAATTTCTACTGTTGTAGATTTAAGTCGGTCGCTTCTTCGTCGGCTGTTTGAACTACTAATTAAATTTCTACTGTTGTAGATCCATTCCTGCCGATGCTCTCCAGAGTGTTTGAACTACTAATTAAATTTCTACTGTTGTAGATTCATTCCGGCACTTCGAGCGGCACTTGTTTGAACTACTAATTAAATTTTTACTGTTGTAGATCGCAAGTCAAAAAAATTAAATAGAAAAGTTTGAACTACTAATTAAATTTCTACTGTTGTAGATTAGTCACCTGATCCGCCGTTTTCTTCGGGTTTGAACTACTAATTAAATTTCTACTGTTGTAGATCACTCCGTCAACATAAGAATCAATATAGTTTGAACTACTAATTAAATTTCTACTGTTGTAGATATGTGTGATAATTTTTATCTTCCAAAGTTTGAACTACTAATTAAATTTCTACTGTTGTAGATATTAACCTTTTGATACTTTCTAAAGGGTTTGAACTACTAATTAAATTTCTACTGTTGTAGATTTAGTCGTGCCTAACTTGCATAACACTGTTTGAACTACTAATTAAATTTCTACTGTTGTAGATGTTATGAATTCTTTCTTCCCTTTCTTGTTTGACCTACTAATTAAATTTCTACTGTTGTAGATATAACACTTTCTATTAACTTTTCAAAGTTTGACCTACTAATTAAATTTCTACTGTTGTAGATAGCATTAGCTTCTTTAGTTGCATTCATGTTTGACCTACTAATTAAATTTCTACTGTTGTAGATATCATAATATAAAACCTCCTGAAAGAGTTTGACCTACTAATTAAATTTCTACTGTTGTAGATACAGTATAAGACTGTTTTTTACGTAAGTTTGACCTACTAATTAAATTTCTACTGTTGTAGATAACAAAGTATGTCTTCAGCTTATTT
This sequence comes from Treponema sp. UBA4307, assembly GCA_002394685.1. GTDB lineage: Bacteria > Spirochaetota > Spirochaetia > Treponematales > Treponemataceae > Treponema_D. The sequence continues at coordinate 12,415 of DGUP01000029.1, read as the reverse complement.
CGTTTGACCTACTAATTAAATTTCTACTGTTGTAGATGTTCAAAGTGCTTTAAGTGAAGCCGTGGTTTGACCTACTAATTAAATTTCTACTGTTGTAGATTCGTGTCACTTTTCCATTAGTGTACTTGGTTTGACCTACTAATTAAATTTCTACTGTTGTAGATTGCATTATCTTTCTTAAACTTTGAAAGGTTTGACCTACTAATTAAATTTCTACTGTTGTAGATTCACGGAAGTTATAATTACTACCGGAGTTTGACCTACTAATTAAATTTCTACTGTTGTAGATAAATATCGTGCGGCCGGTTCCTGTCGCGTTTGACCTACTAATTAAATTTCTACTGTTGTAGATCTGTAATTACTTGTCCAAAAAAATCCCCCTGCCGGAGCAGTCGAAAAATCCACTAAACGACTGGGGCAGGGGAAAAAACGTTTTTTAAATTATCAGAGGAGTTTATATAAAGGTCACAGACTAAAACTTAGCTGTATCTTTTTAACTTTGCCGTTGCGGTCAAATATGTTTTTGATTTCTTCAGCTGTTAACTGATTTCCAATACGTTTCTGACCGTCAACTGTAATTGTGTTTTCACCTTGACCAAAGAGGTATTCAACCTTAACTCCACACCATGTAAAGGTTAAGGTGCTGTCTTCCTTGATTTCATTTGCTTCAAGAAGAACTGGATCAAATGTTACAGAACCATCTTTAATGCTTAAGCCAAGTTCACCCCAGCGGGTAAGTACTTCTTCTTTTACCTGACCTGTCATTCCAGGCTGTTTTGCACCCTGTCCATTTGGTGTATGGCTGTATGGATCCTGTGGGAATGCTCCGTACAGTTCAGGAGTTTTGTTGTAGCTCAGTCCGCTTCTTACATCGTAGTATGCCTGTGTAAGTTTTTCTGCAGAATCTTTATCTCCCAGTGCTTTTGCTGCAAAAAGATTTTCCTGAACTGCCAGCAGGAGTTTAGAAACCATATGCCAGTAAATGCTGCCAAGACCTTCGTATGCATAGAAAGTACCGGAGCGGCCTGTAAAACTCTGGTGATTGAAAGTTTTTTCGTACACTTCCAGAAGCTTTTTCAATTCGTCATCGCTGAGTTTAAGATTTTCATCCTGTTCAGCAGCAATATCTTTTAAGACATTTGCGTTTCTAAATGAAGGATTGAAATGGTAGCTTCCGTTTATATCCTTTTCCAGATAGAAGTTTCCTGTTCTGCTGAGAATTGAATTTAACTTTTCAGCTTCCTGAGCTGGTACATTATTCTTGTTGTGGAATGCAGGCAGCTCTTTGTTTGGATAAAGCATGTATGATTTCTGTCTTGTTTCATACATTCTGCTCTTTCTTAAAGCTTCCATAACATCAATTGCTTCGTTCGGCTTAAGCAAAGTGGAAGAAAGAACTGCAACCTGGCCTTCAAGCATTTCCTGCAGATATTCAACAACCATTTCCTTGTCAGAAATTTTAACAGTGTTGTAAGAATGATAAAGTCCGTCAGAACGTTTATTCATTTTTATAGTGTATTCAACGTGCTTCTGAATTGTCTGAAGAATTTTTACGATTTCTTTAGTTTCGATTTCTTTTTCACCTTCAGAATATCCGCACTGGTAGTAGGTGTTTCTTTCCTGTTCAAAAATCTGACCGGCCTTATCTGCAAAATGTTTACGGGCTGAAGGAGATTTTGCACATGCTTCTACTTCAGAGTTTGCGTAAAGTGTGTACAGTTTCTGGAGACAGTTAGCAAGAGTTGTCTGAATGCTTACACTTGTAAGGTCTGTTTCGCTGTAAAGCTTGATGAGGAAATTAATGTAGCGGTAGAGATAACAAAGTGTAACAATCGAAAGACCGTATCCTGCAAGAGCATTGTTTGCATCATTCCATTCTGGACGCTGAGTGTTAAGCCAGATTCCGCCGCCAGGAATAAAGTTTGCTGCTTTTGCAACAACTATCTGCAGCATCTTTGTAGTAAAGCTTACCAGATATGGTGATCCGGTTTCATCAAGAATAAGTTTTGCATCGCTTCCTTTTTCTTTTGAAGAAGCACTAAGCTGTTTGTTTAAATCCCAGTCGAAAATAATTGTACTTCTTGGATTCTTTACAATTTCTTCATAAGACTTAATTCTGTATGGAACATTTGAACTTGTATAAAGTTTTTCATTCAATGAACTTAAGAGTGATTTATGATTTGTTGCGTCATAGAATTCCAGAAGTTTTTCAAAATAGATTACCTGATGATCACCCCAGTAACCAATCTGAGCCCATGGATTTGTAGGATCAGGAATTTCCCAGTCAATTCCCTGGCGGTTAATCTTATATGGGTTAAATCCTTCAATAGTCATTGCGTTTAAGAATTTAGCGCACATATTTTTAATGTACATAGGGTATGAGTATGCAAGAGCTTCCCAGTTCTGGAAAATATCACGCCAGTTTCCTTCGTAATTAAGAATTGAGTTTCCGTTATTATCCTTAAGTTTGATGTTGAATGAGTTCCATGGACGGCTTGGGTCACCATGTCTTCTTGAGAATGTAAGTGGCATGTATTCCAGGAACAATCTCTTGAACTGAGGAATATTTGTCTTTTCAACAAGTTCTGAAAGTTCGGAATAAGTAAGTTCCTGATTAGAAACCTGTGAGAAATATTCCTTTGCAATTTTAGAAAGTTCTTTATTGCGCTGTGAAATGAAGAGAATGAAATCTTTAAGATCGATTTTTCCATCATTAACAAAAATTCCACCACGCATAATATTGAACATTACGTTCTGCTGATGGTGAAGACATGCCATTTTATTTCTGGTGTCCTGAATGCCGTCAGCCTGTGCAATATAATTTGTCAGAGTTTCATTACCCTTTTCAATATCTGCTAAAAGATCATTTACAGTGTCTTTTTTGTCAGAGATTGATTTTTTAAGTTCCTTAATTTTTGTAAGGGTGAGGTAAGTGTCAAAAATCTGAATCCAGTCTTTTGCTTCTTTTTTATCCAGCTGGAATTTTGGATTGATATATACAGATGATCTTTTTCCTTTTGAAACATTTGAATAATCAATTGCTTCATCCTCTACAAATTTTGAAGGCGCTTCTGTGTCCAGGGAAATTTTATCTGCAGTAGAGAACCAGCAGGTGTTTGCGTACAATCCTTCATTTGGTTCAGCTTTATCACTTACAATAGATGAAACTGAGAATTCAACCAGATTGCTTTCTTCATCCAGATCAGTTTTTTTGTATGCGTCCAGGAGAACAGAATTGCTGTTCTGAAAATCAGATGTACAGCAGGCTGGAAGAATATTGCGGCATCCATCAAGAATCGACAAATCAACTTTATCATTGCCAAGGTTTTCTACATGAACGGTTCTTACAATTCCGTATTTTTCTGATGAAGTCCAGCTGTAACGGAAAAGAAGTTCAAGTTCGCTGTTGATTTCTTCAAACCATACACGGCTGCCGTTATAGTTTTTATAAATATTTCTTACAAGTTTCTTGTCCTGTATGGCTTTTACGCTTGCAGAACAGTTAAAGCTTGAAAAAGGTTCCCAGATGAAAGTCTGTCCGTTTTTCTTAGCCTTTACGCAGGTGTAAGGTCCTGTGTAAGATGCAGCGTCTGAAACTTTGTCTGCCGTATAATATGGAAAGATTGCATGATTGCTGTCTACACGGCCGGCTGTAAGTCCTCCGTAAGACCAGCAGAAGTTCCAGATGTCTGATGCAGATGTGATTGTCATGAAAAAGTTTTCCATTGCATCATAATTTTCAATCTTGTAGACAGGCTGTCCTTCAAGAAAAGTGAAGACACCGTTAACAGATTTTTTCATAACCATTCCTCTCAAAAATAAAAAGTGGATGCAGATAAATTGATTGTTTGCTGATTTATCTACAGTTTACACCATAAGTTACTACCATATAGAAGTCAATTTTTATATCAGTTAAACCGAAAAAATGACACCATTCTGAAATTTTTGATTCTAGTTTTATAAGAAAGGTGCACATATACTCATAATTGCAAGGAGAAGCGAAATGCGCAAACGTGAATTACCAGAAACAGCCTTAAGAAAGAAAACTTTATGGGCTAGACTGAAAAACGAAAAGTATCTTCAGATTATGGCACTGCTGGGCGTTGCATGGATGTTAGTTTTTAACTATCTGCCAATGTACGGTATCCTTATCGCTTTCAAGAAAAACTACAAAATTACAATGCCTTTATTCTCTGGAGAATTTCTCAAGAGTCCATGGGCAGCAAATCATGGATTTCAACACTTTATTAACTTTTTCAAGGATGATGAATTTTTTAACATAATGAGAAACACTCTGGGTATTTCTCTCCTGAAGCTTATCATCAACTTCCCGCTTCCAATTATTTTTGCCCTGGGATTGAATGAAGTTAGAAATCAGAAGTTTAAGAAAGTCGTTCAGACTATAACTTATCTTCCACACTTCCTTTCATGGGTAGTTTTGGGCGGTATCCTTACAACATGGCTTGGAGAAAGCGGTCTGTTAAACGATCTGCTTATGAAAGTCGGAGCCATTGAACAGGGAAAATCTTATCTGGCTTATCCTGAATACTTCTGGCCAATCATCATTATTTCTGATTTGTGGAAGGAACTTGGATGGTCTGCAATCATTTATCTGGCTGCAATTTCTGGAATTGATACAGAAATGTATGAAGCTGCAAGAGTTGACGGTGCATCACGCTGGAGACAGATCTGGTCAATTACACTTCCATCAATTCTGCCGACAATCACAATTATGTTCATTCTTGCAGTAGGTGGTCTGTTGAACTCTAACTTTGATCAGATTTTTGTATTGTGGAATCCACTGAACACTGAACGTTCTAACGTAATTGATATCTATGTATTTAATACAGCTATGAGAAGTATGAGATTCTCTTATGCTTCCGCAATTGGTGTTTTCAAATCAGTAGTTGCATTCATATTGTTGTTCATTACAAACAATATCACCAAGAAGATGAACAATACTTCATTGTTCTAAAAAGAGTTTTTGTAAGGAGATTTGAAAATGACTAAGAAATCTGCATTTAATAGATTTTCACCAGGCGACTATGTAGTTACAATCGTCATGCTTTTGATTTGTTTCATATCACTTTATCCAGTCTGGTACACAATAATTATTTCTTTCAATGACTCTTCTGATGCAATGCGTGGAGGAATTTACTGGTACTCAAGAAAATTCAGTCTTGAAAGTTATAGAACGGTTTTCCAGGATAAGACAATCATGAATGCCTTCATGGTAACTATCCTGAGAACTTTGATCGGTACAGTTACATCTGTTTTCTTTACAGCAATGGTTGGATATGCACTTTCAAAGAAGCATATCTGGGGAAACAAGTTCTATCTGATTTTTGGAACAATCACAATGTTCTTTAATGGTGGTTTGATTCCATTCTTCATCCTTTTGAAGAACATGGGTCTTTATGACAACTTCCTGGTTTACATCATTCCATCACTCTTCAACTTTTACAATATGATTATTTTCATGAGCTACTTCAGGGAAATGTCCCCTGCTCTTGAAGAATCAGCAAAGCTTGACGGAGCAAATGATTTTACAATCTTTACAAGAATCATTCTGCCTCTTTCAATGCCTGTAGTTGCAACAATTGCACTCTTCAATGGCGTAGGTCACTGGAATGATTATTTCTCAGGCGTTATGTACATCAATAATGCAAAGCTGCAGCCAATTCAGACTTATCTTTACAGAATCGTTGCCAGTGCTTCTGCTTCAAAGTCTGTAGTTGCAATGCCGGCTGGTGTAGCTGCTCAGCAGGTTAGTTCTACTTCTGTAAGACTTGCAACAATGGTAGTAACAACTGCTCCAATCGTAGTTGTATATCCGTTCCTGCAGAAATACTTTGTAAAGGGCTTTATGGTTGGATCCATAAAGGGATAAATAAAGGAATTAAAAAGCACTTTTTCGTGTATATATCTAAGGAGGATTTTATGAAAAAGGTAGTCGTATTAGGATTACTTGGTGCAATGGCTTTCAGTATGTTCTTTACTGGATGTAACAATTCTGGAAGCAGTTCTAATGGAACTGTTGCAGGTACAAAGAACGAAGCTGGATGGAAGAAAAATGCAGACAAACCAATTAAGTTTGACTGGTACATTAACTTCAGCTGGTTCGCTCGTCACTGGGGTGACTCAAAGGTATCTAAGTACATCACAGAAAAAACTGGTGTAGATGTTAACTTTATCGTACCTGCTGGTTCAGAAGCTGAAAAGCTCAATGCAATGATTGCTGGTGATGCACTTCCTGATTTAATCACATTGGGATGGTATGAAGGACAGGTTCCAATGATGATCGATTCAGGTCTTGTTGAACCTCTCGATGAACTCGCTGAAAAATATGATCCATACTTCTTCCAGGTAGCTAACCCAGACAAGATGGGATGGTACCGCCAGGATGATGGACACGTTTACGGTTATCCTAACGCATCTTACACACCAACAGACTATGCTAAGTTCAATGGTAAGCTGACTTCTAACGAAACATTCCTGGTTCGCAAAGATATGTATGAAGCTCTGGGAAGCCCAGATATGACAACTCCAGAGGGATTTGTTGCTGCACTCGCTGCTGCTAAGGAAAAGTTCCCAACAGTAAACGGCGCTCCACTTATTCCATTCGGAACAAACGAATTCGGTGATACAGGTTGTACACAGCTCCAGGGTTACCTGATGCACTTCCTGGCAATTACACCAGAAGAAAATGGTAAGTTCCTTAACGCTGATCTTGGTCTTACAGAAAATGCAGAATACTTGAGATGGCTCAAAGCTTTCCGCAAGGCACATGAAAAGGGTCTTATTTCTACAGATATGTTCGTAGACAAGCGTTCACAGATTGAAGAAAAGGCAGCACAGGGCCGCTACTTCTGTATGCTTTATCAGAACTGGGATATGCAGGCTGCACAGAATGCACTTTATGCTAACGATCCAAACTCTATCTACATTGCAGTTGATGGTCCAAAGAACTCAAAGGGTGACGATCCAAAGCTCGCTGGTGCAGGTATTGCAGGATGGACAATCACTTTGATTTCAAAGAACTGTAAGGATAAGGCCCGCGCTATTCAGTTCCTTACATATCTGATTTCTGAAGAAGGTCAGATGGATACAAACTTCGGTATCCTCAACGAAACTTATACAATGGAAAATGGTGTTCCAACACTTACTCCAGAAGTTAAGAAGATGGATTCTGAAGACAAGAACAAGCAGGAAACAGAAATCGGTGTTCAGTACACATACTGGATGCTGATGGATACAGCATGGCAGGCACAGTTCGGAGTTGATTATGCTCCATCTCTTGGTCAGCCACAGCTCTGGACTCGTCCATATGTAGTTTCTTATGCTGCATACGATGGTCTTACACTCCCAGTTGGATCTGATGAAGCTCTTGCTGCTGAAGAAATCCAGCGCCAGTGGGGTAAAGTTCTTCCACAGTTGATTCGTGCAGAATCAGATGCTGCTTTCGACAAGCTCGTAGCTGATTTCAACGAATACAAGAAGGCTCACGGTTATGACAAAGTAATCGCAGCTCAGACTGAATTGATGAACATCAACAAGAAGAAGCTTGGTATGTAATAATTTTTACCTCCTGTAAAAATATCATTATATAATGCCTGGGCGGAGAATCAATGTATTTGGTTCTCCGTCTTTTTGTGTCTAAAATGGTGTATAATAATAACTATGAAATTTTCCAAAAGAGTTGTTTTTGTTAATACCCTGATTGTAATTATTCCTTTGTTTATTTTACTGGTATTTTTTACAGTAAACGGACTGAAACGCCAGCTTGAAAATTCCCGTAAATCCGCAGTAGATATTTTAAATGCAAGTGTTTCCCAGATTAACGAAAAAATGGAAACCTTTAATCTTCTGGAAACTCTTATTAAAACTAACGAAACAATCCGCCTGTATTTTATTTCTCCCCAAAGTTATGATGAGGAAGAAGTAATTTCAATTCTTATGGAAGAAAGCCGTTATATGGAGTCGGCTGCAAAAATCACTCCCTACCTTTATTCAATGAGACTTTTTGCTCTGGATCCTTCAATTCCTGAGCGCTGGCCAATCATTCTTCAGGCTTCACGTCTAACGGAAAATGACAAAAAAGAGTGGAGCTTTAATTATCACGCAGATTATCTGGGCAATCAGAATGCGGCAAAAATGCCTTCCGTCTGTAGAACCAGAGAAATATATAAAAACCACAAATTAATTTGTTATATGCAGATTGCAGTAAAAATGGAGGATTTTTTTCCTTTAGCCTATGCAGAATTAAAAGATGATAACTATGAATTTGTTCTGCAGGAAATTACTTATTCTGACGATAGCAAAAGACTGGAAAACATTTCTTCCCTTGAAAGAAATACGCAGGGATATGTTCTTACAAACAAGGAGAGAAGCAGTCTTCAGCATCTTATAATGGATTCGGGAAAAACTTCCGGAGTATCAACCCTTAATTCCTGGAACCAGATTGTAGCCTGGCAATATATTCCACAAATGAATATTTACATGGTCCACCTGAATCTTGGCCGTGACCTGGCAAAAGAATTGTGGATGGACCTTTCTCTTATTGTTCTTGGAATTGTAGGTTTTATCTGGCTTATGATTTTTGCTGTCAGATTCATTACAAATAATCTTCTTTCAGGAATATATACACTTATTGAAGGTATGCAGAAAGTTCGTCAGGGGGATTATACTGCTAAAATTACAGTTAACAGTCTGGATGAAGTCGGGCAAAGTCAGGAAACCTTTAACGAAATGACAAAACAGCTTTCTGAGCAGATTGATCAGATAAAAAAGGAACAGAGCCTTATTGCTGACACCGAGATGAAGGCCATGCAAAATCAAATAAACGCGCATTTCCTTTACAATGTGCTGGAAACAATCAGAATGCAGGCAGTTCTTGCAGACCAGGATGAAATTGCTGAAAGTCTGCAGATTCTGGGCAAAATGATGCGCTATTGTTTGAGATGGAGAGTTCATCGAGTTTCCCTTAATCAGGAAATTGAATATATTCGCTCTTATGTATATATTTTAAATATTCGAAACGATTATAAAATCACTCTGGAAATCGATATTCCTGAAGAATATATGGATATTGAAATCCCAAAGATGACCCTTCAGCCTTTAATCGAGAACGCCTTTGTTCATGCAATTGAAGCAACTGAAGCGGATGCAACATTAAAAATCTTTGCAGAAATGTCCCCGGATAAATCCAGAATTTATCTTTCTGTTGAAGATTTTGGCTGCGGTATGGAAGAAGAAGTCGTTAAGAAGATTGAAAACTATCTTGCGGATTCACAATATGAGCGGGATTCAACAGGAAGTATTGGACTTAAAAATATTCAGCAGCGTCTTTCTGTTTTTTACGGAGATGATTACAAGGTTAGGATTGAATCAAAAGTGGGGGAAGGAACTATTATTAGTGTACCAGTTCCAAACGTCAGGAGTGAATCATGATAACAATCGTAATTGCTGATGATGAAAAACTGATCAGGGCAGGAATTTCAAAAATTCTCCGGGATAATATAGATGTTGAGATGGAAATTTTTGAAGCAAAAAATGGACAGGAAGCCCTGGAACTTTGTGTAGAAAAAAAGCCTAATGTTCTCATAACTGATATTCGTATGCCGATTATGGACGGTGTAGAATTGATGGAAAAAGTTGCAGCCCTTAAAGAAAAAACTGCAATAATCGTTTTAAGCGGCTACGATGATTTTAAGTATGCAAAAGCTGCAATTCAAAGCGGGGCACTCAGTTACATTTTAAAACCTCTGGATAAAAAAGAACTTGTTAGCACTGTATTGCAGGTTATTTCTGAAGTAAAAAATCAAACTCAGCAGAGAAACGAAAAAGTTCTTAAATCCATTATTGATGAAGGCAGGGTTTCCGGTGAAGTGGATGTTGCCGGCTGGAATTTTCCAAATGGCCTTTACTGTTTAAGCGTGATGGGCCCGAATTGCAAAAAAGAAATCGAAAGGGCTTTTGTGGATGTGGAATATTACACCCTGGAAAGCAAAAAGGATTATCTCTGCGTGGTTATTGCAAAAGAGGGGAAACTTGTCCTGGATACAGATATTTCCCTTAATTCACTTATTATTGGCGTAAGTATGGCTTTTGATAATGTAACTTCTGTAAGAATCATGAAAAAACAGGCCTTTATTGCCATGCTGGAATATTATTTTAATCCGAGGGATCATATTTTTTATTTTGTTGATGATTCTGATATTAATGATTTTACCCGCCAGGACGATCAGTACGAACGCTGCATTACCCGCCTGATGGTTGCTGAAAGTGAAGACATTCAGAAAGAAGTTGATCAGCTTTTTGATTTTTCAGATTATAAGAATTCTGAAAAGGCTGTCCGTCTGGCCTATCTTTACGAAAAAATTACTGCAAATCTCTCAACAAGATATTCATTCTATAGTTCAAATGACAGTTATCTTTTATTGAAAAGTATAATGATTGACAATATCTGGCAGTTCAAAAATCTGGATGACTGGAAACATATGGTTATGGATTACATGCTTTATCTCAGGGAACTGCTGCATCAGAATACAGTTGAATATCCTTATATTGAAGAAGCGCTGGACTATATCCATTCAAATTATTCAAAGAATATTAATATGGCAATGGTGGCCAATCAGGTAGATACAAATTACACCTGGTTCTCTGAAAAATTCAAGGAACATACAGGGGTTAATTTTAATGAGTACCTTAAAAAGCTCCGGATTGACGAAGCCTGCAAGCTGCTGGAAAAGGGCTGCTATAAAATTTATGAAGTTGCTGAAAGATCCGGCTTTGGGGATGCCAAGTACTTTATGAAAACCTTTAAGGAAAGTACGGGCGTCTCTCCTGGAGAATGGAAGCGGATTCACGAAAAGTCCTAATCTTCTTTACAAGCCTCTGATAACAGAATAAAAGACACCAAACCGAAATCCTCATACTGTTGTTATGAACTATTATGATTCATAATTTTTGTATAAGGAAGAACTATGAAAAGATATATTACTAACGAAAATCATAATCTGGTTTCTGATACTCTGGAGTTTCAAAAAGCTGCAGACTGGGCACCTGTTCAAATCAGATTGAATCCTCAGATGGAATATCAGAAGATTATCGGTTTAGGTGGAGCGTTAACAGAAGCTTCTGCCTATGTTTGGTCTCAAATGAGTAAAGAGAATCAGGAAAAACTCATTGACCTTTATTTCAGCAGGGAGAATTCTGCATACAATTTCTGTCGTCTTCATATTCAGAGCTGTGATTTTGCCCTGGGAAATTATGCCTATGTGGATAATCCTGAAGACAAGGAACTGAAATCTTTTTCAATTGAAAGGGATAAAAAATACATTATTCCTTTTGTAAAAGCAGCCCTTGCTAAAAATCCTGATATTGAATTTCTTGCATCCCCATGGTCTCCTCCTGCTTTCATGAAGACAAATAACGAAATGAATCATGGTGGAAATCTTAAGAAAGAGTTCTATCAGATGTGGGCAGATGTTTTTGTAAAATATCTTCTTGCTTATCGTGAGGAAGGAATTGTAATTAAAAGACTTACTGTTCAGAATGAGCCGGCTGCAGTTCAAAGCTGGGACAGTTGTATTTATTCTGCAGAAGAGGAAAGGGATTTTGCCTGCGATTATCTTAAACCTGCTTTAGTAAAGGCTGGGCTTGGTGATGTAAAGATAAATGTGTGGGATCACAATAAAGAAATCCTTGTTCAGAGAGCATGCGGCAGTCTTTCTACAGATAAGGCACTTGCTTCAATTGATGGAGTCGCTTTCCACTGGTATGCCGGAGATTTCTTTGAATCTGTTGCAGAAGTAAATCGTCTTTTCCCTGACAAAGAATTGATTTTCTCTGAGGGCTGTGTTGAATATTCAAATGATAAGACTGGAAGTCAGACAAGTCGTGCTGAAAGATATGCTCATGATATGATCGGCAACTTTAATAACGGTACAGTTGGTTTTACAGACTGGAATGTTATTCTTGATTCAGAGGGCGGTCCAAATCACGTAAACAATTTGTGTGACGCTCCTGTAATGTGCGATTATAAAAATGATAATGTGGATATTCACAAATCTTACTATTATATCCGGCATTTCTCCCAGTTCATTCAGAAAGGGGCGGTTCGAATCTGGTGCGGAAGAAGTATGGATAAAGTAGAAAGTGTTGCTTTCAAAAATCCAGACGGAAGGCTTGTCTGCATAATTCTTAATAAGAGTGATGTGGATGTAAATCTTGCTCTGGTGATGGAAGGCAAGCAGGTTGATTTAAGCGCAGGAAAACATTCTATTCAGACAGTAATTATTTGATGTAGTAAGTTTAACAAAATAATTAAGCGGCTGTCCTTTAGTGATGCACTTCACACTTCATTAGGGGACTGGCCGTTTTTTTTATTTTGCCCGAATGTCGAGTTTTGAAA
>DGUP01000048.1 GCA_002394685.1 Treponema sp. UBA4307 | reverse complement strand
CCAACAGCTATTTTTTCTGCCATATAAAATCTCCTTCTATAAAATGACTCAGATTCCACACTTATTAAGTGCATCTTCAATAATTTTCTTAGCTTCTGCAGTTGGTTCTACAAGAGGAAGTCTTAAGAAACCAGCAGGCAGTCCCTTTACGTTCATTGCATATTTAATGCATGATGGATTTCCATCTACAAAGGCTGCCTTAAAGAAAGGCTGAAGTCTGTAATGCATTTTACGTGCAGCTTCAAAATCCCCCTTCATTGCATTGTGAACAAGTTCTGTCATCAGGTCAGGAATGAGGTTTGTTACTACAGAAATAACACCATCTCCACCTGCTGCAATAAGAGGAAGTGTAAGACCGTCATCTCCGCTCATTACAGAGAAATCTTCCTTCTGAAGTTTAATCTTTTCGATTACTTCCATCATCTGATTAATATTACCGCTTGCTTCCTTAACACCAATGATGTTTGGAAGACCTGCAATTCTAATAAGTGTAGAAGTAGAAATATTCTTTCCTGTTCTTCCCTGAATATTGTATACCACAATTGGAATTCCAACAGAAGATACAGCTTCAAAATGACGATAAATTCCTTCATCACTAGGTTTATTATAGTAAGGAGTTACAACCAGAGCGAAGTCTGCTTTGTATTCTTTGGCGCGTTTGACATAACGAACGGCATCTCTTGTGTTGTTGCTGCCAGCACCAATCATTACTTTTACAGATTTACCGTTCTTTTCGTTAAATTCTTTAACGAGAGGCATTGTCAACTGAATGATTTTTTCTTCTTCATCTTCATCCAGAGTTGGTGTTTCACCACTTGTGCCCAAAATCAAAAGACCATCAATTCCCTTTTCCATCTGAAAAAGGATGTTCTTCCTGAAACCTTCAAAATCAACACTGCCGTCCTGCAGCATTGGTGTGATCATAGCGGTCCAGGATCCGTTTAATGTTGCCATAAAGAAACTCCTTGAACTGCATTTTCTTTGCCTCGATATAATGCAGTTCTTTCGGGAATTATTGCATATTTATACAAAATAATCAATTAATTGGTAAATATATACTGTTATTTATTTAAGGAAACCTGGAAAAACATCAGAGTTTTTAAAGTAACTCTGAAAGCGCGATATTTAAAAGCATGTAATTTAAGGCTTTTAAACTCCACTGATATTCCCAAAAAAACGTTGGGAACAAGTTTTTCGAGCTGCCCTTTAATAAATTATATCCGAATAAAAAAAAAGACGCCCGAACTGAAGGCGCCTTCTTTTCTATAGCATGGACTTTTTAAATATTTGTTTTGTGCTTGGGAAAGTTTCCTTTCCCTATATATGTTATCTCTCTTCCATGCTCAAGCTTTCACTTAAGCATGGCCTAAATATAAAGCCGGATCTGGCAGAAAACAACCATGAAAACTACCTATTTTATGGTATTTTTTTCCAATTTTATGGTATATTTTTTTGGATTTATAAAAAAACCTGAGTTATAATGGATTTAGAATGAATTTACACAGCCATAAAATTAAATTATTAAATATTTTTTCACTAATTTTTATATTTATAAGTTTTAATGCCTACAGCAATCCTCCTGCAAAATTAAACTGGTCCATTGAGGACATGGGATACTATTATGACAGGACAGGACAGCTTGGTCCTATTGAAATACCCCAGTTTCAGTTTACAAAATGCAGCATGCCTTTTAAACCAGGCTTTTACAAGGGAAACTTATGGCTGGACCTTACAGTTAAAATTGAAGGAGAAAAATTCTGCTATATAAATCTGGGAGGAAATCCTATTGAAATAGCAGAAGCTTTTTTATTCTATGACGGTCAATGGACCAGACTTGGTAAAACAGGAAGAAGCCTTGGAAAAAAAGATTTATCAATCAGGACAATAGACCACTGCTTTCCTCTTGAATTATACGACTACAAAACTCCAGACAATCTTTTTCACTTCAGAATAAAGATGAATTCTTCCACAGGAGATCCTTTTCAATTTTCCCTTCTTTCTCTTAAGGATTTTCACCGGCGGGCAAATACTTTTACCCTTATTTCCATGCTGGCAGAAGCAGTTCTTTCTATTTTCGCCCTATTTTTTATTACAGCAGGAATTTTAAGACGAGACGGTCTGAATCTTTCAATCGGGGCAATGACAGTATTTATAATTCTGGGGCAGCTTCAAATGAAAGGATTTGGAAATCTCTTCATATGGCCATGGCTGGGGCAGTATTTTAATTCCGCTAAATTTGGATATGTACTATATGAAATAGCCATAATCTTTATGAACATCACTCTGCTGAATACTTTAAGGGATAATACAAGTTATATTCATGCTAAAACAATTATTACTATATTTATGCTTCCTCTGGTTGCATTTATATTCATCATTACAATTACCACAACACATTATTTCTTTCTTAATCTTTCATATAATCTGATGATTATAGTAGAAACTTTATTTGCGGCGGTAATTGCTGTTTTCTGCACCAGAAAAAATTCTTTCAAAATTAAACTTTTTATGACTTTCTGGGGGCCGGCTTTTTTACTTCTCTGCATAAGACAGCTGTTTCAGGAGTTAAGGCTTTATCTTCCTAATCCTGTTTTTTCAATTTTTGATAATGATCATTTTCTCAGTTACGACTTAATCTACATTCTGGTACTTTTACCTTCTGCAACTTTGTCCACACTGAATCTTAAAGTTAGCACTACTGAAAACGAATCTTCCCTTGTGATGCTGAGAAACCAGAACAGACGTTTACAGGAAGAGTTAGAGTTTACGAATGTACTTATGACAGAACTTTATGATTTGAGCAATGTGGCAATGAATACAATTCATCTTCCGGAAAGTACACTCATTGAAGACAACGAGAAGCGCAGAAATCTTATAGAAATGTCACTGCTGCAAAGTACAGACTTTTTAAATGCGGCACTTGTTTTAAATCAAAAAATTACAGCAACTAAAAACTCCATAAAACTTCTATCATTTTTCACCAGCTGCTGGAAAATTTATCTGCCTGCTGCTGTGGACAAAAACATTGCACTTTCAGTTACTGCTTCAATTCCGAATGATTTTATAATTTACGAAAGCAAGCGTCTGCTGGAAACTATAATTATCAACTTTGTTTCTCTTGGAATACGATTTTCACCTGCACACACAAGGCTTACACTTAATGCGGAACTTTCAAACAAAAGCTTCGTAATGGTTATGAATACAAAAATGTCTCCATATAAAGACGAAACTTACAATTTAATGTACAGCGATTCTGAAAACGTTCTGGGATTTAAATTGATTCAAAAAATAGCAGATTACACCAAGGGATTTTTTTCAAAAGAAATTCTCTCCAATGGAGTCAGGTTCACAATATCCATTCCATACATTGAAGGGGAAAACCGAGGTCTTGTAGTAAAAGATCCAAGCATCAGTTTCATGCCGGATAAAGTCATCAATAAACTGAATCTTACTAAATACAAAAAGGACAAAGACGGAAAAATAGTTGAATCCCGCTTAAAGATACTGGTTTACGGAACGGTGCTTGAAAACTGTCTGATCATTAAACAGCTTCTGGATCCTTATGCAGATATAACAATCGCAAATACTCAGATGGAAGTAATAAATCTTTTTTCCCAAAATTCCTCTTTATTTGATATTACTATCGGTGATTTTAAGGAAGAAGATTTTAAGAGCAGCAGTTACATTGATTTCTATCTGAACACACCTTATCTCCATTCCATGAATACGCTTTTCATAATTCCACCGGAATGCAGACTTCAGGCTGATGAATTAATAGCCCATGGCAGCTGCGGATATATTTCAAAACCTTTTACGGAAAGAGGGCTTCTTTTAAGAATTCAGGAACTTCTTAACATTAAATATACTGCCCTTTGTCAGCTGCAGAATTCCTTTACGGATATTACTCCAAAACTTCTTTTCCAGAAGAACAGGAATGGAAATGCAGATGAGAGCCAGGGTTTAACTGTAAAAAACAAAATACCACTTAAACAAATGCCTGCTGAAATTGAAACAGAAGGAGCAAATCTTCCTGTAAAACTTTCAAGACGTGAAAAGGAAATAGTTAATCTTATTTCCCAGGGTAAAAGTGATAAGGAAATTGCGGAAGAACTTAACATTTCCTTCCAGACTGTTCAAACCCATAATAAAAATATTTTCAAAAAAATGGATGTTCATTCTCGTATTGAATTGATAAATAAACTCCGTTAAAATACTCTCCATGGCTGGAAATACATTTGGACAGGCTTTCAGAGTAACAACATTCGGGGAAAGCCATGGAGCAGCATTAGGCTGTATAATTGACGGAGTTCCTGCAGGACTTACAATTGATGAAGAATTTCTTCAAAAGGAAATGGACAGGCGTAAACCTGGAACTACAGGAAATGCGGCTGTAACTGCAAGAAAAGAAGATGATAAGGCTGAGATTTTAAGCGGAGTTTTTGAAGGAAAAAGCACCGGAACACCAGTTGCAATCATCATCAGAAATACAAATCAAATCTCAAAAGACTATTCAAATATTATGGACAAGTTTCGTCCAGGCCATGCTGATTTTACTTTTTTCCAGAAATATGGAATTCGGGATTACAGGGGCGGAGGCCGTTCAAGTGGCAGGGAAACCTGTGCCCGGGTTGCAGCTGGTGCAATTGCAAAGCTTTTTCTAAAGGAAAAGGGCATCACCATAAGAGCTTACACAAAAAAAGCCCTGGGAATTGAAAGCAATCCTGACAATTATATAGAAGAAAATATTGAGGCAAACTTTTTCCGTTGCCCTGATATGGATGCTGCAAAAAAAATGGAGAAGGCTGTAGAAGAACTGGCAGCAAAAGGAGATTCCGCAGGAGGAATAATTGAGTGCGTTGTAAAAGGCCTTCCTGCAGGTCTTGGAGAAACTGTTTTTGACAAGGCGGATGCTCTCCTGGCTCACGGAATTCTTTCAATTGGTGCAGTTAAAGGAATTGAATTTGGTGCCGGCTTTGAAGCAGCAGATTTGTATGGCAGTCAGAACAATGATCCAATGACTGCAGGTGGAAAATTTCTCTCAAACAATGCAGGAGGAATTCTTGGAGGCATGACTAACGGAAACGATTTAGTTTTCAGGGCTGCCGTAAAACCTGTACCAAGCATTTACCAGAAGCAGCAGACAGTAAACACAAATCTTGAACCTGTAGAAATTGAAATCAAGGGAAGACACGATGTTTGTCTTTGCCCTAGAATTGTTCCAGTTGTAGAAGCAATGACAGCAATCACCATAGCAGACCTTTTCATCAGAAATGAAGGGGCCAGACTTTAAGGAAAAAAATTATGTCTGAAAAAAAAGTAAATAATAATAAAAAATCATCATTGAAATGGATTATTCCAATATCAGTACTTGCATTTTTTCTTGCAGCTGCAGGCATTTTAACCGGCAGGGCTTTATCTTATTCTAAAATTGAAGAAGTCCGGGCTTTAACAGAAGAAGAAAATCTTGAACTGAATCAAATCAGGGAAAACTATAAGACCAGTCTTCCAGTTATTTCAGAACTTCCATACTCACTGGAAAAGAAAAATCTTGACCTTTACTGCAAATCTGCAATTTTAATTGATGGACAGACAGGCAGCATTCTGTATGAAAAAAATGCAGATGAGGAAATTCCTCCTGCTTCAATGACAAAACTTGTAGAGATGTACGTGGTTTACGAAGCCATTGCAGCAGGAAGCGTTAAGCTTACCGATATTGTTCCCCTTCCTCCAGAATGCTGGGCAGAAAACCTTCCATGGGATGCTTCAAGAATGGGGCTGGGACAGGATCAGATTGTAACCCTTGATGAACTTCTTTTAGGGCTGGCCATTCCAAGCGCAAACGATGCATCAATTGCAGTGGCAAATTATGTTGCAGGTGATATGGATTCTTTTGTTGCAAGAATGAACAAGGTTGTAAAAGACCTGGGCCTGGAACATACACATTTTGTTGAATCTTCAGGATACAGTGAAAACAATGTTACAACTCCAAGAGAATTCGTTAAATTTTGTAAAATATATCTGGAGAAGTATCCATGGGCTCTGGAGAAATATCACTCAAAGGCATTTCTCCGCTATCCACGGGAAGAAAACCTTCCGGAATATGAAAGGTACATGGCAGACGCAATGGCCTACACTCAATACAATACCAACAAGCTTATTGGAAAGCTGGCTGGAGTTGACGGTCTGAAAACAGGTTATATTGATGAATCCGGATATAATCTTGCCCTCACTGCAAAAAGAAATGAAAGCCGCTTCATCAGTATTACTATGGGGGGACCTGGCCAGGGAAGCGCAGAAGGAAACCGTTACAGAAATGCAGATGGAAGCAGCTTAATGAATTATGCTTTTACAAATTTTGCAGACTACAAGGCTCCTGATTTAAAAAGCAGAAAAGGCCACCGTTACCTTGTACCTGTACTGGGTGCAAAAGAAAAAGCGGTTTACCTGATTCCTGCAGCAGACGAAACTTTTACAGTTCCATTCATAACCGGCTCTTCTGTTGAAGATTCAGTAAGCTCAGTTAAGGTAAGCATTGAAATTCCATCTTACCTGAAAGCAAATGCCCAGGCAGGAAAAGAATATGGAAAAATCAAGTATTATATAGGAGACAATCTTCTTTATTCCTTACCCCTTATTGCAGACCGGAAAGCAGGCTCTGCATCAACCTTTGCAAAATTCAGGGCAGAATTATTTGCTCTGGTTTTGAATATATTTAATAATAATAAGAAGTAATCATAATGATAAAAAAAGCATCTCCTCAAGGGAACCATATGGCCAGCTTGCGGGGATGCTTTCATATTCAGCAGATTATTTTTTTATCAGCTTAAGTGGATCTACAGGAGTTCCATTTTTATAAACTGTAAAATGCAGGTGATTTCCTGTTGAATATCCTGTTGAACCAACAAGACCAACCTGACTTCCCTGATTAATAACCTGACCTCTCTTTACACTGATTTTGCTCATGTGTCCGTAGAGAGTCTGATATCCATCCTCGTGATTAAGAATTACATAATTTCCATAAAGATTAGACCAGCCTGCTGCTGCAACAGTTCCTTTCATTGCGGCCTTTACAGAAGTTCCCTTTGGACAGGCAAGATCGATTCCCTTGTGATTTGAAGAAATTCCGCTGATTGGATCCTTACGTGGACCAAAATAAGATGAAATTACATATTTTGCGGTAATTGGACAAATCCACTTAGCCACATCCCCCATAGCCTTCTTGAGGCTTGAAGCATCCATTCTTGCACCAGGAATATAGATATTCTGTCCCACAAGAAGTTTATCACTTGTTAAATCATTTACATCAAGGATATCTTCTACCCGGGCACCATATTTTGAAGCAAGGGAAGCAATATTATCACCAGCGGCAACCTTATAGTACATTCCGTCAATTGAAGGGATTGTTAACTTCTGTCCTACAACAATATTTCTCACATTGCTGATGTTATTTGCAGCAATCAGGGTAGATATATTAGACAAACCGAACTTCTTTGCAATTCCGCTGATTGTATCCCCGTTTTTAACAACATAGGTCTGGAATGATACAGTGTCCTTAAATGACTTGCTGTTAAAAAGAGCTGCACCGCTTTCACTTATAAGAGTTCCGTTTTCATCTACAGACTGACTTTCCAAAGCGAAATCTGACATAAGAGAATCAAGATAATCCAGGAGTTGACTGTCTGTATTTTCAAAGGAAACAACAGGAGCCTTGCTTTCCATCATATTAAGGATTTTTGAAAGGAAAAATGGCACTGAAGAAATAACTGCCACTGCAGGAATAAGCCACCAATATCTGGCAGAAGCAATAAACATGTGCTTGGCATAGGCGAGCATGGCTTTTATATTGTCAAAAATTCCCTTTAAAGTTACAGGTTCCCTTTCTTTTTTTGAGTAAGAGTCGAAAAGTATATCATCATAAGTAAGTTCTGGAGAATTTCTGAACTTAGTAAACTTAAATGTCTTTTTTTCTGGAGCTGTTGAATATGTATTGTAATTATAACTGATTATTTCCATACAAATAATATCGACATTCTTAAAATGAGTTATTAGAATATTTTCCATGAAATCACAAGTATTTATAAGGAAGATAAAGGTGATTTTACTGGTAATTTTATCAGCTTTTGCCCTGCTCTTCCTTGTTAAATCATTTATCATAGACAGATTTGAAATTGAAGGCAGCTCAATGGAGCCCACTCTGGTAAAAGGAGATAAGGTCTGGCTGGAGAAGTTTTCCTATGGATTAGCCCTTCCCTTTTACAATCATCTGCTCATTCAATGGAAAGAACCGGAAATAAATGATATTGTAATCTATCCCCTTAACGGGCATTTTGTTATAAAAAGATGTGTTGCCCTGGCAGGCTGTCCGCTGGAATATTCGGTAAAAGAGGGATATACTTTAATTGTGGGAGAAAAAGTCTATCCTCTTTCGGAAATACAGTATCACCATATGTTTTTAAGTAAAGAGGTTCCTGAAGGAACTATTCTCTGCATTGGTGACAACTGTAAAACTTCCATCGATTCCAGAAATTACGGTTTTGTTCCAGTAAAAGATGTAATAGGTAAAATTATATGCAAGTAAATGGATTCTTAAAAAAAAGTCGCTTATGGATTGTGTTTACGCCTCTGGCTGTTTTTGCTCTTCTCATCCTTGTAAAATTCCTTACACTGGCCTTTAAGGATGCAGCTCCTGAAGCAGAAGAACCTGCTGTTGTGGAAAGAGGCTCAATTGTTGACCGTAACGGAAAACCTCTGGCAGTACAGTCTGTTTACTATCATTTCGGAGTAACCCCTAAGATGATTAAAGACAGGGAAGATTTTGCTTCGATTGTTGCCCCATACATAAACATCAGCAAGGATGATTTGATTGCAAATCTGGAAGCAAACAACAATTCCAAATTTATGTATATTCAGAAAAATCTTCAGCAGGATCAGTATGAAAGTTTACGTTCTGCAATAAATAAATCTTCCTACAAAAATGCAGTAAGTTTTGAGCATAATGCAGGCCGGGTTTACCCTGAAAACGAACTGGCCAGTCAGTTAATTGGTTATATGGGAACTGATTCACGTGGATTAAGTGGAATTGAATATTCCCAGCAGGCTCTTCTTCAGCCAGTTCCAGATAAAAATGCAAAAGGCACTATTTTTGGAAATAATATCCATCTTACAATTGATGCTAACCTTCAATATAAACTGGAGCAGATTTCCAAAAGAGCAATGGAAACCACACAGGCCGAAAGCCTTATGCTGATTGCAGCTGATTCAAGAAGCGGGGAAATTCTTTCATATATTTCTTTGCCGGAAGCAAATCTTAATGAATATTCTTCTTCTTCCAGTATGGAAAGACTGGACAGGCCGGCTGTTACATCTTATGAACCTGGTTCTGTTTTTAAGATTTTCTCTACAGCAGCTTTTCTGGATTCAAGGAGCATAACTACCAGCCAGCAGTTTGTCTGTGACGGAATTTATCAGCGGACTACAAACAGGGGCGAAACTATCCGAATTACCTGTCTTGAACATCACGGAGCTCTTACTGTAAGGGATGCCCTGAAATATTCCTGCAACGATGCTCTTGCTCAAATGAGTGAATCCATCGGCACAGATTCTTTTCTTCAGTACATTCACGATTTTGGTTTTGGAGAAAGAACTGAAGTTGAACTTCCTAGTGAAACAAAGGGTTCCGTTAAGGATCAAAATGACAGGCTCTGGTCTGCACGTTCTAAACCTACAATGTCAATTGGTCAGGAAATTTCTGTCAGTGCACTGCAGATGGTTCAGGCTGCAACAGTCCTTGCAAATCAGGGTAGAATGGTAAAACTCACTTTCATAAAAAAGATAACTGACAAGGATGGTAAAGATCTTGAAAATCATACTGTAACATATGGAAATCAGGTTCTCCGTTCCGATACTGCAAAATATATTTTAAGCTGTATGGAAACAACAACTCAAAGTGGTACAGGTTCTAAAGCTGCACTGGGTGATATTTCAATTGGTGTTAAAACAGGTACGGCTCAGATGGCAGATCCGGTAAAGGGTGGATATTCAGATACAGATTTTCTTTCAAACTGTATGGCCATTTTCCCGGTAGAAAATCCACAGATTATTCTCTACATTGTAATTCAAAAAGCAAAGGGAGAAACTTATGCAGGCCGTATTGTAGCACCAGTGATTGCAGAAGCCGCTGATGAAATCATTGACCATCTTGGCCTTACACGTTCTGGAGCTGCAAGTCTGGAACATTCCGGAACAGTCCACATTGATGATACAGAAGAAATTGTAATTACAACAAAAGTTCCGGATTTTACCGGTAAATCAAAAAGAGAACTTCTGCCTCTTCTGGAAAGAGAGGATTTGAGTATTCAGATTAAGGGTGAAGGCTGGGTTGTAAGACAGTGGCCTGCTGCAGGAAGTCCTGTTACGGAGAATATGTCAATTGAACTCTATCTGGAATAAAAACCTTAAACTTTTTGAGCAGCGATTTCCTGCTCTGGCTCCTATTCTTTCTCTAAAGGAATATGATTTTTCCAGGGATGATTGTGAAATTAAAATTCAAGCTGCAAAAAACGGGCAGACTACAGCTCTGGTAAAAGGGCTTCCCCTTCATTCCAAGTACGATCCTCTCCGTGAAGCAGAATCTTATCTTTCTAAAATTGATGAGAATAAAACTGAAGCAATAATATTTTTTTCATTCGGCCTGGGATACGCTCCTCTTCTTGCCGCAAGAAAATTCCTAAACAAAGGAAAGGATTGTCCTGCAATCATTTTAATTGAAAAAGACAAACACTATCTTGAAGCAGCTCTTTCTGTTCTGGATTTTGAGGAAGTATTTAAATACGAAAAACTCCTTTTCATAATTGATGCAGAAGAAAAAGATGCCGAATCCCTGCTGCCTCATTTTAATAAAGAAAACGCTTTTATATATTCGGTTCCTTCACAAAAGGAACATGCTAAAGAATATTTTTCTAATCTTGAAAGTTTCCTGGAAAAAAATACAAAAAAGGAAGAAATAAATAACGCTACTCTTGAAAAGTTTGCACATCTCTGGTTAAGAAACAGTTTAAAAAACATTCACTGGCTTTATGAATGTGATGGTGTAAAAAAATATTTTGGACTGGGAGCAGACCTTCCCTTTACGATTCTGGCAGCAGGTCCGTCCTTAAAAAAGATATTGCCTTTCTTAAAAGAGATTAAGGAAAGATCCGTTGTAATTGCAGTAGACACATCCCTTCATGCCTGTCTTAAAGCGGGAGTAGAGCCTGATTTTATTATCATTATGGATCCACAGTATTATTGCGCACGCCATCTTGATTTTTTAAGCAGTCCTTCATCAATTCTTATTTGTGAAAATGCTGTTTATCCAAGCGTATTTAATTTCAAATGCAGGGAAAAAGTTTTATGCACTTCAATGTTTCCTTCAGGCCAGTATTTTGAACGTAAAATAGGTATTAAAGGAATTCTGAAGGCAGGAGGATCGGTTACAACAAGTGCCTGGGATTTTGCAAGAGCCTGTGGTGCAAAAGAAATTTATATTGCAGGAATGGATTTAGGCTATCCTGGAAAAGAAACTCACGTGCGGGGTTCCCAGTTTGAAGAAAAAATTCACTGCCTTTCAAACAGATTTTCTACTGCTGAAAAAGATAACATTACAAGTCTGTTAAGTGCAGGAAAAATTCTGGACAAGGATTATGAGGGGAATGATTTAATTACCGATGAAAAAATGTCAGTTTTCAGATGGTGGTTCGAAAAAGCCGCAGAGAGTGGAAATCTTGATGGACAAAAAACCTACTCACTAACAAAAGAAAGTCTCTTCATAAAAAACATTGAATTCCAGAATTTAAATTACTTTTTATCAAAGCCATCCATCATAGATAAAAAAAATAATTTCTTCAGCAAGGCAGAGCAGTTATCTGAAAAAAAACAAAAGGATTACTGCAGCAGGGAACAGTTTAAGGAAATATATCTTTCATTTGAAAACAATCTGAAGGAATTAAAATCTCTTGGAACAGAAGCCCTTGCTCTTGTAAAAAAAGCTGAAAATAATAAGGGAAACATATATGAAATCAATCAGGCTCTTGGACAAATTGATTCAAAAATAATTAACTCAAGTGCAAAAGATGCTGCAAGTCTTGTATTCCCAACAGCCAAACAACTGGAAAAACTTCTGGCGGATGTAGATAAGAATTCTCCAATGGCTTCAATTCAAAGCAGCAGAATTATTTACGGTCAGCTTCTAAAAGCAGTGAATGAATATTTACAGCTTCTGGAAAGATACAGAAAACTTAATATTTCTTAAAATAAATTCATATTTGTATTTTCCCAGAATAGGATTATAATTTTTCATATGAACTTTTGCAGTCAGTAAAACTGAGTTTTATGTCTACTCAGCGATTGTTGCTTCAAAGTTCTTTAAGGAGATTTCGTATGAGTTTTTTTTCTGCATTTGATAAATTCAGGGAAGCCGGGGAAGATGTAAAAGATGATATTCTTGAAAAATTCGGTACCCCTGCCCTTTCACTTTTTTCCAGTAAAGAATTATTTAATTTCAAACATCATATTGATATTGAAGATAACAATCAGAATACACTTTATTATGCGGATTCAAAAGTTTTCAGTTTTAAAGATTATACGGAAGTCCATAATTCTGATGGAAAAGAAATTGCACAAATCACAAGAAAAATCATTTCCCTTCACCAAAGACATTTTGTACATATGACTAACGGAATTGATTTTGAAATTTCCAGCGAACTTTTTCATCTTGTAAAGAATATTATAAATATTGAAGGATTGGGCTGGCAGTTAAGGGGAAATTTTCTTTCCCTTAGATTTGAACTCTATGACCAGGAAGATAATATTGTTGCGGTAATCAGTCAAAAATTCCTTTCAATTCATGACAAATGGTGTGCCGACATATATCAGAAAGAACATACAGATACAATCGTAACTATATTAATCACCCTGCAGCATATTGTCCGGGACAAAGAAAATAATTCATCTTCCCATAATTCTTCTCATTCCGGCAATTCTGGTAATTTATTTTAAAATTCAAATATAACAAATAAAATTGCTTGCATTTTCACGGTGCCGGCAATATAATTTGCGTGTAGGTACACGCAATAAAATATGACAATTAATGAAATTGCTGAAAAAGCAGGAGTTTCAATCGGTACTGTTGACCGGGTTATCCACAACCGGGGAAGAGTATCACCTGAGACTATTTCTAAAGTAAAAAAAATTATTGAAGACTCAGGTTTTACCCCAAATCCCCTGGCAAGACAGCTGGCATTGAATAAGCCTGTCCGCATTGGGGTTCTTTTACCTAAATTAAAAAGTGACTCTGCATACTGGAACCTTATCTATTCAGGAATACAAAAAGCAATTGACGAACTTAAGCTTTTAGCAATGGAAGTCTGCCTTATAGAATTTGCCAGAGATAAAAAAGGTGATTTTCTTTTAAAGGC
Organism: Treponema sp. UBA4307; assembly: GCA_002394685.1. Classification (GTDB taxonomy): domain Bacteria; phylum Spirochaetota; class Spirochaetia; order Treponematales; family Treponemataceae; genus Treponema_D. The sequence continues at coordinate 14,161 of DGUP01000048.1, read as the reverse complement.
AAAAGAAACTGAAAAGGCTGATTTTCAAGCCCTTATAATCGCGCCAATAATGGCAGATGAAGTAAAAGAATCTCTTCACCTTTTCTCTAACATTCCATATGTATTTGTAGACTCACCCCTTCCCGGCAGTCAGGCACTTTCCACAGTAGCACAAAATCCTTATTCAGGAGGACTATGTGCAGGAAGAATGATGAAACTTCTTTCTCCAGCTGCGAAAAAAATATTCTGTATACAGATGCATTCTGGAACTTATAACTTGAATGAAAGAGCTAAAGGTTTTTCTGATTTTTATAATGATAAAAAAATCATAAATATTACAGAAAACTTTTCTAACCATAAAAGCGCAGAAACTTTTATAAAAGAAATTCTTTCACAGAAACCGGACGGAATCTTTCTGCCGGATAACTCTTCATACATGTTTGCCCGCTATTGTAAAGAAAATCATATTGAAAAAAATTTTTCACTGGTTGGATATGACCTGATGAAAGAAAATAAAAAATTTCTGAAGGAAGGTTTCATAGACTGTCTTCTTTCACAGGGGGCAGAAGAACAGGGATATGAAGCGGTAAAATCAATTTACCAGAAAATTATAAACGGAAACGTAATAAAAAGCATTTCAATGCCAATAACAATATATTTTAAGGAGAATATTTAAAATGGAAAATCTTGCAAAATTTATTTCAGATGGAAATGCAGTACTGGGAATCGAATTTGGTTCAACAAGAATTAAAGCTGTACTGATCGATGACCAGAACAAACCTATTGCCTCAGGTGCCTTTGACTGGGAAAATTCTCTTGTAAACGGAATATGGACTTATTCCCTTGAAGAAATTCACAATGGTCTTAGAACCTGTTATGCCGAAATGAAAAAAGATGTTGAAAAAAAATACAATGTAAAACTTAAAAAGCTAAAAGCAATGGGTGTTAGTGCAATGATGCACGGATATCTTGCTTTTGACAAGGATAACAAACTTCTTGTTCCTTTCAGAACATGGCGCAATACAATTACAGGTCAGGCATCAGAAGAACTGTCAGCTCTTTTTAACTACCCTATTCCTGAACGCTGGAGCATTTCTCACCTTTATCAGGCAATTTTGAATAAAGAAGACCACGTTAAGAATGTCAGTTTTATTACAACTCTTGCCGGATACGTTCACTGGCAGTTAACAGGTAAAAAAGTTCTGGGTATCGGTGATGCTTCGGGTATGTTCCCTATTGATATAAAAACTAAAAACTATAATCAAAAAATGATTGAAGCTTTTAATAAACTTATTCAACCTTGCAATTTTAATTTTACCCTGGACCAGATTCTTCCAGAGATTCTTACAGCAGGAAATGAAGCTGGAAAATTGACTGAGGAAGGAGCAAAATTTCTTGATTCTTCAGGAGATCTTTTAAGTGGAACAATTTTTGCTCCACCTGAGGGAGATGCGGGAACAGGTATGGCTGCTACAAATTCTGTAAGACCAAGAACAGGAAATGTTTCTGCCGGTACATCCGTATTTGCAATGGTAGTTCTTGAAAAAGATTTATCAAAAGCATACAACGGTAAAATTGATCTTGTTACAACTCCTTCCGGAGATCTGGTTGCAATGGCTCATGCAAATAACTGTACTGGTGAATATGATAAATGGATCAGTATTTTTGGACAGGCTATTGAAAAATGCGGATTCAAAATTGAAAAAAGCATGCTCTACGAAAAATTACTGGGAGCCGCTCTTGAGGGTGATAAGGATTGTGGCGGCTGTATTCCATACAACTATATTTCAGGAGAATCAATCACAGGGTTTTCTGAAGGCCGTCCACTGTTTGTAAGAAAACAAAACTGTAATTTTACACTTTCTAATTTCATGAGGGCACAGCTCTTTACATCACTGGGTGCACTGAGAACAGGAATGGATATTCTCTTTGATAAAGAAAATGTAAAAATCGATAGACTTACAGGACACGGAGGATTTTTCAAGACACAGGATGCAGGTCTGCTTGCAATGTCATCTGCAATGCATACACCTATCTCACTAATGGAAACAGCAGGTGAAGGTGGTCCATGGGGAATGGCACTGCTGGCATCTTTTGTAGTAAACGGAAATGGCCGCAGTCTTCCGGATTACCTTGATCAGGAAGTTTTCGTTTCTGCTAAATCAAAAAGTTTTGAAGCATCACAGGACGATAAAGAAGGATTTAACAGTTTCTTTGAAAATTACACAGCAGGTCTTGCAGTAGAAAAAGCTGCAATTGAAAACGTAAAATAATTTTTAATCATCATAAAAGGAGAAAAAGAATGAGTTCAATATACCAGTCTTTGAAAGAAGAAGCATTTGAAGCAAATATTCAGATTCCAAAAAGAGGCCTTGCAATTTATACCTGGGGCAACGTTTCTGCCTTCGATAAAGATAAAGGTGTTTTTGCAATCAAACCATCAGGAGTTCCTTACGACACAATGACTGTTGATGATATGGTCATTGTAGACCTTGATATGAACAAAGTTGAAGGAAAACTAAATCCTTCATCAGACACACCAACCCACGCAATACTTTACAAATACTTTGAAAATATTGGGGGAATAACACACACTCATTCTCCACACGCAGTTGCATGGGCACAGGCAGGAAAAGGAATTCCTCTGATGGGAACCACTCATGCTGACCACAGCGCAAATGATGTACCATGTACACCACACCTTACAAAGGAAGCTGTAGAAAGAGCATACGAAAAAGAAACAGGATTGATAATTGTAGACACTTTCCTTCATCCTGAAAAAATAGGAGCCGTTGATTTCTATGGAAATCCTTTAAAGCCTCTTACACCTTCAGAAAATCCAATGGTTCTTGTTGCAGGCCATGGACCTTTCACCTGGGGTGCAAATGCAGATAAATCTGTTTACAATGCAGCCGTTCTTGAAGAAGTTGCCCGTATGGCCTGGATGACTATGGCAATAAATCCTCAGTGGGAGCGCCTGCCGGATTATGTTATTGACAAGCACTACCAGAGAAAACATGGTAAGAATGCTTACTACGGACAAAAGTAATTTATAAAAATGAAGGCCAGCCGTCTTTCCATATGATTTCTTCAATCATCAAAGTCGGCCAGCCTCCACAAAGTGGGCCACCTGCAAAAAGGCAACCCACAGGAAGAGAGATATAATTCGACTTTTATTTAAGTCCTGTCATAGCAACAGATGCAATAATCTGTTTCTGGAAAATCATAAAGATTATCAGACATGGAAGCAATGCAACAACTGAAGCCGCAAGAAGTAACGGATAGTCGGTCTGAATTGCATACATGGCATTAAGCTGACTGATTACAACCTGAACCGTAAGCTTGTTTGGATTATTCAAGTAAATACTAGGTGCAAAGTAATCATTCCATGCTCCCATAAACCAGAGAATAGCCTGAGCTGCAACTGCAGGTTTTGCATTCGGCATCATTATCTGCCAGTAAATTCTGAAAAATCCGGCGCCGTCAATTCGGGCAGATTCAATCATTGATGTTGGAATACCGTTCATATATTGTCTCAGAAAGAAAATCATTGAAACATTTCCCAGCATTCCAGGAACAATCAAAGGAGCCCAGGTATCCAGCCAGCCGATTTTTGCATAAATTACAAACTGAGGAATCATGATGATTGAAAATGGAATCATCATGGTTGCAAGTTCCGCAAGAAAGAGTTTATTCTTTCCAGGAAAATGCAGCTTTGAATATGAAAAAGCCGCAAGTGAAGAAGCAAAGGTTCCTACAATGATTGTAGAAAAAGAGATGATAATTGAATTGACAATACCAAGCTGCAGACTTGGTGACATCTGCCATATTCTCTTAAAATAATTACCCCACTGAGGATTTTTTGGAAAAGCCAGAGACAGCTGAGTTGTTAAAAACTGTTCCTTTGTTTTCAAAGAAGATTCTACCATCCACAGAAGAGGAAGAATCATAACAATTGCTCCCAGAATAAGGAACAGATAAACACCTATCGTTCCCATAACATGAGCACGTTTTATAGACCCTTGTTTAACAGTGGAAGGTTTCGCAACAGAATATGTCATTTTTTTCTCCTACTCCAGATAGTTATCGCTTTCAGGGCCAAACTTAAATTGAATTGCAGTAACAATAAAAATTATCAGTGCAAGAACCCAGGCAGCAGCACAAGCAAATCCCTTGGCATCGGCAGAACCAAACGCTTTTTGCCAGATGTAGAATACAATTGTTGCTGCACTATAATTTTCGCCTCCAAGTGGAGCCATGATCTGAGGTTCTACAATCATCTGAGAACCACCAATAATACCTGTAATTACAACAAAGAATGTAATTGGTCTCATAAGAGGCCAGGTAATATGTCTGAAGATTGTCCATCTTCCGGCTCCATCAAGATAAGCAGCTTCGTATAAGGATTTAGGAATATTCTGCAAGCCTCCAAGATAGAGCAGAGCTGTAGATCCAACTCCACGCCATACACACATTGCTGTGATTGCAGGCTTTACTGTATGTTCCTTTTCCAGCCAGTTTGGCCCCTGAACACCAAGTGCCCATTTAAGGAACTGGTTCAGCAGACCATAATCACCGTTATAGACCCAGCGCCACAAAAGTGAAACTGCAACTATTGATGATACAACCGGAATATAATAAATCACACGAAAGGCTTTTATTCCGGGCAAAGGTTTATTGAAAGAAATTGCAAGTCCCAGTGCCCAGATAATTCCAAGAGGAATTCCTATCATATAGAAAAAGGTATTCCAGAGAGCTCTCCAGAACTGAGAATCTGAAAAAAGTTCTTTATAATTATCAATTCCCAGAAATTCCAGAGAAGACAAATCTGTAAGATTAGTCATTGAACTCCAGTCAGTAAAACTTGCAAACACTGAAAAGAGAACTGGGATTGCAGTAAAAAGTACAAAACCAATTACAGGTGGCATTGCAAAAAGCAGTCCAGCCCTGGCCTCATCATTCCATTTCTTTTTTTTATTTACAACAGTCTTTTCCATTGAGAGATAATTCCTTCAGTAAAATTACATTTTTACTATTCTTTATTTACTTTGCTAAGAGCCTTGTCCAGATCTTTCTGCATCTTTGGAGCAACTTTCTCACAGTAATCTTTTGCTGTCATTGAACCGTCAAGAACCTTTGAAATGCTCAGGAAGAAATCATCATACCATACACGATTGTATGTCTGATTGTATGGCCATGGACGACCAGACTCAGAAATGATATGGATGAATTCCTGTCTGTTAGCAGGCATTGAAGGTTTTTCAATATATGCAGAAGCAAGTGACTTAAGGTTTGGCAGCTGTAAATCCTGATCAACATACATCTGGTTTGCTTCCTTATCTGCAGAGAGATAAAGAGCAAGGTCAGCAGCAGCCTGAGGCATCTTTGTATTTGCAGCAACAGCCCAGCCTACACCACCACGGTAAGTAGCTGTCTTGTCTCCCTTATTGTGAACAGGCCATGGAATAAGGTCATATTCAAATGGAAGAGTTGTATTGAATGTAGAAATATCCCAGCTTCCTGCAAGGAAGAATCCCAGTTCCCCCTTAAGCCATCTCTGATATGTATCCAGTGAAGCAGCCTGGTTTGCATTTGGTGTAACCTGATAAACATTTGTCTGATCAGCAAAGAACTGAAGGGCTTCAACGAACTTTGGATCTGTAACAGCAACTTTTGTTCCTGTTGAATCCAGATAGTCAGCACCGTTTCCCCAGATAAACTGATGAAGTGACCAGTTAACGTTCAAACCTGTACCGAATGTATCATTTTCTCCATTACCATCCAGATCCTTTGTACACTGTTTACAAACATCAATGAACTCTTCCCAGGTATAAGGTTCTGTAGGACTTGGAAGAGGAATTCCATATTTTTCAAAAAGTGTCTTATTGTATGCAAGGGCAGCAGGACCAAAATCCTTTGGAAGAGCATAGAGTTTACCCTGTCCTAAAAGCTTACCGTCATAGCGGTAATCATTAAGGGCAGCTTCATACAAATCAGTTACATCAGCACCAGTTGCGTTATATACAAAATCATCAAGGGCAAGAACCTTTTTGTTATCTACGTACTGACGAACAGATTCAGGTCCCATGTAGAAAACATCAGGAAGCTTGTTAGCAGCCAGCAGGGCCTGAAGTTTTGGACCATATTCGTCCTGGGTTACTGTGATTACATCAACTGTTACGCCCGGGTGAGTTTCTTCATAATGCTTGATTACTTTATCAAGAATTGCCTTTTCTGCAGGCTGAGCAAAATTCATTACTGAAATAGTTCCTGTTGAAGGACCTGGATCAGGAGCTTTGTCTGCCTTAGCGCTCTGTCCATTTGATTTTGAACAACCTGTTAACGAGAGAAGGGCTGCAGCGGCCATTCCCATAACTGCCATTTTTTTCATTTATTCCTCCTAATTTTTGAGAAGCACTCTCAAACAATTGTAAATCCATAGTTTCTATCTGTCTAGAAAATAATTGATAAATATCCTTTTATTTTGATAATTAATTGTTTTATTTGAATATTTCCCTGAATACCCCGGTTTTATATCAATATTTAATGATTATTATGATTTCCCCAGAGATACTCTCCAGTTTTTTCAGAATCCAGTGCAGTAAAAGTCAAAGTTCTCCTTGCAGAAGAATTATCTTTTTTAGACCAGTCTACAGCCCTGAAAATGTATCCCCTGAAAGTTCCTTTTTCGCTCAGGTTAATTTCAATGGAAAATCCATCTTCACCTAAAGTCCAGCTGCCCTTGTAAGCACCTTTTATTTTTCCGCCATTCTTTCCTGCAGTTAAAATAATCTCCTGAGATTTTGCCGGAAGGGCATCTGCTTCGTGAATCATTTTTCCACTTTCGTCTCCGAATAATTTTACAAGTGAAGTTTTACTGTTTCTTTCAGTAAGAATTACATCATAACTTCCGGCAATTTCTTCAACTGAAAGAGGTAAAAGTTTTTCATCATTTCCATCATAATCATTGTAATATTCATTCTGATTTAGAAGAGGCCAGCCATCACTGTTAAAAAACATCTGGTGCAGCTGAAGGAAGAAATAATATTCCGGAGTAAAATTTGTACGGGAATGACAAGCCAGCATGATTTTTCCATCAGCCGTATGAAGGATACTCTGCCCTCCCTGACTTCTGAAAGAATATTCCCCATTGAGTTCAGAAGCAGGAAGTATTTTTCCTCCATAAGAATGATATTCATCAGCCTTGCCACTTTCCAAAATCATAGGATTTCCGCTTGTATCAGTGTAAGGACCTTCAAGATTTAAAGAGCGTCCCACTCCAATTCTGTATTCCCACTGCAAATCCCCCATGGAAACAAAAATGTAATAGTAGCCTGTTGCTGAATTAAAAATGACCTGGGCACCTTCATAAGCTGCACCGTTCCCCCCTGCAAGAATATAACCGAAAGAATTTTCTATACTATCAGCAGGGCAGTCCAGTTCCATTCCTCTGGAATCAACAGCCTTAAGGGAAAGGGAATCTACATACATAAGGGCTATTCCCCCTTTCCAGGAACCATAGGTCAGGGCGTAACATTCATTGTTTCCGATTTTATATTTCATCAGATTTCCGGTAGCAGCATCAAAAACAAATTCCGGATCTATTGCCCCAAAACCTCCGCTCCATGAAGGAGAATCAAGAGTCATTGCAGAGATCGTATCATAACTTCCTGTATTTACACTTGGAAACTTTGTAACACTTTCTTCTTCAAAAGGATCATCGCTCCGGTCAACATAAGCATAGCGGACAAGAATAGACTGACTGTATTTAACTCCCAGTTCCGAAAAAATTTTTCCGATTTCTTCATCCTTTTCAGCAGCAAGATGTGCCGGATAGAATGGACCTTCCGGAGATTTTGAAACTGCAAAAGCAATTGCTGCATTATGATGCTGACCATCGGATGCTCCAACACAAATTCCGTGATACATGTAGTAAAGACCGTTCTGTTTAATTACAGTGGGTGCCCAGGAAGAAGCTGTTACTTCATTAAAACCGCACCACTCCAGCCAGTCAGAATCCCAGTTATCCTGAATCATGGATTTTGGAAGACTTTCCCAGTGAACCAGATCCTTTGATTTTCTTATTTGAAGACCTTTAACTCCGCCGTTTCCCATTGCGGCATCTGTTGAATAAACATAATAAGTTCCATCATCATCCTGAAAAAGTTTAGGATCATGACAGTTCAGGGTTTCCCACTTTACCTGAGAAGAATTATCAGGGCGGGAATATTTTTTATAAACCGCAAGGTCTACATCTCTTTCTTTCTTTCCTTCATTTTTTGATTTTTTCTCTGAAGAAGAACAGGAAGAAAAAAGTAGAAGAGAGGATAAAAGAGAAAGCCCGCCAGTAAGAATAAGCTTCTTTACTTTTTTTGTTTTCATAATCAGATTACTCCTTATCTTCAGATTATCTTTTACTGAAAAATGGGATAACCATTTTCATCATAGTGAATTCTCTTTACCCAGGTATGACGATTTGGATCATAAAGGGCAAAGGCCAGATCTACTTCAGCATAGGGACGGGCATGATAAATAAGATAATCTTCTTTTCCATCCCGTGACTTTGTAAAAGAATTATGCCCCGGACCGTAGATTCCTTTTTCAGAATCTGTTACAAGAACCGGACTTTCAATTTTTTTCCATGACCGGACATTTGTCAAATCGTCTTTTTCATCAGCAACCAGCATTCCCATACAATAAGTAGAATCTGTTGCGCTGGCTGAATATGTAAGAAAGATTTTTCCATTATGCTTAAGCACAGAGGCTCCTTCATTCACTTTAAAACCCCTGCATTCCCAGTCATATTCAGGAAAGGAAAGAAGTGTCTGAGGCAGCTTTAATTTTACAGGGGATTCCATCTCTGCAATATAAAGTGCTGAATTTTCAGATCTTTCTTTTCTTTTCTGAGCCCATACTGCATACAGTTTTCCCTGATTTGAAAAAACGGTTGTATCCAGCATAAAGGAATCCCATTCAGGAACTAAAGGTCCCTTTTCTTCCCACTGTCCGCAGAAAGGATCAGAAGATGTATTTTCAAGAACATAAGTTCTAATCCACCAGGGATCCTCTGCCCTTCCTGCAGCAAAATAGATGTACCATTTGTTATTTATATAATGAAGCTCAGGCGCCCAGATGTGCCAGGACATTGGACCGTCAGCATGTTTTCTCCAGATTGTAAGTGGCTGGGCATCAGCAAGTCCTTTTACGGACCAGGCCCTTCTTAATTCAATTCTGTCATATTCAGGAACAGAAGCAGTAAAATAATAATAGCCGTCCCTGTGAAAATAAATATAAGGATCTGCTCTTTGTAAAATAAGGGGACTTTTTTCATCCTCTTCCGTAATATCAGTGATATTCATAATAAACATCCAGTTTTTGAAAAAACAGCCCGGGTTAAAATTAATCAACTTCGAGCTGTTTTAATTCAACACAGAAATCATACAGAACCAGTCTGTGCTTTTTTATTGAAAGGGTTTCTGCCCGGACACAGGAGTTTATCCGGACAGATAATCCGCATTTCAGATTTCATTATCCCGATTAGAGTCGGGAAAACTCCTTAAAACACAATTCCCTTGTAAAGAGATGCAATTTCTTCTTCAGTAAATACACGACCTGCAAAAAGAACATCATCGAAAGCAGCATGGATATATGGATCAGGCCAGTTAGAACGTCCAATATAAGCTCCCTTAAAACCATTATTTAAATCTGAAGGACGAGCCTTTGAACCGTTATTCATAACAAGCTTTCCGTTTACATAAAGGGATGCAACATCATCACCAACAGTAACTGCAACATGTGTCCATACACCGTCTTCAATAACTGGACCTGCAACAGAAACGCTGCCCTTTTCATTGTTTACGTCAAGACGAAGTTTTCCTGAACCGCCTTCCTTTCCAAGCCACCAGTCATTTCCACCTGCATCACCCATATCAAAGATGCGTGACCAGTCAGCCATTTCTTCAACCTTAACCCAGGCAGCAAAAGTCATTGCATTTCCATTAATAATATTTTTGTTTAAGTCAATGAACTGCTCTGAGCCGTTAAGAAGGATTGCTTTTCCATTCTTTCCGTCTGTATATTCTTCTGCATTTGTTGAAGAATCATTGCCGGCACCAGAAAGGTCTGCACAATTTTCTCCGTCAAAGCTGTAGTATGCTGTAAGAGCAGAATCTGCAGTAACCTGATAAGGCTGAGCGTTTGCTACATCAACAGAAGCACCACCGCTCTGTGCATTCTTTTCATAAATCTTCTGAATCTCTTCAGCAGAGAATGCTCTTTTTGCAATAAGGATTTCATCGATTGCGCCTTCCAGAAGAGGATCTGAAACCCAGTTAGAACGGCCAACAAAAATACCGCTTGCACCTGCTTTAAGGTCTGCAATTGATACATTCATTTCTTTTTCTTCAGCAAGGGCTCCGTTAATATAAAGAGCCATTTTTCCGTTACCCAGTGTCATGGCAAGATGTGTCCACTTTTTAATTGGAGTAAGAGGACCGTTACATGTAACAGCAGAAGACTGTTCATAAGCACAGAAAGTTCCTGCCATACGGCCGTCTACTGCAAGGAAAACATCCTTGGTTCCGTCACCACCGCCAATGTCAAAAATACGCTGCCAGGTTTTCCATGCATCTACTTTTACCCAGGCTGCCATTGTCAGACCTTCACCAGAAAGAATATTATCTTCCAGGGAAATATACTGAGTACCATCAAGAAGAAGGGCCTGACCGCTGATACCTTCAACCATCTTGAAACCATCAAGGGCGTCCAGGGAAGCGTTTGTCTTTGCGGCAGAACTGTCCACAATTTCGTCATCTTCAATAGCTTCTTCAAATGTAAAATATCCAGTAACGCTTGGATCTAAAGCAGCTTTTGATTTACCATTACCTTTTGAACATCCGGTAAGAAGAGCAGCGGCTGCGAGAACGGCTGCACCTAACAATAACTTTTTCATAATTTCCTCCATAACTGAGATGATAAGTCCAGTTTCTCCTGCAGTCAACAATTATTTTCGATATTTAACTATTTTTTTTGATACTTTCCTTGACAATTAAAGATTTTGCCCCCTAATATGGCTCTATACCAGGTAAAAAAGACTATATTTTTACACTATTCTATCTTTTTTTACTAAATAATGCTCTATAGAAAGATCAGCATTAACTTTAATATCAAGTTTTTTAGATATAAGAGGAGGAATTATGAATCTAAAATTCAAATTAACAGCCCTTACTGCAGCCTTATTACTGGGAAGTCATGCATTCAGTTCAGAAAAAGCTGAATTAAAAGCTGATTTTTCTCAGAGTAAAACTGAAGTAAGTAAAAATCTTTTTGGAATCTTCTATGAAGATATTAACTACGCTGCTGACGGGGGATTATACGGGGAACTAATCCAGAACAGATCCTTTGAATTTAAAAAATCCCACAGAAGTGCTACGGAATGCTGGAAAACGGCTAACATCAAGGCTGGAAAAGAGGCAAAATCCAAGGTAAAGGGAAGAAAAGACAATCCCTTAAATGAGAATAATCCTACCTATGCCCAGATTGAAGTAAAAAAGAAGTGGGATGGTATCGAAAATAATGGATATAATGGCATTCCTCTTGAAGCGGGAAAGTCCTACCCTCTTTCACTTTATTTAAGAAGTCCGGACAAAAAAGTAAAAAATGCATGTATCCTTATTGGTTCAAAAGACAAAAAAGCAAAAAAAGTAAAAATCAAGGTTAAGAAAATTTCCAGTGAATGGAAAAAATACACCTTCACAATAACACCGGAAGAAAGTACAGAAAATGCTTTCATTGGTATTTATGCAGGAAGCAGAAAGGGAACCCTGGATATTGATTTTGTTTCTCTTTTCCGTGCAGACATTTACAGAAATGAAGAAAACGGACTTAGGGCGGACCTTGCACAAATGCTTGAAGATTTGCACCCGGCCTTTGTACGTTTTCCGGGAGGATGTCTTGTAGAAGGTGCCAGACTTGCAGACCGCTACCAGTGGAAAAATACAATCGGCCCTGTAGAAGAAAGAATTGAGGAAATGAACTTCTGGAATTATCAGCAGTCTATGGGGCTGGGCTTTTATGAATACTTCCGTCTTTGTGAAGATATTGGAGCCGAACCAATTCCAATAATTAACTGCGGAATTTCTTTTGCAGGAGAAAACAACAGCGAAGAAGATATTCCTATGGAAGAGATGGATGCTTTTGCCCAGGATGCACTTGATCTTATAGAATGGGCCTGTGGACCAGCAGACAGTACTTGGGGTAAGAAACGTGCGGACCAGGGACACCCGGAACCATTTAAGCTTAACTATCTGGGAATAGGAAATGAAAACGGCAGGGAGCATTATTATCAGCGCTACAAATACATTGCAGAAAAAGTAAGGGAAAAATATCCTCACATTAAACTCATTATTTCAGCAGGAGCTTTTCCAAGTGACGATACCTTCTACCAGGCATGGAATCAGGTTCGGGAATGGGAAAAAGAGACTGAATCAGAAAGCCTTGTAGATCTTGTAGATGAACACTACTATTGTCCGCCGGCCTGGTTCCTTTCAAACACAAAGCGCTACGAAAATAAAACTTTCTATCCAAGAGGAGAAGGCCAGCCAAAAGTTTTTGTAGGAGAGTTTGCTTCCCAGGTTGAACCAAAAGCAGGCAGCAGTAAAAAGCCGGGCACCCTTTATGCAGCAATTACCGCTGCAGCATATATGACCAGTCTTGAGAAAAATGGTGATGTAGTAGAGATTGCTTCATACGCTCCACTTTTTGCAAGGGAAAACAATTATCAGTGGTCACCGGATATGATATGGTTTACAAATACTAAAGTTTATGGAACTCCAGATTACTACGTGCAGCAGCTTTTCATGAAGAATAAATCAGATTTTACAGCGGCATATAATCTTACACAGGCAGATTCAAGTGAAGAAAAAAAATACATTGGGGGCAGCATAGGCTTAGGCACCTGGTCAACAACAGCTGAATACAAGGACATAAAAATCACTGACCTTTCATCAGGACAAGTGACATACGATTCAAGTAAAGCGGAGGACCTTTCAGATTTCCAGTCTCTTTCCGGAAGCTGGAGTTTTAGCGAAGGCAGCATAACAGGTTCATCTTCTGCAGAAAACTGCCGCCTTGTAATGAATCAGGAAAACGGACGCCGTTACCGCCTGGAAATGAAGGCTAAAAAGACCGGCGGAAATGAAGGATTTTTGATTATGTTTGGTCAGAAAGACGGAAGTTTTTACTGGTGGAATCTTGGAGGATGGAGCAATACAAAATGCTGCGTAGAAAAAGGTACTGCCGCTGCCCGTTCCGTTATTGGAAATACAGAAGCAATATCCATTGAAAAGGGAAAATGGTATGACATTATGATTGAAGTTCAGGATGAAAGTTTTAAGTGTTATCTGGACGGAAAACTCATTCACTCATATGAGGATAAATTAAACTTTGACCCGATTTACACTCATGTTGGTTTAAAGGGAGAAAATACAATCCTTATAAAACTTGTAAACGTAAGTGATCAGGACCGGGATGTAGAAATCTGTCTGGAAAATGCAGGAGAACTTAAGTCAGAAGGAAAAGTAACAGTTATCAGCGGAAATCCTGATGATGAAAATTCCTATGAAAACCCTGAATTGATTTCACCTGTAGAAGAAAAGCTAAATCAGATTTCAGAAAAGTTTACATTTAAAACAAAGGCCTGTTCTCTTTCAGTAATCGAAATAGAAAGAAAGTAGAAACAGCCTTATTTAGTATAATCATTAAAATTGGACAGAATTAATAAAATATGATATAGTTGAGGAATTATGGAAGGATTCGAGACCACATTAGTAATAAACCCGCTTGTGGATTTAAATAAAATAAAGGCCCTTGCTTCAGAACCACGTATTCAGATGCTGGACCTGCTCAGAAAAAAGACCTGCAACATTAATGAAATTTCTGACGAACTGAGCCTTCCCCAGTCCACTGTAGCAACACACATTTCCATTCTTGAAGATGCCGGCTTACTCATAACAGAATCTGTAAAGGCAAAGAAGGGAAATCAAAAACTCTGTAAACCAGCTTTCAAGGAACTGCTCATTCAGTTTCCGGAAGAAAAGAAAGATCAGAAAAACTTTATTGAAGTTGAAATGCCAATTGGTATTTTTACAGATTGTCAGGTTACTTCACCCTGCGGCCTTTGTTC
>DGUP01000056.1 GCA_002394685.1 Treponema sp. UBA4307 | reverse complement strand
ACCTTACGGCCAAGATCACGGCTTAAATCACGAACTACACGAGGGAAGCGATTGAATACAGTTCCGATTGGAACCATGCGGATCTTCATTACGCCTTCCTGAAGTTCACTTGAAATACGACCGAGATTCTGTGTTGTAGAACGATATTTTGTAGAATTAACCTTGAATTCGTTTTCGAAAGAATCGAACCAGTTACCCATTGATCCGAATTCTTCATTGATTTTTGCCCTGATTTCTTTTGGAGAAACACCATTCTTAACCATTTCCAGGTACTTTGGAATTTCTTCCATAAGAGAATGCTGTTTTTCTTTGAATGTAGCATTAAGATTCTGAAGTTCAACCTGAAGATCGGCCATCTTAAGACCGTTCTGGTTAAAGGCAGCTTTTGTAATTACAGTTTCTGAAACCAGGTTCATGAGGTTATCAACGCGCTTAGAGTCAACACGGAGAATTGAACCAGTCTGTGCAGCAACGTGAGAAGCAGGTGCAGCCTTTTTAACAGGTGCACTTTCTGTCTGCTGAACAGCAGAGCTTGTTTCAGGAACAACGATCTCTTCTTCAACTTCCTCTTCTTCAGGAACAGTTTCTATAACGGCCTTCTGAACAGGTGCTGCAGGAGCTGAAACTGGAGCAGCAGAACCACCGCCCATGTAATTTGAATCAGTAACTTCCCTTGCATCTGAAGCCAGGGTTACATCATCAAGAAAAGATGTATCTTCAAGAACTTCCTGTGTATTATTTGTAGAAACGTAATATACAACCTGATAGTGGAATTCATCACCATAAAGCTCTTCAAAATCTGGAACTGTCTTAAGAACAGAACCAACATTTTTCAAAGCAGCAAATACCTGGATTCCACCAACACTATTCATTGGATTTGATTCATCAAAAGTAACGTTTACAGTCCAAAGCTTACAGCCTTCTTCTGTTGCTTCCTTAAGCTCATTATATTCATCTTCTGAAAGAGATGGTAAAGGAGGCAAGTCTCCACCTGCAGCCTGAGGCTGTGGAACTGGAGCTGGTTTTGGAGCCGGCTTCTTTGGTGCATATTTTGAGAGATCAGCTTTAGGTGCTCCACCCTTCTTTGAATCTTTTTTGGGAATAAATGACTCAATTTTTGCAACAATGCCACTTACATCTTCCTGGTAAACTGAACCGCCGCTTCTGGCTTCAAGCATTGCCTTAATTGTATCAATTGCATTCAGGAGGACGTCTACAATTTCTTCATTTACACTGACAGTATCACTACGAATGGCATCAAGCAAATCTTCGACATCATGACAGAATGAAGCCAGTTCAGTCATTTCTACAGTTGCAGATCCACCTTTTAAGGTATGAGCCGCACGGAAAATTTCATCAATGGCATCATGATTTGAGGGGTCATTTTCTATAACAAGGATATTACTTTCAAGAGTTTCTACCTGCTGTTCTGCTTCAGAAAAGAAATCTTTAAGCAATTCCTCATTGTTTGCGTCAAGATAATCACTCATAAAATATATTTTAACCTCTTAACAACAATAGTCAAGTTTAAAACTCTAAAAAATCCTGTTATATAAACTTCATCTCCAGAGTAAAAACCTCAATCTATTTATAATTATAACACATATTATAGGTAAATCCCCAACCCAAAACCTATAAAATGTGACAAATTTTGCAAAATTCTACTATTTAATTATGAATTTAGACAGTCTTTTGCAAGCTTCCTTAATATCAGCCCTGTGACCGAAACAAGAGAAACGGATATAGCTTTCGCCTGCTGGACCAAAGCCGGAACCTGGAGTTGTGACCACGTGACATTCATCAAGAATACGGTCAAAAACATCCCAGCTCTTCATTCCAGGGAACTGAACCCAAAGATATGGTGAATCACCTGTATAGAAAACTTTTACCCCAGCTTCCTTGAAATTTGGTCCGGTAAGAGTTTCCTTCATAAGACTGGCATTTTCCAGATAATAATCAACAAGCCCCTTTGTTTCCTTAAGACCCTCTTCATCAAGGGCTGCAAGTCCACCTCTCTGGGCAATATTTGATGCACCGTTAAAGAGAGTTGTCATAACACGGTTCCAGTCCTGCTTAACAGGAGTACCATCAGCAAACTTAAGCTGTGAAGGAACAACAGACCAGCCCAGACGCACACCTGTAAATCCTGCAAGTTTTGAGAAGGAATTAATTTCAATTGCACATTTTCTTGCACCAGGAATTTCGTAAATAGTCTTTGGAAGTTTTGGATTGCGGATAAAGGCAAAATATGCTGCATCATAAATGATAATACAGCCGTTCTTCAGGGCAAAATCAACAAGTTTCTTAAGCTGAGCCTTAGTAGCAGCAGCTCCGGTAGGATTGTTTGGAGAACAGAAATAAATCAGGGAATCAGGCTTAACCTTGCTGAAATCAGGGAAGAAATCATTTTCTGCTGTACATGGCAGATAGGTAATTCCCTTATAGCCGGATTTTGAAGCTTTTCCTGCAGCACCAACAACTACACTTCCGTCAACATAAACCGGATAGGCAGGATCCTGAACTGCAACTTCCACCTTTTTTCCAAAAAGAGTCTGGATTCTTGCAATATCACATTTTGCACCGTCAGAAATAAAAACTTCATCTGCTGAAGCCATTTTTGGATAGTATACGTTTGCAATTTTTTCACGAAGTTCTGTAAGGCCCTGTTCATCACCATAGCCGGAATATCCCTTTGCTGTTGCAAGAGATTTAGCGTAATCAACCATAGCTTTAGTAATGTGAGGAGTGAGAGGTTCAGTTGTATTACCGATACCAAGACTGATGATTTTAGCATCAGGATGCTTTGCCTGATATTCTCTTCTTCTCTTTGCTACTTCCGGAAAGAGATAACCTGCCTGTAAATTAGAAAATCCCGGGTTTCTTTCAATCATACTATTCCTCCAAAGGCTTTATGCAATATGTTTTACAAAAAGAATACTACACTTTTTTTTAGAGAGATAAAAGATATTTTAAGGTAATTTTTTTCTATCTTAAGAGAATTTTCAGTTAAAGTGAAAGTAAGAAATCATCAGCAAAGCTTAAACAACTGTTCAACATAAGGTTCTTTTACAACTAATACGGAACAGCCGGCATTACCAACAATTTCAATAGCTCCTTTCTTCATTTTTGAATGATAATCTGTAGAAGATGTGTCAGTGCTGTCACCAAGCAGAATCAAGTTCGCCTTATATTCCCCGGCAGCCCTTACGACTTCAGCCCAGACAGAACCAGAGAGAATTTCGGTTTCCAGTTTTACATTCTTCTTTCTGGCAAGTTCCTTTATATATTCAACATTTCTTTTTCCATCAGAAAGAAGATGCTCCCTCATATTATTTCCTTCATCTGAAACCAGAAATTTTGAAAGAACAAGTTTTTTTATGCTGGCATCATCTACAACATAAACAGCCTTAAGCTGACATTTATAGGTTTTTGCCATCATGATTCCGTACTGCACTGCATGAAGTGACGAAACTGAGCCATCGTAAGCTATTAAAACTTTTTGAAATAAAGGTTTAATCATTTCTCCTCCTGCCGGTTTTTTAAAGATTTCAGAACGAATACATTATCCCTTTCTCTTTCTTCAAGAACACTTTCTATATATTTAATTGTTTCTTTGCTTTGAGGAATTACCATTTTGTCCAATGCATTTACCCTTCTCTGAGTTTTTTTTACTTCAAGAGCCAGCCTCCAGGCTATTGTACGGATTGAAGCCATTTGTGTAAGAAGAGACAACAATTCAAAAAACTCACTCATAACTTCATCAGTATCTGCAAAGGTTCCAAAAAAGGATTCAAAAAGTTGTTTTTTTGGAAGACTAACATCAATTGAAGTAAAAGGCATTCCTGCAATTACAGTTTCACTTTCTTTTATCTGAAACTTATAGCTGACAGAATGGGCAATTCTTTCTGCCCGGTCACCGCCCACAGAAAGGAGCATACGTTTTAATGCAGGATAAGCCTTATCCACACACTTATCAATTTTGTCTTCCAGGAGCTTAACTTTTTCAACAAGGTGCATCAGTTCCATTACCAGAATTTCCCTTTTCTGTTCCAGTAAGTCATATCCTTCTGTACTGATTGCAAGCTGTTCTTTCAGGGAGAGAAGATTTGATTTTGTAGGAGCAATATTTAATTTTGCCATACATTCAGCCTCTACTTTTTGTATGCAGGATGATACTTTTTAATCAAATCTTCCTTAATTCTATACAGTTCGGAAACAGGAAGGATACTTAGAATTTCCCAGCCCAGATTTAAGGTTTCTTCAATAGAACGGTCTTCATATTCCCCCTGGGTAAAGAAGCGGGATTCCAGTTGATTTCCAAACTTAAGGTAAAGTCTGTCCAGGTCGCTTAATTCTTCTTCCCCAATAATTGATGCAAGATTTCTGATGGACTTAACTTTACTGTAGGCCGCAAAAAGCTGACTGGAAACTGCAGCATGATCATCACGAGTCATGCCTTCTCCAATACCATCCTTCATCAAACGACTTAAAGAAGGCAAACCGCTTACAGGAGGATAAATACCTTTCATTGAAAGTTCACGATCAAGAACAATCTGGCCTTCAGTGATATAACCAGTCAAATCAGGGATTGGGTGGCTTATGTCATCATTTGGCATTGAGAGGATAGGAATTTGTGTAATTGAACCACTTGAACCCTGAATCTTGCCGGCTCTTTCATAAAGTTCAGCCAGATTTGAATAAAGATATCCAGGATAACCTTTACGACCAGGAACTTCTCCACGAGTTGTAGAAATTTCACGAAGGGCTTCGCAGTAATTTGTCATGTCAGTCATTACAACCAGTACGTGCATATTGCATTCAAATGCCAGGTACTCTGCAGCGGTTAAGGCACAGCGTGGAGTAATAATACGCTCAATTGAAGGAGCATCAGCCAGTGACTGAAACATTACAACTTTAGACAATACCCCGGATTCTTCAAAAGTATGTTTAAAGAACTGGGCAACATCATACTTAATTCCCATTCCCGCAAAAACCATTACAAAGTCTTCATCGGAATTCCTGATTTTTGCCTGACGGATTATTTGTGCCGCAAGATTATTATGAGGCAAACCGTTTCCTGAAAAAATTGGAAGTTTCTGTCCGCGGATAAGAGTGTTCATTCCATCAATGGAAGAAATACCGGTTTGAATAAAATCTCTTGGGTAAAGGCGGGCGTACGGATTAATAGGCTGTCCGTTTACGTTTACCTTTTTCTCCGCAATAATCTGAGGAAAGCCGTCAATAGGTTTTCCCAGACCGTTGAAGATTCTTCCCAGAAGCCCACGGCCTACATTAAGCTCCATTGGTTCTTCAAGGAATTCAATGCTGGCATCATCCAGATCAAGACCACTGGGTGAACCAAATACCTGAACCAGAACAGTTTCTTCGTTTATATCGATTATGCGGCCAGTTTTCTTTTCACCATATTTATCACGGACGTAAACTACTTCATCATAAAAAGAATTTTCGCTGCGTTTTGCTACAACAATCGGACCGTCAACAGCTTTAAGTCCTGAGTACTCTACACCTTTCATTATATTCTGTCCTTGCGATATGTTCGCTCAAGTTCACCAATCTGATCCTCAAGATGATTTCTAATCAGGTCAAGTTTTTCCAGATGTTCATTTTCAACTGTACTCTTAGCCCTGATGATTTCACTTCTTACAGGAAGCTCTACAAGTTTAACAAGAGGACAACCGGCTTTAAGCACTTCCAGTGATTTATCGTAATATGACATAATCAGAAGAAGTATCTGAATTTGTTTAGCAGGAACTGAATACTGATCAACTGGATCAAATGCATCCTGCTGAAGAAAACCGTTTTTTATCATTTCGCAAACATTCAAAACAAGACGGTCTGCATCAGGAAGAGCATCTGCACCAATAAGGCGGACAATCTGCTGAAGCCTTTCTTCCCTCTTCAGGAGATCCAGGGATCTTTTCCGGACTTCAGCCCAGCGTGGATCCAGGTTATCCCACCACTCTTTTATTTCACCTGCATACTCGGAATAGGAATCAATCCAGCCGATTGCAGGATAATGTCTTGCATTTGCAAGTTCCCGGTTAAGTGCCCAGAAGCAGCGGATAAAACGCTTTGTATGCTGGGTTACCGGTTCAGAAAAATCTCCTCCTGGTGGAGAAACAGCACCAATTACGCTTACACTGCCTTCTTCACCTTCAAGAGCGATAACACGACCAGCCCTCTCGTAAAACTCAGCAAGTCTTGTAGGAAGATATGCAGGGAATCCTTCTTCCGCAGGCATTTCTTCCATACGGCCTGAAAGTTCACGAAGAGCTTCTGCCCAGCGGGAAGTTGAATCAGCCATAATCGCAACATGCATCCCCATATCCCTGTAATATTCAGCAAGGGTAATTCCTGAATAAAGGGACACTTCACGGGCAGCAACCGGCATGTTGGAAGTATTTGCAATAAGGATTGTTCTTTCCATGAGGGAGCGGCCAGTTCTCGGGTCAATAAGTTTCGGAAACTCAGTAAGAACATCAGTCATTTCGTTTCCACGTTCACCGCATCCAATATATACAATCAAATCAGCATCGCACCATTTTGCTATTGCGTGCTGAGTCATTGTTTTTCCAGTACCGAAACCTCCAGGGATTGCAGCTGTTCCTCCTTTACTCAGCGGGAAGAAAACATCTACTACACGTAAACCTGTAACAAGAGGCTGACTGACTTCCATTTTTTGAGCAAAAGGACGGGGTTTACGCAGCGGCCAGTACTGACTCATTTGAATTTCTTCATTTAAATCTGTAACTGCAATTGTTTCATCAACAGTGTAAGATCCGCTTTTTACTATTTTGGAAAGGCGCTTACCCTTTATGTAAGGGGGCACCATAATTTTATGAAGAATTGAACCTGTTTCAGGAACTGTACCTAAAACAGCACCTGCTTTTATTTCGTCTCCTTCTTTTAACAGAGGAGTAAAATCCCATTTTTTTTCTGAATCGATTGGAGAAGTCCGGTCTCCAGGAACAAGAAATGCCCCTGACTTTTCAAACATTTCTTTTAAAGGACGCTGGATTCCATCATAAATTGTGCCTACAAGTCCAGGACCAAGTTTAAGGGAAAGAGGCCTTTCACTTGAAACAACTTCTTCACCAATATGCATGCCGGAAGTTTCTTCATATACCTGAATGGTTGCTTTACCTTCCTTCTGGCGGATGATTTCCCCAATCAGTTTATTTTTACCAACATCAACAACATCGTAAAGACCACAGCCGTCCAGTCCTTCGGCATAAACAATAGGTCCTGAAATACGAGTAACTTTTCCCTTAATCATAAAGGCAGCCTCCCGTCAAAAAGTGCGAGGGCAAGTTCCATCTTACTGGAATCCAGAATTTCCCTGATTTTTTCATCAAGAGTAAGATTGCACTTTATTTTCCTGTCTTCAGTCTGAAGAATAATTCCCTCATGAAATTTTAAAAGTTCAACAGTTTCATCTGAAATAAGATTTATGCTGCCTTCTTCAACAAAGACCCGGCCTTTACCGAAAATTTCTTCCAGTAATTTTTTTACTTTATCCTTATCCAGGAAAATCGTACGGGCATACAATTGAGTCTCTGAAGAAAAAATATTTTTTACCCTTAAAGCAAGTTCTTTTATAATTTCAAAGCGTCCCTCTTCTCCTGCTTTTTCAAGATACAGATTTATAGCTTCAACAAGAGAATTATGAACATAAGAAATCTGATAACGCTGCTTTTCCAGGGGAAGGGATGCATTCACATTTTTTTCATAAGTCTGCAGCCGCTTTTCACTGGCATTTAATGCTGCCTGACGAGCTTCTTCAACTTTTGCCTCTACTTCCGAAAGAAGACTACCGGCAGTTTCTTTTGCCCGGTCTACAATCTTTTCTGCTTTCTTTTTAGTTTCATTACGTATTTCACTATCAAGAATATCTGTTGAACGTAATTCTTCCATATTAATTTATTTCCTGTTAGCAGCATTCTAAAAAAGAACCTGAATAAAAATTTAAAATAAAAGTAATTAAAGCTTTTACATCTGAATTCCCACAGCTTCACGAATTGAATCAGTAAGGGTCTTACGGCCTGGAATATGTCCGCCTAATCCGGGAATCTCGACTATGAGAGGAGCTTTTCCCTTCAACTGCCAGGCAAGAACTTCCTGAGAAAGCATGTCGGACACATCTTCCGTGAGAATCAGGATTTTTGGAATTTCCTGCACTGTGAGAATTCTATCTGTGGAATTTCCAGTTAATACATTAAAGGTTTCAAGTGCTTCTTCCCGGTTATTGATTTCTTTTCCATCAACACCTGCAAGCTTAAAACCTAAAACGATTTCCCTTTCGCCAAGTACAAAATATTCCATAAAATCCAATTACATGAAAATAATAAGGAAGGCAACAATAAATCCCCAGAGACAAATACCTTCCGCAAGACCAACGAATGGAATAGCTTTACCGGAAGCTTCTGGATTTTCACTCATAGCACCCATAGCAGCAGATCCAATCTTACCTACGGCAGAAGCACCGCCAATACATGCAATACCTACAGCAAGAGCAGCAGCCAGATACTTGATAGCCTGAACTAAATCAGAAGAATTTTTTGCTTCGCTTACTTCTTCAGTACTTTCACTTGCAGCTGCAACAGATTCAACAGCAGTTTCTACAACTGTATTTTCAGCTGCAGCTTCCTGAGCAAATACGCAGGCCCATGAACCAACCAGAGCAAAAAGCAGAGCAACAAAAATTTTCTTATTCATAAAAATTCACCTCTTAAAATATTCCTTATATATTAACTGCATTAAATCAGTTTTTTCCATTAAAAAATTATTTTTCTTCGCAAACCTTATAATGAAAGGCAAAGGGCTTAAATTCCCGGCCTGTCTCATTGAAGAATTTGCTGAAAAATTCATAGTACTGAAGACGAACAACCTGAATTGCAACAATCATTCCTTCAAGTACAATAATAATTGCATTACCAATAACGCTAATTACAATTCCCGCTGCACCAGGGAATTTTTCAACCATCATTGCAATAATAAAACTTAATACTGCGTGACTCAAAGCAAAGGCCCCAACACGAAGGAAGCTGACAGTATTTGAAATGTAGCCGGAAATAACTTCAATTATTTCAACCAGGGCTGAAATGATTCCGGACAGGAAACCGTTTTCAAAAACAGGCTTTTCTTTTTTCATAGCTCTTTCAATTGGTTCACAGAAAGCCGTAAGAATCAAAGATACAACAATAATAATCAGGTCATAAATCTTTGGACCTCCTTTGAACACAGCCAGCCTTAATGCAAAGAAAATTACATACCAGAAGAAAAAAGCCCCGGACAAACCGTTCTTTCCAAACAAAGCTTTTGCAGGCTTTTTCAAAATGAAATTGTTGATGATATTGATGATCAGTCCTACAGAATTAATGACGAAGCCCACGCCAATCGTTACACCAAAGAATATAAACATATTCATTATTGAGCCCTTGCTTCCGTCCGGCATAAGATGAATAATCTGATCTCTCGGAGTGCCAAAGAGTCCTGTTACCCAGCGGCTGAAGGGAATGAGAAGAGTTTCATTTGCAAAAACTTCTCCGTTTAAGACTCCCATAATCATGGAACTTAAACCAATACAAATAAAGATAGGACCGAATTTTTCCCATCCCATAAGCTTAAACTTTTTAAGACTCATAAGCAGGCCTGCAAGTAAAAGAACAAAGCCCTGACCTGCATCACCAAACATAATTCCAAAAAGAATGGTAAAGAATATGGCAACAAATGGCGTAGGATCAACAGTACCATAAAGAGGAGCCCCGTAAGAGAAAATCATTCTTTCAAAGTTACCCACAACTTTACCGTGCTTAAGCCTTACAGGAACTTTTTCAACTCCACTTTCAACAGATGCAACTTCAGAAGGAAGATAATCCCTGAAACCAGTACGCTTTTCTGTAAGTTCATCCAGATTTCTGGCAACTTCCTTAACTTCATATGCAGGAATCCAGCCCTGAATTCTATAAACATATTCAGTTGATTCAAGAGATTTTTCCACAGCATAAATCTGAGCCCCAACAGAAAATCTCTCTAAATCTTCATAGAGGATTTCCTTGTGAGTCTGGGCAAAATTCCGGATTTCTGTAAGAATTTCATCCAGCTCAGCCTGTTTTTTATTTTTTTCAACAAGAAGATTTTCCAGAACGTCATCAGGAATTCCCTTAAAATCCTTTGGAAGTTTTACTTCTACAAAATCACAGTTCTTAAGTTCAGTATCCATGAAGAAACGACCGTTCTTAGAGCAGGCTGCAATAATATTGGACTTATCATTCCCCAGAGGAATAAGTACAGCCCTCATGCCAAGTTTTTCCTTCAGAATATCAAAATTGTCCGGATTGATTTTTCCAATGCGCATGGTCAGATAAGAAAGACTTTCCAGTTCACCGTAGGAAACCTTCAGATTACTGAAAGCAAGTGATTCCTTGTAAGTGTTTTCAATATGCTCCAGTTCTTCCTTAATTTTAAGCTCTTTCTGCCTTAATTCACTTACTTTTTCAATAATATGAGAAGCACTTTCCTGGTCCGTCTGATCAGGATATTTTGCACTATGCTGATAATCAGTCAAATCAGGAAGCCCCAGGGTAATCCGGGCCTGAGTCAAATCATTAAAAACTTTAGTAAAAGGATTTTCACTATCAGAAGAAAGTTCAAATTCCTGCTTAAACTGGAATTCTCCTAAAGTTCCAAGATAAGTAAGAACCTTGTGAATATCTTCCCTGTATACCATTAATTCAACCAGTTTCATCGGGGTGGTCTTAGCCATTTTTCGCCTCCGTAATTCCCGAAAGCACCATGGCTTCAGAAGGATTAATTCTGAGCCTCAGACTTTCAGAAGCAGTACGTATTGTATCTAATTCTTCACGTTTTAATATAAAATAACAAACTAATGGGCAGGGTGAAAAAGGAAAGCGGTGAAATAATCTGTAAGCCTTTTTTACATAATAGCTGCGGAAAGAATTTGTAATCCACCTTGGATCAACAGACCAGACAGCTCCCTCTTCATGAGGATTAAGCATGGAAGCATATTTCCACTTTTTCCAGGAATCATAATCATCCGGGTCGATTGAAAGAATTTTTACAGCCTCACATGCCAGAGGATCTGAAGGATTTTTTTCTTCATTTGAATAGGCAAGAAGCTCAATTATTTCCTGATCAGTCATCTGATAATAGAGCCGCAGACGGAGAGCCCAGAGCACATTCTGCATCATATAGTTTTCCGTAATCAGAGCCTTTACATCATTTCTGCATTCTGAATCAAGCTTTTCCAGGGAAGTAAAAATCTGCTGAATATACTGTAAGTCCAGTCTATGATCATTATCTTTCTGAGCAAGCAGTTCAGGAGGAGTCTTGCACCAGCTTAAAGGACCGCCGGCAGTCATTTTTTCAAGATCAGGCCAGGCTGAATAATTCAATATATTGAAAGGACTGATATCTGCATACTCAATCTCTTTTTTTTCACCAAGAGTAAGGGCAGCAGAAATTTCCTTAAGATTATCATAATCATAAAACTGAATAAGGCTTATTAAAAGTTCAGAAGGCTGCTGATAATTGGAAATTAACTTTTTATAATCATCAATAAAAACCTGCAGGGCTTCCTTTTCCAGAGCCCGGGCAAGAAGTGCTTCAGGAAGAGCTGGAACTTCTTTTTTTGAAACAAGGGACCATAATTCTCCCAGACTTTTTGTATTAAAGAGTAGAGATGATCTTTTTCCCACATAGGAACGGGCTAAGATTCCACTTGCTTTAGCATAGATGTATGCATCTGCAGTTGATTTATCCATCGGCATAAAAGACACCTACCTGCTTAATATAGCCTTTAAGGAACCTTCAAAAGCTTCTTGGTTTTTATGTGTCCCGCCAAGGGATTCTTTATATTCCTCCAGGGCAGACTGACTTTTTTTTAGAATCTGCTCCTTTCTGGACTCTTCATCTTTTTGAATTTTATCTATAATTACAGAATATTTTTCTTTGAATTGACTTTCAGCTTCTGTTCTGGCCTGGGAAATTGTCTGATCAGCAGTTTTCTGGGCTTCGAGTATAATTGCAGAAGCTTCCTTCTCAATTTCCATAAGATGCTGGATCACATCAACTTCATCGCTCATATTGTCCACTCCTTACAGCATATCTCGATTGTACCACACTTTTTTCCATAAGCCACCACAGATTTTTATAAAATGCAGTTTTTTATGGAGAAAGGATTATTTGATGAGGAATCAGCTACCAAAACCTTCCATTTCTTTCTGGTTTATGTAATCGTAAACTTCCTGGACAGTCTTTTTTTCCATTATTTCTTTAACAAAGGCAGGATTCTGCAATACGGCAGCAAGTTCTTTAAATACCTTAAGATGAAGTTCAGCAGCTTCAGGACTGCAGGCAAGAAGGAATACCACATGAACAGGGGCCTTATCCAGAGAATCATAATCTATACCCTTTCTACTGATACCAATTGCACCCACTACACCTTCAGCACTTTCAACAACTCCATGAGGAACTGCGATCTGATGCATAATACCAGTAGTCATTTTGTTTTCTCTTTCATGAAGTGCTTTTAAAGCCTCTGCCCTGTTAATTGAAGGCTGAAGTTTAACAACAGCTTCAAGCATTTCCTCAAAAAGTTCATCCTTATCTTCACTTTCAAGATTTAGAATAATTCCCTGTGGAGCAAATACTTGTTCTAAAACCATAAAGCACCCCCTTCGCAATTTTGTTGCCAGTGGCTAACTGTTATAAAAAAAATAAGAACAGCCAGTACCTCAAAATTAAAGTACGAAAGCTGTTCCTTATAAAAGTCTATATTACTCTGCTACTGTTTCAACAGCTTCTTCAACAGCATCAATAACAGCTTCAGAAGTTTCTGCTGCAGATTCTGCTGCTTCTGTAGATTCTACAGGTTCTGCTGCTGGAACATCGTCAATCCAGTTTGTAGAAGATTCAGTTTCTGTATCAGAATTCAAAACCCCTTCCTGTACAGCTGTTTCAACTACAGTGTCTGATGAAGCGGCCTCAGTAAATCTGTCTGAACTGAGGAATGCCAGAGCGAAAGCAATCAGGAAGAAAATTGCTACAAAAACACCAGTTGTCTTTGTAAGAACGCTTGCAGAACGTGAACCGAATGCAGCAGACTGACCGCCTCCGAAAACACCGCCCATACCGTTATTGTCTTCATTCTGAACAAGTACCATAAGAACCAGTAATACACTGATAATAATGAAAGCTACAAAGAGGATTGTTCTAACAACACCCATTTTTTTCTCCAAATTAAATAAATTCTAATGCAAATTGTTAATAAATATACAGTAAATCCGGAATGTAGTCAATTAATGAAAAGATTCATTTCTTCCATAATTAAAGCCTGTCAGATTATTGAAAACCCCCACTATTTTCATTAAAATCTAAGGAAATCTTTTTAAGGAGTTTTTAAATGGCAAGAACACATTATATCGCCGGAAACTGGAAGATGAACCTTACTAAGGCTGAAGCTGTAAAACTGGCTCAGGACCTGGTAGCATCTCTCAAGGGAAAAACAAATAAATTCATGATTGGTGTACCATTTGTATACCTTGATGCAGTAGCACAGGTTGTAAAGGGATCAAACATCCTTCTTGCAGCCCAGGACTGTGCAGCAACAGACAACGGTGCACACACAGGCGAAGTTTCTACAGCGATGCTTAAGGACATTGGCTGTCAGGCAGTTATTCTTGGACACTCAGAACGCCGCCACGAAATCGGTGAATCTGATGAACTTATTAACAAGAAGGTTCGCAAGGCCCTTAATGATGGACTTGAAGTAGACCTTTGTATTGGTGAACTCCTCAGTGAAAGAGAAGCAGGTGAAGCAGAACAGGTTTGTGCATTCCAGCTTTCAGCTGACCTGGCAGGAGTTACAGAAGAACAGATGAAGAATGTAACAATCGCTTACGAACCAGTTTGGGCTATTGGTACAGGAAAGACTGCAACTCCAGAAGATGCAGAAGCAATCCACAAGTTCATCCGTTCATACATTGCAAAGCTTTACAATCAGAATGTAGCAGACAACATCATTATTCAGTACGGCGGATCAATGAAGGCAGCAAATGCAAAGGAACTCCTTGCACAGCCTGATATTGACGGCGGACTTATTGGTGGTGCTTCCCTCAAGGCAGACACATTCACACCAATCTGCGAATGCTAACATGAATTACCATAACTGGCAGGAATAAAAACTGCTCTATCAAACTGTCTTTTCATGAAGGAGTCTTTTTCTTCATAAAGAGACAGTTTTTTTTTGCTTTTTCAAATATTTAGTAGTAAAATTTCATCCATATATTTATTGCAAATATGTAACATCTATTTATAAATAAGAGGAAATTTTATGCCAGTAATGGATTATCTTGAACGCAACGCCAGACTCTACACCGACGAAACCGCACTTATTGAACTTAATCCCGATGAAAATGACACAAGAAGAAACAGCTGGAAGGAAAGCGAACTTATTGAATCTACTAGATTTGAACCCTACCGCAGGGAAATAACCTGGGGAGTTTTTAACGAAAAGGCAAACCGCTTTGCAAACATGCTCCTTGGAAGGGGAATTAAAAAAGGCGACAAAGTTGGTATTATCATGTACAACTGCATTGAATGGCTGCCTATTTATTTTGGAATTCTCAAGACAGGTGCAATTGCAGTTCCCTTTAACTTCCGTTATGACGCAGATGAAATTCTTTACTGCGCAGAACTGGCTCAGATTGATATTCTTGTTTTCGGCCCGCAGTTTATTGGCCGTATTGAACAGCATGCGGAGAAACTTTCAAAAGGACGCCTTCTTATATATGTTGGTGACAACTGCCCGAATTTTGCAGAAAGCTACCGTGAACTAGTTCAGGACTGTTCATCAAAATCACCTGAAATTAAAATTACTGATGACGATTTTGGTGCAATTTATTTTTCTTCAGGAACCACTGGATTTCCTAAGGCAATCCTCCATAAACACCAGAGCCTTACCCAGGCGGCAGAAATGGAGCAGAAACACCACAGTACTGACAGGGATGATGTTTTTCTCTGCATTCCTCCACTCTATCATACAGGAGCAAAATTCCACTGGATGGGCTCACTTGTTGCAGGGAGCAAGGCAGTACTTCTGAAGGGAACAAAACCTGAAACAATACTGGGAGCAATTTCAAAGGAAAAATGTACAATTGTATGGCTTCTAGTTCCATGGGCACAGGACATTCTGGATGATCTGGACGCAGGAAAAATCAAACTGGAAGATTATGACCTTTCCAGATGGAGACTGATGCATATTGGAGCACAGCCGGTTCCACCTTCTCTTATTAAACGATGGAAGGGATATTTTCCAAAACACGATTACGACACGAACTACGGCCTTTCAGAATCAACAGGTCCAGGCTGCGTACATCTTGGAGTAGAAAATATTAATAAGGTGGGAGCCATTGGAGTTCCTGGTTACCGCTGGGAATGTAAAATCGTTGATGAAAAAGATCAGGTTGTAAAACAGGGGGAAGTTGGGGAACTTTGCGTTAAGGGTCCCGGCGTAATGACCTGCTACTATAACAATCCTGAAGCAACCGCCGAAGTTTTAAAAGACGGCTGGCTTTACACAGGGGATATGGCCATGCAGGATCCTGACGGCTTTTACTTTCTGGTAGACCGTAAAAAAGATGTCATTGTATCTGGAGGAGAAAATATTTATCCGGTTCAGATAGAAGACTTTATGCGTAAACATGATAAAATCAAGGATGTTGCAGTAATCGGTTTGCCTGACAGACGTCTGGGAGAAAAAACTGCAGCTATTGTAGAAATCAAGGAAGGTATGGAGTGCACAAAAGAAGAGCTTGAAGAATTTTGTCTTGACCTTCCACGCTACAAAAGACCAAAGGAAATTATCTTTGCAGATATTCCTCGAAACGCAACAGGCAAAATCGAAAAGCCTAAACTCCGCAGACTTTACGGAGCAGAGCATCTTGTTGCGAAAGAAAATATGTCATAATTGAAAATGTGACAAAAAAATGCAGGCCGGTTGCCATGTTGTAGACCGGTCTGTTTTATTAATGGATGGAGTTTAGATAAAAGTAGGTAAAAACGGTATTTTAATCGCCAGATACTTAGAAAAAAAACAAAATTCCCGATTTTTCAAGGGTTTTGTTGGTGTCTGGAGTAATTCGGCTATAAAGTGCAATATTTTTTACTTAAAGTGCGTACTTTAAGTAGGTGTCTGTTGCAAAAGTGGCGATTGGTCGAGGAGGAAGTTATTTCTCGTCTTTAGCTGATTTTGTACGAAAAGTAAACAAAATAATTTTACTTTTAAGAGGTACAAAATGACTTACGGCTATATCAGAGTTTCAAGCGACAAGCAGACCGTAGAGAATCAACGTTTTGAAATCAATAAGTTCTGTGAGAAAGAAAATCTTAATATTGATGGATGGATTGAGGAAACAATCAGCGGAACAAAAAATTATGATAAGCGGAAACTTGGGAAACTTCTCAATCAGGTACAAAAAGATGATTTAATTATCTGCGCGGAACTTTCAAGGCTTGGTCGTAATCTTTTTATGATTATGGAAATTCTTCATATCTGCATGAATAAAGAATGTAAGGTTTGGACTATCAAAGATAATTACCGTCTGGGCGATGATATTCAAAGTAAGGTACTGGCCTTCGCGTTTGGTCTGAGTGCTGAGATTGAACGTAATTTGATTAGCCAGAGAACTAAGGAAGCTTTGGCTATGCGTAAGGCTCAGGGGGTTCATATTGGTAGAATCGCGGGAAGTCATAATAAGTATTTGAAATTATCTGGCTATGAAAATGTAATACAAGAGATGCTTCATTTTGGAATAAGTAAAGCTGAGATTGCCAGAAAATTAAATGTTGATAGAACTACATTATGGCGTTTTCTTAAACCGACCGAATGATTGCAACGGTTTTG
>DGUP01000026.1 GCA_002394685.1 Treponema sp. UBA4307 | reverse complement strand
GCTATCGGAGCTGCTGAGTCTGCAAGAGCTGGAGCAGACTTCATCTGCTATGTAACTCCTGCAGAGCACCTTGCTCTTCCAACTCCTGAAGATGTAAAAGAAGGAGTAATCGCTACTAGAATAGGAGCATACGCAGGTGACTTGTCTACTGGAGCAGTAGACGGCTCACAAGACCTTGCAATGGCAGAAGCACGTAAGAGACTTGACTGGCAGGCTCAATACAATGCTGCAATGTTTCCGGAAGCTGCAAGTGCAAAAAGGAATCAGAGACCTCCTGAAGACGATGATGCTTGTACAATGTGCGGTGACTACTGTGCAATCAAGATTGTAAACAACTGGCTTGACAAGACAGGCGATGATGTATTTGACAATATGTAAGCAATTAATTTTTTAATTGCTTTTTTTTTTAATTTGTTTCATTTATGTTTTGGGAGTTTTTTTTATTTATGATTTTTTTAAGAATGGGATATCCAATCTTAATTGATACTTTTTCTAAACTGGATTAATTTATATCTCTTCTCCTAATAAGAAGTCAATAATATTCATATGTTTTATTCCATCATGGGACATGTCAAACTCATCCATGCTTAAGACATAGGCGCCATATTTGTCTGGAACATCCAAAAGAGGGGAAAATTCCCTTTTTACAGTATCCTCTGATGCTAAAAGATAGGCTACTTGAAGGTATATCTTCTTGTCGTGCTTTTTTGCAATAAAATCTATTTCCTTGTTTTTCACTTTCCCTACCTTAACAGAATAGCCTCTTCTTAAAAGCTCTACGTATACAATGTTTTCAATTATTCTTGGAAGCCATTTGGAATTTTCATCTATCAATGCCTGATGGAATCCATGGTCTGTCAAATAATATTTCTCGCTGGTTGACAGGATCTTCTTGCCCAGTATGTCTTCGCGCAATACTCTGTGGCAGAAAAGGGATTCGATTATAAAATCAGTATAGTTGTTGATGGTCTGTCGAGATGTTTTTTTATTTTCATACTTCAGGAAATCGCTTATGCTTCTTTTGGAAAAGGTCTGCCCCATGGAATTCATAATATAGTGGACAAATCTTTTAAAAGTGTCTATGTTCTTTATTTGATGCCTTGAGAGTATGTCTCGAACAATGATTGAATCGTATATGTCCATAAGGGCATTTGTTTTGCTCTCTTCATCCTCAATGGAAAGCAGTATCGGCATTCCTCCATATGATACGTATTGATTGAAGAGTTCCTTCGTATTTGTCTTATTCAATTCAATATTGTTGATTTCCTGATGGTACTGCAAGGTTTCCCTGAATGAGAATGGGTATATGTTGATTGTGACATATCTGCCTGCAATCAATGTTGCAAGTTCTGAAGACAAGAGCTTGGAATTGGAGCCGGTAACATAAATGTCGCAGTCAAAGGAAGCCCTGTAAGAGTTAATTGAATCCTCCCACCCATTTACCTTCTGGATTTCATCAAACAAGAGATACATCTTGCCTTCAATGTTTTCAATTTTTTCTAAGATGATCTCATCAAGTTCTTTTGATGTTTCAACATTCCTATGCTCTACTGTTTCAAAAGATATGTAAATGATGTTTTCATTCTTAACTCCCATGTCCTGAAGCTCTTCGATAATGCTTTTTAGAAATGTTGTCTTTCCGCTTCTGCGCAATCCGACTATGATTTTTATTAAATCAACATCCTTGTATTTTCGAAAGACTTCAAGATATTTTTCTCTTTTAATCATATAATCTTCCTTTTAATTTATTAATTAAATTTATGTTCTAATCCTATATAAATTTGTCACTTGCACTTTACATTTTTGTATTTTTTTAGTAAAATGTAACTTGTACTTTACATTTTTGTATTTTTTTAGTAAAATGTAACTTGTACTTTACGTTTTTGTATTTTTCTGGTAAAGTGATAGTTGTACTTTATATTTTTAAAAAATTTAAGAAATATCAGGTTCACATTTTTTAAAATTTAAAAATAGTGCTTTGCAAAATAAAAGATTATTTTTATAGTTTTTAAATGATTCCTATCTCGCGTTAAAATTATGAAATAAGTTAAAATAAGCAAGTAATATGATTAAACATTGCTTCCAAACCTTTCAAGGTACTCGTCAAAGAGTTCAAACAGTTCCTTTTTATTATCTATCTGAAACAGTCTCTGCTTTATGTCAATTGCATTCGGCATGCGGTTTAAATAGAATGAATTAGGACTTCTCATCCTCTTGATCGCCCATTTTTCGCCTTTCAATTCAACAAGCATTTCTGTATGCTTCTTCATCATTTTGACCTTCTCTTCCACAGGAACCTCTTCTGGTTCTATTCCGTAATCGATATAATCAATACACTCTTTAATAATCCATGGATTGCCAAGAACAGCTCTTCCTATCATGACTGCATCGCAGCCTGTCTCATCAAGCATTCTTTTTGCATCATAGCATGTTTTCACATCTCCGTTTCCAATGACTGGAATGGAAACTGCATCCTTCACATCTTTTATAAGGGACCAGTCTGCAGGAACTCCATAAGTATCGCAGCCTGTACGTGGATGCAGGGCTATTGCTGAAGCTCCAGCATCTTCGATAATCCGGCTTATCTCGACGGCGTTTATGCTTTTTGAATCCCATCCGCTTCTGATTTTTACTGTAACAGGTACTGATGAGCTTTCAACTGCAGCTTCAACCAGTTCTCTGACTTTCTGAGGGTCTTTAAGAAGAGCACTTCCATTCTGTGAGCGTATAGCCACTTTTGCAACTGAACAACCCATGTTCAAATCTATTATATCAGGCTTCACCTCATCGCAGATTATCTTGCATGCTTTTTTAACGGATTCAACATCTGAAACAAGTATCTGCTGGGAGAGAGGCCTTTCATAATCGGTCATGTAGAGGACGTATCTTGACCTGTGGCTGCCGTTTGCAAGGGACTTGTCATGAACCATTTCGGTTTCAATGAGCCCGCATCCCATTGACTTGACAATTCGGCGGAATGTGGAGTCTCCATACCTTGCCATTGGAGCCAGGACTATCTGATTGTCAATCTTTACATTTCCGATTTTCCATTTCATGTTTTCACGCTTTATAAAATAAGTAAAATTAAATCTTTTTAAAAGGAATTTTATCTTTTAATGATTAATA
>DGUP01000023.1 GCA_002394685.1 Treponema sp. UBA4307 | reverse complement strand
GCAGGATTTTTCTGGATTTCTGCCGGCAGACCTTCCGCAATAATTGAACCATAATTGAGAACGATAATTCTTTCACAGATTCCCATAACAAGTTTCATATCATGTTCAATCAGGAGAACAGTAAGATTAAAGCGGTACTTAATTTCAGAAATCATATGCATCAAGTCCTCAGTTTCCTGTCCATTCATACCTGCAGCAGGTTCATCAAGAAGGAGCAGCTTTGGATTTGCAGCAAGGGCACGGCAGATTTCCAGTTTTCTCTGTTCACCGTACGGTAAATTTCTTGCAAGTTCATTTTTCTTTTGCTTAAGCCTAAAAATTGAAAGAAGTTCTTCAGCTTTTTCTGTCATGAACTTTTCATCTTTTTTAAACCGCCCGGTTCTGAGCAGGGCATCAAGAGGATTAATCTTACGGCTTGAATGAAGGGCAATCTTTACATTATCAAGAACCGTCAGAGAACCGAAAAGACGAATATTCTGGAAAGTTCTTGCAATTCCCAGCTGATTCAATCTGGAAGGCTTTTTCTTATTTGTTACATAAGACTTGCCATCTTTTCCAATAAAAGTGATTGTTCCAGAAGTTGGCGTATAAACACCGGACAGCATATTAAAGACAGTAGTCTTACCTGCACCGTTTGGACCAATCAAACCAATAAGTTCTCCCTGGTGAATATCCAGGTTAAAATGATTAACAGCTTTAAGACCGCCAAACACAATTGAAATATCTTTTGCGCTGAGAAGAAGTTTTGATTCTGCCATTACTCAACCTCCTCCTCTGAGTCAGAATTTCTATTCAATTTAGACTTTATCCAGTCTGCAAATTTTACCAGACTTAATTCTCTTGTACCAAGAAGCCCCTGTGGTCTGAAAAGCATAACAAGAATCAGGATAACAGGATAAATAAGCAATCTGTAATCCTTAATAATGCGGAGGAATTCCTGGAGAATTGTAAGAGCGTAGGCTGCAAGAATACCGCCAGAAATTGATCCCATACCGCCGAATACTACATAAATCAAATGATTGATTGAGTTATTGAATGAAGCGAGTTCCGGTTTAATAAAGCCAATGAAAGGCGCATAGAGAGCACCACCGATTCCTCCAATAAATGAAGCAATAACAAAACCGGTCATCTTGTATCTGAATACACCTACGCCGCTTGATTCAGCCGCAATTTCATCCTCACGTACAGCAAGAATTGCACGGCCAAAAGTTGAGCGGATAAAATTATTCAACAAAGTCAAAATCAATACCAGTGAAAGAGTTATTACAAAATATGAAACGGTAGGCCCCCACTTGAGACTCTTCATAATTGTAATAAACTGCTTACCGTTTGGTCCTCCTGTAATATCCTTAAGATTTGTAAGGACAATACGGATTATTTCTCCAAAAGCAAGAGTTACAATTGCAAGATAATCACCTTCCAGCTTAAGGGTTGGAAAACCAATAAGGAAACCAAGAAAAGCTGCTATTAATCCGGCAAGAATAATACTTACAGGAAGAGGAATATGAAGATTCTGAGTAAGGAGAATTACAGCATAGGCACCAACAGCCTGGAATCCTGCCTGACCAAGAGAAAGCTGACCTGTAATACCGCAGACCATATTTACAGAGATTGCCATGATGGCATTTACACCGGCCAGAGTAATAATCTGAGCCACATATCCATCAATAATTTTCTCCTTGATTAAAACTGACGGTACAAAAATTACAATCAGGGAAACAACAAAAGGAATAAAGAAGGATTTTAAGTTTTTATTTTGATTTAACATTTTCTACCTCCATTAAACCTTTACTCTCTGTTTTTTACCAAGCAGACCTGCCGGCTTAACAAGAAGAATTATAATAAGTATTGAATATGTAATTGCATCTGCATACTGAGAAGAGATGTAAGCTTTTGTCATAGTTTCAATAATACCCAGGAGAACACCTCCCACCATTGCCCCTGGAATAGAACCAATTCCACCAAGGACTGCAGCAACGAAAGCCTTAAGACCAGGTATATAACCCATTGTAGGTTCAATCTTTGGATAACAGCTTGCGTAAAGAATACCACCGACACCTGCAAGCACAGAGCCTATTACGAAAGTAATTGCAATTGTCTTGTTTACATTTACTCCCATAAGTGATGAAGCTCCTAAGTCATAAGAGACAGCCCTCATTGCTTTACCAGTTTTTGTATGGTTGATGATAAGAGAGAGGATAATCATCATCAGAAGTGAAAGCAAAATTACAATAATCTGAATTGAAGAAATTTCCACCCCGCCATTGAAAAGCTGAATTTTTTTAACAGGCATTGTTGGGAAAGATCTTGGTGTTGGACCTGCAAAAGGAAGAACTCTCATGCCGTTCTGAAGGATAAGTTCCACCGCAATGGCTGTAATCAGGGAATTAAGGCGTGGTGCATTGCGTAAAGGCCTGTAAGCAAAACGTTCAATGACCAGACTTAACAGACCACAGGCAACCATTGATGCCAGCAGGGCAAGTACGAACCCCAGAGGATTTGGACCTACAGATTTAAGAATATAATAACCTACATAAGCCCCAATCATCATAACATCACCATGGGCAAAGTTAATCAGTTTTACAATACCGTAAACCATAGTATAGCCCAGGGCAATAAGCGCGTAGATACTGCCTAAAGAAAGGCCGTTTATTAATTGATTAGAAAAAGTATCCACTCCATCCTCCAAAAAAGTTTTTTAACTTAGATACAATTCAAGGTTATTTTTTTGCAACTAAATATAGAAACATATTGTACACTAATATTTAAAAAGAAAAAAGGTGCACTCTCCCGACAACATTCATCAGCAGGGAAAAAGTGCACCTCTTTGTGCTTAAATTCTCAAATAAGTCGCTTTAAGCTTTTATGCAGGACAGTTTAGTCCAGATCTACTGTTGCTTCATAAGCAACGCTGAGTGCACCAGAGTCATTCTTTTCAATCTTAACCATTACAGCAGACTTAACAGGGTTGTGCTTTTCGTCAAAGCGGATGTGACCTGTTACATAGTTGCCTTCTGAGTTTTCGAGAGCATCACGAACTGCAGCAGGA
Organism: Treponema sp. UBA4307; assembly: GCA_002394685.1. Classification (GTDB taxonomy): domain Bacteria; phylum Spirochaetota; class Spirochaetia; order Treponematales; family Treponemataceae; genus Treponema_D. Next base: position 3,273 of record DGUP01000023.1, on the reverse strand, counting down.
TCTGTTGTACCGGCAGCTTCGATTGCGTTCTTGAGCATATACATAGAATCGTAACCTAAAGCAGCAAATGCATTTGGAATGCGGCCGTTGTACTTAGCCTTGAAACCTTCAATGAACTTAACTACAGCAGGATCTGTTGAATCTGCAGCATAGTGGTTTGAATAGTAACCACCGGCAACTTCATCACCAGCATCTTCTACAAGACCGTCCCATCCGTCTGCACCAACGATTGGACATTCAATTCCCTGTGCACGAAGCTGCTTTGCAATAAGAGCAACAGTTCCGTAGTAATCAGGAAGATATACAACATCTGGCTGAGCAGACTTAATCTTTGTAAGCTGAGCGTTAAAGTCAACATCATTTGTCATATATGATTCTGTTGCTACAACTTCACCACCCAGGCTTGTAAATTCAGCTACAAAGTTTTCCATAAGGCCAACTGAATAATCATTTCCAATATCATAAAGGATGGCAGCCTTCTTAAGACCTAAGTTTACTGCAGCAAACTTACCACCGATTTTTCCCTGGAAAGGATCTGTATAGCAGGCACGGAAAATATAATTTCCAGCATCTGTTAATGAAACTGCTGTTGCAGCTGGAGCAATCTGAACTACGCCCTGAGCCTGAGCAGTTGAAGTAACTGCAATTGAACATCCGGATGTTAATGAACCAATAATAAGGCCAACACCCTTCTGTGTTGTAAGCTTTGTATAAGCATTAACAGACTTGGCTGGATCACCTTCATCATCTTCAACAATGTATTCTACCTGTTTACCAAGAATACCACCGGCAGCATTAATTTCTGCTACTGCAAGATTTACACCATCTGTACATTCCAGACCATAAACTGCAACGCCGCCTGAAAGAGGTGCAATTCCACCAATCTTAATTGTGTTGCCTGACTTATCAGAACAACTTGTAAAACTAAGTGCTGCAAATGTAACTGCAGCAAGAGCTACTGATAAAAGTTTTTTCATAAAAAAAACCTCCGTTTCTTTTGTTAAGAGGATATTACCGAATTTACTAAATTATGTAAATATGCATTTTTTACCATTTTTAACCTAGTTTTTTAGTATATTTATGCACAAAAAAGCTGCAAAATAAATATTCTTGATTTTGTTCCATATTATTGAAAAAATATCATTCTGTGTTATCCTTATAAAGGAAGGTGACAGGATTTGAAATTTTGTCACCATGCAAATACAATTGCAGGAGGGTTTATCCATGAAAAAAATTTATAAGTATTTGACCGCCTTAATTCTGGCTGCTGCTGTTATACCTATGTTTACAGGTTGTGATGATTTTCTTAACCTGCTTCTTGGAAAAACAGGAGATCTTATAGTCATTGACCGGTCAGATGATCATTCATATTCAAATGCCACAGTCGACATCTGCATTGACCAGTACACAGTTTCCACAAATAATTACGGAGATACAGAATACACATTAAGGAAAAAAGATTTCTTTAAAAAATCCCTGAAACCAGGACAGAGCTGCTACATTGGTGATGACATTCCATCAACAGGAATTACAAGCAACAGATGTTACGGAGTAAGGGCAAAACTAAGCGGGGATGAAAAATATACCAAGCTCGAAAACATTGGCAGCCCATTCGGAGACAATGATTATCTTACTATTCCTTTCGGCGGCTATGACCTGATTATTTATGTAAATAACCTTGGAATAGTGGAGGAGTACGAATGGGTTTATTCTTACAATGAATAATCTCTGTCTGTTCCGAAAATAATCAGTAAAAAAGAATAACTGCATAAAAAAAGGTCCCGCTTGTGTTCAGGCAGGACCTTTTTGTTTTAAGCTTCAGTTTATTAAAAAACTATCTGCTTATTTTGTAGCAAGAATTGCAATACCAGGGAGTGTCTTTCCTTCAAGGAATTCCAGGGAAGCACCACCACCAGTAGAAACGTGGCTCATCTTGTCTGCAAGATGGAACTTGTTAACAGCAGCAACTGAGTCACCACCGCCAACTACTGTCATTGCACCACGACCTGTAGCATCAGCAACCAGCTGAGCAACAGTAGCTGTACCCTTTGCGAAAGCATCGAATTCGAATACACCAACTGGTCCGTTCCATACAACAGACTTAGCTGTAGAAAGAACTTCCTTATATGCTTCGATTGTCTTAGGACCAACATCCATAGCCATAAGACCGTCAGGAATATCAACACCGTCTACTGCAACAGGAGTTGCATTTGCATCAAACTTATCAGCAGCAACATGATCAACTGGAAGAACAATCTTTACGCCCTTTGCTTCAGCATCTGCAAGAAGCTTCTTTGCTGTATCAATAAAATCATCTTCAACCAGAGAAATACCAACCTTGTGGCCCTGTGCCTTAAGGAATGTGTATGCCATACCACCGCCGATTACAAGAGCAGAAGCATTCTTCAGGAGTGATTCAAGAACTGCAATCTTTGAAGAAACCTTTGCACCACCAATAATTGCAACCTGTGGCTTTGGAGGATTTTCAACCATTGGCTGAATGTACTTAACTTCTTTTTCCATAAGGAAGCCGCCAACTGATTCAACGCCCATAAACTTAGCAATTGAAGCTGTTGAAGCCTGGTCACGGTGTGCTGTACCAAAAGCATCGTTTACGAAAATATCACCGTATGTTGCAAGTTCCTTTGCCATAACATCACGTTCAGCAGGATCTTTAGATGTTTCTTCCTTGTGGAAGCGAACATTTTCAAGCATTGCAACTGCACCTTCTGGAAGAGCATCGATTGCAGCCTTCTGTCCAAGTGCATCAGGAAGGAATGTTACATCCTTACCAAGTTTTTCAGAGAAGTATTTTACAACTGGAGCCATGCGGTTCTTGCCGTTAATGAACTTTTCAGAATCAGCATCTGTCCATGTCTTACCAGCCTTTTCAGCCTTTTCCTTAGCCTTCTTAACATCTTTGTTTGGATCACCCAGGTGGCTCATCAAAACCAGAGAACGTGGGTTCTGTTCAAGAATGTACTTGATTGTTGGCAGAGCAGCCATAATACGTGTGTCGTCCTGAACAACACCTTCCTTCATTGGAACGTTGAAGTCTACGCGCATAATAATACGCTTACCTTTAAGGTCAACGTCTTTTACAGTTTTAATCATAATATTCCTCCATAAGGATTTTTATACAAGTGCGATGGTAAAAATATACTATTTAAGTTCATTTAATTCAATATTTATAAACAGTCCTGCCATTCTGAAAATATTCAGTTTATGCAGCCAGACATTCGCAGTATATAGCCCGAATGTCGAGTTTTGAAA
>DGUP01000007.1 GCA_002394685.1 Treponema sp. UBA4307 | reverse complement strand
CTAAAGTTGGAATTACAGAACTTGCAATCCGTGATGCACATCAGTCGCTTCACGCTACACGTATGACAACAGCTGATATGCTGCCAGTTGCTCCAATGCTGGATAAAATCGGCTATAAATTTGTAGAAGGATGGGGTGGAGCTACATATGACTCTTGTATCCGCTTCCTTAATGAAGATCCATGGGATCGCCTCCGCAAGCTTCACGCTGCAATGCCTAATACAAAGATTATGATGCTTCTCCGTGCACAGAACCTTCTTGGATATCGTCACTATGCTGATGATGTTGTTCAGAAGTTCGTTGAAACAGCAGCAAAGAACGGTATTGATGTGTTCCGTATCTTTGATGCATGTAATGATCCACGTAACATGGAATGTGCAACAAAAGCTGCAAAGAAAACAGGTAAGCACGTTCAGATGGCTATTTCTTATGCCGTTACTCCTTACCACACAATCGAAAAATATGCAGAACTTGCTAAAACATATGCTGATTTTGGAGCAGACTCAATTTGTATTAAGGATATGTCTGGTCTTTTAAAGCCATATGTTGCATATGATCTTGTAAAGGCTATTAAGGCAAAGGTAGATCTTCCTGTAGAAATTCACTCTCATGCAACAACAGGTCTTTCTGTAGCAACTCTTCTTAAGGGTGCAGAAGCTGGTGCTGATATTCTTGATACAGCAATTTCTTCTATGTCTATGGGTACTTCTCATTCTCCAACAGAAACAGTTGTAGAAATGCTCAAGGGTACAGAAATGGATACAGGTCTTGATACTGCTGCCCTCCTCGAAATTGCAAAGTATTTCCGTGAAGTACGCAAACATTATGCTTCCCTGGAATCAGCATTCCTTGGTGCAGATACTCGTATTCTTCTTTCACAGGTTCCTGGCGGCATGCTTTCAAATCTTGAATCTCAGCTTAAGCAGCAGGGTGCCGGTGACAAGATGGATGCTGTTCTTGAAGAACTTCCACGTGTTCACAAGGATGCAGGTTATGTTCCTCTTGTAACTCCTACATCTCAGATTGTTGGTACACAGGCTGTTATGAATGTAATGATGGGCCGCTACACAACAATGACTCAGGATTTCAGAAATCTTCTGGTTGGCCGCTTCGGTAAGCTTCCTGCAGAACCAAATGCAGAACTGGTACAGAAGGCTCTTCAGCAGAATAATATGGATAAGGTTGTAACTTGTCGTCCTGCAGACCTTCTTGAACCTGAATGGGACAAGATGGTTGCTGAATCAAAGGAAAAGGGCGGTGACGGTTCTGATGAAGATGCTCTCACATACGCTATGTTCCCTAATGTTGCTCCAAAGTTCTTTGCAGAACGTTCAAAGGGTCCTGTTGATGCTGAAAAGACATTCGGCAAAAAGCCTGAAGCTGCTGCTCCAAAGGCTGCAAAGGGTGGTTCTTATACAATTACTGTTAACGGTTCTGCATATAACGTTACATCAGACGGAAACGGTAACATCAATGTTAATGGTTCAGCATACAATGTAAGCGTTGGTGCTCCTGGTTCAGCTCCAGCTGCTGCTCCGGCTGCTCCTGCTGCTGCAGTAACAGGCGGCGTTGACGTTAAGGCTCCTGTTGCCGGTACTCTCCTTAAGCACTGCTTTACAAACGGTGCTGCAGTAAAGAAGGGTGACACTGTAATCATCATTGAATCAATGAAGATGGAACTTGAAGTAAAGGCTACAGAAGCCGGAACAATTACATATTCAGTACCAACTGGTTCACAGATTCAGAATGGTCAGGTTCTGGCTACCATCGGTGGCCTTGTTAAGGCTGCTCCAGCTCCTGCTGCTGCACCAGTTTCTCCTGCACCTGCTACCCCTGCTGCAGCTCCAGTAAGCAACGGCGGAACAAAGGTAAATGCTCCTGTTGCAGGCGTATTCCTGAGAACTGCTGTAAATGAAGGCACATCAGTTAAGAAAGGTGATAATATTGTTATCATTGAATCTATGAAGATGGAACTTGAAATTAAGGCTCCATGCGATGGTAAGGTTCACTTCCTGGCTAATGTAGGCACTCAGCTTGCAAATGGTCAGCCTGTTGCCGAAATTCAGTAAAAGCTATAAGGGGCAGGGGTTCCTTGCCCTAAATAAATAAAGGAAATAGACAATGCCTAATTCAAAAGCTATTAATAATAAAAAAATTGCGATTGTAATGATTGCAATCCTTGGTATCGCAGGACTTATGTCTCTGGTAACAAAAAAGGTTTATGCCCAGGATTCAAGTTCTCCTGCAGCCGTAGAAGCAAGTGTTGCTAATGTATCTGCATCAGATCAGAACTCCGGCATTAATCGTATTATCCCTTCTACAAAAGACTGGAACGGTAAGCACGATATTAATGCTAAAGATTTTCTTATCAATATCTGGCATACAACAGGTATTTATAAGATGATCCACACAGAAACTCCTGAAGAAATTGCTGCTGCTGAAGCTGAAAAGGCCCATGAAGCTGAACTTAAGGCAAAATCAGAAAATGAATTTGCAAAGACCGCTCCTGGCTGGCAGTATCTTCTCATGATTGCAATCGGTTTCCTTATTGTATATCTGGGAGCCGGACGTGGTTTTGAACCATTGCTTCTGATTCCAATTGGATTTGGTACAATCCTGGTAAATATTCCTGGTGCCGGTATGGGTGACCTGCCAGATGGTATGCTTGCAATCATTTACAAGGCTGGTGTAGGAAACGAATTCTTCCCAATGCTTATTTTCATGGGTATTGGAGCAATGACTGACTTTGGACCTCTTATTGCAAATCCTAAGATGGCACTTTTAGGTGGTGCTGCTCAGCTTGGTGTATTCTTTACACTCTTTGGCGTATCACTTCTTAACCTGGTTCCTGGTGGAGTATTTGATTACAATATTCTTCAGGCTGCTGCTATTGCAATTATTGGTGGTGCTGACGGTCCTACATCAATTTATGTAAGTGCTAAACTTGCACCTGAGCTGATGGCTGTAATCGCTGTTGCTGCATATTCATATATGGCTCTGGTTCCAATGATTCAGCCTCCAATTATGAAACTTCTTACAACAAAGAAGGAAAGAGCAATCCGTATGGATCAGCTTCGTCCTGTAAGCAAGACTGAAAAAGTTCTTTTCCCTCTCCTGCTTCTTGTACTGACAATTCTCCTTCTTCCAACTGCAGCTCCTCTTATTGGTATGCTGGCATTTGGTAACTTTGCAAAGCAGTGTGGTGTAGTAGAACGTATTTCCAAAACAATGGAAAATGAAATGATGAATATTGTTTCAATTCTCCTTTCTCTTGGAGTAGGTTCACAGATGACTCCGGAAAAGATTATCAACGGACGTTCAGGAGGTATTATCGTTCTTGGTCTTGTTGCTTTCTGTGTTGCTACTGCAGGTGGAGTTTTAATGGCCAAACTTATGAACTTATTCCTTCCAAAGGATAAGAAGATTAATCCTCTTATTGGATCTGCAGGTGTTTCTGCCGTACCAATGGCTGCCCGCGTATCAAATAAAGTAGGACTTGAATCAGATCCTTCAAACTTCCTTTTGATGAATGCCATGGGACCTAATGTATCAGGTGTTATTGGTACTGCAATTGCAGCAGGTGTATTTATTGCTACATTTGGCTGATAAAAGGATATAACAAAATTTATAAATTATATTGACATTTTTAATTTAATTGTCATAGTATATGAACAGAGCCGGATTTAAGTATGATAAAGTACTATATAATCCGGCTTTTGATTTATCGAATTCATTTGGATTCAAAAATTAATTTAACAGGAGTATTTTTTATGAAAAAAAGACTTTATCTCCTTCCATTGGCTTTTTCTTTGTTAATCTTATCATGTACAAAGAATAATGACACAAAAGAAAATAACACTGCAGCTTCTACTGAGCAGAGTTTTGATCTTGAAGCATACGAAAGTGATAATGCAGCTCAAGTAGAATATGGAACCGGTAATGCTGTAATGCTTTATGATGATGGTTCTCTCTGGTCTGAAAGTGTTGATGGTGAAATGTTCTTCTCTGGAAAAACAGTTCCTGCAGGTACAAAGCTTAATATGCTTACAAATCCAGACGGAACATTCATTAAGAAAAATGCAACCCGTAATCTTTCGGGAAGCAAGACTGAAAGAGAATTTGCATACCTTTCTTACGATGATGGCCGCTATTGGGTTCAGACAAATATTATTGCCCTGGATATGATTCCTGCTGTGGTAACAGATGAATCTTTCCTTTATAAGGCACCAAAATCAATTTCTCCATATTCACCAACAGTTTTACTTTCTTTCGGTGATGTAATTGCAGTAAGTGAAAAAGAAGTAACTGGGGATGACGGAAGAATTTTTTATCAGGCTGCTTTAAAGAAGGGCGAAAAAGTTTATGAAAATGTTTATGTAGAAGAAATTTTTACAACTTCTGAAGAATCATTCTATGTAATGGACCTGGTTAAGAACCTCAATAATACAGACAATGAAATCTACATTAAAGAATTAATCACAATCGGTTCATCAGTTGTTTCCAGCGGAAAGGTTAAATCTTCAATCAAGGAGCTTTTCACACAGGCTTCAATTGATGCCTTGGACAGAACAAAGGTTGCTGAAGTTCCTGTAGATTATTATGTTTTCGATGACTACTATGTAGAAGCAATTCCTGGAGAAGGTGAAAACTTCAATATCCGTTCAACTCCAAGCTTAAAAGGCGATGCTTACAAAACTGTTTCTTCAGGACAGGAATATGAAATCATCATGATGACAAAAAATACAGAAGAAGTTAACGGAAAAACAGGTCACTGGTACTATATTCGTGTAATGGATGAAAATGGTAATTTTGATGTGGCCGGATGGGTATTCAATGACAGATTTAATGTATTTGGACGCAATCTTGATTAGAAAAGTGCCCAGGGAGAATACAATATGAAAAAGATTTTAACAGTATTATTTGCTTTAGTAACATTAAACTTTGCTATGTACGGCCAGATTAATGGCTTTGCACTGCAGGAAGATACATCACTCTATACAGAAAACGATAAGGGTGAAATGATCTGGAAACAGACAATCCTTTGGGGTGAAGAACTGAAGATTGATGTAGCTGATGGAAAACCTTTATCAAAAAAGGCAATCCGTGTTTCTTCAGGTTCTAAGGTTGAAAGAGATTTTACTTCTGTAAGCTATAACAATAGTAAGTTCTGGGTTCAGTCTGACAGAATTGCTGCTGAAGGTCAGCCGGGTGTTGTTCTTGAAGATGCAGTTCTTTATTTAAACCTGAATTCTTCTAAGGCTTCTCGTTTTGTTATTCCTCAGGGTGCAATTGTTGCATGGAAGGCAATTGATTCTGGCAATAATGAGGGCTATGGTCTTTTTACTGAAGTGTGGTGGCTTGAAGGTGTAGAATCTTATACCACAAAGCATGGATATATCCTTTCAAGCAAACTTTCTATTTTCGGTGGTGATGTTAATGCAATTCAGTGCCTGAAAAAGTCTGCTTCATTCACAAATGATAAGGCAAAGCAGAAATATATTGATGAAGCTGCTTCAAAAGCCGTATCTGAATCAGTTAAGAATTTGCTTTTTAATGGTACAGGAACTTCTGGTGCTACAAACAGTGAAGAGTTGTATAATGAAAGAGCAATTGGAGAAGTAAAGGGTGTTTACAAGGTTGAGAATCTTGGTGGTACTCTTACAACAGGTATTTATTCTAAGCCTAATAAATCCTCACAACTTCTTATGGAATGTAATACCGGATATGAAGTATACGTAATTGGCCGTACTAAGTCTTTGGTTACAGTTGACGGTAAAAAGAATTACTGGTACTACGTATCTTACGAGAAAGGTGAAGGCTGGATTTTTGGTGCCTGGATTTCTGATACTGGCGTAGAACAGTTTTAATAGACTTTCATAAATAATTTTTCACTCCCTGGTAGTTAAAATATTATCAGGGAGTGTTTTTTTATTCTTGTAATTATGAAGAGAAACATTTAAAATAGAGTTCATGAATATTAACGAGTGGGCATTAAATCAGTATAAAAAAGCAGCTAGTGAACCAGCAAATCAAAAAACTGAAGTTAATCAGTCTGTTTTGAATACGGACAATAATAAAGGGGAAATAAATAAGCCTTTTTTTCAAAAAGTAAATCAGGAAATAGGTCAAATCCTTGGACATAAAAAAGAAAAGAAAGATTCAGGTAATTCTGAAAAAAATCAGAGAAAATATTTTGATCCAAGTGAAACTCTTGAAAGTGCATCAAAGGGTGCAAAAGAAAATTTTGAAAACAATTTAAATCTTGACAACAGAAAACAGGCTCTTATAAAAGTTCCTGTTACGCCTCCTGAAGAAGAATCAATTTACCGCCGGGTTGCAAAATTTCTGGTTGTAATAGGTGTGGATGAAGCTGCGAAAATTATGCCTCATCTTACACAGGAACAGACGGACAAAATCATTCCTGAAATTGCAAGTATATCTTACGTAAGTGATGAAGAAGCAGAGCAGGTTATTCAGGAATTCCAGGCTTTGATGAATAAAGCCAGGGAAAGCGGTGGTATTGATACTGCACGGAATATTCTTACAAAAGCATATGGTTCGAGAAAAGCTGAAGAACTTATAAATAAATCTGTTGCATTTCCTGAAGGAAAACCTTTTGATTTTCTTGCCGAGGCAGATGCTGACCGGATTAAGCTTTTACTTTCAGGAGAATCTCCACAGGTAATGGCTCTTGTTTTATCTCAACTTGAACCAAAGCAGGCAGCCGGTGTAATTAACAAAATGGAAGCAGACGTAAAAACTCAGGTTATGCTGCGGCTTGCAAAAATGCAACCTGTTGCTCCAGAAGTTATTAAAGAAATTGCAAAAACAATTGAAAAGAAATTTCAGACACAAAATACTCAGACTTCTCAAAGTCTGGACGGAAGGGGAATCCTTGCTGAAATTTTACGACGAATGGATCCTTTGCAGGAAAGTCAGTTAATAAACACTCTGGCAGAAGGTGACCCTGATCTTGGTGCCGACTTAAGGCAGAGGCTTTTTACTGAAGAAGATGTTCTTAATTCTGAAGGCAGGTTTTTACAGAACAAACTTCAGACAATGGACACAAAAGAAATTGCAGTTCTTATTAAGGGCAAAAATGAAAATTTCAGAAACAAAATATTTTCCAATATTTCCAGAACCCGGGGTGATATGGTTCTTGAAGAAGAATCTTTGCTCACGAATTTAACAAAGAGTGAATCTGAAAGAGTTACTTCCGAATTTTATGCGGCTTTAAGAAGAGCCTGGGAAAGTGGAGAGTTAAGAATTTCTAATAGAGATGATGGTGAGGTTTACGTATGACAAAAGGTCAGATATATAAAGGTTTTAAGGTAATTGATATTAGAAAAGTTCCGGAAGCTTCTAATGCTGAAGGCATATATCTTAGACATGAAAAAAGCGGAATGGAAGTTTTTCATCTTTACAACAAAGATCCTGAAAACTTTTTTTCTTTTTGTTTTAAAACTCCCTCCTCTAATTCAAAAGGAATTGCTCATATTGTTGAACATACAACTTTATGCGGTTCCAGAAAATATCCTCTTAAAGATCCTTTTATTTCTATGGAAGGAAGAAGCCTGAACACTTTTTTAAATGCAATGACTTTTCCTGATCATACAACTTATCCTGCTGCCTCATTTATTCCTGAAGATTATTTTAATCTTATGGGAGTTTATGCTGATGCTGTCTTTTTTCCGCTGCTCAGGGAAGAATCTTTTATGCAGGAAGGAACAAGACTTGAATTAGATAAAGATGGAAAATATTCATTTCAGGGAGTTGTCTTCAATGAAATGAGTGGAGTCTATTCAAATCAGGTTAATATTATCAGTAGAAATTTAACACAGAATTCTTATAAAGGCACTCAGTATGAATATGACTCAGGGGGAGATCCTCTTGAAATTCCTTCACTAACTTATGAAGAATATAAGGCATTTTATAAAAAATATTATTGTACTCAAAACTGTTTTGTTTATCTTTACGGAAATATTCCTACAAAACAGCAGCTGGATTTCCTTGAGGAAAATGTAATTTCTAAAGTTTCATCTTACGGCCGGCCTACAGATTTTAACTGCAATCCAAATAAGTTAAATCCTGAAAAATACTTAAAAATACTGGTACCTTCAAATGATGAAGATCAGGATACTAAAAAGGATACTGTAAATATTGACTGGGTTATTGAATGCGATAAAAAAAATTACGGCCAGGTTACTTCAGAACTTTTTTTCCTTGAAAGACTTCTTCAGGGACTGGATTCTTCTCCTCTCAAAAGGCAGCTGCTTGAATCAGGTTTTGGTAAAGATCTTTCCATGCAGAGTGGTGCAAGTCCAAATACTTTGCTTCCAGACTTTACAATTGGTCTTTCTGGAACAGATGGAAAAAATGCAAAAAAAATTGAAAAAAAAGTTCTTGAGATTCTGAAATCTCTTGCAGATAAAACATTTGATTCTCAGTTGATTGAAGATACAGTTCATTCTGCAAAAATGACTTTTCGTATAGTTCTTGCTTATGATAAAAATCAGGGCAGGCGTTATATGAACAGTGTACTTGCAGGTGCTTACTACGGAGATGATCCTTATTTAAAACTTTATTTTGAAAACTCTCTTGATGAGATTTACGAAAAAGCTAAAAGTGATCCTTCATATATTCCATCATTGATTAAAAAATATTTTCTGGAAAATCCTCATCGTTCAGTTCTTGTGTCAGTTCCTTCATCTAAATATGTTGATATGCGTGAGAAGAAATTGAAAAGTAGTCTTTCTTTAATTAAAAAGAATACTGATAAAAAAGTACTTCTTGAAAAATTAAAGGCAATGTCTGAATTACAGAATAAAGATGAAAGTGAATTAAGTGAAAAACTTCTTCCAAAAACTGAATTAAAAAATCTTAAACGTAAACCATCAAAATATAATGTTAAATATGAAAAAGTATCTGATGTTCCTTTTATAAGCTGCAGTTCAGAAATTAAGGGTATGATTTACTTTCAAATTTCTTTTCCTGTGGATGTTCTTCCTGCAAATGAATATGAAAAAGCTGCACTTCTTCCATATCTTATAGGTGATGCAGGATGGAAGGGTTGTAAATGGGATCAGGCTGAAATCCTCTTGAACCGATATACGCAGGGAATCTCTTCGTCAATTACTACTTTTAATAATCCTGAAAGCAGAAGAAAAAATCTTCCGTACAAAAATCTTTTTAACAGGGATTTTCTTGAAATTAATCTTTTGTGTATGGAAGAGGATTTTGAGAAAACATTAAAGCTGCTGAAAGATTGTATTCTTAACACAGATTTTAATGATTTAGAAAGAATCGAACAGCTGCTTCAGATGAATTTTGAGCAGGCAAAAATGATGTTGTCTGGAAGTTCACATATGATTGCACGTGGACGGAACAGCTGCTTCCTTTCAAAAAAGAATGCAATAACAGAGCTTGTTAATGGCTATGTTTCGGTTCTTAATCTTTCAAAAACATTAAAATCTTCAATAAAAAAACTTTCACTGGAACTTAAAAATGTTTACAGTAAAATTATTTCTTCCGGAGCTTTTATTTCCGTTATTGCAGATACAAGGGAAATAAAAAAAGTAAAGTCTTACATGAATGATTTTGTGAAGGACTTGCAGCTTTCAGATTTAATTCCTGAAAAAAATAATTCTCCTGAGGATTTTTATAAACTTGTTGAGTTAAAGGGAAAAGATTTAAAGAAAAAAGAAAATAATGACTTCAATATCAGGGAAATATTAGAAATTCCTGGCTCTGTAGGATATGCTTCTCTTATAACTCCTGCCTATTCTCTGGGATGCAGGGACTTTGCCATAGAAACAATTTTTGGTTCCTGCCTGTCAAACGGTCTTCTATGGAAAAAAGTAAGAATGGAAGGTGGTGCTTACGGTGTATTCCTTTCAGCTTCTCCTTCAAGTGGATTATCATATCTTACATACCGGGATCCGGATCCAATGAGGTCTCTGGAAAGTTACAAGGCTGTTCTGGAAGAATTGAAGGAAAGTGATTTTTCTCAGGAAGAGATTGTACACGCTTTAATAAGTTATTTTTCATCCTTCTTTAAGAGTGAATCACCATTAAGCAAGGGCTTAAACGCAATCGATTCTTTCCTCTGCGGAAGAACCTATCAAAGTAAAAGAAGAATGCAGAAATGGATTTTGTCAGTTACACCTTTGGATCTTAAGAGAGCATGCGAAGATTATTTGAATAAACTTTCTCAAGCAGTAGGGGTAGTTGCCTGTTCAAAGTCTCAAATTTCTTCAAAAATAAAAGAAAATACTAGTAAAATTGTAAATTTAAGGTTATAATTTAGATAATTATTATAATTTGGATTTCCTATTAAAAAAGAACTTTCGGGCGACTTTTTGGAGGAGTGTAAGTAATGGATAAAAAAATTAAGCAGTTTGCAGATATGATGAGACAGTTGGTTTCTGATGTTCAGGGAGCTCCATATCCTGGCGAGGAATTTGAAGTTGATTTATACAAAATCTGGTATGAACATGTTCAGCGTAATGCACAGAACTGTTTCGAATTCCTGGATGAAAACTTTCCTACTGAACAGGCAGAATTCGAAAAGTCTATTAATAAGATGTTCAAATAATTTTGTAAAAAAAAATCCATAATCTGCCGAAAATCTTGTTATGGTAGTTTTGCTTACTTTGAGACTTTATTAACTACTATATTTTGGGATTTTTGGGGATAGACTATGGGTTCAAAAAAGACTAATAAATCTGAAAAATATATGTTAAAAGGTGCGCTAAGGCGCAGTGGCTTTGAATGGTGGCGTTTGGTTACAAATGCTACAAGTAAGGTTACTGGGGAAGAGCGCACTTTTTTTATTGAATTCTACGTTGTTAATCCTCTGCTTTCTCCCGATAAATGTCTTTTTATTACAAAAACAAGTGCTCAAAAAACTGATGAAGAACTTTTTCAGGCCTTAACTGCCGGTGAAAATATTGAAGCTGAAGATAATGAAAACCTGTCCAACTGTCCAAGTTTTGTAATGGTTAAAGCCGGAGATTTCCAGAACAAAGGAAAACAGATTAACGCATATTTCCCTCCTGAAATTCTTGAAATTGGAAAAAATGATTTTATCCTCAAACTGGGAAATGATACAAAAACATCCTGCATGCTGGGAACTGATTTTACCCAGGGGGTAGTTCAGGTTACCAGGGCTAAATTAAAGGAAATGCCGGAACTGGACTGTAATGTAGGTACCATAGGCTGGAATTTAAAATTCGAGCATGATATTGATTTTGATGGTGATTACAAAAGCAGCATTACAAACTATTCTGTCATTGGTGGAAAACTTTTATGTTCCGGTTCCATTGTTTATGATGGCGAAGAATATGTTGTTAATAGAGAAAAATCTTTTTCTTTTTATGATAAAAGCTGGGGTAAAAAATTTCCTGAGCCATATTTCCATTTAAGTTCAAATAATTTTATTTCTCAAATATCTGGAAAAAAACTTCTGAATTCCAGCGTTGTAATTCATGGTGAATTTGATAATCGCCTTAGTGTCCTTTACTGTAATGAAGGGGATATTATAGAGATGAAGGCAGAAGATGCCAGTAAAATGGAAATCAACTATGAATGTTATGAAGTTAATGATGACCCAAAAAATATAAAGCTCCACTGGACTGTATCAATTGCAGACAAAAAGCGTGTTATTGATATTGATGTTTTTTCATTGACAAAATCAATGCTCCTGAGAAATTATCAGTGTGCTGAAGGTGGAAGAAAAATCCTGAAAATTTTAAGTGCTGCCGACGGAATTGGAGAAATAAGACTTTATCATAAGGTTAAGAAAAATCTTGAAACTATTGAGCATGCTCGAATTTCAAATGCTCTTTGCGAATATGGTGGAATTGAAGCTCCTGAAGATTTTGATAAACCCATGGAAGAATAAAAATAATCATTTCTCTTATTAAAACCTTGTAATCCTCTTTTATCAAAAAATTTGCCTTTATCCGGATATTTGATTATTTTAAATTAAAATGGGAGGCAAAAATATGAATTTTGATAATATGACATTTAAAATGCAGGACGCCTTTCAGGAGGCCAATACTCTTGCCCAGAAAAACGATCATGGTGAAATAACAACAGCACATTTTTTAATTGCAATGCTCAAACAAGAGGATGGAATTATTCCTCCCCTGGTAGAAAGAATTGGTGTACAGGTAGAAAGTCTTTTAACAGAATGTAATGATATTCTCAAAAAATTACCGAAAGTTCAGGGGCTTGTGCAGGTAGGCCTTTCATCTTACTGTCAGAAAGCTTTGATTAAAGCTGAACAGGAAATGGAAGCTTTACAGGATCAGTATTTGTCTGTAGAACACCTTTTCCTTGCATTTATAACTCTGGAAGATGATGTTTCCGCCTTGCTGAAAAAAAATGGAATCACTAAAGAAAAGGTCCTTGAATCTCTGAAAGAAGTAAGGGGCAGCAATTCAATTGATAGTCAGGATCCGGAAAACAAAATGAGGGTTCTGGAAAAATATTGTATAGATCTTACCGCAAGAGCCCGACTTGATAAAATTGATCCGGTTATTGGACGGGATGAAGAAATCCGCCGGGTTATGCAGGTATTGTCCCGCCGTACAAAAAATAATCCTTGTTTAATTGGTGAACCTGGTGTGGGTAAAACTGCAATTGTTGAGGGCCTGGCATTAAGGATTGCAAAGGACGATGTGCCGGATTCAATTAAAAATAAAAGACTTTTGTCTCTGGATTTAGGACAGTTAATTGCAGGTACAAAATACAGAGGGGAATTTGAAGAAAGATTTAAAGGTGTTATCAAAGAAGTTACAAACTCACATGGTCAAATAATTCTTTTTATTGATGAACTTCACACAATTGTAGGAGCAGGCTCTGGAGAAGGAAGTAATATGGATGCTTCAAATTTACTTAAGCCTTCTCTGGCAAGAGGTGAAATCCATGTAATAGGTGCAACTACCCTTAATGAATACCGGAAATATATTGAAAAGGATAGTGCCCTTGAAAGAAGATTTCAGCAGGTTTATTGTCCGGAACCAAATGTTGAGGATACTATTGCAATCTTACGTGGTTTACGTGAAAAATATGAAATTCATCATGGAGTAACAATTAATGATGAAGCTCTTGTTGCAGCTGCAAGTCTTTCAGACCGTTATATAACAAACAGATTCCTTCCGGATAAGGCAATTGATCTGGTGGATGAAGCCGCAAGCCGTTTAAAGATTGAGATAGAAAGTCAGCCAGTAGAACTCGACCAGATAGAAAGAAAAATCCTGCAGCTGATGATTGAAAAGCAGTCTCTGTCAAAAGAAGATGATGAAGAGAGTTTAAAAAGATTATCTAAACTTGAAAAAGAACTTCAGGACCTTCAGGGGCGGAGAGATGCAATGAAACTTCAATGGCAGAATGAGAAACTTCTGATTGAAGGTTCACGTCATACAAAGGAAGAACTGGAAAAAGCTCGCTTTGATCAGGAAAAGTATACCCGTGAAGGTAATCTTGAAAAAGCTGCAGAATTAAAATATTCCATTATTCCGTCACTTGAAAAAGTTCTTGCTGAGGAAGAAAAAAATAAAAACTCTGATAAGGAAATTTCAAGCGAGCGTAAGGCACTTCTTAAAAAAGAAGTAACTGAAGAAGATATTGCAAAAGTAATTTCCGTATGGACAGGTATACCTATAAGTAAAATGATGTCCAGTGAAAAACAAAAATATGTTCAGCTGGAATCTGTATTAAATCAAAGGGTAAAAGGTCAGTCTGAAGCTCTGAAAGTCGTTTCTGATGCTATCAGGCGTAATAAAGCAGGCCTTAATGATCCAGCACGGCCTTTAGGTTGTTTTATGTTTATTGGACCAACTGGAGTAGGAAAAACTGAACTTGCAAAAACACTTGCTGATTTTCTTTTTAATGATGAAAAGGCTTTAACAAGAATAGATATGTCTGAATATATGGACAAATTTTCTGTTACAAGATTGATTGGTGCTCCTCCAGGATATGTAGGCTATGATGAAGGGGGACAGTTAACTGAAGCCGTACGAAGAAGGCCATACAGTGTAATTCTTTTTGATGAAGTGGAGAAAGCCCATCCTGATGTATTTAATGTTCTGCTTCAAGTTCTTGATGATGGACGATTAACTGATGGTCAAGGCAGAGTAGTGGATTTTAAAAATACAATTATCATCATGACAAGTAATTTAGGAAGTGATTTAATTCTGGATGCATCTCAAAATCCTGATGAAGATAAAGAAAAGCTTCAGAAGAATATTGATTTGCTTTTGAAAACAAAATTCCGCCCAGAATTTCTAAATCGTATTGATGAGATTGTAATGTTTAATTCATTACAGTTCGAAAACATTAAGGATATTGTACTTCTTCAACTTAAGAGAGTCGAAAAGCGTCTTGAAGACAGAAAACTTACAATTGAATTCAGTAAAGATGCTGTGGATTTTATTGCTGATGAAGGATATGACCCGAGCTTTGGAGCAAGACCTGTTAAGAGAGCAATACAGACACTTGTTGAAAATCCTGTTTCAAAACTTATATTGGATGGAAAATTCCAGGAAAAGGATATAATCCAGTGTAACTACGATAAGGAGGCAAAAGCCTTGAAATTTGATGTAAAAGGCAGATAATATAACAATTTGTAATATACTTAACTTAACTAGACAACTTAATTTTTTTGACTTATAATTTTAGGTATCAGTGACAAAAAGCATTTGTCCAAGATAAGGAGTTATTTAATTATGAAAAAGAGATTCTTAGGAGCTCTCTTAGCTCTTGCTGTTGTTGGATCTGTAAGCGCATTTGCAACAGGTATTGGTGTTCAGGGTGGTTACAATGTAGCAAACCAGGGTACTGGTGCTGCTCTTACATTCAAGCTTGACAGCTTTGACGGAGTTTTCGCCGTTGATGTTAACTTTGCAAATAGCCAGTTTGTTTCTGCTGGTTTAACAGTAGATTACTGGGTACAGAATCCACGTCTTGCTGGTATGTTCCACTACTATTGGGGTCCAGGTTTTGCTGTAGCTTATTACATAAATCCTGCTATTTACGTTGCTTTCCGCGCAGTTGCTGGTGTTAATATTTTCCCTGTTGACTTCCTTGAACTTTATGCACAGATTGCATGGCAGCCAGGATTCTATATTGACTTTAACAATGGCTTTATAGCAACTGACTGGTGGAAGAGCTTCCCAGTTAACGTTGGTCTTCGCTTCTGGTTCTAATTTGATTTAGACTTGAAAGCAAAAAGGGCATCTGTGAAAACAGCTGCCCTTTTTTTATTTAGAAAATAAATATATAAAAAAAATTAAAATAAATGCTAGTTTTTAAATATTTCTTGTAGAACTGCCCTGCATTCTTCCGCCTTTTCCTGAAATTGATAAGGGGAATTAATAATCAGCATTCCGCATCCATACATATGGGCTTTACCATCTTCATTCATTTCATCCCCATTACCAATGATCAGTTCTGAATGAAAAAGTTCTTTTCCTGGCAGATAAACTTTTGCTTTATCCTCAAGTGTTGAAATCATCTGATTACATTCATTCTTTTTTCTTAAAAGAAGTGGATACCAGAGAGCAATTGTGGCTGTATTCCATTTTTTCATTGCTATTGTAAGACTTTCTGTTACCTGAGCATAATCGGAAACTGCTTCATAACTGGGGTCCATAAAGATTAAGCCTCTCTTTACAAGAGGAGGTGTAAGCGCTTTTAAACTTTCCCAGCTGTCTCCTTCAACAATTTTTGACTTTTTTCCAGCATTTTCCTTAAGGCTTTTAATTGCCTGAGGATGTTTTTCTATGAGAAACAAAGTATCCTGTGGTCGAATAAATGCTTCTTCAATAGCCGGGCTTCCAGCGTACTTACCAGTTTTTATAAATGAATTTTCAATGGTAAGATAAGATTGAAGTAATTGTGAGTATTTATATGAATTATCTTTTGATTCAATAAGTTTTAAAATTCCGTTTGCGGCTTCACCTGTTTTTAACAGCCTCTGGTCATTTAAATCATAAATTGCAGAAGCTGCATGGGTATCAATAACTGTAAAGGCTTTATCTTTTTTACAGAGATTTTCCATCAGACCTGCAAGGAGGGAATGCTTAAAAACATCTGCAAAATTTCCAGCATGATATTCATGTATATAAGAAAGCATAATAATCCTCTGATAAAAACTGCCCTTTAGTTAAAGAGTTTTTGCTCAAGTTTTTCCAAATCAGCCATCCAGACAGAATTAGATGCATCACTTGGCATGCGCCAGTCACCTCTTGGAGAAAGATTAATGCTTCCAACTTTTGCACCATCAGGCATGCAGGAACGCTTAAACTGCTGGGAGAAAAATCTTTTATAAAAGGATTTTAGCCATTTGTAAATAATTTCCTCTGTGTAGATTTCTTCTGTGCCGTCAGCTTTTTTACCAAGAAATACTTTGCAGGCTAAGAAATAAATCTTTTCCGGATTAAATCCTCTTCTCAGTACCTGATAAAGAATAAAATCATGTAATTCATAAGGACCAACAATGTCTTCTGTTTTTTGCGAAATATTTCCATTTTCCGGTGGAATTAATTCAGGAGAAACTGGGGTAGCAAGAATATCATCAAGAACACTATGAAGCTCATTTCTGCCTTTTTTCAGTGATTCTGCAGAAAAATATGCTACCAGATGTCTTACAAGAGTTTTTGGAATGGAAGAATTAACACCATACATTGACATCTGATCTCCATTATAGGTGCACCAGCCTAATGCCAGTTCACTTAAATCTCCTGTTCCAATAACCAGACCATTGTTTTTGTTTGCAAGGTCCATAAGTACTTGAGTACGTTCTCTTGCCTGACAATTTTCGTATGTAACATCATGCAGGTCACTTGATTGTCCAATATCTTCAAAATGCTGTAGAACTGCTTTTTTTATATTAACCTCTTTTAAAGAAGCTCCTGTTTCTTTTGCCAGAAGAAGGGCATTGTTATAGGTTCTTTCTGTTGTACCAAAACATGGCATTGTAACAGCCAGAATATTTTCCCGGGGAATTCCACATTTGTCAAAGGCTTCTGCAGTTACTAAAAGTGCCAGAGTAGAATCAAGTCCACCGCTTAATCCAAGTACAGCGCTTTTACAATTAATATGACGAAGTCTTTTTGCCAGTCCTTCTGCCTGCATTTCAATTACTGATTTACATCGTTCTGCTTTTTTCTGATCGTCAGAAGGAACAAAAGGATGAGGATCTATATTGTAGTTTAGTTCTTCAAAACTTTTTATGCTTAATTCATTGTCTTCAAATGTAAAGAAAATGTGTGTATAGTTATCATTAGAAAAATCCTGACAGTTTGAAGCATAGCTCTTTGTTTTTAAGCGTTCCTGTTCAATTATTTCAAGATCAACATCCTGGATAAGCATATCCTTATTGTCAAAAGGTTTCTTTTCTGCAAGTATACTGCCGTTTTGACATATCAGGCTGTGACCTGAAAAAACTAAATCCTGGGTTGATTCATCATGACCTGCATTGGAATAAATGTATATGTTAATGGATTTTGCAGAAAGGCCTGAAATAAGAGTACGTCTATAATCAGCCTTCCCAACGATTTCATTAGAGGCGCTGAGGTTTGCAATTATTGTTGCTCCCATAAGACTGTGGCTGGTACTAGGGGAGAGCGGAACCCATGCATCTTCACAGATTTCGCATGCAATTTTAATTAATGGATCATTTTCATCTTCCAGAATAATGTTTGTACCAAATGCAGTTTCGCCCAGTGCAGGTGTAAGTGGAACAAAATCCACTTTGTTGTCTCTGTAAGGGGTAAACCAGCGCTGTTCATAGAATTCGCCGTAGTTAGGAATATAACTCTTTGGAACCAAGGCAAGTACTTGTCCCTGATAAACGAAAGCGGCTATATTATAGAGTCTGGAGTCTTTTTCAAAAGGCAGACCCACTGCTGCCATTACGTCAAGATTTTTAGTAGCTTCTGCAATTTTTTCGAGAGCAGTGAGGGATTCCTTTAAAATTGCGCGCTGCAGGAAAAGATCCTGGCAGGTATATCCGGTAATAGTTAATTCTGGAAAAACCAGAAGCCTGACACTATTTTCATCAGCTTTGTGAATATAATTAATAATTTCATTTGTATTGTAAATTGTATCTGCAACTTTAAGTGAAGGGCTTGCAAGAGCTACCCTTAAAAATCCATACTTCATAAAAACCATTATATCGGATTTTTTTTCAAATTGATATAGAAAAGAGACGTAAAAAATCCCTTTCAGCAGAAAACTAAAAGGGATTTATATATTTTATTCTTTTGAAAAAAGCTTCTTAATGGATTCCACAATCCAGGTAAAGAATCTAACCAGCAAATTCCATATTTTACGGAAAATATTTGGATGCTGAAGATGTTTCAGTCTTGTGTAACCTTCCATGAGTTCTTCATCCGTAAATTCCTTACGCTGATTATTTTCCTCTAATTCCATTTCAAGAGCCTGAACGGAATTAATATTTTCGATAATATTTGCGTTAATATGTGTCCAGCCCAGTTCTTTTGCTGCTTGAAGACGACGTTCTCCGGCAATTAACTGATATTTTGAATTAAGAGTTATAGGATTCATAAGCCCGTATATTTTCAGGCTCTCTTTGAGTGAATCAATATCTCCTAAATCTTTTCTTACTCTTTTTTTTACTTTAATGTCGTCAATATTTACAAGCATTATCTATTACCCTCGAATAATCAGGAAATCTTCCTAAATAAAACAATGTATATTTGTGAAGATTTCCATATTAGTTACAATCATCAGTATAACGCAAATAAATAAAAATGGCTGAAAAAACTTTTTACATTTAGTCTAAAAGCCAGTTGCCTGAATCTTCCTCTGTATCTGCAGAAGAATCTTCATCATCTTCCGATACACTTTCCGGAGTGCTGTTAATCTTATTAAGAATTGCATCCAGATCATATTCTCCTGTAGAACCATCATTTTCCGGATTTGTTCCGTCAGTACCAGTTTCCTGGTTAATAGAATTTATAAGATCCAGATATTCATTTAAACCTGTATCATTGTCTAAGTTTCCAAAATCAATACCAGATTTATACTGAGCCTTCCATAAGCGTTCAATTGCCAGATTTTCCGGTGTATGGTTACTGTGATAAATACATTCCTCTGTAGGTTCTGTTCCTGCAAGGAAATATGCAGTAGTCTTATTTTTACCGCAGTCTTCTGTAGGAATGTCTCCAGAAACTGAACAAACAACCATTTTTACAACACCGTTTGGAGGATTCTGGAAGAAATCCTTATATGGTTTTCCCTGGTTAACAAAGTTCATGTAATCTGACCAGGCAACACCTGCAAGGGTAGAACCTGTGAGTTTTGTACCAAGTGACTGACCAGGGCGGTCGAATCCAAACCAGAAGGCAGCTGTATAGTATGGGGTAAATCCAACTGTCCATGCATCTGCCCAGTTCTGTGTTGTACCAGTCTTACCGCCAACCGGCATATAGAAATCATTTCCATTTGCATCCTTAAAGATGAATTTGTATCCGGTTCCCTTATCCTTTCCAATTGTAGCTTTTGTTCGCTTAAAGTCAGAAGGATTCTGCAGTGTACCGGTAGAAACTGTACGCTTCAGCATTTCAGTCATAATGAATGCATTCTGCTGAGAAATGACCTGTATAGAAGAGCCCTTTGCCTTTTCTGCTTCTCTAAGTTCTCTTTCAGGATCACGGATAACATTACCGTCTTTATCTTCAACATTCAGAATTGCAATAGGAGTAACTTCACGTCCCTGGTTTGCGATTGTAGCGAATGCCTTTGCTACTTCAACTGGTCTGACTGAAACTACACCAAGACCAAGAGGGTAGACCGGCTGGAACCCACGTGACTGCCATTCTTCTTGAGGAATTCCGTAAAGAGATGTAATTCTGTAAATTGCAGCATCAAATCCGATTCCATCAAGAACCTTAATTGAAGGAATATTCATAGAATGTGCCAGGGCGAACCATATCTGAACATCACCCATGTATTCTCCAAGGAAGTCCTGAGGAATATAAGGTGATCCGTCGTCTTTTGCGAATACAACCGGAGTATCAGAAACGGTTGTTGCCATTGTAAACTTGCGGCTGTCAATTGCTGCTGAGTAATAAAGCGGCTTGATTGTTGAACCCGGCTGTACGCGGGCCTGAATTGCACGGATAAACTGGTTGTCAGAATCATACTTAGAACCACCTACAAGGGCATCAATGTAGCCTGTAGAGTTTTCCAGGGCAATCATTGTTCCTTCAATTGTGGTTCTTTCAGAATTACGCTTCTGCATCTGGTTACCTTTATTGACAATTTCAGTCTTAAAAGTATCCATGCCAGTCATGAGAGCCACAATATCAAGAATAGGGTTTACCTCATTGGAATAAGCCTTAAGTGCAACATTTTCTGCACGCTGTTCACTTACCTTAAGCTTTGGGTTGCCTGAAATAAGGGAAATAAGTTCTGTAAACGGAATATAGCGGGCAAATGCATCCTTCTGTCTGCTTGCAACCTGACGCTGGTATGTATCGTTTGCATATTTAATGTAATCAGCCATAATTACTTCAGCTTCTTTCTGATGTGAAAGATTAAGTGAAGTATTTACTGTATAACCGGATGTATAAATGTCATCTGTTCCATAGAGCATGCTGCTGAATTCACGGCGGACATATTCTGAGAACCATGGAGCTTCATCTACACGAAGTTCGTATGCAGAAGAACCGGTTCTTGTATAGTCGAAGTTTGCCCAGTAATTGTCAAAACTTTCGTCTGCTTCTTCACGGGTCAGGTAATCCTGCTCTACCATTGCATCAAGAACGTACTGCTGACGATCCAATGCTCTGTTAGGATGTTCAAAAGGATTGTAATAAGAAGGGTTTGACAACTGAATAACGAGGATTGCTGCTTCAGCAGGTGTGATCTCTCTCGCACCGTGTCCAAAATAATATTTGCTGGCTGCATTTACACCGTAAGTACCGCCGCCGAAATAAATCTTATTAAGGTAAAGTTCAAGAATTTCGTTTTTAGAATAACGGCGTTCCATCTGAATGGACCACCACAGTTCCTTAAGTTTTCGCTTTACAGAAATATCTGTACGGTCACAGTAAAGCGTACCTGCAATCTGCTGGGAAAGGGTAGAACCACCACCCCAGGAAACATGCAGAACCTGACCAATCAGGGCACGTACAAGGGCTTTTGCTGAAAATCCCTTATGCTTATAGAAAATACGGTCTTCACGAGTAACCAGAGCTTCAACCATATGACTTGGAAGGTCGTTAAACTCAATTATTTCACGGCTTTCGTCTCCGGCATATTCCGTAATAAGTTCGCCGTTTATATCCAGAATTCTTGTAGGAAGTGATGTTTCAAATTCTGTAAAGAATTCTGTATTCTTAACATTCTGTGTTTCTGCCAGGCCCCGGCCCAGAGCTGCTCCCATAAGGGCGCCGAATACCAGTAATAAAGGTATTACAATAAGGGGCCATATCTTTATTTTATTCATAGATTTTATAGTAGTTAAAATATAGTCATTAGTCAATATAAGGCCTATATAGAAGAAATTTAATGATTTTTACTGAGTTAACAATCCTGATTATAATTTTCCAGAATAAAAGACAAAAAAAAAGACCGGCAGTACGCCGGTCATGCCCATCAGGCAACCGGACGTCAACGGGTGGGAGGGGATAATATTGTCGTCCGGTATTATTTATATCGTCTAATATGTCCAAAATCTTGAATGTTATTTTAAATACTGCTGAGGATCTTTTGCAGTTCCGTTTAATCTTATTTCAAAATGAAGGTGAGGGCCTGTAGTTGCCCCTGTCAGACCTACATGACCTATGTTCTGGCCTCCAGAGACCCTTTCACCTTTTTTTACAAGAGTGTCCTTTAAGTGTGCATAAAGGCTTGTCATGCCGCTTCCATGATCAATTATAATATAATTCCCATATACCGCATCCATTACTCCAACAGTCTGTACAATTCCGGACTTGCAGGAGTAAACGGCTGTTCCCAGTGGAGCTGCCATATCAATTCCATTATGTTTTTTCCACTGGCCTGAAATAGGACTTATTCTCATGCCGAATTCTGATGTAAGGACACTTTTTTTCAAAGGAAGAAACATCCCTGTATTTAAGAAGTAAGTTCTTTCAGTCTGAGAAAAACTTAAATTCTGAAGAAAGTAATATGGTCTTTCATTTATGTAGACTGTAGGATATTTCCCCGCAAGAATATCCACTGAATGCTCCTTTGCCAGAAGAATCTCAATCTGTGTTTGAGGAGTATGGGGAACAAAAATACCATTTACCGTAGGAAGAACAAGTTTTTTACCTTCCAGGGAAGTCTGTGTGCTGTCAATTCCGTTGGCTGTTGCCAGTGTGTCATATCGGATTGAACACCGGGCAGAAACTGTAAACATAGTTTCGTCTTTCTTTGCAACATAGGAATACAAATTCAGATATGGATTTTTTCCTCTTGCCATTGCCATATTGGCTTCTTCAACTTCCTGCTGATACTGGGCAAAAATAATATTCTGGGATTTAATTTCCGTAATAACAGGATAAATATCTCCTGATGAAGAAAATAAAAAAAAGAGAAAAAGATTTATTGTAAAAAAGATTTTTTTTGGCCCAGATCCATTTTTCATGTAAATCCTCTAAACTTCCTCTTTTTTGTTTTTCATCTTTTTTTCAGATGGATTTTTTCTTTTTGAAATGATTTTCTTTGCAATTCTCCAGGCAATAAAACCTGTGAGGAGTACAATAAAAGTAATGGAATAGCCGGCAGGTGACAAAGATGCCCATTTATAAAGGGGAAAAACTACTATAAAAGCTAACAGTAAACATGCAGCTGCAAGAAGGAGGATGATTAAAATTGTTGTTAATATTCGTGAACCTTTAGATTCTGATTTATTTTTCATAAGCACCTTATATATAGTATCTGTATTATTATAAGCGATTTTTAGCATAAAAAAAAGGTTCCTGCAAAACCGCAGAAACCCTTCAAAAAATAGAAAAAGAATAAATTACTCTTCAGAAATAACGCCAGCTGGGCAAGCACCTGCACAGGCACCGCAGCTTACACATTTTTCTGCATCAATTACTCTTTTGTCATCAGCTTCACTGATTGCTTCTGATGGACATTCGCTTTCGCAAGCACCACAGTTAACACAACCGTCACCGATCTTATATGCCATATAAATACCTCACTTAGTAAAATAGAGTATGTGGTTAATATAACATATCAATTTCCGGAAATCAATAAAAAAAGAAAAAAATATTTACCTAAATCCTTTTACCGTAAAGAGTTAGCATATTCTAACAACATACTTTAAATAAAAAAAATCCCGGAGGAAAAGTGCCTTATAAATCACTTTAATTCCTTCCGGGATAAAATTAATGTGTATTAACCTGCGTATTTAAGAATTAAATTGATGCAAGTCTAATATTCTTAATTGTCAGGCTTCTGCTTCTTGTACCAATTGAGAATTCAACTGTTTCTCCAGCCTTGTGGTTAAGAAGGGCATCTGCAAGGGCTGACTTATAGTTAAGAATTCCGTTGTCAGGATCAGATTCCCACTGACCAAGAATTGTATATGTTTCATCCTTGTTTTCATCGTTGTCGTGAACATCAATTGTTGTTCCGAATGAAACGAATGAAGTTGTTGCTGTTGTAGGGTCAAAGATAACGGCTTCAGCAAGGGCTTCACGCAGCTTCTGGAGCTGGGCTGTAAGCTGGGATCTCTTTTCCTTTGCAGAAATGAATTCTGCATTTTCCTTCAAGTCTCCCTTTTCCTTTGCAATACCGATTTCTTCGTTAATCTTAACAAGTTCAACCTTTTCAAGGTGTTCAGCTTCTGCTTTCTTGATTTCGAACATCTTTGCAGTAACCAGTGTTCCCTTTGGAGCTTCCTGTTTGATTTCCTTTTCAGGGAACTTGTAGTCAGGATACTTAGAGAGAATCTGGCTTCTTAACTGTGCAGAGTACTGTGAATCAAGGTTCTTAACGTCTGCAACCATTGTGTAAATACGTGTAACTCTTTCCAAATCTGAAGAGAACATGTAATTAGCAAGGTTGTTAACCTTTGCATCTCCAGCCTTTTCTTCAAAGAGGAGGGTACTTGCATTCTTAATAATCTTTTTATTGTCAGTTGTATTTACGTGGTTTTCGATTTCCCTTCCGCAGAGAGTAATGATATTAAGCAGGGTTACCAGCTGCTTTTCTTCAGAAATATTTGCATTCTTATACCATGCTTCGTTGCGGCATTCCTTAAAGAGGTATACTGCAGCTTCGCGATAGTTTCTGTAGTCGTTGAAACAAGTCTGGATTAATTTTGTAACCTTGTCATTCTTGCCTGCGTTGATAAGTTCTGTAAGCATGTTCTTTGAGAGAACTGTAGGGAAGAGCTTAATATACTGGTCATCCCAATCAGGAAGCTGTTTAACGTTTGCAAGGAAATCTGCCCTGAGTGTTGTTACTTTTGAATCTTTCAGGTTGAGGTAAAGTTCCTTAGGATTTTCAATGTCTCCGTACATCTGGGCAAAAGTAAAGCCGAATTTAGGAGCAAGACTAGGCATGCTTCTGGCAATCTTCTGTACAACCAGATATGCAGCAACAATCTGTTCGTCAACATTTGAGAAAGACTTCAGGTAACTTGTGAAGTAGTTGAACATATCACCGAACATATCATCAGTCTTATCTGTTTCTTCATCCAGAGTGTATCTCATGAGAACGTCAATTCTGGCAAAGAACTGCTTTTCTGCCTTAAATTCATTATTGTAGCGTTCTTCTCTTGTAAGAGGAGTTTCTCTTACTGTGTGAAGGTTAATGTCACTTGGATTTACACCGAAAGTTGGATCTGTTGAAAGAACGTTCTGTGCCTTTGCATGCCAGCTTGTCCATTCTCCTGGAGTAAGGACTGCAGGTACCAGTTCAGCTTTAATGTGTTTGTCATCACAATTATTGTCATAAGATTTAATAATCTTCTTAAGTGTCCAGGCAACATTTTCCTTAACTTTCTTTGCCAGCTTATCCTTTGAAACTGCAGCCTTAAGTACCCAGATGTGGTCCTTTGCCAGAGGCTGAAGTGCGCTTACAGCCATCTTAAGTGACATGTCATGGGTGCCGTTTTTCTTTCCAAAGTTGATGAAAATATTTTCTCCTTCAACCTTATCAATCTTACCTACGCCCCATGTTCTGTGGAATACATAGCTTCCTGCATCAAATGAAATGTGCTTTTCAAAATCATTAATGGCTTCATATACGTTTCTGTATGAAGAATTAAGGTTTGAGGCCTTGATATAATCTTCAAGACGTGAGTGGGCAGCATACTTGCCTCTATAGCATTCAATGATTTCTTTTCTTGCCCAGCTGTCATCACTGTCAATTGAAAGCATGAGCTTTAAGAGTTCAATACAAACATCCCACTTTGAAGTGTTTTTGTAGTAGTCATAAAGTTCCTGGAGAAGGAATATAGATTTATCTTCACCGATTGATTTTGCAAACTTTCTCTGAACAAGAAGGAAGAAGTCCTTTTCTTCAGGAATGAGGGAAACCAGTTTTGTCCAGATTTCCTTAACTGCAGTAAGGTTTTTTGCAGAAATGTAGCGGAGAATAGCCTTTTTGTAGAAACTGACTGCAGCTTCTGTACTTCCCTGGCTTTCATAACGTTCTGCCAGAATTTTTGCAATGTCAGCTTCTTCAAAATCAACTTTAACGATTTTTTCGTATATGTCCCAGAGTTTGTCATCGTTGCTTGCCTTGTAGTAGGCAGCGAGCTTTCTCAGGGCGAATTTGTTTGAAGGATCTTCTTCAAGAATTGATTCACAAAGGTATTCAATCAGAACTTCCTTGTGGTTTTTATCAAAAAGATCAACTAATGCTTCAAGTTCGTTTAATTCAATTGAACCGCTTCTCAGGGCGATCATTCCTGAAAGATACATTGCGATAATGCTTGAATCTTTACTGTGAGCAAGCTGTTCATCACAGATTTCTTTGATTTTTGTTTCACAGTCTTCGCTGTGGGCTTTTTCAAGAATACCTGCCAGCTCTACAAGATCATTTTTTGTAAAGTTGCTGATTGTTGCACGAGTCCATGTCTCTTCCTTAAGCATTTCCCGGACTGACTTTTCAAGTTCTTCTGACATAAAAAACCTCTTTGTGCTTCTATATTTGTCGAGTATAAAAGCCGTTAGTATAAAAATGTATTACAATTTTAAAATTATTTCGTGTAAATCCTGTAAACTTCCGGATCAAGAAGCTTTATCTTCAAGAGTACCTCATTAATTCTGACAACGCTTTCCCTTGTCATGACCATATAATCAATGAGCCAGAAGTACATGTTCAAAAGACGTGGCTTTATGAGCTTTATATCATTTGCCTGGTCTTTGAGCTCATTTTCTTTAGCAAATATCTCCTGCTTCAAATGAGTAATTTCACGGGATTTAAGTTCCCGCTTTATGTTAAACACTCCCAGTAAGACTCCGTAGACAGGAATCCATTCCAGCACAGAAGAACCAGATATTCCGGATTCCTTAACCTTTGCTTCAAGCATTGAAATAATCTGAGAGTCAAGATTATCCAGGTCAATTTTCTGGGGATCAATATAAAATGCTTCCCTGAAAAGAACCTTTGCAACCCTGTCATCCCCGCAGAGGGCATAACAGTCAGCCATCTCGGCTATAACAGGGGCATTGTCAGAGTGGGACAGATTCGCTTCTATAAGACAGTTAAGAGCCTGTTCATAGGATCCGAGTTTTTTGTAGCACAGACCACGTTTCCTGAAAATCTCGGAACGAAGTTTTTTGTCTCCTTCGTCACTTGATTTACAGTATTCCTTCAGAGCCTGGGAATACACACTTTTTTTGAAAGCATAAATTGTCCTGTCTGACATGCCGTTGTCCGGATTAATTTTCTTGAGAAAATTTTTCCAGTTCTGAAGAAGTGATTCTCCCCTGGAAAAACTGTCTCCCTGATTTTCATTCGTAAAATCATTTAACCAGAAAGTGCAGCATTTTAAGGCAAAGACAAGGTCTGTATTATCAAGATCTTCTGTAATTGCTTCACCTAAAATAGAATAAGCTTTTTCAATATTGCCTGATTCGATTGTGCTTAAAGCCTGAGCTAAAGCCGGTGAAGTATTGATACCCATACTCATAATTATACAAAAAGCGAAACTTTAGTCAATGGAGGTTTTAGTGAAAAAAGGCGAACTTTATACAAGTTTTCAAATCCTTTGTCAATACCCCTTTTCAAATTATTTTTTTAAATTTATTTTCTATGTACTTTCTTTTCTTTACAACAGACATTTTTTTTAATATTATCTTATTTACAATGAATATTAAAACAATTCTTTCTCCATCTTTACTGTCAGCAGATTTCGCAAATTTAGATAAAGCTTTACATACAATTGAAGCTCAGGGAGGCTCCTGGGTTCATATTGATGTTATGGACGGTCACTTTGTTCCGCCTGTTTCTTACGGTCAGCCGGTTATTACTTCCATCAGAAAAAATTCAAAACTTCCTTTTGATGTTCACCTGATGATAGAAAAACCGGAGAACAGTATTGATTCATTTATAGAAGCTGGTTCTGATTATATTACTTTTCATCTGGAGGCTACTGCTCATGCAGATCTCTGTATCCAGAAAATACATCAGGCTGGAAAAAAGGCAGGTATTG
Organism: Treponema sp. UBA4307; assembly: GCA_002394685.1. GTDB lineage: Bacteria > Spirochaetota > Spirochaetia > Treponematales > Treponemataceae > Treponema_D. The sequence goes on along the minus strand of DGUP01000007.1, from coordinate 19,510 downwards.
CAGTTTGTCCTTCAACTCCTGTATCTGCCCTGGAAAATATTTTTCCGCTTGTGGATCTTGTACTGGTAATGACAGTAAATCCTGGATGGGGTGGCCAGAAACTTATTCCTTATACTGTTGATAAAGTAAGGGAGCTTGTGAAAATCCGGGAAAAAAATAATTTCAGCTACCTTATTTCCGTGGACGGGGGAGTAAATGCTTCTACCATATACGATGTAATTGATGCCGGAGTAGATGTTGCTGTTTCAGGTTCAGCTTTTTTTAATGGACAGCTGGACTGGAATAAAATACAGTCAGAATTGAATAAATAAAAAAATTAATTGGCAGGTAAACATAAATGAGTCGTTCTGTTTTGGATATTGCACAATTTCTCCTTAAGAGAAGAAAGTTTTCCAGAGTAATAAGCCTTCTGGAAAGCCGTTCTGAATATTATGAAAATGATTTTGAATACTTTCTTACTTTGGGAACGGCCTGTCTTTATATTGGGGATATAGGTAATGCATATTCTTATTATCAGAAAGCAAGGGATATAAAACTCACAAATACAACAATGCTTTTAGGTCAGGCAGCAATTTTCCTGCGCAGGGGAGAAACTGACAGGGCACTTCAGTATTATCTTGATATTCTGAATATGGACCCGAATAATGAAAGAGCTCAGAGTGCAATGGAATTTATCAGAAAAAATTCTGATTATTCTACAATCTGCCGCTGGGTGGATTCTGGTAAGATTGAGCGTTTTTATCCTCCTTTAGGCATAAATCCGGATATTATTATCCGCAGTGTTTTTGCAGGATTTGTTTTCGGAATTGTTGCTTCACTTTTTGTAATTTTCTGGCCTCAGCGTCAAAAAGTAATGCAGAATCTGAGAACCCCTCCGGTTGAACTTAACTTGACTGATTACGAAAAGGAACACAGCCAGCAGCTTGACATGTCTGATACTGTAATCCGTTATATTATGGATAACCGGCAGATTCTTGATTCCTATCAGCTGGCCCTGGATTCCTTTACTCAGGGCAGGGATAATGCATGTCAGGTAGAAATTAACCGTCTGCTTAATTCCAATGCAAGTCTTTCAATTAAACAGAAGTGTAATGAACTTGCCCGTTATCTTGAAGTTCCAACTTTTGACAGGCTGGACGGTAACCGGGACAACTATTCCTATGATCAGGTTATGGATGATTTGACTCTGTATCAGGACTGTTATGTTGTATGGTCTGGAAGAATTTCCAATATTCAGAAAATTAACAATATGTCCTACACTTCAGACCTGCTGATTGGATATGAAGATTTGAAAGTTTATGAAGGAATTGTTCAGGTTTACTATCAGGAACTTGTTTCAGAACTGGATTCCTCAAAGCCTGTGCGTATTCTGGGTAAAATAAACCTGCAGGAAGATGGTGAAAGCCTTATTCTTCAGGAGATAGCAATTTATCAGCCATTGAAAACAAATTATTAATTTTTTTTGCAGAAAGCCTGTTTTTTTTGTAAAAAAGTAAATTCTAAAGCCTATATATATTATGAGGATTTTTTTAACCGGGAAAATATACGTCCCTGTAAGTCCTTTATATTAAACCCCTGGAGGATGAAAAGGTGGCAAAAGTTAGTGAAGAAAAAGTTGCTGCTGAAAAAGCAGATAAGTTAAAGGCTCTTGAAGCAGCCCGTCTTCAGATTGAAAAGCAGTTTGGTACAGGTTCCCTTATGAAACTTGGAACTCAGACTGATGCAGCTGGGATTGATGTTATTCCTTCCGGCTCAATTCTGCTTGATGAAGCGCTTGGTGTAGGTGGATATCCAAGAGGAAGAATTATTGAAATGTATGGTCCGGAAAGTTCCGGTAAAACAACTCTGGCCCTGCATGCAGTTGCTGAAGCACAGAAACTTGGGGGAATTGCAGCCTTTATTGATGCTGAACATGCCCTTGATCCTGTTTATGCAAAGAATCTTGGTGTAAATATTGATGAACTCTGGGTATCTCAGCCGGATACTGGTGAGCAGGCCCTTGAAATCTGTGAAAATCTTGTACGTTCAGGTGCTGTTGATGTAATTGTAATTGACTCTGTTGCAGCTCTTACTCCACAGAAGGAAATTGAAGGAGAAATGGGAGATGCAGTTATGGGACTTCAGGCTCGTCTTATGTCCCAGGCTCTCCGCAAACTTACTGCAATTGTTGGAAAATCTAAGTGTACAATTATTTTCATTAACCAGATTCGTATGAAGATTGGTGTAATGTTTGGTAATCCGGAAACAACTACCGGAGGTAATGCCCTTAAGTTCTATTCAACAATCCGTATGGAAATCCGCAGAATTGAAACAATTGACGGAAAGGGTGATGAAGAAGCCTTAGGTAACAGGGTAAGGGTTAAGATTGTAAAAAATAAGGTTGCGCCTCCATTCAGAAAGGTTGAACTTGATATTTACTTTGGTAAGGGTATTTCTGCTTCTGCATCCCTTCTTGATTCTGCTGTTAAGCATGGAATTATTGATAAAAGAGGTGCCTGGTATACAAGGGGCGAAGAAAAGGTTGCACAGGGTAAGGAAAATGCCGTCAGCTTTATTGAAAATAATCCTGACTATAAACTTGACCTTGAGGATACTCTTCGTGAAAAGATTTTCCCTGGTCAGGTACTTCATACTAAGGAAGGTGAAGTTGTAACCAAAGAACAGATCCGTCAGTATGAAAAGGAAATGCGTGCAAAGGGAGTAGGTTTAGGTAATCTTAAGACAGATGCAAAGCCGGAAGAAAATTCCGGGGCTGCGGCTGCTCCTCAGGCACCTTCTGCAAGCGCTCCTAAAACAGAAGAGTCAAAAGCTGCTGCTCCAAAAACAAGTGCTGCAAAGGCTTCAAAGACAGAATCTCTGGCAAGGGCAGCTGCAAATGATTCAATTACTGAAGCAGAATTGTTCTGATTAGTATGACATACGCAGTAATCGGTTTAGGTTCAAACAGGGCTTTTGAATATTTTGATCAGGAGCAGGGAAGCCTTGTTTCTCTGTCGCCTGTTCAGATTTTTATGAGGGCGATTACTGAACTTGAAGAAGGGGTGCTTGAGAAAGTTACCCATTCTTCGGTATATTCTACAAGTCCCATGTATTATTATCCCCAGGAGGACTTTTACAACATGGTCCTTTCAGGTTATTATAAGGGAAGCGCCATGGACCTCCTGAGAGATATACATGAAATTGAAAACAGGTATGGTCGTGACCGTACTAAAGAAATCCGCAATGGTCCCAGGAGTCTGGATCTGGACATTGAACTGTTCGGCCATTGCAAGATCTGTGAAGAGAAACTGGTTGTTCCTCATGAAAGGCTTTTAGAAAGATCCTTTGTTTTAACACCATTAGTTGAAGTTTTAAATTTAAATGCCGATGTTTTTAATGAGGATTTGGAATTTTATAAGGACAGTCTGCGTCTTCTTGGGGATCAGGGGATATCTCTTTGTATGACCAGGGAAGAGTTTGAAGCGGGGCGTCTTGATTTTAAATCCTTAAGGAATCGTTATGGAACAGGTAGAAACAGAAACTCAGACAAAAACAGAAGTGACTCGTAAGTTTACTGCAGGTCAGTTTGAAGGACCTCTGGATTTACTATGGAGTTTAATAAGGGAAAATAAAATCAATATTTATGATATCCCTATTGCTGAAATTACAGATCAGTTTCTGGATTATCTGGATTATGCAGTAGAAATTAATCTTCAGGATTTAAGTGAATTTTATTCCTGGGCTGCAAAACTTGTTTATATAAAAAGCAAGATGCTTCTGCCTGTAGAAGTAAACTATGACGATGAAGAAAGTATAGAAGATCCTCGTGATGAACTTGTTCAGCAGTTGATTGAATATCAGCGCTTTAAGAAACTTTCCAATCTTATGGAAGAGCAGGAAGAAGCCAGTGAATGGAGCTTTGACAGAAAGAAAATTGAACGTTTTCTTCCTTTTGAGAATGATGAATCTCAGTGGGAAAAAGTTGATACCTGGGCTTTGCTTCAGGATATGCAGAAAATGTTTGTAAATCTTACAAATGTTAATAATGAGGAGAAAATCCTTAACACAAAGGATGAGGTATCTCCTGGTGAAAAAATTGCCCTTATGAGGGATTTACTGGAAAAGAAAGGCGAGTGTATGTTTACTGACTTGATTACAAGAAAGGGAAATAAACTTGATGTAATCTGTGCCTTTATGGCTATTCTTGAAGCAGTAAAAATTAAACTTGCAGAAATATATCAGAATAAAATGTTTGGAGACATAAAGATATGCAGGAAGAAGCAGGCAGCTTAAATCAGCCTATGGATGAAACAGCTTCTGATAACAAGGAAAATCAGGAGACTTCTGGAGAAGTAAAAGCGGTAACAAAAAAATCTAAAGAACCAAAAATACCAACTGTTGCCCAGGTTGTTGAGCAGGAAGCTGCAACTTTAACAGAGGAAGAAAAATCTCTTAAAGAAAATGAAGCTGTAAGGGATTTGGAAAAGAAAACAGAAGAACAAAAAGAAGCTGCTGTTGAACAGAAGGCAGTAGCTGAGCAAAATTCAGTTACTGAGCAGGCTGAAAAAGAAGAAAAAGAAGCTTTGGCTCAGGAAGACAGCGAACTTGATGAAAAGAGGGCTTCACTGACTCTTGATAAAGAAACAACTTTGCTTGAAACAGTTTTATTTCTTGAAAGTGAACCTCAGTCAGAAGAAACATTGTCAAAAATTACAAAACTCTCTGAAGACGTTATTCGCGAATGTATTGAACGTCTTAAGGACAAATATTCAAGTCCTGACAGCGGTATTGAAATTTCTAAGATTATTGGCGGCTGGCTCATGGTTCCTAAAAAGGAATATTTTGATCTTGTTAAGGAACGCTACGGAAAAAGAAATGAAGGTCGCTTAAGCCGTGCAGCAATAGAGACTTTATCAATTATCGCATACAGTCAGCCGTGCTCAAGAGCAGACATTGAAAGTATCCGTCACGTAAATGTTGATAATATGATGCGCATTCTGCTGGACAGAAACTTCATTAAGGAAGTAGGCAAGAAGGATGTTCCTGGTAAACCTGTTCTTTATGGAACAACAAAAGAATTCCTTGAATTCTTCCATCTGAACAGTCTTGCTGATTTGCCTCAGCTTGAAGAAAAAGATAGTGAGGTATTTGATCTTGCCCGCTAACGAACAGTCAGAAAAAAAAGATTCAATGAGACTTCAACAGTATATGGCTCACTCTGGAGTTGCAAGCCGGCGTGCCTGTGAATCAATTATCCTTGAAGGAAGGGTAAAGATTAACGGACAGACTGTCACTGAATTAGGTACAAGAGTTACTTCGGGAGATAAAGTTGAAGTTGACGGAAGCCTTATTACTCCGGAAACTCAGATGCGTTATGTTCTCCTTAATAAGCCTGAAGGATATTTGTGTTCTCTTTCTGATGACAGGGACCGGCCTGTAGCTATTGATCTTTTAAAAGATAAGTATACGGAAAGATTATATAATGTGGGTCGGCTTGATATGTTTTCCACCGGCTTAATTATTTTCACAAATGACGGAGAATTCGCTAAAAAACTTTCTCATCCGTCAGCAGAACTGGAAAAGGAATACATTGTAGAGAGTTCAACCCCTTTGCCAAGAAATCTTGCAGATGATTTTACAAAGGGTATTAGAATTGATGATGTTTTTTACCGCTGTAAGGAAGCCAGGGAATTAAATAGTCACAAAATAAAAATTGTTTTAATTGAAGGTAAAAACAGGGAAATCCGCAGAGTGTTCGAAAGTATGAATGTGGGTATCAAGAGTCTTACCCGAGTGAGAATCGGCTGTGTGGAAATTGGCAGTTTGAAAAAAGGAGAAAGTCGAAATCTTACTCCATCAGAAGTTCAGGGACTGCTGAAACTTTGTCACAATTAGAAATATCTGTTTATAGAGGAATTTTATGGTTATAGCTATTGACGGACCTGCAGGAACGGGTAAAAGTACTATTGCAAGAGAAATAGCAAAAAAGTTTAACATTATAAATCTTAACAGTGGAAGTTTTTATCGGGCAATTACACTGGCAATGAATGAAAAGGGTATTAAAATTGATAATCCTGATAAAGTGCTTGAATTCGCAAAGACCCTTACTCTGGATTACAGTAAAGATGCCCATCTTATATTGAACGGAATGGATGTTGAGGATCAGCTGCACCAGGACAGTGTTGACGCTCTGGTTTCTCAGGTCTCATCAATTGTTCCCCTTCGTCATCTGGTAAATGAAAGATTAAGGCAGATTGTTAAGAAAATTGATGTTGTCTGTGAAGGTAGAGATATAACTACTGTGGTATTTCCTGATGCGGATGCAAAATTCTACCTGGATGCAAATATTGACGTTCAGGCACAGCGTCGCTTTGATCAGGGGGTATCTGATCTTAGTCTTGAAGAAATAAAAGCTGCAATTATAAAACGTGATGAGATGGATAAAAATAAGGCGGAAGGTGCATTAAAAATCGCTGAAGATGCGGTCTATATTGACACTTCCACCTTGACCATTGAGAATGTTTGTGCAATAATTGTGTCAAATTTACAATCAAAAGGGTTTACTATGGAAAAGGAAGTTGAAAATAATGTTGTGCAGGGTTCCGACAGCATTTTGAACCAACTGGAAGAATCTCTTAAACAGATGGAACCAGTAGAAAACGGTACAAATGTAGATGGTACTGTTGTTCAGGTCACAAAAGATACAGTTTTCGTTGATGTTAACTGTAAGTCAGAAGGAAAAATTCCTCTGGAAGAATTTGGTGATGAAGTGCCTAATGTTGGCGATGTAATCAAAGTCTTACTTATCGATCAGTTCGGTAAAAATGGACCTGTTGTATCTAAGCTCAAGGCAGATGAAAAGCGTCTTTGGGAAGAAGTGAAGAAGGCTTTCGAGGAAAAGACAGCCGTTAAGGGAACAATTCACTCTCTTACAAAGGGCGGATATATGGTTCAGCTGGGTGGCGGAATTAATGCTTTCCTTCCTATCAGCCAGGCAGACTCACAGAAAGTAGAAGATGAAAAGAAGCTTCTCGGTCTTAAGGGACTTTTCTATATCGAACGTCTCTTCAGCAACGGCAAGAGAAACGTTGTTGTTAACCGCAGAAAGTTTGTAGAAGAAGAAGTTAACAAGAATCGTGATGAATTCTTTGCAAATGTAAAAATCGGCGATGTTGTAAAGGGAACAGTTAAGTCATTCACATCATTCGGTGCATTTATCGATCTTGGTGGATTTGACGGTCTGCTTCATATCAACGACATGAGCTGGGGTCACGTAACAAGACCTAAGGATTTCGTAAAGAAGGGTCAGGAAATTGAACTTAAGGTTATTCGCCTTGATCCAGATGGAAAGAGAATTAATCTTTCCCTCAAGCACTTTACAGAAGATCCATGGGTACATTTTGAAGAAAAGTACCATGTAAATGACATCGTAAAGGGTAAGGTTACAAAACTTACTGATTTCGGTGCTTTCATTGAACTGGAAGAAGGTATTGAAGGTCTTGCTCACATTTCAGAATTCTCTTGGACAAAGAAGATTAACAAGGCTTCTGATATGGTTAAGGAAGGCGATGAAATTGAATGCATGGTATTAGGCTATGACATTCAGGCCGGCCGTGTTTCACTTGGTATCAAGCAGGTAACTGCAAATCCTTGGGATTCAATTGCTGAAAAGTATCCTTTGGGAACAAAGGTAAAGGGTAAGGTTGTTAAGATTACAAACAGCGGTGCCTTTGTACAGCTTGAAGAAGGAATTGACGCTTACCTTGCAGGTGATGATCTTTCATGGACTAAGAAGATTAAGCACCCTGGAAGTGAACTGAAGGTTGATCAGGAAATCGATGCTCAGATTATTGAATGCGATCCTGAAAACCATAGACTTCGTGTAGGTGTAAAGCAGCTTTCTGAAAACCCTTGGAAGGAATTTGCAAGCCAGTACAAGTCTGGTGATACACTTGAAGGCGAAGTAACATCAATTGTTGATTTTGGTATCTTTGTAAAGGCTCCAAATGGAATCGAAGGTCTCGTAAACAAGTCAAATCTGAGCGATGATCGTGAAGTTCCTTTCGAGGAAGCTGTTAAGAAGTACAATGTTGGCGATAAGGTTAACGTATATGTTGTATCAGTTGACGTTGCTACAGAAGGTAAGGAGAAGGTTGCATTCTCTGTAAGAGAATACAAGAAGGCTCAGGCTAGAGCTGAAATTTCTCAGTATATGTCTTCTGGCAACGATGATGATGGTGCATATACAATCGGTGACAGTTTCAAAAGTCAGCAGGAAGAGAACTAATTAACTAAAAATGAGCGACTCAAATAATTTCGACATAGAAAAAATCAAATCGCTCATTCAGGTTAATACAAATATTAATTCTAATATTAAGGATGCCGATGCATTGCTGGTTTCAATTCTGGAATCAGCAAAGCTGCTCGTAAAATGCGAGTCGGCATCTTTAATTTTGGCACACAAAGAAGACGACACTCTTCGATTTGCAATCTCTTTAGGTCCAAAAAGTTCTGAAGTAAAAAAAATACCTGTAACTCTTAATTCAATTGCAGGCTGGGTATACCTGAATAACAAAGCGCAAATCATCAACGATGTAAACAGTGACACTCGTTTTAATGATTCAGTTCAATCAAAAACAAAATATATTACCCGCAATATGCTGGCTTTCCCAATGAGAGTTGGGGGAAAATGTATAGGCGTTATTGAATTGATTAATAAAGCTGATGAAATGAACTTTGACCAGGAAGATCTTGAGATTCTTACATTAATTGGAAATCAAGCTGGAATTGCTTACGAGAATTCACAGGACTATCTTAATACCAAATATCAGGTTATCAGCCTTCAGGAAACTGTAAATAACGGAAAAGATTATCATACATTTATTGCAAATTCACCTGCGGTAAAAGAACTTGTGAATGTTATTGGTATGGTTGCAAAGACAAATTCTTCTGTTTTGATTACAGGTGAAAGTGGAGTAGGAAAAGAGCTTTTTGCAGAACAGATTCATCTTAATTCACTTCGTGCCCAAAAGCCTTTTATACGTTTATCATGTGCAGCTCTTTCACCAACTCTTCTTGAAAGTGAATTGTTTGGACATGTAAAAGGCGCCTTTACGGATGCTGTTTCCAATCAAAAAGGTCGATTCGAGGCTGCTGACGGTGGTACACTCTTTCTTGATGAAATAGGTGAACTTCCTCTCAATTTGCAGGCTAAACTGCTGCGGGTTTTACAGGAGAGAAAGTTTGAAAAGGTTGGCTCTTCTGAAACAATTTCTGTAGATGTAAGAATTGTTGCTGCTACAAACCGCGATCTGGAAAAGATGGTGAATGAAGGAACCTTCAGAGGTGATTTGTATTACCGCCTTAATGTAATGAATTTAAGAATTCCTCCATTAAGGGAAAGAAAGGATGATATAAAGCCTTTGTGTGAATATTTCCTTGAGAAATTTAATTACGAAACTAAAAAAAATATCAAAGGATTAAGTTCCAGAGCCTGGGATGCAATTTTTGCCTACTACTGGCCTGGAAATATCCGGGAACTGGAAAATACTGTAGAAAGAGCCTGTATACTCTGTAATTCTGATGAAATTCAGGAAAGTAACCTTTACCTTCCTGCCAGCGGAAGAGACAATATTCAGGTGGTAGAAAGCATAAGTTCAGAGATTGTAGATTCGAATACAGAAAGTGACGATAAATCCTTAAAAACTGCGCTTAATGCATTTAAAAAACAGTATGTTACCAAAATCCTTGAACAGAATAACTGGAATCAAACCGAGGCTGCTAAAGTCCTGGATATCCAGAGAACATATGTTTCAAAATTAATGAATGAACTGAATATCAAAAGCCGCAAGTAGTTAAAATTTTTAGTAAAAACTTCTCCTTTTGACAAATAGTTTATTATTATATATATTTTAGTACTTTCATTTAGAATTAATTTGGGGTAAAAAAAATGGCAAATAAAGTTTTATCAAATGAAAAAAATAAGAAGACAAGCGAAAAAATCAGTGACTTTATGTTAAATAATCGTCTTGTTATTATGGCTGCTTCACTGGTAATTATAATTGCAGCTCTGGCTGTTTCAATTGTTTCAGTTGTTTCTTCTTCTTCAAGCAAAAAAGAACTGTCTGCAATTGATGCAATTGAATACTCATATATTTCAGGTACAGAAAATTCTGACCTTTCAGCTCAGCAGGACAAGGCAATTGAAGATCTTAAAGCTTTTGTTTCAAAGAAGGGAATTACTGGCGTTCGTGCAAATATGCTTCTTGCTTCAATTCAGTGGCAGAAAGCAGATTATGCTGCTGCTGCACAGTCATTCGAAAAAGCATATCTTCTTTCAAAGAAATCAACATATACAACAGGCTTAAATGCATATAATGCTGCTGCTGCATATGAAGAATGTGGAAATAATGAAAAGGCTGCTGAATTCTATCAGAAAGCAATTGATTCTGACTATGAAATGAAGGCTCACGCATATTTTAATCTTGGCCGCGTAAAGGAAGCTTTAGGAGATAAGGATGGAGCAATTGCTGCATATGAGACAATTGTAAACGATTATTCTTCTGATAACTGGAATCTTCTTGCAAAGAGCCGCCTGATTGATCTTAAACCTTCAGTAAGTGCAGAGTAATATTCGGTTGTAACTCTATGAAAATGGATTTGTTACTAATATGCAGGCAAATCCATTTGCTGTAAAGGATATATATGAATTTTAAAAGAACATTTAATAAGGAGAGAGTAAAATTTTATTTTGGACTCCTTTTTATATGTTCTTTTATTATTTTAAATACCTCTTGTGGTCTTGATGTATATTATTTTCTTGTTGCACCTGTATGTAATGATGTACGCACGGAAAATAATGACCCGGCACTGGACTACTTTATATTTAAAACTGCTCAGTCAGGGAATTATTCAGCTGGTAGTTCTTCCGCCTTTACTTTTTCTGGAACGGAGATTTACTACAAAATATATACAGATTCTAGTTCGATGATTAAGAGGGAATCCACAATTGATAACTACATAGATAATGCAAATTCTTCATCAAACTCAAGTTCTGCTACTGCTGCAATGGATCAGCTGGAAAGCTGGGGGTATCAGAAGTTAAAGTTTACGAATAAGGTAAATACACCGGATCCTCTTATTGTATCTAATAATTCAACTACAGATGAATATGTATATATCAGGCTTGTTAATTCTTATGCAGGTGAAGATTATCAGGCTTGTATCTGTGTAGGTAGCAGCGCTATAACTAAGTGTGACACGGATACAGCATTTAAGGATTCGTCAGGAAATATTCTTGCACCATTAAGAATTGTAGAAGATTCATCTGCAAAAGACTATAAATCATTTGCATTCTCTTCAGATTCCAGTGATTCCTTAAAAACACCTCCTGCAAGCACTGATGTAGATGTATATTATACAAGCTCAAGTAATGATACCTGGTATGTAGATTTGTATGCTGTTTCTGTTGGATTTGATACTGCAACTTATGTTCCTTATTACAGTCAGCCTGCTTTTTTAGGATCTATGGCTATTCCTGATGGAGATTATTCTGATAATTAATTCATAATCCGAAAAAAAATTTTTGTATTTTATTATTATCACTTGATATAAATTAAAAAATAGTATATATTCTTTCTCACGGCACTTTAGCTCAGCTGGATTAGAGCATCTGCCTTCTAAGCAGAGGGTCGACGGTTCGAGCCCGCCAAGTGTCAAAGCCTTAATTCCTTTGGAGTTAAGGCTTTTTTATTGCAAAAAATTTTCTTTCCCTTTACTAGTATAAGTCAGTAAATTATAGTATTATTTCTCGGGTTAAAATCAAATTTTCATTAATTACTACATTACCTAGTGAAATTGTAGTAATTTATATATAGGAGCTCTTCTATGGCAGAAAATATGCTTGAAATAAAAAATCTTTCCGCTTCGGTTGGAGAAAAGAAAATCCTTGATGATATTTCTCTTAATATTAAGAAGGGGGAAATTCATGTTTTAATGGGACCAAATGGTGCCGGTAAATCAACCTTAGGCTACACACTTATGGGTAGCCCTGAATATACTATTACATCCGGTAATATTATTTTTGATGGAGTTGATATTACAGAAGATGAAGCTGATAAAAGAGCAAAGGCTGGTATTTTTCTTTCATTTCAGGAGCCTCTTGAAGTTCCTGGTATTTCACTTGAAGCCTTTATCCGTTCTTCTTTACAGCAGGTTACAGGCCAGAAAGTTAAGTTAGTGGCTTTTACAAAAGAAATGGAAAAACAGATGGATTTACTTAAGATGAATCCTTCTTATGCACAGAGAGACCTAAATGTTGGTTTTTCCGGTGGTGAAAAAAAGAAGAGTGAAATTCTTCAGCTCCTTATGCTGAAACCAAAACTGGCCATTCTTGACGAAACTGATTCTGGACTTGATGTAGATGCTGTAAGAACGGTTTCAAAGGGAATTGAAGAATACCAGAAACAGACAGGTGGTTCACTTTTAATTATCACTCACTCTACAAAGATTCTTGAAAGTTTACATGTTGATAAAGCCCACATTCTTGTAAAAGGAAAAATTGTTCATACTGGTGATGGTTCCCTTATTCAGCAGATTAATGAAAAGGGATTTGACGAATTTATTCCTGCTGAAATCAAGGAAGCTGAAAGAAAAGAAAAACTTATGGCTGCTGCAAAGGCTGCTATGGAAGCAGTAAAGCAGAATGTAAATAATGGAGGCCTTGACTCATGAGTCAGGATGAGAAGAAAGAAATGAATGACGCTATCCACGATGTAGACAGGTCATTATATGACTTCCGTTACGAAGAAAAGGAAAGCGAGTTTTATAAAATACGTGCCGGACTGGACGAATCAATAGTTAGAAAAATTTCTGAAGAAAAAGAAGATCCTGAGTGGATGAAAGAGTTTCGTTTAAAGTGTCTGAAAATTTATAATGAAACCAATGAACCTGACTGGGGTCCGGATATTAAAGATCTTGATATTCAGAAAATTGTATCTTATGTAAAGTCAAAATCACAAATGACTGCAAAATGGGAAGATCTTCCTGATGATATTAAGGAGACTTTTGATAAACTTGGAATCCCTGAAGCTGAAAAAAAGAGTCTTGCAGGTGTTGGTGCCCAGTATGATTCTGAACTTGTTTACCACAATGTAAAGGAAGAAGTTGCAGCCCAGGGGGTTATTTATACTGATTTTGAAAGTGCCTTAAAATCTCCTGAATGGGGACCGATGGTTAAGGAATATTTCATGCATCTTGTTCCTCCTACGGATCATAAATTTGCTGCCCTGCACGGCGCTTTATGGAGTGGTGGAAGTTTCGTTTACGTTCCAAAGAATACAAAAGTAAGTATCCCACTTCAGTCATATTTCCGCCTTAATGCTGCAGGTGCCGGTCAATATGAACATACATTGATTATTGTAGACGAGGGGTCAGATCTTCACTTTATTGAAGGTTGTTCAGCTCCTAAATACAATGTTGCAAATCTTCATGCAGGTTGTGTTGAACTGTATGTTAAGAAGGGAGCCAGACTTAGATATTCAACTATTGAAAACTGGTCAAAGAATATGTACAACCTTAACACTAAGCGTGCAATTGTTGAAGAAAATGGTCGTATGGAATGGGTATCAGGTTCTTTTGGAAGCCATGTTTCATATCTTTATCCTACAACGATTCTTAAAGGTGATAATTCTCAGTGTGATTTTACAGGAATTACTTTTGCGGGTAAGGGCCAGAATCTTGATACTGGTGCAAAAATGGTTCACATTGGAAAAAACACTTCAACTGTAATCAATACAAAATCAATTTCCAAAGATGGTGGTATTTGTACTTACCGTTCATCAATTGTAGTAAATAAAAATGCTTTAAACTCAAAGGCCAGTGTAGACTGTTCATCTCTTATGCTTGACGATGAAAGCCGTTCTGATACAGTTCCTGCCATGAACATTATGACAGATGACTGTGATATTGGTCATGAGGCAAAAATCGGACGTATTTCAAACAAGGCAATTTTCTACCTTATGAGCCGTGGAATTCCTGAAGAAGATGCCCGCGCTATGATTGTAAGTGGTTTTGCTAATCCTGTAAGCAAAGAGTTGCCTCTTGAATATGCAGTGGAAATGAATAATCTCATTCGTCTTGAAATGAAAGGAACAATGTGATGGCAGAAAAGATTAATGTTAACGTAAATCAGTTTCCATCCCTCACATGGAATCATTTAAATATAAATAGAAGTCATTTTGAGGGTAGTCTTGTAAGGGCAAGAATTTCTTCTGAAGAAAAACAGTTTATTTTGCCTGATGAAATACAATATGAACAGAAATTATTGAAAGATATTCCTGAGGCTGAAAGTTTTTATACAGGTTTGGGAAAGGATTTTGATAAGGAATTGAATGCTGTTTCTGAGAAATTAAATGCGTCCGTAAATACTTTTACTGTTCCTGCCGGCGTAAAAATTCAGAAATCAGTAAAGACCCTTTATGAAGCAGTTGATGGAGATGAGAGTTTTTCCGATGTTTACATTATTGCAGGGGAAAATTCTGAATCAACTTTTATTTTTGATTATACATCTTCTGACAGTTGTCAGGGGCTTTTTGGTTTAAGAATTAAGGTAATGGCACTTGATTCTGCAAAAGTTCATATAGTAACTGTAAACCGCCTTGGAAAAAATTATGTATGTTTTAATGGCTGTGCGTCTTTAGGACTTGATAATTCTTCAGTTGAATTTACTCAGCTGGAACTTGGTGGTAAAGATAATTACAATGGGCTGCAGAATATTCTTTCAGGATATCAGTCAAAGTATGAAGGTCAGCATGCTTATATTGTTTCAAAGGATTCCAAACTTGATTTGAATCAGATTGTTGTTCAGACCGGAAGAAATTCTGAAAGTAAATATACAGTTGATGGTGTCCTGATGCAGAATGGAAAAAAGACCTGGCGTGGAACAATTGATTTTAAGCATGGCTGTATTGATGCCAAGGGTGATGAGCAGGAAGATGTTCTGCTTTTAAATCCTGAAGTTGTAAATAAATCTCTTCCAGTTATTCTTTGTGATGAAGAAGCCGTTGAAGGTCGTCATGGTTGTTCCATTGGAAAAGTTGACATGGAAAATCTCTTCTATATGCAGAGTCGCGGGGTTGATTTCCAGACTGCTAAAGAATTAATGCTTAAAGCTAAAGTCCGCAAGGTTCTTCATCATATTGATGACAAGGAACTTTCTGATAACGTAGAAGCTTTTACAGACAAGCTTTTACAGGAGGTCTGATAAATGTTTAATCCTGAAGAAATCAAAAAAGATTTTCCTATTTTTTCTGCATCTGAAAATGAAGGAATTATCTATTTTGATAACGCCGCAACAACTCAGAGGCCTCTTTGCGTAATTGATGCAATATCTGATTTTTACAAAAAAAATAATGCTAATCCTTTGAGAGGCCTTTACGGTTTAAGTGTAAGGGCAACTGATGCTTACGAAAATGCAAGACAGAGATTTGCTGATTTTATAAATGCTGAAAGTTCTCAGGAGATTATTTTTACCAGAAATACTTCTGAGAGCATTAATTTAATTGCCTACACATATGGTATGTCTCAGTGTAAAGAGGGTGATGAGATTGTTATTTCATGCATGGAGCATCATTCAAATATTCTTCCATGGCAGATGGTTTGCAAGGCTACCGGAGCAAAACTTGTCTGGCTGGAATGTGATGAAGAAGGTGTAATCTCCAGGGAAGAGTATCAGTCTAAGATTGGTGAGAAAACAAAGATTCTTTCGATTGCCCATGTAAGTAATGTATTTGGCATTACAAATCCTGTAAAAGAAATGGCAGCCTATGCTCATGAAAAGGGAAATGGCGGTAAAGGTGCCTGTGTTGTTGTTGATGGTGCTCAGAGTCTGCCTCATCTTAAAGTTGATGTAAGGGATATTAATGCTGATTTTTATGCAGTTTCCGGACATAAAGTTCTTGGACCAATGGGAATTGGCGCACTTTATGCAAAATTGTCTTTTCTTAACCAGATGGAACCATTCCTTCGTGGTGGTGAAATGATAGAGTATGTTACAAGAGAATCTGCTACTTACGCTGAACTTCCTCACAAGTTTGAGGCTGGAACAGTAAATGCTGCTGATGCAGTAGGTTTTGCTGCAGCCCTGGATTATGTCTCAAAACTTGGTTTTGATGAAATAAAAGCTCATGATGATGAACTGGCCGGTCTTCTTTATGAAGGAATGAGTCAATATCCTTATGTTCACATAATTGGAAATAAAGACGCCCGCAGACATTCCGGAATCATTACCTTTACTATTGACGGGGTTCATCCTCACGATATAGCATCAATTCTGGATACAGAAAAAATTGCAGTCAGGGCAGGACATCATTGTGCTCAGCCTCTTATGCAGAAACTTAATGTTGGTTCTACAGCCAGAGCAAGTTTATATATTTACAACAGCCGCAAGGAAGTGGAAACTTTTGTAGAAAAAATTTCCCATGTAAGGGAATGGATGGGAATCAAGGATTAATATATGGATGTTAAATCTCTTTATGCAGAAATCTTAAATGAACACAATATCAGCCCTAATAATAAGGGGGTGCTGGATGATGCTACATTGACTCTTCAGGGAGTTAATCCAAGCTGTGGCGACAATATATACCTTCAGCTGAAAATTGATGATAAAGGTGTTATAACCGGCGGTACGTTTAACGGCAGTGGCTGTGCAATTTCTCAGGCTTCTGTTGACATGATGCTGGACAATATAATTGGAAAAACAAAAGAAGAAGCTCTGGCTCAGGCAGATCTTTTTATGGATATGATTCAGGGAAAAGAAAAGGACCAGGAAAAACTTGAAGTTCTGGATGAAGCTGCTGCTTTACAGAATATCAGTTTTATGCCTGCGAGAGTAAAGTGTGCTGTGCTTGGCTGGCATACTATGCAGGAAATGCTCCGTAATGGTAAAACTCAGGCTTCTGCTTCAGAGAGCCACTGCAATATTAAATAAGGCTTAGGTGCTGTAAAAAAAAAAGACTGCTTATGTTAAAACACAGGCAGTCTTTTTTTATTTTATTACTTTTCCTTTACGATTTTTCTTTTCTGCGTGGAAGCTGATTTTGTTTTTCTTTCAGAAACCTTTGTTTTTTTATCTGAGGTCTCTGAACTTTTGCTACAAAGAGCTTCCTTAAGATCCTTAATGAGTTTAAGATAATCTTTTTGACTGATATTATTCCAGGTTCTTATGTTTCTGATTGGATTTCCATCTTCCATTTGGATAGCCATTTCATCTGAAATTGCTTCTTTAACTGTAGTGTTTTCCGTTTCAAAAACGCTTTTTCCCTTTGAAAGGGCAGCCAAGGTAATTTCTTTTGTTCTTGGATCCCGCAGTAAATCTCCTAAAGCTGTATCGTCTGTGATTTCAAGAGGTGGCTGAATTGTACTTTCGTATGTAATGGTTTTCCGTGCCCGAATATCCCTTGAAGAGGAACCAACAAGAATTTCGTATTGTCCTCTTGCGGCATACCAGCAGTGGAGTTCCGGGTTATACCATGATAAATCTCTTTTATTAAGAGTAAATGTTACTTTAACCCGGGACCCTGCTTTAATGAATACTTTTTCAAATCCTCTAAGTTCCTTAAGTGGACGGACAGCGGCTTTTGTTTTATCACAAACATAAAGTTGAACTACTTCCTTACCGTCATATTTTCCAGTGTTCTTTACGCTGAGGCTTATGCTAATTGTATTGTCATTTTTTAAAGTTGTTGGTGTGATTGAAAGATTTGAATATTCAAAAGTAGTGTAGCTCAATCCGTGTCCGAAAGGAAAAAGCACATCCATATTTCTGCTGTCATACCATCTGTATCCTACAAAGATTCCTTCTGCATAATTTGTATGGTCTTTATCATTTGCAAAATTGAGGTAAGAAGGATTGTCTTCAAGTCTTAAAGGAAAAGTTTCTGCCAGTTTACCGCATGGATTTGAACTTCCCAAAAGAATGTCTGTTACAGCTTCTCCTACTGCTTCTCCACCAAGATAGGCTTCTACAATTGCATTTACATCATTTACCCATGGCATTGAAACAGGTGACCCGTTATGTAATACAACTGTTGTTTTTGGATTAGCTCTGGCAACTTGTCTTATGAGTTCATTTTGATCATCCGGCATATCCATATGACTGCGGTCATAGCCTTCACTTTCAAAAGAATCCGGAAGTCCTGCAAAAATAATGACATTTTTGCTTTGTTTTGCAAGTTTAACTGCTTTTCTGATAAGGTTTTCCCTTTCGTTTACATCTTCTATTCTATCTGTAAGACTTGTGTCATAACCTTTTGCGTAAACAAAATCAATGCGTTTTTCCTTAAAAACTTCCAGAGAACCTTTTACATTTACGGCATTGATGTGGCTGGAACCTCCACCCTGGTAGCGAGGCTTTTCAGCGAACTCTCCAATTAAACACAAGGAATATTTTTTTCCTTTTAGCCCTGCCATTACTCCGGAAGGTTTGGCCAGCTTGAGAGGAAGCATACCATTATTTTTAAGAAGAACCACAGATTCTTTTTCAATTTCTTTTGCAATTCTGTGGTGTTTTGCAAAGTCAAATTCTCCTTCCTGCTGATTATCTATGTAATTAAAAACCCATTTGAGAATTCTTTTGCAGGATAGATCAAGTGTTTTTTTAGACAATTTTCCATCTTTAACAGCTTTAATAATCTGTTGAGTGTTTACACCGTTTGAAGAAGGCATTTCAAGGTCACAGCCGGCTTCAAGACCTGCTGTCCTGTTACTTACTGCACCCCAGTCAGACATTACAAGGCCTGTATATCCCCATTCCTTACGAAGAATGTCTGTTAAAAGCCACTTGCTTTCACCTGAATAAGTTCCGTTGATTTTGTTATAGCTGTGCATTATTGTGTATGGCTGAGCTTCTTTTACGGCAGTTTCAAAGGCTGGAAGATAAATTTCACGTATTGTTCTCTCATCTGCATCAGATGAATTAGTAAGTCTCCGGTATTCCTGATTATTAAGGGCAAAGTGTTTTAATGATGTACCAATTCCTTTTTCCTGAACACCCTTTATATAGGAGGCTGCCAGTTGACCGGCTAAATAAGGATCTTCACTCATGTATTCAAAGTTTCTTCCGCAGAGAGGGGAACGTTTAATGTTTACTGCTGGCCCTAAAATAGTAGAAACATTCTTATTATGACATTCATCAGCCAGTACGGAACCCAACTGATGGAGCACGTTTCTGTCAAAAGATGATGCTGTTGCACAAGCTGCAGGAAAACAAACTGCCTGAATGCTGTCATTAAAATTGGCCCCTTCTTCAGTCTGTCTTCGTAATCCGTGAGGTCCGTCACTTACCATGATTGATGGAATACCAAGACGGTCAATGTTCTTTGTTCTCCAGAAATCTTTTCCGCATAAAAGACTTGCTTTTTCTTCAAGGGTTAGTTTTTTCAGTAAGGCTGTAATGTCTGCTTCGGAATGTTTTTTCATGTCTGCTCCGTTAAATAACTTATTGATATGTTTTTTTATTTAGCCCGAATGTCGA
>DGUP01000073.1 GCA_002394685.1 Treponema sp. UBA4307 | reverse complement strand
CTCCTGAAATAATTGCCGAATGCGTAAAACTTCCACTAGAAAGGGTTCTGGAACTGGAAAAAGGGATAAAAAATCATAGTTAATTGAATATTTCTCCAGACCGCCGGATTTCATCATAATGTCCGGCGCCCCTTTCTCAAAGGCTTCCAGGCAAACTTTACTATACAACCATTTTTATTTCTTGATTTCAAGTTTATTTTTGTACATAGCTTTGTCTGCCCGGTCAAATATTTCTGAGACAAGACAATCCTTTCCTGGAATATATTCCGCCATTCCCGAAGCAAGAACAGGGACTGCTTTCATTTTTATATTCTGGCGAACCACGTCCTGCAATTTTTTCATCAGTTCTTTCTTATTTGAATAATCATCACCTCGCAGGAAAACAACAAATTCATTCCCTCCAACTCTGAATACCGGACTATGAACAAAGATGTCACATAAAAGTTTTGCGGAATTTTTAATATAATCATCACCTGCTACATGGCCTTTTGAATCATTGATTTTTTTCAAGTCATTTGTATCACAAACAACAAGACCGAAAGGAAGATAATCCATTCCATTTTCAATATTTTTCTGGACAGACTGTTCAAGTTCATTATACGCGGTTTTATTTTTTACTCCCGTCAGTTCATCTCGTCTTGCAAGTTCCCGTTCTGTATTTAGAGCCTTAAGCTGCTGCTTTTCTTTTTTTACTTCATTATCTATGTTTTCAATACCAATGATATAATGAGTGCCATTAGATGTTTTTTGCGCTGTCATTCGGACGTAATGAATCTTCTTAAATGCCACAATACGGTAATTTAGACTGCAGCTTTTCTGATTTGTAAGAGTTTGACTTAAATTATCTTTACTGAAAAAACTCAGAACCTCTTCACGATCAGTTTTATGAACAATATTCGAAATATCAATCCGGGAATCCTCAAAAAAATTATTTCCGGTTTTCTGAACCTCAACTTCGCCATAGATATTTCTACATTCATAACTGATATAACTTGAGTCTTTTGCATCAACGTAATAAATCACATCGTAATTTACTGCAAGTATTTCTGCAATTTGAGTAAAAGTGACTTGTTTCTTCTGATTTTCAAGACGCATATTTTCAACAGTGATTTCATCATTTATATCTTTTTCATACAGAACAAAATGCTTGTCATCGTTGGCCCTCAACACGGTGAATTGAAAGTGACGAGGCTGCCCATCAATTATCACTCTATATTTATATGAATAGGATTTTCTGTCTTTCAGATTATTTAACATTGTCTCTTTACGATGAAGATTCTTTGCAAATTCCCTGTCATCAGGATGAACAAATTTTTCAATATTAACACTAGTCTCGTTGTAGAAATTCCGACCAAGCACTGGAACATTCATAGAGGCATATTCCTGACTTTTTGAAAACTCAAGAAATTTTCCTGATTCAATATTAATGTAATACATTGCTTCATAATCTTCGGCCAGACTTTTTGCGATGTTATCATATATAACTTTTTCCCTTCGCTCACCAGATTCAACAAAAGAATGAATCATGCAAATTCCAATTATAAGTCCTGTGGAATAAGAAGGATATCTTGGATCAAAAACCTGGAAGAATAGAAATAGATTCATCAAAAGACAAGTTATTCCAACAGCCCTATATTTGGCCTTATCTCTTTCATTTGATTTATGTGCAATATAAAACATATAAATCGTGATAACAAAATATAGAGCGATTGATAAAATAAATGCTATGTACCTGCCTGATTCTACTAAACTCATGTTTTTCATTAAAAGAGAAAATAAAGGGATGAAAGAGATTTATTATTAAGCAAAGAATCCCAATAAAAAATATTGCCCATACAGAAACGAGAAGAATTTTGCTCCTATTTCTTTTTTTCCCCAGATAAGCCACCAAAGAACGCATCCAGGTCAGTATTGTCATATGCAAAAATACAAAATAAAGAACGCAGTCAGAATATAAAACGGAAAAGAGGTGATCTACATGGTGATATTCATATAAAATTCCCCATGCAATATCTACAAGAAAATAGCAGCAGGAAACAAATAAAAATTGACGATAGCAATTAATAAAGCTTGGTTCTGTTTTAGATTTACCAGACAGCCTTTTTTTTGTTCTAAAAGACTCCCTGTTAATTATTAAATTAATTATTAATGCCAGCGTGCTTATGATTGAGTATGACATCGAATATTTCCCCTCTCCTGATTTCTCACTCAATATGGAGCACATTATACACTATTTTATTATAAAAAATAAGGGACTCTCCTGTTTAGGAAAGCCCCTTGGGGAAAAACACGCTAAAATCGTGTATTAAATTAACTTTTCTTATTCAGACAACTGTTTACCGAATTCAAGGTTGGTTGCAAGGTAACCAACAACAGGATTTCCTGAACTATCAAAGTCAAGACAAACTTGCTGGAACTTCTGGCTGCCACCCTGAGCTGGATCAATAGATGGAATTGTCATATATTCCCAACCTGTTGCGGTATAACCAGTTGAAGAATCTACACCTGCAGTTACACTACCTACAACATTATTTGAAATTGCAAGTTTAATAGCATCATGGCCACCAGTTTCTGTCGCATTGTAGTATGCAATAACAGGTTTATTTTCATTGTTGATTTTTATACTTGTCCAGTTTCCAACAGAACCAGCTGAATCAACAATCAATTCGGTATAAGAAGTTGAATTAAATGAATCAAGATAAATATATCTCAAATCACTGTCATTTGCATCAAAAGCAGCAATATGAATATGATTGTTGCTATCAATACACATTGAAACATACTGACCAACATAATCTGGTAAAACTATATTAGTATTTTCACTGAAATTAACCGCAGTTCCAGGAACTCCAGTTACAGCCTTAGAATTACTGTTAGCAGTTGTTGCAGTTGCTGAATACTTAAGTCTTAATCGACCTTCAGAAAAATCATAATAAACAAATACTGCAACATTATCACTGGTTATACCAAAATCATAGTATTTGGAACCATAAGACTCTACTACATTATTTCTTCCAGTTGCTGAACTTGAATAAGAAGTAGTTTCTTTTTGATTTGTGTAAACACCCGTAGACATTGAATAACCAAGCGTATTATTGGTACCTATCTTAAAGTTTCTAAAAATAATATTTCCATAATTATCATCGTAATACGACATATATACAGTTGCATTCGTTGTTTTTGTGGAATTTCCCTTAGCAATCAATTTAAGATTTTGATACCTGTCAAGCAATACTTTTCCAACATTCATACCATCAAGTGTTAATGCATTATTACCAGTAGCTGAAGCCTGTACAATAGTTTGATCCTGGTATTTTGTTCCAGGATATGCCCAACCAGATCTATCCGTATATGTTGAGGCATATTTATCATATACAACGCCCATAGATGCGTTGGCATAATTATACACATATCCATAAATATATTTTCCAGCATCATCCTTAGCCATAGCCATTTGATCAAATGTCAGCCCACCGATTAAATAATCTCCAGACATATAATTTCCAGTAGTTCCATCAAATTTTTTCTGCTGAGGCATCATATTGTCTGCAAATCCATAAGATATCGTTGTTTGTTTCCATCCATTTGAATCAACAAAACCAAATACAGGATCATCACCATCCATCAACATTACAGGATAATAACCATTCTTTGTATTTGTTTTATGCATATTCCACATAATGAGATATCTATCATCAGTAAGCTGTGTATTTTTTGTTTTATTGTAATCAGCTTCACGGTTGTATGCGCTGGCAAAATCACTTACATCAGCATTATCCTTAGTAAGCTGTACACCGCTTGAATTTTTAGCACTTCCGTACGCATCATCATTGTTAATATTGTTCAAGCTACGGATATAGTCATCACCATTCTTAACAAAGACCTCAAGATAACCACTCTTTGAAATCACATTGCTGGCTACAAAGCTTGTGTAATCACTCGCAACAGTTCCGTAATTAACTGATATACCGCTTGACTGATCTATGCTGGAAGTCTTTGCAGTCTCGCTGGAAACAATACGTACTGCTGCCGGATTCAAGTTAAATCCGCTTACAGTGATAAAGTTAGCAGCATAAGTTGATGCAGAGTTATTCGCAGCATACATAATGCTGTATTTACCACTTGCAGAACGAATATTTGAGTTTTTCAGACCACTTTTTTTACGTATTGAAGTGGTAATTCCTGTAATATACGGAACAACATCCATCTGCAGGAGAGGATTATTCATATTAGTATCATCTGCATCTTCAGCAGTATAAATATCAGCAAGTGAACATACGTTATCCGCTATATCTACTGTAAGAAGACTTACAACAACATCTTTTGCAGCAACATTATTAACAGTACTTGAATCAAAATCCAGTGTAAATGATACTTTGTGTCCCTGCTGACCAAAGTATGCATCTGTACTTGTATCCAGAGTAAACTTGTAGCCGTTTGTTTCCAGACTGCCAGGTATTACTGTCCATGTACTGCCATTGTAAGTTGCAAGCTGATAGAAAGTCTTTCCATCGGCTGTAATTGTTGTTGAACTTGCATATGGATAACTTGAAGTATTTTTCTTATCAATGTAGAGCCAGAGAGATTTCAGTTTCTGATCATCATATGCGTGGCCCTTAAGTGTTATTTTTCCTGAAACCTTTGGATCCAGGTCATATACACCATTGCCTGCCGCAAAGATTCCAGATGGTAAATCAGCCGAAAGTTCAATGTGTCCGTTTGCCTTATCATTTTCATAGAGAGAATTGTCTGCACTGCTATTCCAGTACAAATCATCAATTACGCTCATCGGAACCTGTTCGTCCTTAAGGTCCACATAAACAGGAATGTTAAGGGCAACAGCCTGAGAGCCGAATGTGCTGTAATAAGTAGTTTGTGCAGTAGAAGCACTTGAATCAACTACAGAACTTGTTCCCAGTGCAATACCCGGTGTTGAATCACATATTGTAATGTTGATGTAGTAAGACTTGTCATCTGTTGTAAGCTTTGTCTTGTAAGTATCAGCCTCAAACTTTAACTGCTTAAGGTAAGCCATAGAAGAGTCTGCAAAGTTGTTTGTATTACCAAAAGTATTGCTGGTAGAAAGACTTGCTAAATCCGGCGAAGTAAGTTTTGCTTCCGTAATACCTGCTGCATAATAGAGAGTTCCATTACCGCTTCCATATCCTTCTTCACTGTCAGTAAGATCGTCAGAACCTGTACCCAGCATTTCAAGACCAACATACATATCACCTGTCATCTTTACATTTGTAGAGCTGATTGAATATGTATCCTGGAGAATAGCACCATTGATTACAGGATAATAGTTTACTGATTCGCCGTTAACCGTAGATGTTCCATATTCGTTGGCATCAATCTTTCCTGAGGTACCGCCAATATCTACACCAAGGTAAACCTTAGAAATACGAGGTGTATGGTTTGCAAGCATGACCTTTGTTGTCTGAACAGAAGAACAGTTATCTGCCTGATCCATAACCAGAGTATCAATATAGATTGGGCCGTCATCAAGTTCGTCGGCAAATACTTTAGCTTCCCACTTCCAGCTTGTATCTGAAAGCATTCCCCATGTTTCATTGAATCCGTCTCCATCATCAAGAGCCACGTAAGATGCTCCCAGAGAATCCTTAAGGATAGATTCAGATGAATTATCAACTACAAATGCTGCAGGGAAGAAGGCTTCCGTAAAGTTTGTTCCAACTTCTTCTGCTAAATAGATTGTGTCTCCTGAAACAGAACTGATTGTGTGATATGCACCTCCAATATAGAGCACTGCACCTGCACGAATATGCTTGTAATCAGATACTGCTGAATGGTTCAAAGTTGTAGTATTGCTTCTGGTTATACCCTTAAGCTTAACTCCATAGAGACCTGTATCTTCATCACAGTAAACTTTTCCATTTCCAGTTGAACCCTTTGCCAGAGAAATTTCTGTTGAAGAAATCTGATAAACGACTTTTGCATCCCTGCTTGATGAGTACAGATTATTTCCTTCATCCACAGGAACTGGAAGTTCAATTGAAGTTGTTACGTCATTTGAATCAGTACGGCGGAAGTAGAAAAGGGCTCTGGCAAAACCAGTTCCAGTATCCTGTACGTAGCCTCTGAATCCCACAACATTATTGCTTGTTCTCAGTATCTGATTTTCAAGAGCAATAAGATTTGAACTGTCATTACCACTTAAATCATAAAGAATTTTTTTAGAAATTTTATCCATCTGAACAGGGGCTTTGTTATCATATCTGAAGCCAGCGTCCTTAGTATTTTCAAGATGAGCTTCTGAAGTATCCGTTGCAATAAACTGAATGTATTTGTAACCTTCACCAGTTGCTGTTCCAAGAGGAATCTTTGCAGTAACAGTTTTTCCATCTGCTGAACGATCAACATATTTGCTGTCCAGTGACTTCTTTACAACATTCTGAAGTCCATTCAATGCAGAAGTAGCTTTATCTCCACTAGATTCCTTGTAGTAGATACTTTCAATTCCATCGTTATCTGTTGCCTGAACTTCCATATACCACTGGCCCTTAACAGAAGTAATCTCTCCTTCTGTATAAGCCTTTTCAGCCTGAACAACTGTCAGGTCTTCATCTGAATACTGACAAATTCTAAGGATTTCTACTTCCGGAGCATTAGGGTCAATTTCAAAGGTTACCACGTCACTCCAGCGTCCAAGAATATCTTCGTCATCAAAGGCAGCGGCACGAATCTGGAATCTGGCATTCTGTTCTGTTACATTCTGTACAGTTTTACCGATTTCTGCCAGTTCACCATTTGAGTTCACTGATGTATACCAGCTTACAGATCCACTGGCTTCAATTCCCCAGAAAGTATTTTCTCCAGATGAATCGGCGGCGTGTAAGTCATAGCCTGCATAATCAGAGGAATCCTTTATTGTATAAATTGGTTGGCCTTCATTTTCCATTTGAGACAGATAGTTAACGTCAGTCTGATTAAAGAGTCCGTCATTGTTAACATCAATCTGGAAAATTACATGGTCTACGCCTGAGTTATCAACTGCACTACCACTAATACGGATTGTACCAGTGAGTTTCTTTACGGTTGCATTTCCGTCTTCATCAAAGTTTGAAGGATAAACAATTTTTGTCGTTGGACGGTTGGCATATGGATCATACTTAATTGTATAATCGCTAACCAAAGTCTTGTTACCCAGAGAGTCTGTAGCTACAAAGAGAATTGGCAGAGTATAAATTTTGTCACTTGTGTGAGAAATTTGTGAAAAATTATCCTCACTGCTTGTTGTAAATGGAGTTACTTCAAAATTCCATGAACCAACTGTTCCAAGATTTTCGTGAGCAGTCTTTTCTGTTTCGTCAGAAAGTTTTGCAGGATCCATATTCAAAACAGCCTGAATTAATGCTTCCTGAGCGGCAGCTTTTGTAGATGCATCTGAACTTGAAAGATTGTTATAGTCTGTTACCAGACTGTTATCAAGAATCTTATACTGAATGTTCACTACTTCGGCATGACTTGTATAAGAAGCTCCCAACAGACTGACTTTACTTGTATATGTTTCAGTTGCGTTTCTGCTTGGCTTTGAGAAAGTGATTGTTGGTCCACTGTTAACGATATAAACAGTACTTGTTGACTTAATACTGTTATCTCCCTTTGTGGCAATAATCTGAAGTGTAGCATTTGCAGTGGTCATATTACTTACATCAAATACATCAGAATAGAAGGTAGTTGTATTTCCATTTCTTGTTACTGTTACATTCTTTGTTTCGTAATTAGTAATAAGCCTCATGCTGATTGAGAGTTCTTCAAGACCTTCTCCAGTATTTGTATTTGCTACAACTTTAACTCTTCCATAACGTTTATTAGTACCACCGAGCACAGTATCTGAATCAATTTCATCAAATGTAGAAAGGCTGCTTACAGAATCCGAACTTGAAGTAGCCAGTTCTACGCTTTCGATTGTAGGGAAGACAGCAGTTGCACTGATTGCAAAACCGTAAACAGCTCTTGAAAGGAGTTTATTGTTTTTTGTATCAGTTCCAGATGCTGTCAAAATATAATAACCATCAGTCAATCTGCTTCCGTCGCTAAACTGTGCAGGCAGCTGAATTGAGTAGTTTCCTGTTGTTACCAGGCTGTTAATTGTACTGATCTGCTTTTCATTCTGTGTGGTATATTGAGTGAGTTCCTGAACAAAGGCTCCTTCGCTGTCATCCATTTGTGTTGTTGGATTTCCTTCAGAATCAAGTTTAGCTTTATGCAGCCAGATTCTAACATCACTTGGTTTTATTCCATCCTGATTCAAACCTGCTTCAAGGTTGAAAGGAATTACACTCTGAGATGTACTCTGTACCCACTTGCCTTCTTCAGCAATATAATCACCAAAATTATAACGAGGGTTAATATCACGGTTAATGCTGAAGGCATAAAGATTTCTATCTTCAAATGCACGTGGAACTTCAACTCCTTCAGAATTTAAATCACAGCCGTAGAGACCCATCTTGTATGTGTCCATAACAGTTTCATAGGCCTGTTTGTTCTGACCAGTGTAGCTGCCGTTAACAACCTGCTTAAGAGTGGTTACTTCAATGTTAGATAATTCAATATCAGGATAGTCATTAAGTTTTCTAAGAATAATATCTTTTATCCATGAACAGTAAGAACGGTTTCCTGCAGAATCCATTGCGTAGATACCTGCGTAAAAATATGCAGGCTGATAACTTCCGTCAGGCTTTGTTTCAACACCTTCGTAAAGCTTATTATAAATTCTGTTTAAATTCTGTTCCGGAACAGTTGTAGCATTTTCGTTAAGGGCTGCCAGGGTAATTGTTGTACCACCTGAAATATTTACATTTTCGTACACAAGCTTGTCTGTTGTAAAAGGATTGCCCTCTTTATCAACTAAATCGAAAGACATAGGTGTTTCTTCGGCAGTTCCTGTAGCTGCATCGTATTTGTAGATTTCTACTTCAACATAACTGATACTGTGGTCATCACCAATTTCACCGGTAATAACAACTGTTGAACCGCTTGCAAACGGGTCGTTAATATCAGTTGAATTAGGCTGAGTGAGAATCAATACAGGAGAAGTGTTGTCTACGTCAAAGTTTTTTTCAACCTCGCTTGAGGTGTAACTTCCATCAAAAGCTGTTGCAACTAAAGTGTAGGAACCATCAGGAAGATTTGTAGTATCCAGAGTATATTCCCAGCTTCCGTTAGACGGATTGTTTTCATCAGGATGAATGGAATTAGCAGCACTTCTGTCACTTGATACAGAAATCTTTCTTGTTTCTGTCCATCCTTCCGCAGCAACTTTATCTAATGATGTTGAATCACGAACATAAAGCATAAGACTGACAGACTGAATTCCCTGATCATCCTTATATCTTCCAGTAACGATTACGCCTTCTCCACCATTGGCACTATTTGTTGACGGAGTAACAATTGTAATAACCGGAGGAACTGTATCTACAGCAGTTCCCAAACCAACTTTACATCCAGAGAGAAATAACAGGGATACAGTCAGCATCCCGATAAAAATAGCAGAAAGTCTTTTCATAGGGCTCTCCTTGTAATATTTTGTGCAACATTTTTTTTACTACCTATATTGTTGCACATAATCTCCAAAAACTCTACTTTAAACTCTGTTATAAATTTTCCTCTATTTTTGTATAGCCAACTTTTTTAGTTATTGTTTTACATTTTTATTTTTGCTGGGCGATTTCCATATAGCCGCGGGTGCCGTTATTAACACCATATCCTAGAACAGGATTTATGGTTCCGTTTGCGTAAACATTGCTGGCAGAATTAGTACCACTCTGAGTATTTGTAATTACACCACCGTTTTTATTAACCGCAACACAAATTTTGTCCCGCATTACTTCGCTCTGTGTTGGAATTGCATAGCACTCCCATTTACGTGTAAACATACCTTCTTCGTCTGCACCTCCTGCAAGAAGATTGTTTACATCCACCAGATAAGCTACTTTTGGAGCACTTGCATCGTTGCTGTAATATCCAATATATGGAACAGGCTTTTTAGATTCAGCACTATTCAATGCTACATCTATACTTATATACTTACCTATTAATCCATTACTGTCAACAATACACTGAACAGAAGAAAGATCACCGCTGTCCAGATAATTATATCCATCCAAATATGTGTAAATTACAGAACCACTATTCTCTGTACTGTAAGCGGCAATATGAACATCATTATTTGCATCTACGAAGAGAGAACAGTAACCGCCTGCAGTTCCGTCCAGAATTGCTACAGGAGTTGACCAGGCTGAATTCATCATAGGATCGCTTTTATCTTCTTCCCCCGCCTTATACAGACAGTCTTTTCCAAACGGATTTGTATTATAACTGTACCACACACTCTTATTCACAGAATCGAACCATACTGCAACAACTACATCAGTTGTAGAAACACCCTTACCGGCATCATTTGCAAGATATTTTGTTGTAGAAACATTAGTCGTATTTGTTCCAGGAATTACACCAATTTCTACACATTTACCAGGTTTTGCCTCATCCTTACCATGAGAACCATATATTCCATCTGACAAAACAGAAAGATAAGAATAGTTATAGGCAGACTGTACTTTGCTGTCAGTTGCTTCATCAACAAACTGTCCAAAATTGCCTACGGTTGTTTCGTTACTTATATTACCGGCTCTAAAGCGAATTTCGTTCGTAATTGCATCATAATAAGCCAGATAAACATTTGGTGTATGTGAATTAGACGCTCCTCTTGTTACCGCAAGACTTGGAGAGAAAATTCTATAAGCATTTACATGATAAACCTCGAGATCTTCTTCCTTATATCCCTGATGCTCAAGACGGCGGCTCTTTACATTTGATTTGGCATCGCCACCTGTAGAAACGCCCCATCTTCCTGCATGATAACGGAATTTAGATGCAGTTCCACCACTGGCACCTGTATCGCGACCAGCGGCAACCCCATAGGTATAACCGCTTTCATCATAGATAAATTCTACTGCATTATATTTATCATTATCTTTACCCCAGTAGGTAAACGAAGTTTCTGAATTCTTCGGCATGTAGAATTTACCGTTACCGCTTGCAAAAGAAAAGCCAAGTTTTCCGCCGTTTGGACTAATTCTCATTCTAGGATTTTCAATAGGGCCTTCTGTTCCTGTTGCAGCCTGAGAGTTAATCTGAATAACTGCAAGTTTTATATCATCTGTCAGATACTTGTTGTTTATATTATTTGGCTGAAGGTTATAGGCATATTCTACCTTATCTTCGTAATCGCTTGAGTCATCAATTGTTCCTTCATATGAACCTGTGGCAAAATTATTATTAATATTATTCAGATTACTTATGCCATTTACTGATAAGTTTATTTCACCACTAGTTGCTTCTGCAGAAAGGGTAAATTTTCCTCCGGACAGAGATGCACTTGGAGAATTTTCCCCAGAACCTTGCATTGTAACTTCTGCACCATCTTTTAAGTTAAATCCGTTAACAATTATTTCTTCAAGAGCAGAACTACCATCAGTTTTAGAAGTATGATAATAAACCGGATATGCCCCCAGAGCACTTCTTCCATTTACAGAAGGATTTTTCTTGTTTTTAGAAGAAAGACTTGTTGTCAAACTTGTAATGTAGGGAACTACATCCATCTGATAATATGGAAGATTGTATGTACCATCTCCGCTGTCTGTATTAATTACGAAACTATTCTCGTTTCCGCTATGGTCTACAGTAAGCAGACGGATTTTTATATCTGCCTTTGCAACACTTGCTATAGTTGATGTATCAAAATCCAGCTTCCATACAACCTTGTGACCAGACTGACCAAAATATGAATTCTCATCGCTGGCATCAACAGTAAAGGCCAGGCCATTTGCATCTATAGTTGCAGCAGCATTCACCCATCCTGAAGAGGTATAGTGTGCCATTTGATAGAAAGTATAGTTTTTTCCATCAATTTTATAAGTTACCTTTCCATTTGATCCATAACCCGCATTTGTTGCAGATGTAAGGTAGCCGGTTGGAGTCTTATCATCAATACAAATCCAGATAGAGTCCAGAGTATGATCATCAAATACAGTTCCTGAAAGTGAAATCTTTCCTGAAACTTTAGGATCAAGGTCATATATACCTGTCTTATTCGAAGCAAAGTAAGTTGAAGGTAAATCGGAAGGAATTTCAATATGTCCATTTTGTACATTGTTTTCGTAGATTGAATTATCTTCCGCACTATTCCAGTAAACAGGATTGATTACAGAAACAGGAGTTACTTCATCAATCAAATCAACATTAACAGGAATATTTACAGCAGTTGCCTGAGAACCATAAGTTGAATAATAAGTAATTCCAGATTTTGGTTTTGTTTCACTTACATCTGCTGCTCCCAAAGCAATTCCAGGAGTTGAATCTGCAATACTGATATTAATGTAGTAATCTCCGTCTTCACTGCTTACAGAATCTTTCATAAAGTAAATTTTATTAAGAGATTCTACCCCCTCATTTGAGAACACAAGATTTGAATTGCTTCCAAAAGCCGACATATTTGAACTTACTGACGGTTTTGTTAATGCTGTTTGAGAAAGTGCGGCATTGTAATAAAGTGTTCCATTACCTGCGCCGTAACCTCCATATGCCTGGTCTCCGAGCATTTCGATTGCAAGTGCCAGATCACCAGTCATTTTAAGATTTGTTGAAGAAAGAGTTACAACGTTCTGAGCTGCAGAATTTGAAGTAACAATATAATATGGAACCTGAGTAGTACCTCCGATTACTGAAGTACCAAGTTCAGAGTTTTCAATTGTTCCGTCTTCATTAATATCAACCCCAACATACACTTTTGAAATTCGTGGTGTATGGTTTGCCAGCATTACAGCAGTAGTCTTAACAGCAGAACAGTTTTCGGCTTTATCCATTATCATTGTATCAATGTAAACAGGGCCGTCATCCAGCTCAGCTCCAAAAACGCTTACCTGCCATTTCCAGATTCCAGTCTGATTTCCTTCTGCTGAATATTCATAAATACCGTCACCATCATCGTTGCTAATGTAATAAAGACCACCAGACCAGTATGATACTTCATTTAATGAATTTCCTGCAACTAATGCCACAGGGAAAAAGGCTGAATCTGATCCAGCTGCACTTGAATTTACTTCATCAGTAAAAGTAACAACATCTCCATTTACACTTGCAATTATGTGATATGAGCCTGCAATATATGCCAGTCCACCTGCACGAATATATTTATATTCAGAAACTGCTGAATGAGTAAAAGTTTCAGTTCCTCTGGCAGCCCCTGTTAAAGTTACACCGTACAGACCTGAGTCACTATCTTTAGAAACCAGAGATGAAACGGCGCCTCCATTTGAAATAGAAACTTTTGAATTGCTCACTGTATAAACAACAGCGGCTGCTGAATCTGAAGCATATCCACTGCCAGAAGCTTCCGGTAAAGGAAGTTCAATTGTTGTAACTCCATCCACAACACGTCGGAAGTAGAAGAGAGCCTTATCAAATCCTGAACCTCCATCATTAACATAACCACGGAAGGAAATTACGCTGTTACTTACCTTAAGTTTTTCACGCTGAAGCGGATAAATATTATCATCAGTTCCACTTACATCTGCCAGATAACTGCTGGAATTACTCTGCTGTTCCGGAGCATTATTGTCATAATCAAAAACATAATCTTTATAAATCTGAGTATGGTTTATATCTTCCCCGTCTGATTCATTATCACTTGTATAGAATCGAATGTATCTTGTACCTTCGGTATTTGCATTTCCTGTCTCCAGGGGAATATAAACTTTGTAGCCTCTGTAATCACCATTTTCATATGCTTCTTTATAAGTGACTGTAGATTTAGCAGCAGTTGAAAGTCCGCTTAAAGAATCAGCCATATAATAGTACATTTCTCCAGCATAAATACCATTGTTATCATAAGTTGTAAGGGTCAAATACCAGTCGCCCTTGAGAGACATACCATTTGTATAAGTTTTAGAAGCTGTTGCAGTTTCAAAAGTTGTATCTGTATACTGATATACACCATCCACACTTACCTGAGGAGCATTCGGGTCAATTTCCATTGTAACATAATCACTCCAGAGTCCCAGAGTATTATTGTTATCAAGTGAAGCTGCACGAATCTTAAACCGGTAATTTGATCCTCCGGCTATAATTGCGTCTGTTAATTCCTTAAGTTCTTCTTTTGCATTGATTGTGTAATACCAGCCCGTTGTACTTGCAGATTTAACTCCTGATGCTTTAATACCCCACCAGGTTTCCCCTCCTTGAATTGCAGAATAGTCTCCCCCGGCAGGAAGGTCTTCTTCATAAACAATATCAAAAATTGGATTACCACTTTCATCTGTAAGGGCTGCCAGAGATTCTGCATCTGCTGAACCAAAATCGTGTCCATCATTTGCTGTAGAATCAATCTGGAAATATACAGCACTAACTGAATAATTATCGCTTGCAGTACCACTAACACGGATACTTCCTGAGACTGATGAGCCGTCTGTAGGATAAACCATTACTGCTACAGGACGATCAGCATTTGGATCGTAGAAAATCGTATAATCACTAATTAATGTTTCATTTCCCAGGTCATCTGCTGCAAGGAACCAGACAGGTAGAGTATAAACTCCTTCATCAGTATGAGTGATTGATGAATAAGATGACGCATTAGTATTATCAAACGGAGTAAGTGTAAACTTCCATGAAGAGGCACTTCCTTCATTCAAATTATTTGCTGCATATTTCTTAAACAGAGCTTTTTTCTGCACATCATTTCCTGAACTGTATGCAGATTCATTCTTAATTGTGTTGTTGATTACAAGATAATCTATTTTTTCTGGAGTAGAATAAGTTGAGTAACTGCTTCCAATAAAACTTATTTCACTTGTATGATTTGTAGTATCTCCTTTTTCCGGAGATGAAATGTTTACTATCGGACCAGAGTTATTTATATAGAAAGTTTTTTGCGTACTTACAGTAGTTGTGGTCTCATTTGCAGTTACACTTGCTATGATTACCAGGCTATAAGTTCCAGTTGTAATGGAAGAAAAATCTATCACATCTGAATAATAGAAGCCATTTTTAAGAGCAAGGTTCCAGCTTTTATCTGCAAGTTTTGCTGTTACAGAAAGACTGCCTGAAGAAGCATCGGCTGCAACCTTGAGTACCATCTGCTGTTTTTCTGTTCCTCCAACTGTTTGAGATGCAGAAAGAACTTCAGCATTATTTTGTGCATTTGACTTCATTGCAGATTCAGAAAGTTCGTTGCTGTCAATATAAGCTGCCACAGAATTAATTACAGGAACAACTGCATCCTGATCTACATGGAAACCAAAGCTTGTATTTTGTGCAAAAGATTCTTCTGCCTCATCGTATCCCTGGGCACTTATAAAATAATAGCCTGTTGGTAAATCAGGAAGTGTAAACGAATAGGTTGCAGAGCTTACAGTAGTGCTCATTCCTGCAATAGATTGAGTACCATTATAAATCTGATTTTTTGTTATTGTTTTTAATGCAGAACCGCTGACTTTTTCAAGATAACCGTCTCCATTACTGTCTTCAGTTGACCAGATGTAAATTGAAATTGAATCTGGTATTACCCCCGCACCATTAAGTCCTGCTTCCACTGTAATTGTCATAGTTCCCTGATTATTTACAGGCTGCCATTCACTGTCTGCAGTAGAATCATCTACAATAAATACAGAACCAAAGGTATAAGACGGATTAATTGATTTATTTACACTCAGGGCATAGAGTTTTTTTTCTGCAAAACTCAGGCTGTCATTCTCCAGACCTGTTTTGGTGGAATTAAGAACTGAAAGATATCCACTTTCATAAGCTCCATCATAACTTCCGTCAAGCACAGAATAGAGTTTACTTACATTAACACTTTCACTAATTGACTTACTCTCTAATTCTTTACTGACCTCTTCTTTAAGCCAGGTTCCCTTACTTTCATTTCCTGCTTCATCTTTTATCTGTACATACATGTAAAAAGGAACATTTCCCTTTTCATCAGGAGCTGCTGATGAATAAAGAGTGTTGTAAATTGTATTTAGATTTCTGTCGTTATAACTGCTACCGTCATTATCATATGCAATTGTAATTGAAGTACCACCTGCAACTTCTATGTCTTTATAAGTGAGGATATCTGTATCTTCAAGAACATTTCCTTCTTCATCCAAAAGACCTGAGAATGTTATCAAATTTCCGTCTGTTGTATAGAACTGAAGAGAAATACTTTCAATATCGTGAGCATCTCCAATTTCTCCGTTAAGAACTAAAGCACTTCCATATCTGTATGGAGATTCAATATTTGTTCCAGTTGGTTTTGTAAGCAAACAAAGAGGTGCTGTATTGTCCACGTCAAAATTTCTTTCAGCTTCACTTGAAGTGTAGGCGCCATCATATCCTGTTGCAACAAGAGTATAGGAACCATCCGGTAAAGATGTTGTATCCAGCTTATATGTCCAGATTCCTTCTTTTTTATTTGAATTACTTGTTATTGAACCACTATTTGCAACATTTGGAGAAATACTATTATCAAAGGTAAGTTTTACGGTTTCCCCCACCTTAGTTTTTTCAGCAGATGCCTTGTCTCTTGAATATATAGTCAGGTTGATTGATTTTATAGCCTTATCATCCTGGAAGGTTCCTTCAAAATTAACAAAACCTGTTTCTGACTCTCCGTTTGCTGAACTCAAAGCTTCATTTGAAGCAGGAGAAGTAATTGTAACTACTGGCGGTGTTGTATCTACTGCCGGGCCCAGACCTACTGTACAGGCAGAAAATGTTAAGAGTGTTAAAATTGTATATGTTAATGTATTAAGCTTTTTCATTTTCGCCTCCTTATCTCATTTGTGCAGTTTCAATGTAGGTTGTGTTACCTTTACTATAATTTATTCCATAACCTAGCACTGGATTTGATGTTCCGTTACCATAGGTCCTTCCAGATACATCTACACCATTTTTAGTAAAAGTTTTCGATGTTGAAGGGAAATCTTTTAAGGTTCCATTAGCATTTCGGTAAAGACCTACACAGACAAGTTCCTTTTCAAGTATTTCTCTTTCCTTACTTACAACAGGAATCAAAACAACTTCCCATTTTTGAGTAAACATTCCTTCCTCATCTGCTCCAGCAGGATTTGCAGAGGAAGTGTCCACCATATAGGCAAGTTTTGGATTTGCCAGAGATTCTGTGTAATAACCAATATAAGGAATCCACATTCCGGAAGCATTTTTTGCAAAATCAATAGTCAAGTTTTGTCCAGCAGAACCATAAGAATCAACCAGTGAAAGACTTGCAGATTCATTCGTATAAGACGACATATAAGCGTAAACCAGAGAACCTGAATTTTCCTTAGAGTATGCGGCAATATGAATTCCATTATCCCCATCAACTGCCAGCTTACAATATCCACCTGCTGTACCAGCTTCAAGGATTTCTACTGGAGTAGACCAGTTAGGAATAAAATATGTATCTCCTTCTCTGCTGCTATAATCCAGAGGAGTTGTAAGATAACTGAACCATACACTTTCATTCGTTGCGTCATACCAGACAATTACCAGAATATCTGTTCCATTAGTACCAGCTCCCGGAAGAACACCAAGACTTACCTTGTTACCAGGTTTTGCATTTTCGTTACCATATGCACCATTTGCAACTGAAGATACAATTGAAATAGTCGGATATTTTGAATAGCTATCGATGTTATCTACAGCAGAGCTAGTATCATTGAACTGACCAAAATTACTATATCCATTTGAATAGACATTCTTACCAACTCTCAAACGAATTTCACTGGTTGAATTATCATAATATGCCAGATAAACATTTGTACTTTGATTATCAGAATTTGTCAGTACAATAGAAGGCGACTGAATTCTGGAAGGATCACCAACAAAAGTTCCACCTTTAACTGTTGCCATTGTTTCAAGGCGAATTGAGTTTATATTGTTGTAGGCCGACTGAGTATCAGAGCTACCCATTGTCATACCACCATGACTCACACCCCACTTGCTTGAATGCAATCTATAGCGGGAAGCCTTTGATGTACCAGAAATATCTACTTCAGCAGCTGTGCCGTATGTATTACCTAAAGAATCATATGCAAATTCTGTTGCAACATAACGGTCCCAGCCCCATCCCCAATAGAGATAAGAAGAATCAGAACCATTTGGCAGGAAGAATCTGTAACCAGGAGAATCTGAATAAGCAAATCCCAGCATACCATTTGTTGGATTTACTTTCATTACAAGCGCTGAAATATCCCCAACGTCATAACCTCTTGCAGCTATAGAATCAATATCCCAGATATACAGTTCAAAGTCATCTGTAAGGAGATTATTGTTTATATTGTTAGGCATGCGATTGTAGTAATTCCTGATAATTTTATATTCCCCTGTAACAGAGGTATCAACCTTACTGTACGAACCGGAAGCCTCATTATTATTCAGGTTATTCAATGAAGGAATTGAATTTACAGAGAGCGTAACTTTTCCACTTTTTGCTCCAGATGGAATTGTAAATTCTCCATCAGAAAGTACTGCGGTATTATTTGCTGTTCCTGCTAAAGTAACAGTTCCATTATCCAGATTAAATCCATTTACCTTAACTGTTTCTGCTACATTCGTTGAACCGTCAGCAGAATATTTTTCATAATAAACAGGCCATGCCCCTAAAGCAGTACGGCCATAAACACTTGGATACTTTTTATTTTTCTCAGAAAGAACTGTTGTAAGACTTGTAACATAAGGAACAACATCCATCTGATAATACGGGCGGCTCTTGTTTGCATCATCTGCAGATGAATCCACATTTACATTTGTAATTGAACTTAAACGATTGTTATGGTCTACAGCCGCTACTGTAATTACCATATCTTCTACAGTCTTTTTACTATCAAGTTTTTCTGTATCCAGATCCAGCTGCCATGTAACTTTATGACCAGAGTGATTCAAATAAGAATCAGAATCATTTGCATTTACTGAGAATGCATAACCATTACTACTCATCTGGGCAGAAGTACAAATCCATTCGCTGCCTTCACTTGAAACTTCAAAGCGTGCCATCTGATAATAAGTCTTTGAATCCCCAAAGTCAGAAGCAGTTCCACTGTTACCATAACTGCCACCAGTCTCATAATCAGAAAGTGTTTTTTCACTGATATTTACCCAGATTGAACCTATCAACTGGTCATCAAATACACTACCACGAAGACTGATTTTTCCTGATACTTTTGGATCTTTATCGTAAACACCTGAATTACCTGCTGCAAAATCACCTGATGGTAAATCTTCAGACAGTTCAATGTGTCCATTATCAGAATCTTTTTCATAAATTGAGTTATCGGAAGAAGACTTCCAGTAGAAATCATCTATTACAGTTTTTGGACCAATTTCATCTGTAAGGTCAACAATAATTGGAATATTAATTGCAGTTGCCTGAGTTCCGTATGTCTGGTAATAGGTGATTCCATTTTTAACTTTTGTAGAATCTGCTGTTCCTCTTACAATTCCAGGGGTAGAATCTGCAATACTGATGTTGATATAGTAATTTCCATCTTCACCAGAAACATCATTTTCATCAAAATATATTTTATAGAGATTTGCTAAAGCCGGAGTGTATGTTCCGCTGGAAGCAAATTTGTTTACAGCACTGAATTCACTCATACTTGCGCTGACATTTGGCGCACTGAGAAGTGAAGAAGTAATACCTGCATTGTAATAGAGGGTTCCACTTCCTGCTCCGTAGCCTGAAAAATCCTGGTCACCAAGCATTTCGATTGCTACAGCCATATCTCCTGTCATTTTTACTCCCGTGTCATCAAGAGTAAAATATGAATCTGTGAGATTAACTCCATTACCTGCTGCATAATAATTGTAAGTTATACCATTTTCTGTTCTTGTTCCCAGTTCTCCATCTGAAAAACTTTCATTCTTATCAATATCTACAGCAAGATAAACTTTTGATACACGAGGAGTATGATTTGCAAGCATTACATTTGTACTTACAACACTTGAGAAATTTTCAGCATTATCGATTACGATTGTATCAATGAAAACAGGCCCGTCTTCAAGTTCATCAGCAAATACGCTTGCCTGCCAGCTTGCCATTTCCCCCTGAATTGAAACATTCTCTGCAATGCCGTCTCCATCATCATTTACTACATAATAAATTCCATTATCATAGTTACCGGCTTCTGTATTTTTATTGTCCACAACTAAGGCCATAGGGAAGAATGCTTTTTTTGCACTGCTACCCACATCACTTACTTCATCTGCAAAAGTAATTGTTGTGCCGTTTACTTTTTCAATAATATGAAAACCACCGTTAATATATGCAACTCCACCTGCACGGATAAAACTGTAATCATCAACAAGAGGGTGAACAAATGTAGTGCTTGTACGTGTTGCATCTGTAAGAGTTACTCCATAAAGATCAGTTACATCATCCAGACCAACTTTATTTTCGTAAGAATCAGTTTTCGATTTAGAAACAGGGCTGCTGTCTGCATTATAAATAACTGCTGCAGAAACGGAAGACAAGTAGCCTCCGCTTGTTGAATCATATGAAGGCAGAGGAAGCTCGATTGTTGTAACGCCGTCAATTTGTCTGCGGAAATAGAAGAGGGCTTTTGAAAAACCTGTACCTGCATCTGTAGCATAACCGCGGAAAGAAACAACATAATTACTCAGCTTAAGTTTTTTATAGGAAAGAGGATTATAAGAATCTGACGAATCTGACACATCATAAAGATAAGCATTTTCCCCATTTATATCTTTACCAGGACCATAATGCTCTGGAGAAGTGTTGTCATATTTAACAACATATTCACTTTCAGATTTTCCAGAGTGCTCTTCTGTTGCATCAGTTGCTACAAACCTGATATATCTAGTACCTTCACCTGAACCAGTTTCCAGAGGCAAAAGAACCGTATAACCCGGCTTACTTCCAAAACTATATTCCTGATAATATTCTACAGGATGATGAACTGCATTCTGATCATCCAGTCCTTCTGAAGTAGAAGCACTGATATAGTACATTCCTTCTCTATAAATTCCACTTTCATCATACACATTGAGAGAAAGATACCAGTCTCCCTGAAGAGCCATTAAATCTTCATATGTATTTTGATTTGTATAAGCATCGATTGTTGCAGAATTTGGTTCAGAGTCATAATCTCTTACACCATTCACATCAATTGAAGGAGCCTGAGGATCAATCTGAACGATTACTTCATCACTCCAGCGGCCAAGAGTATTATTATTATCCAGAGCAGCTGCACGAATTCTTAAATAAGTATTTGTTTCAGTACTCAAAAGCAGTTCATTAGAAGTATTTACCTTGTAAGACCAGATTCCTGTTCCTGATGCCTTAATACCCCAGAAATTAGGATCTGCTGAATGATCTCCTGTATCAAGTTCGTTTTCTCTAACAATTGTATAAAGCAAATCTCCATTCAAATCTGCTGCATTTTCAAGGTAAGAAATATCTGTGCTGTTGTACTTTCCGTCATTGTTAACATCAATCTGTAAATAAACTTCATTTACCTTAACATTATCTACTGCAGTACCCGCAATACGGATTGTTCCAGAAACAATTTTATCTTCTCCCGGAGTTCCAATTTCTGTAACAGGACGGTCTCCGTAAGGATCATAATAAATTGTGAAATCAGTTATCAAACTTGTATTACCAAGATTGTCTTCTGCTGCAAAAAGAACTGGTAATGTATAAACTCCTTCACTTGTGTGAGGAATTGATGAATATGAATCAACTGCAGCACTTCCAAATGGAGTGAAAGTAAATTTCCACGAATTAACAGTCATTGAATTTACACAATCCTGATTTGATTGTTTAAGAATTTTTTCAACCAGAGTATTGTATGCTTCAACCTTTTCGCTGTCACTTCCATTTAAGACTTTTTCATACAGCGAATAAGTTGTGTTATCAACAACCAGGTATTTAATGTCACTCATTGAAGAATAAGTGGAATATGCTGTTCCCATTAAAATTACCTGTCCAAAATAAGTTGTAGCTGACTCTTTAGCGGGACTTGTAAATTCTACTGAAGGTCCCTTGTTATTAATACGTAAAGTCTTTGTGTCAGAAACCGTTGCTGAAGTTACTGCATTAACTAACACGGTTACTTCATCAGTTTCAAAATCAGAAATATCAATTACATCTGTAACATATTCATAACTTCCGGATGTACTGTCATAGGAATCTTCAACAAGTGTAAGAGTGTACTCTGTTTCATTTGAATCAATCGTTGCATAGACTTTAGAAATAGTTTCACTAACTCCATCTTCATTTTCATCCAGATTGCTGCTGGCCTGAACCTTAAAACGAACAAAACGTTTTTCAACTCCTCCAACAGTTGGAACCATTTCTGTCTGATCATTTAAAGCAATATCATCTGAACCTGCAGAAACTGTTATTTTATTAATTGATGGAAGTACAACTGATGAGTCAACTGTAAAACCATAAATCGCCTTCCCCGTCAAATCCTGATTGTTTACATCTTTTCCAGTTGCTTCAAGAAGATAATTTCCTGTTGCAAGAGTATTTGGTAAAGTAAACTGATATGAACCATTTTCTATAGCATCTTCTATATTTGCTGCAGGTGTTGTTCCTGAATAAATATTTGAGGCAGAAATTACGGCAACTGGAATTTCAGAAGCCTTGTCTGTAGAGTTATTATCTTTTGCTGCGTAAATCTGAACTTTAAGAGTATTCGGTTTTACTTTATAACCTTCAGTTCCACAGTTTACGTACAAGGTTACAGCATTTGCCAGATGCCAGGTACCGCCATTTGTAACAGTCAGCCCCTTAAATTCATAATATGGAGCAACATCTCTGTTAATGCTCATACCATAAAGTTTTCTTGTGGCAAAGGAATCACTTTGTGAAAGACCTGTCTTTGAAGCTTCCATTGCGGTAAGATAAACAGAAGCCTCGTCCCCTGTAAGACTACCGTTCAGAGCTTTTTTCAATCCACTGATTGTATATTTTGCATACGAAGGATTTATAGCGTTAATTTCATTTGATAAATCAGTTTTAATCCAGGTTCCGTCACTTACATTTCCAGCTTCATCTTCAATTTCAATATAAGCGTAGAAATATACAGTTTCTGAAGGATCTGTGTCCCCGTAAATCGTTTTGTAAATATCATGAAGTCTCTGGTCCTCAGGTGAAGCGGAATAAAATGCCCCACTATGTTCTTCTTCATAAGAAGCAATTGTAGTGTTGTATTTTGCCAGGGTTATGTCTGTGCCACCTGAAATAGATAAGTTTTCATAAACAAGTGTATCTGTTGTATATAAAGTTCCATTATTATAGAAAAGGGTAAATTCCAGAGGACTAGTGCTTTCGTCTGAATTCTGAGGAAAAATCTGAACTCTTGCATAAGGAATTGTTGTTGAATCATCTCCTATTTCACCTGCAATAGTGATACTTGTACCAAAGTGACTAGGATCTGAAATATCTGTTGAATTAGGTTTAGAAAGAAGGAAGATTGGTTTTGTATTATCTATTTTAAAGTCACATTCAGCAGCGCCGGAATCATAGCTACCGTCATTTCCAACCACAACCATACGATACGAACCATCTTCAAGTCCAGTGGAATCCATTGTAAAATTCCATGTTCCGTTTGACGCACCGGAAGAATATGGTTTAATTGTATTACTATCACTTGATGAAGGATGAACAGTTTTTGGGAAACCTTCTACAGGTTCGGTGGATTTCTTTTTATAAAGAGTAAAAGTTACGGATTTTAGTCCTTTATCATCAGTATAAGTTCCACTAAATAAAACCTGGCTTCCACCATTGGAACTTTCAGCTGCAGGTGTAAGAATTTTAACATTTGGATGTTGAGTATCTACAGTTGTTCCTAAACCAGTATTACAAGTTGTTAAAACAAACACTGCAAAAATTGCTGATGCTAGTAATAATATTCTCTGTCTGTTCATAAGCCTTACCCATTTTTAATAACATAACGTCCTAAAAAAAGGACTCCCCCCTTGGAATTTCGGCACAAATCCCAAAATTCTCCACAAATTTCGCTTTATACAAAATTTCAGGAGAGAAACATTATTTAATGGAAATAAGTTTTAAGATAATTTT
This sequence comes from Treponema sp. UBA4307, assembly GCA_002394685.1. Lineage (GTDB taxonomy): Bacteria > Spirochaetota > Spirochaetia > Treponematales > Treponemataceae > Treponema_D. Next base: position 25,734 of record DGUP01000073.1, on the reverse strand, counting down.
TGAGGAACACAAGCAATTTTAATAGAACTGCAAGCGCAACAAAATAGAAAAACCCAATCCATAAATTGCCTTTATACAGAAAGAACATTATGCCTTATTATATCATTAAAAATATTAAGTCCTTTTTTATATATAACAAATTCATAACACTTTTTTTAACAAAAAAAAGGCCCCCCGCCTGGTTTTTCCACAGACAGAGGGCCTTGATTCTTAGTTTTTACAGATTTTACTCGGCTTTAAGGTAAGCAGTTTCAAATCTCTTTGACTTAAACGCAATTGCAGCATCAATTGTTGCAGGACTTGCACTTGTAGAGTAACCAGTTGTTCCACTTGTGAGAGACTGGTTTACAATTCCAGAACTTGAAGAAGCCCAGCCAGATTTGTAGCCTTCAATACTGATTTCATTTTCGCCTACAGCATAGTGTCCAGAGCCCAGGGAAGGAAGAATCTGGTAGTCCCAGGCACCTTCTGAACCGGCATTGGCTTTTCTTGCAGCATACTTGATACAGCTTGCATTGTTTGCAGAGTTCAAATATGTAACAACAGGCTTGTATGTTTTTACGGAAGCCCCGCTGGCACTTGTTTCAATAACTGAAATATTGCCGTAAGAAAGTGAACCGTTTGTATCAATTACTTCCACATCATCAGAAGTTAAACTTGAAAGGCCACCTACAGAAGCAGAATAGAGGTAACAGAGCTGACCGTCACCGTCCTTGAACATAATGTGGATTCCATCTGCACCGTCAACAACCATACTTACTTCACCGGAACATGAAATTCCGCTGCCTGCCAGGTAACGTGTCCACTGACTTGCAAGAGTTGGCTTAGATGAAGAAGCTGCTGCAACACGGAGTTCAGAGTTCTCTGCATCATAGTAAGCTACAACTGGATAACCCGCAGTTGTAACATCAATATCAGAACTAATACCAGCTGAATTTGACTGGTCAGCTGATGTGGTTATTGCATTGAAATTACCCAGATCTGTACCAGTTACACCAAGAACATTCATATTACCTGTGAAGATTGTTACTGTATTAATTGCATGATAAACAGGTTCATCTTCTGACCAGTAAAGTGTTTTACCACTAATACTTGTAATTGTTCTTACAGAAATTGCGTAATCGCCAGCTGTATTCTGAAGAAGTTCAATCGTGTCACCTACAGCAGGAGTAATTCCGCTATTATTACTTGAATAAGTAACACTTGTCTTGGCATCTGTGCCAGTCTGCTCAGTGATATTTGACTTCCTTAAGAAAATATCTGAATCATATACAGCTGCACCTCCAAAGGTACGTGCCTTACTTTCCAAATCGCTGTGAGTTACCACAGAGTGAATCTGCTTAAATGAAATCAATTTATTATTTATACTTTCGGTAGTATCATCTGAAGCTTCAAAATTGTGAACTCTATCCTGACCATTAAAGCCACCGTCAAGCACTACCCAGCCTACAATTGCTCCTGAGTTCTGCTTGTATTTATCAACTTCTGTAACATCAACAACAGAATATTTAAGGCTTTCAGTTACATTATCATACCAGATGTTATGTAAATAACTTCCATATCTTGCAGATGCAGGATTTTCAAAGGATCCAAGTCTTCTGTTCATATCATAGTTTGCCAGATTGTAGTAAGAACTTGCGTTATCACCATCAAGCTGCAAAGTTGGATTTCCGTCAACAGTTACTATGCGGGCATTACTAGTTCCATAAACTGTTGAATTACTCAAATCAGAACGACTTACCTGAATTGCACCCATACCACCAACAATCATTGCACTGGACATACCGTGATAAGAGAAAGATCCTCCAGAACCCTGCTGTTCAGGTACAAATGCTACTGCTGCACCACCATAATTTGTAACAGTAGAAGCGGCTTTTGTATCAATACTTACGCCGGTATATTCACCAGGCTGGTCGTAACATCTGAAAATTGGAGTAATGCTGTCAGCAATTCCATAACTGAACATTACATTTGAATTACTTTGTGCAACCCAAGATGCATACAAATTACCTGATGCATCTGCGGCCATAACCGGATGCTTTAATTCAGCACCGCCATCTGTACCTGCAAAGAAGTTACCCAGACTCCATACTGACAAATATCTGTCATCAGTATATTCAGTTGAAAGTGACTTGCCGCTTACTGCTTCACGATTGTAACCGTAGTTAGCACGGAAGGCAGTTGTGGCCACGAGGTCTGAATCACTTGTATCAGCTGAACCGTAATCATCATTGTCATTATCGTTATTCAAAGAAAGAGTTGTGTTTTCTACAAAAAGTTTTCCAGATTTTTCAGGGACAGTCATTGTAAATGAACCTGCTGAAAGAGGAGAACTCTGAGTTGAAGTTACAACCTGTTTATTAGTATTGTTTTTCTTAATTGAAGACGAAGTTTTATCTTCCGTTCCAACATATACAGTTGCTGCTGTACCAAAGTTAAATCCATAAACTGTAATTGATTCACCTTCGACAACAGGATATGCACCGAATGTAGAACGATTCATTACACCGCCGGAAATTGTTGAATCTTCACTGCGCTCAACCTTTGTAATGTAAGGAACAATATTTACAGTCTTGTTCTGAGTTGATGAAGTAGAATATGGTGCCTTGGACTGTTTTGCAGTTACGCTGATTATTGCACCTGAGTAGTTTCCTATTGCAGCGGTATCAAGCAGCATTGTCCAGTTAACTTTGTGGCCTTCAGCCTGACTGAAAGTACTTTCTGCAGAAATATTATATCCGTCAGAAGTAAGGCTGCCTTCACTTGTCCAGCTTGCAGATGAAGAAACATATTCAATTGTCTTACTCAGTTTATTTGAACTTCCTTCTGTAATAGTAAAGGTCAAGCTACCCAGACGCTGATCGTCATAAGCTGTTCCTTCAACTTTTACAACACCGGAAAGTGAATCTACATCAGCGAGTTCAATGTGCCCCATCTTTGTATCATTGTAGTAATAAAGTGAGTTATATCCTTCCGCATCTTTTTTCCAGTAGAAATCAGAGATTGAAGCTTCTGGAGAAATACCATCACTTAAATCCACAGTAAGAGGAATATTAATCACTGTGTACTGAGAACCAAAACTTGAGTAATAAGTAAGCGATTTATCAGATGGAGAAATTGTTCCAAAATCCCCCTGAGTTACACCATTTGTTCCATCCCAGAGAGCAATTGAAATATAATTCTCAGAATCTTCTGCAGCAAGATCTTCCAGATCACTTGATAAAATTACAATCTGATTCAAACTGTTTGCGGCAGAAATGCTGTCATCTGTAAAGATTTCATCACTTGTAAATTCTTTCAAATCATTTGTAACAAGAAGACTTGTAGAATCAAGTTTTGTTACTTCAGAAGTTCCGGTTGTCCATCTGTATTTAAGACTGCCGTTGCCCATTCCATAACCGTGGTATCCGCTGTCTTCCTGAGGATCATATGTTCCAAGCAATTCAAATGCGATTGCCACATTATCAATTGCCCTGACACCAGTATCCTTGATTGTAACAAAATCACTTTCGTAGTTAGAACCATTTGTTGCTGTGAAATAATAGTTTCCTTCTGAATCAGTTCCGGCTTCATCAGAAGAATAAGTGCCGTTACCATTCAAATCTGAAGCAACATAAACTTTTGTTACGCGAGGAGTATTATTTGCCAGCATAATGTAGGTTGAAGCTTTTTCAGAAATATTTCCTGCCAGATCCAGAACTACTGAATCAATATAAACAGGACCATCTTCAAGTTCATCAGCAAAAATACTTACCAGCCAGTTTTCACTCTTTGTATTACCTGAAAGATATTCCTTTATGCCGTCACCATCATCATTTGAAAGTTCAAAACATCCGCTGCTCCAGCTGCTGCTTTCTGTCTGAGTATTGTCTACAACAAATGCAGCGGCAAAAAATGCAGATGTATATTTACTTCCATCAATTGCATCATCAAATGTAACAGTTCCATTTTCTACTGATTTAATTCTGTGGAATCCACCTGCAATATATGCAAGAGAACCTGCACGAATAAATTTATAATCCTTAACTGCACTGTGATAGAACTGAGTGTCTGAAGAACGTGTTGCACCTTCCAGTGTTACACCGTAGAGACCGCTTGTTGAATCCAGGCTGACCTTATTGTTACCGGAAGCACCTGCAGACAGTTTAACTTCCGAAGATGAAATGGCATATGAAACAGCAGCACTTGATTCTGAAGAATAAGAACCGTCTGTATTTTCATATGGCAGAGGCAGTTCGATTGTATAGCTTTCTGAATCTGAAGCATCCGGTCTGCGGAAAAAGAAGATGGCCTTATCAACACCGAGACCTGTATCTGAAATATTTCCACCGAATGTTAATACGTGGTTACTGATTTTCTGTTTTGTAAATGCAATTGGATTTCCGCTTGCATCAACCAGTGCACTCTGCCCCAGCTCATTATTGATTTTTGTGCCCTGCTGAACAGGAGCTGTATTGTCATATGAATAATAGAAAGTTTCGGTACAATCCAGGGAGCCGGTATCAGCAGCATCCTGAACTCTGATCTGCATATACTTTGTACCTGCTCCAGAATCTGTAGCCATTGGAATTCTGATTTTGTAACCTGAATAGTTTACATCACCAATTGTTACAGAATATTCATCGTAGTAAGTAATTGCATTTGTTGATGCTGATGCAAGACCTGATGAAGAACCTGCTACTTTGTAATAACACTTTGAAGAATTTGAAATATCTATTCCTTCAGCAATCTGTGTTAATACAGCTGCTTCCAGATACCATTCACCCTTGAAAGCATCACCATTTGAGAATTCTGAAGAACCAGTTTCAGTTGAAGAATCTGCAATGTCTGTAAACTGCTTTGCATACACTTCAGAAATACTTGGAGCATTTTCATTAATAGTTATAGTAACAGGATCTGACCAGTTACCTAAAAGATTATTGTTATCCAGAGCTGCAGCACGGATTTTTATAACAGGCATTCCATTGGAACCTTTTTCATTTGCTTTATAAAAATCACCATTTTTGTTAATTTGAAGTTTCCAGCTTGAAGTCTTTTCTGCAAGAACACCCCAGAAATCTGGATCTGCAGTATCATCAATATCAGAAATATCAGCAGAGCTTACAATTGTCAGCCCTGAATTTTCTGAAGTAATTCCTTCTTCGTCCAGAGTTTCAAACACGCCGTCACCATCCCAGTCAAACTGAACATAAACAGCACTTACAGACACATTATCTTCAGCAGAACCCGCTACTGTAATAGTTCCACTTTGTGTAGTTGCAGATTCTGGCTGTGTAATTTCTGTTGTAGGACGGTCTGCATACGGATTGTAAAGGAATGTATATTCACCGCCGGCAGTTGTTGTAACAGCATTACCACTTGTACCTGTTGTAAGACTTGAAACAAGTGTGTAATTTCCAAGCTCGTCTGTTGCGTAGAACCATACCGGAACTTTGTAATAATCATTATCGCTGATTGTATACTTGTCTACATCTGCAATCTGGAAAGGAGTGAATGTAAAGTCCCATGTAGGATATGTTCCTGAATTATAGATGCTTCTGTTGTTAAAGTATTCTTTAACCTGAGCAATCTGCGCTTCAACAGTTGTTGCATTTGCAGCCATATCATTATCTACAATGCAGTACATAAAATCATCTACACTGGAATAGCTGTCCTGAACTGTTCCAAGGATTTCCATCTCTGCTGTAAATTTTCCAGTTGAACCATAAGCAGGACTTGTTACTTTTACGATTGGTCCATCATTATCAACATTTGCACTACGGTTAGTTGATGTAGAAACATTTTCAATATTTGTAACTGTAAACTTAAATGTATAGTTACCAGTTGCAGTTGAACTTAAATCGATTGGATCTGAAATATATCTGTTAGTACCGGAAACATTTGTAAAATCCGCAGATGAATCATTTCCCCAGTTAACTTTTACTGTATCAATTCCTTTTGAATCACTGGCCTGTACTTCAAAAACAAGATGACGCTTGTTTGAACCACCCCAGACTTCCAGAGTATTGAAAGTTGATGTAGAAGTTTGTGCAGAAGTCTGAACATCAGATTCAACACTACCGGCTGTAAATCCAACTTTTGAAATTGTTGGAGCACTTGCATTTGACGGAGTATAAAAACCATATGTTGAAGCGCCAACAATGTCATTATCATCACCGTCATTTCCAGTCATTGTTACCAGATAATACTGGCCTGCTGTCAGACCATCAAAATCTTCCAGACTGATTGAATAAGTGGTACTGTCAGTTTCAGTGTCAGTTTTACTTGCCTGAGAAGAATCTGTATCACTAACCATATAATCGCCGGAAATTTCAATTACATCTTTTGAGGTTTCAACGATTGCAGATTCATCACATGGAGTAAGGAATGCAGTAAGGCTGCTTGGAATAACACCAGAATCAGCACCAGTTCCCTTAACTACCTGAATTGCAAGTACACCATTTGTTGAAATTGAGTTCCATGTAATATTATCTTCCGAAGTGTCCAGTGCGTATCCATTTACGTAATACTTTGGAGAAATATTTGAATTAACACTAATTGCCAGAGGAATCTCATCTTCTACATTAAGGGTTTCCACATCAGTTGAACCAAGGCTGACTTTTGTTACATCAAGTACTGTACGGATTTTCTCAACATCGTCTTCGCTGAAAGAACCTGAAGTTGTGTCATATGTTCCATTGAGGATTTTTTTAATATCACTTGATTCAATTTCAACTGCAGAAGCAGAATTAAATGCTTTTTTCAGTGCAGATTTCAAAGTTGATTTGATCCACACATTTTCACTTTTATTTCCAGCAAGGTCGGTCATGCTTACTTTAAGATAGAACTTTGCAGCAGTACCTTCTTCAACACCAGCTGCTTCATACATCTGTGCATAAACCATTGCCAGATTTCTTTTATCCAGATCAGAAATTGTTGTAGGAGAGGAATCGTATTTTGCAACAGTAACCTCTGTACCGCCTGCAATTTCAATATCATTGTATGTAAGGGTTGTTGTCTTAATTGTTGAAGTGGAAGTTGTGTACTGTGTAAATTCGATTGGACTTGTATTAACTGTACCGTCTGAAGAAACAGCAAACACCTGCAGGTTCATATAATCGATTGAATGATTGTCTGCAACTTCACCAGAAATTTTAATTGATGTTCCGTAATTTGTTCCAGAAGAAATTGTGGTTGATGTAGGAGAAGTTAAAAGAAAAACAGGAGCTGTGTTATCAACTTCGAAAGTACGGGTTGCCTCAGTTGAAGTGTAAGTACCATCACTGGCAACTACTACAATTTTATAAGTTCCGTCTTTGTAAAGATACTCACCTGTTGCTTCATCGATTGCCTTACTGTCAAATTCATATGACCAGGTTCCAGCCTTACTGTCTGCAGATAATTGAACGCCAGAAGAATCGGCAGATGAAACCGAGCGGGACTGGCTCATATCAGTAATATTATAAATCTGTACACTTACTGATTTTACGCCAATATCATCAGAATAGGTCCCTTCAATTGAAATTGTCCCCCTTGTTACAGAGGCATCTGAAGGACTTGAAATAGAAACTACAGGGCTCTGCGTATCAACAGCAGTTCCCAGACCAACATGACATGAAGTAATAAATAAAATACTCCAACCAAAGATTAAAACTCTCTTCCAAAATGCATACTTCAAGTTCATAAACCAACCTTGTTTTGGAAATGCAAAAGGCGAGGTAACTGACTGAACAATTACCTCGGCCCTTCTAAGTAATAAACTCTCTCTTTGATTTTATATATTTTTATTTAATTGTATTAGAATACTGTTGTTCTTAAACCGAATGAGTAAGTGAATACAAAGCGCTTAGCACTTTCACTTGCAATATCCGATGGAATGAACCAAACCTGAGGCTCAAAGTAGAACGACCAGGTCTTAAACAGTTTCTGATCTGCAAAGGTGATTCTTGGGAATTCAACCTGTACAAGAGCAGCTGAAAGAACCTGTGCAACAGAATTACCGTTTGCATCAATAGCACCTGAATCTGAGAAGTAAGAGAAGTTAGCACCTACAGAAAGTGTAGCGCTTAACCAGTCAAAGTTACGTCCGAACAGGTAACGCATTGGCAGGTATCCAATCTGAGCAATAATCTTTGCACCGATTACATTTCCACCAAAGCGGTAATTTGAAGATTCCATTCCAAGCAGGTCATTTACAAAATTCCACTGGTCTTTTGTAAACTGACCAAAGTTAGCCTGAATCTTAACAGCATTGTCGAATGCAGTAAGACCTACACCAACATTGTAGAGGGTTGCACCCCATACTGAAACGTCAAAGTAGAGTCCCTGAATAAATGCAGGAACTTCGTAGCTGGACTTGTCACCCTTTCTCAAAGAAATTGTAATATCTTTCAAAGCAACATCATCGCTTGCAAGACCATCAAATTCCAGAGACTGGTTGTAGTGGCCACCTTCACCTGGGCTGATCAGCTTAATAGTAGGATTTGTATGGTCAATCTGAACAAGGTTTCTTGTAATTGCAGTTTCACCATTTTCCATTTCAGCCTTAATCAGCATGTAATAGAAACCTTCTGCAAGGTCAAGGTTTTCTACCTGATACTTCCAGTTTGTCTTACCCTTCTTGCTTACTGGTGTAAATGTTCTACCATTATCAAAGCTCAGGTATACCTGCTTAACCTTCATACCCTGAATATTATTCATTACTTCTGAAGGTGTATTTTTGTTCTTTAATGCAGCAGCATCTTCCGGATTCATTACATAACCTGCATTTCCCTTAAGAATTGGTCTGTCAGTTGCAAAGTCTCCGTAAGTAAAGTTGTCCAGTGTTACCCATGGACCGTACTTGTTATAGATGAAGCTCTGAGTAATAGATTCAATCTTCTTACCGTCTATAGTTGTAGCAACAACCTTATAAGTGTGCTTTCCGTCTTCCAGGATATAAGTTTCCTTTTCAAGGGATTCAACTACATTTCCTTCTTCATCCTTAATAGTCTTAGCCTTCTGCTTAAGCTCATTCTTCATAGCGAACTTGTAGTAGCCGCTGTCTGTAATCTGAGTACCATAGAATCCAGGAACAAGAGCATCATCAATGTAAAGTTCTACAGCGCTGATTTCATCTTCACTGATAACTTCACCAAAGATATTAAATCTTGACTGAACGTGTTCACCGTTAAGTGGATACATAATGCTTACCTTTGTACGAGGTGCATTTTTATCAAGTTCAATATTGCGGCTTACACGAGTAATGTTACCTGCAGCATCTGTACCTGTAAGTTCCAGGTTATAGAAGCCGTTTGCCAGAGAACTAATATCAACTTTCTGAGAAATGATACTGGCTGGAGTAAGTTTAATAGTCTGCATATCAGCAGGAACTCTTACTGAAGAATCGAAGCTTCTAATACTGATTGTAAGATCTTTAAGACCAATATTATCTGTTGTCTGACCAGAGAAGAATACTGAACCAGTTGTCTTTGAATCATCCAGAGGAAGTTCAAGAACAATATCCGGGCTGGTGTTATCAATATTGATAAGTGATGATACAAGACCTGGAATTCCGTAGCCGTCCCAGAGTTTTACAAATACTACGTGAGTACCGTCTTCAATTACTCTTGAATCAAACTCGTATGACCAGTCAGTTGTACCTTCAGCATCCTGATAGCTTGCGCCATTGTCCAGAGAAATCTGAACCTTGCTGATTCCGTTCTTATCTGTTGAGTTACCGCGAATAACAATTCTGCCGGAAACTGTTTCATCGAACTTAGGACTTGTTACAGAGCCCTTTGGTTCTTCAAGAGAAATTCTGAAGTTTCTTGTAACTTCATTACCCTTAATTCCGTTGATGTCTTCTGCGTAAACTGTTACTGAATGTTCATTATCAGTCATTGCAGAAAGAGGAATGTCAATCTTATAGCTTGATGAATATTCCTCACTCAGCAGTCTGTATTCGTTATTGTCAATCTTATACCAGAGACGACATGAAGAATCATCATCATAGGTGATACCTGAAATTGTAAAGTCAGTTGTGATAACTGCATTTTCAGCAGGCATATGAATTTCGGCAACAGGCTTATCTGAATCCTGGTCAATTTCAAACGGCCACTTAACTCCTTCAAGAGATGTTGTGTTTCCTGCCAGGTCCTTAACTTCCATCTTCATTCCACTTTCAAGAGGAAGTCTTTCGTTACCAATAAGTACATTTGCCAGAGCCTGTGTCATTGTATATTCAGGTGAATCTGCATCAACTGCTTCATCTCCTAAATCACGATTAAAGCTCTTTTTAATTCTTCCGTTTGCAGACTGATAATCAATTGTACTTACATAACCAGCATCTTCAATATCAAGAACCAGGAGGTTTTCACCATTAATCTTTGAACCTGCATCCGGCAGAACAACCTTAACTACAGGAGCAACTGTATCCTTCTGCAATACATAGTGAATTACTGATTCCTGACCTGATGCATTCACTGCACGGAAGTTAAGAGGAATATATCCTTCAGCATGTGAAGTAATATCAATTACAGTAGAGAAAGAACCATCTCTTGAAACAGGAATCTGAATCCACTGCTGCTCTGGTTTTTCTGTAACTGTAGAAACTGTTCCGTCTTCATTTGTTACTTCCTTAGAAACAGAAGGCTTATCTTCTTCCATGTTGTAGTAGAGTGTTGAACTGCTTGTACCATCCAGCATTCTACCCTTAATGGCAACCTGATTTCCAACCCAGCCCATAATTTCTGGAGAAGTAATAGTAATCTGAGGTTTTTCAGTTTTAGTTGCGATTGTAACTGCAGGAGAATCGATTGAAGCGCCTGCTTTATTTTTAGCACGTACCTGAACGTTAGAATAACTTCCGTCTGCAACAGATTTAATTGTAATAATCTTGCTGCCTTCAGTTGTAGTAATTTCAAGTCCGTTTGTATTTCTTACAAATGAAGGTGTGAAATCTCCATCTGTATTTACGATAGCCTTAAGTTCACCACCGTTAAAGAGATTGTATGTACTTGTAGAAGCATTGTATGTACAGTTAAATCCAGGATAGAAGTAAATGCCTTCATCAGAATTAACAACATCATGCTTGCGGACAACGTTCAGATAACCTGTAACGGTTTCCTTAACGCCGGTTGCATCTGTAACAACCATTTCTACAGTAAGAGTTCCTGCAGGGAGTTTTGCCAGAGGAATTGAAACCATATACTGGCTTCCTTCAGTAACTGGCACAGGATTTGATTTACCCTTCTGAACCTTTTCTCCACCGATTGAACCTTCTGAAATCAATGTCCAGTCAGCAGAAACTACTGCAGCAGTGCTATCGATAAAGGCCTGAATTGTGTGTCCGTCATCAGCAGTTGCATTTTTCTTGATTGCAACTTCCTTACCGCTTACATAAGTTTCTCCATCAACCAGGAAGAATCTTCCTGCCATTGTTCCTTGCTTAGAAACTTTAAGAGTTCCTTCGCTAGGCTGTGGATTATCTACATCTGTTGGGGTAACAACAAATTTAAGTTCCTTTGTATCTGAGCGGACATCTCCGTTCTTATAATATGTAAATAATTTATCAACATTACCCTGGTAAACACAAACGCCATAGTAATCTACACCCTGGAGCCAGTAAACTCTTGGTGCATCACTTGGAGGAATTACTTCGCTTTCATCAGCGGCAACTCTCTTAACTGGTACATTGTTTACGATTACAGCTTTTGCAGAAGTGCGTCCAGCCTTATCTGTTGAAGCAATTTCTACAACGGTAATTCCATCAGGGAAATCTTCAGCTGCAAAATTAAGTGTAAAGTTGCCTCTTTCGTCCAGCTGAATTGGCTCAGCTTTATCAAGGCTTACAACTGGCTTAACAGCTGATTCTACAACTACACCGTCCTTAAGTTTTGCTTCTGCTGTCAGGAATCTATAACCTGCAAAAGCAATTCCGTCTTCACTTGAAATCTGTCCGTTGATTTTAAGAGTTGGCTGAATAGAGAAATCTACTGCAACGCCAGAGTTAATTGAATTATCATCAATATTGATTGAAGGACCGGTTGGAATATCAATAAACTGAAGTTCCTTAGAATTGTAAACAGCACCCTTATCTGTTGTAACTCTAACTGTAAACGGCTGAGTTGCACCATCTGCGCTTAAAACAACAGAGTTACCTGAAAGAGTTGCCTTTGCACCAGAACTTGCAGGAATAACCTGAACTGATTTTGCAACAGCACCAATCAAATAACCGGAAACTGTATTACCTCTGTAAATAATCTTTCCGTCTTCAGGAATCTGGCTGTCCAGGAATCTAAGTTCCGGTTTAGCAGCGTGAGGCTTTGTTAAATCCTTAATATTAATTACGGCATTGTAATTTGAATCACGACCGATTGTATCTTTTGCATAAACATGGAGGATTGAAATTCCCCATGGATAATCATCAGCTGACAGAGGGATAGTAATTGTTGCAGTTTTCTGTCCATTTGTTACTGCCATCTGATAATTCTGAGTTTGTCCGCCCCATGAAATAGAATAATTTGCTTCAGACAAACCTACTGAAGAAGCAATTTCCATTTCAAATGTTGAGTTTGTTTCCGGATTAATTTCCATTCCGCTTACAAACTTTTTGCTATCTTTTCCAGTCTTAACAACAATATTATTAAAGTCAGGAGCAACACCCTGAGAGCTTACTGTTCTTACAACAGGATCACCCTTTACACCATATTTATCTACACCCCAGACCTTAACTGTATGCTTTCCGCTCTGAAGTGCTTTTGGATAAGAATGATAGAATACGCCCTTTGCATTAAAGAAGATTTCTTCCCCATCATCGATTGTATAGAAAATCTGAGCAAGACCATCATCATCCTTTGCAATACCACGAATGTAGAGAGAGCCTTCTGAACCATCCACATCAAGACCTTCAACAGGACTTACCAGATCAATTACAGGTTTATCTGCCTGCTGGTCAAAGTTGATTGTATGATTAACAGTAACAGAGTTACCCATTGTATCTACACCAGTAACGCTGAATACCTGAGACTTTGTTAATCCGATTGAATTGATTTCAAGAATCCAGTAAGGGTTGCCCGGAACAAGATCAAAGGAACCGGTATCACTGCCCCACTGCCATGAAAGACTCTGCATGCCATTTATATCTTTTGCATAACCAGCAACCATGAAAACACCATTCTGTGCTTCATTCTTTTCAGGACTTACGATTTTAATGTCTGGAGGAGTATTGTCTACAAAGAAGAGGTAAGTGTAATATCCAACGGTGCCGCCCTTATCAGTTCCCTTGAACCAGCAGACAGCAGGACCGTCTTCAAACTTTCTTGTATCTACAGGGATTGAGAAGTGATAGTAAACCTTAGCACCCTGTTCATCTGCATAAGCAAGTTTCTGTTCCTTAAGTTTTACTTTTGTATAGCGCTGGCCTCCATCAAGAGAGTATTCCAGCTGCTTAATACCGTTACCGTCTTTTACGTAGCCTTCAAGATTGATTTTTCCACTTAAAAGAACACCCATTCCCTGATTTTTAACATCAGTTGTTGGAGCACGGCGGTTAAGACTCCAGATTACTTTTGTTGATTTACCTGGAAGTCCGTTAATATCAGTTCCGAAAACTTCGACTGTATGTTCACCTTCAATAAGTTGTGTAGTATCAAGATAATATGACCAGAATTCCTTTCCTTCTGCCTTAACAGGATTTTCTGAATCTCCGTCAAGGATAATGGTTACGAAATCTACTCCATCATCATCCACACAAGTACCAACAATATTCAGATTACCAGGAACAATCATATCTGGAGCAGGGTTTGTAATACTTGCCACAGGAAGATCGGATTCAGGATCAATCTTAATATTAAAAGGTCCTGCCTGTGTTGTATTACCTGCTGTATCTGTAGCGGTAACTACAATATTGTACTTTCCACTTGATTTACCCTCAAGGGAAATTGATTCCTGCCAGCTGTTTTCAGTACCAACAGACTTTTCAGTTACATCTTTAGCATAAAGACTAACTGTGGCAGCCATCAAGGTAAGTATAAGAACTGCAACTTTCTTATTCATACAATCCACCTTTAGATTTTTTTACACACCAGGAGGAAGTATAAAGATACTTTTAAATCTTTTTACGACCACTGGAAACACTCATAAAAAATTCCCACATTCAGAGAGTTTCTCAAATTTGATATCGGCAAAAATCTCTAAAGCCTTTAAATCAAAGCTCCAGACACCCTCTTTTATTACAAATTATTAATAAACTTATAACCCAGTACTTTATTAAAGCCCATGTGGAAAAATGAACTAACGAGAATCTTAATTCTCAAACTGTTTGCGCTGTTTTACTGCTGTATAAAGAACAGTAAGCTGTTTTTTAAATTCAGAAGGATCACTTCCGGCTATAACCCCATCAATAAGAGAACTTACTGAAGTTATTTTTACCAGTATGTCCTGCTCTGCCTTAGATGCATTCACATCTTTAACCGGATGAATATTCCCCAGTTCAACGGCAATATTTTCTATTATCTTTTTTTCTTCAGCAAAAGAATCTTTCATTGCAGAAACCTTCAGGTTCAGTCTCTCTGATGAAGATTTAAGCTGAGTAATCAAAATACCGTTCTGACTATTTTTCTTAGCCTTTCTGGCTTTAGCAGAAGCAACCGCTGAAACAATTAAGCCAGCCACGAACAGTAAAAATAGAATGGAACTAACCGCAATAGCCGCTTTCATTGAAAAATGATCTTTAACAATAAAAAAGGAACCTGCTGCAATTCCGATACATAGGATATATATAACAGCTTTTAAAAGTTTAACACCTTTTGAGCTCATTATAACTTGACCTCCAATCCAAGGGTTTTCCCAAATTGGATATTTTGGATATTTACCTTCATTATAAATAGACTGAATAATATTTGCAAGATTTATCAAATACTGTATCATTTAACCATATGTCAGTAAATTTTATTGAATTCAACGATATTTCCTTTACATATCCTGCAGTAGAGGGAGATGTAGACGCTGAAGGAAAACAGATTGTTCCTTCCCCAGTATTTGACCATTTTACAGGCGCTCTCCCGGGAGGATTTGTAAGTCTTATTGGGCCAAATGGCTGTGGAAAATCCACTTTTATGCTTCTGGCATCCGGCAGACTGCTTCCTCAGAATGGAAAAGTAAGCCTTTTTGGAAAAGATATAGCTTCTTTACCGGAAGGAGAAAAGAATCTCCTTGCCTCCGTCATTTATCAGAACATGGAATTTGAATCTGAAGAAAAAGTTTCCCAGCTTCTTTCATATGTTTATGCTAATGGAGCCCTTAAAGGAAAAGCTGCAGGTATATTGAATGAAAAAGAAGACCTGCTTTCAGAAGTAATAAACCAGTTTGAACTTTCCCCTGTTCTTAACCACGGACTTAAGGAAATCTCAAAGGGGGAAATTCAGCGTGTCCTCCTGGCCTTCAGCCTGCTTTACGGATCTACCAGCATTTTTATGGACGAGCCACTGTTTGCCATGGAGCAGAAGCAGAAAGAAAGCGCCCTTGCTTACCTGAAGGATTTTTCTAAAAAAACAAAAACTACTATATACATCAGCATGCACGAACTGGATTTGACCAGAAAATATGCTGAAAGTGTCCTTCTCTTTTATCCAAACCGTGATATGTCTTTCGGAACCCCGGAAGAAGTTATGACTCCTGAGGATCTGGAAAAAGCCTATGGAGTTCCTGCCGCCATGCTCAAGAACCAGGAAGATATGACCCGGGAAGAACTTGAACAGGCCGCAGAAGCAGTTTTAAGGGTTCAGAAAACCACAAAATAAACTAGAGCTGCAGGTCCCCTTTATCCAGCAGGGTAAACTCCGAACCGTCAGCGTATTTGATGACAAGCGTTGGTTCACGAACGATTCCATCAAAGTGAATCAGCGCACTGGCATCCCCGTCGTAATTTTCACCAATAGCAAAGTGACAGGTACGGAAAGCTTTTTCATCTTCCAGCATATTTCCCGTAACGTTAGCAGAAGGATTTAATCCAATCCCCAGTTCACCAATATTCCGGGCATTTCTGGCATAAACAGCCCCCTGCCCCTTTGGAAGTTTCCTGCTTAACTCCATTGCAAGGCTCTCTTTTTCTGCCCAGAGAATATCTTTGCGCAAACGGGCAGCCTCTTCCCCGCCAGAAATATCGCTTACAAAGCCATCAGTTACCTGAACAGTAATAGGAGTTTTTAAAAGCGCATCCCCATCAGAAAAAGTCATACTTCCATCAAAAACAATTGTTCCGTTTGTACCCCTTTCATTAATATCAGCCTCTGAATCCGCCCGGGCCTTTTTGTGCAGCAGCCCCTGATTTCCCCTGCCTACAACCGGACTGATAAAAACTTCGCCTGCAGGAACATTTCCCCCTGAACCAGGCTGAGTAAAATCACCGTTATCCACAAGACCCTTACGACCTTTAACCGGCACCACAACATCCGTGCCACCTGGAGAAGTTACGTGAACACTCACTGCATTTTCATATTTTTTGCAGATTGCCTCACACCGCTCCCGAAGAAGCTTATAATCAATATTAACCGTGCGGCGGAACATATCCTCAGTAAGACCAGGAGTCCAGCAGGCACGAATACTTTTTTTACCGTCCAGCAGATAATCAAAAATATGGTCATAAGAACGGCCATCTTCTGTTTTATAAGGATTTTTAATTCCTTCAGAATCTTTTCCCAGTTTATTTGAAGAAATTGAAAGTACAATATCCGGCTCAGATTTAATTGCACCAATAACAGGCAGCTCAGCGTTATCAAAAATCGTTTTTGCAGGCTGAAAAATCAAAGATGGATTTCCGTCAGCCTCCCGTACTGCAGTGTAAAGTTCCTGAGCAATAAGATTTGTTTCCGGATTTGCTATAATTAAAACATTTTCCTTTTTCTTTATCCCCAGCACATCCTGAATAACTGTTTCTGCTGAAGTTTTCTCTTTATTTTTTCCCATATAAGTCCCTTTCTCCCAAAATTATTAGCCTCAAATTCGAAGTTTAAAAATTAAATGATAGTCTAAAAAACGGCACAAAGGAGTGAAACGGCTTACGAAATCACTCATTTTGTGCTGCCGCGGAAGCGGCAACCGTATATAATTACAAGCACAAAATGCGTGAAGCAGGCGAGCCTGCGGTTTCGATAAGACGTTTCACGACTGGGAGCCGTTTTTTAGACTATCAGTAAATTAAAAAAAACGACCTTCATACTAACAATTTTCTTACTATAAATTTAATGATATTGAGTGGAATTTGCAAATTCTTCTATAATATTCCTATGAACATCTGTCTATTTACACAAGAAGAAATCAATCAGCCTTTAAATTTGAAGGATGAAAGGGCCCAGCACCTGATAAAAGTTCTTCACAAAAAAGAAGGCGACACTTTTACAGCAGGAATTGTTGACGGACAGTCAGGAACTGCAGCAATCAGTAAAATTAATCTGGAAGAAAAATATATTTCCTTTACATTTCAGCCTCAGGGGGATGGAAAGCCGCTCTACCCTCTTACAATGATTATTGGTTTTCCAAGACCTATTCAGCTCAAGCGTCTTCTCAGGGATATGGCAGGACTGGGGGTGGATGAAATTCATCTTACTGCAACTCAGCTCACGGACAAATCCTATCTTAAAAGTGATTTAGCCAGCCCGGAAAACTGCCGCCAGATGCTTTTTGACGGAACAGTTCAGGCAGGAGGCACACATATACCACAAATTTTTATGCACGCGTCACTGGAAGAATGTCTTTCTGCCCTGAAAGATAAAATTTCTTCTACACCAGATCTTTACGCTCTGGACAATATTGATGCAAGTGATTCCCTGAACCATCGCCTGCTTTCAAATCCTCAGCCAAAGTCAGCCCTTGCCGCAATTGGAAGTGAAAGAGGCTGGACCGCTGCTGAAAGAAAACTCTTTGAAGAAAAAGGTTTTTGCCGCCTTCGCATGGGTGAAAGAATCTTCCGCACAGAAACAGCTTCTACAGTTGCCGCTTCCCTGATTCTGGCACGTATGGGCAAATTGGAATAGAAGTGATAAAATTAATTTTATGACAAACGACGATATTAAGAACATGCTCCTGGACATTCAGGAATCTGCCCTTGAATTTACAGTTACAATGACGGGCAAAGAAAGCAAAAGAGTTAACGGACTTTACAAACCGGAAACCAGGGAAATTCTCCTTCACAACAAAAATTTTAAGACTGATAATGAATTAATTTATACAGCCATTCACGAGTATACCCACCACCTGATTAACGAAGAAGATATTCAGGCAAACGGGGGAAGAGAACTTCCTCATCAGGCCCGCAGCCATACAAATTATTTCTGGGCAAAATTTCATGCCCTGCTGGATACTGCAGAAGCAAAAGGTTATTACAAACTGGACATTTCTCTTTCACCAGAACTGGATTCCCTGACAAAAGAAATCCGTGAAAACTACATTATTCCAAACGGAAAAATCATGCAGGAACTGGGTAAGCGCCTCATTAAAGCCCATCAGCTTTGTGAAGATTCAAACATCCGCTACGAAGATTACCTTGACCGGGTTTTACAGATTCCTCGCACTACCGCAAAGAATGTTTCTATCATTTCAGCTCTGCCGGAAGAAGATACAGCCCTTGGCTTTGACAATATGAAAATTCTTGCAGCAGCAAAAAAGCCTGACGAAAGAGCAAAGGCAAAAGAGGCTATTGAAAGTGGAAAAAGTCCTGACAGCGTAATCGCAATGATGAAGAAAAAAGCTGCCACTGTAGATCCAAAATCTAAACTTGAAAAAGAAAAAGCTCGTCTTGAAAAAACAATCAGCGAACTGACACAAAGACTTGAGTTTGTGGAGGAAAGTCTTGCACAGTTGTAATTCACTCCGGAAAGTTTTATCTGTTCTCATTTTCACTGCAGGAGCAGGCCTGTATGCACAAACTGTACCTACAGTAACTTCCCCTACAGCACCAACAGTTTCCTCTCCGGAAATGCCTGTAATTACTTCTCCTACAATAGGAAGCGGTTTTTATATGCCAGGTTCAAATTCCAGCAGCTACAGCAATACTTCCGAAACAAAAACCACAGATACAAAAACTTCCACAGAAGAAACTGTTAGCGAAACAAAAAAAACAGTTTCCACTGATAGTATAAAGTCCAGCCTTTCTGCATCAGACATTTCTACTCTGGACCAGCTTGGAATTTTAAATCAGGTAGCAAATTCTTTTGGGAAAAACTCAAACTCGCTGACTTCATCACTTTCAAAGATTTCTAATCTTTATACATCTGACTCTAACAGCGAAACAAACATTAAACTTCAGCAGGTTCTTACTGAACTGGAACAGTTAAAGGCTCAGAATGATTCTTTGCAGAAACAGCTGGAGGATGTAAAAAATAATTCATCCGGCTCTCAAATTCAGAATCAAACAACCACTGTTATTGAAACAATCCGGGGGCCTCAGCCAAAAGTTCTGCGCTTTTACGTAAACGGCTACAGCGTACTTGCTACCTGCCGTACAATTTATATTTCATCCACACAAAATGATGGAAGTTTTCTTTTAACAGGAGACAGAATCTACCTTAGCGACGGAAAAAACAGAAAAGAAACTTTCTACATTTACTTTAAGCCAAACGAAGCTTCAAACGGTATTTCATCCTACTCAATTGCATGTGCAGTAGGACAGGACTATCTGAACCAATATTCTTTCCTCTACCAGATGTCTCAGCGCGAAAATCTTACAGCCTACAGAACGGGCAACCTTGTAACTTTGCGGACAACAGACCCAAGCTGGCAGCTGGAATTTTTACTTGATTTAGGAAACTAATTTATGACAGAGAAATTAATTCAGGGAATAGAAAAGCTGGGACTTAACTTCAGCGGAGAGCAGATGAATGCTCTTGAAACCTACATTGAAAAGGTTCTGGAATTTAACCAGAGTTATAATCTTATGAAAGCAGATTCTCCTGACGAACTTGCTGTAAATCATATTCTGGACAGTCTTGCAGCAGTACCACATATTTCCCAACTGATTGAAAATATTTGCAGCGAAAAAAATATTACACATTCTGACCTGCTTCTTGGAGATATAGGCTCTGGAGGTGGATGCCCGGGTCTTCCTCTGGCAGTTGCTTTTCCGGATATTAAATTTGTTCTTGTTGAAAGAATGGAAAAACGCTGCGCATTTCTGGAAAGTGCAGTCAGAGCAATGAAACTTGAAAACGTGACTGTTAACTGCACTTCTGCAAATCTCATCAGAATGAATACCTTTGACCTGGAAGTTTTCAGAGCCTTTCATCCTTTTGATAAACAGATATCTTATCTTCTTCTCAATATGCTTAAGAAGGGCGGGTATCTTGCAGCATACAAAGCTCGTGCAGAAAAAATTCAGGCTGAAATGGAAAGCGTAAAATCCATCATTCCTGAATATAAAAAAATTGCGCTCACAGTTCCATTTCTGGAAGACCATGAACGCAATCTTGTTGTAGTTAAGAAAGCTTAACCGTTTATTGTTTTCAAAATCTTTGTAAGTTCGCTTTTTTCGATTAAATCAAGAGGGCGGCCTTCAGTATACTTACGGGCTTCTTCAGTAAAAGTTCCGGCTGTAAGACAGTAGCCTTTATCAGCCTTAATATCCTGAAGATGACCGTGGAAGTCTCTTACGTAAAGCTCACCAGTTGCACCATTTGTTCTGAAGAAGCGGAAGAGATCTGTATTCTCCCACTTGTCAGTTTCTATTTCTGCAATAATGTCTGTGTAAAGCGGACCAACGTTAATATCCTGAATCTTAACATAAGAACCTTTGTATTTGTTTGTAATTACCTTTCTGCACAAAGCAACAAAGTCACTGGTTCCTGCAGTAAGATAAATCTGAAGATTCTTATTTGAACTTAATTCCTGGTAACGGCTGATTAAAGAATTAACATCCTTATAATTTGCATTTACCATTCTAATCTGTTTAAGAAGATTAAGTCCGTCAGGAATACGGCCAATTCCAAAGAAAACCGCAGCAAGACGATATTGAAGTTCAAGACGTACTTCAGGTTCAGCATTTTCGTGCTTAAGACCAATTTCAAAATCCTGAATGGCTCCTTCTGTATCTCCAACTTTTGTATGATACATACCGGCTTCCAGGCAGGAACGGGCACCATAAACAGGATCTGGCCTTAAATGCATTAAAACCTTAATTGCTTTTTCTCCCGCACCCTGCTCATTCATTGCATCTGCCATATAGAAAAGAGCTTCTTTGTTGGCAGGATCTTCATCCAGTGCCTTCTTAAGACATGGCAGACTTTCCTGATAGTGATGGGCTGAATAAAGAGCCTTTCCCAGCTGAAAATAAATGCCTTCTGCATCCTGCTTTGCAATAAGCGCTTTTTTAAAACAGGATGCTGCCTGATCAAATGCTTTATTTTTATAGAGAGCTTGTCCCAGATAGTAGTTACACTCAAAATCGTGAGGGTTAATCTTTTCAGCAAAAATCAAATATCCCAGGGCGTCCTTAAGTTTATTATTCATAAAACAGCAGATACCCGCTCTTTGATTTGCCTGAAATGCATCTACCTGAGCACGTTCAACAGCAACCTTTGTAAGCTGAATGTAAACAGGTTCAGCTTTTTCCCACAGCTTGTTGTTAAAGTATACATTGCCCACTGCCATCAAGCCTTCAGGATCTTTTGGATCTTTTGCAAGACGACGGTTTGCATCACGTATTATCATAGCCTGCTCTTTTTTACTGACAGCACCGGTTGCATTTTTTGTAAGTTTAGAAGCAGAATTCTTCTTACCGGCAGAAACAGCTACGAGAATAGTGATTACAATCAATACAATAACAACTGCAATAACAACTGAAACAAACATCTAGTATATAAACCTCTCCTATTTATTTCCTGTGTTTCTTAACCATATCCTCGATTCTATCAAGAGCTGTCTTGATTTTATCGATTGCAGTAGCGTAACAACATCTGATATGACCTTCGCCACCAAGTCCGAAAACGCTGCCTGGTACAACCGCTACGTTATATTCCTTAAAAAGCTCAGTTGCAAATTCTTCACTGGTCATACCAGTTGATGTAATATCAGGGAACATATAGAAAGCGCCTGTTGGTTCTGGAACAGGGAGTCCCATATCTGTAAATGCCTTATACATAAGATTGCGTCTCTGCTGATAGCTTACACGCATTCTTTCTACTTCTGACCAGCCATTTCTAAGACCTTCAAGAGCAGCGTACTGACTCATAATTGGAGCACAAATTGTGTTGTACTGATGAAGTTTTACAATCTGGGCCATAAGCTCTTCCGGTGCACAAATATATCCAATGCGCCATCCTGTCATTGCAAAGGATTTTGAAAATCCGTTGAGAATAATTGAATAATCCTTCATTCCAGGGAAAGAACCGATTGAAGTATGCTTTGCATCTTCATAAACCAGTTCGCAATATATTTCATCTGAAATAACCCAGATTTGATGCTTTTTAACAACTTCTGCAATTTTTGCCAGTTCGTCTGCAGGAATCATTGTTCCAGTCGGATTGTTTGGAGAACAAATCATCAGAGCCTTTGTTTTTGGCGTAATCATTGATTCAATCTGTTCAGCAGTTGGGTAAAATCCATTTTTTGAAGAATCAATTTCAATCGGCTTAGCTCCAGTGAGCAGGGCAAGCGGGGTATAGTTTACGTAACAAGGCTGGCTGACAAGAATCTCATCCCCAGGATTAAGAATGGCACGAAGAACAGCATCTACTCCTTCAGAGGCACCAACTGTTACAAGAATTTCCTTGTTTGGTTTGTAGTACATTCCATAGCGTTCCATGTACTTTGCTATTTCTTCCCTGAGCTCAAGAAGACCCCAGTTGCTTGTATAACTTGTGTGACCTTTCTCAATATGATAAAAGGCTTCTTCCCTCATAATCCATGGAGTTGGAAAATCCGGTTCACCAACTGACAGGGAAATAACATCATCATGACCGATGAGCATTTCAAAAAACTTACGAATGCCGCTAGGTGGTGTTTCAACCATAGCTCTGCTGAATTTATCTTCACGTGTATTCATTTTAATCTATTTCTCCAAACTTATGCTGTTACGCCTTCACGGCTGTCAGAATTTTCTTCTACATAAACAATATCATTTTCCTTGTATGTTTTAAGGAAGAAGTGTGTTTTTGTAGAACGAACCCCTTCAAGTGTTGAAAGTTTTCTGGCAACAAAGAAAGAAACTTCCTGTAATGTTTCACCTTCAATTACAACTTTCAAATCATAACCACCGCTCATCAAATAAAGTGATTTTACCTGTGGAAAGCGGTAAATTCTGTCTGCAATACCATCAAATCCATGTTCACGCTGAGGCTGAACCTGAATTTCAATTTCCGCCCTTACTTTCGCGGATTTAGAAGGGTCCTTTTCAGGATTAACAATCGCCGCGTACTTCATAATTACACCATCGTTTTCGAGCTTCTGAATAATAGCTTCTACTTCCGCAGGTGTCTTCTTTGTCATAGCTGAGATGTCTTCCTTTGAAAGACGTGCATTGTCTCTGAGCAAGTTAAGAATTTCTTCGGTAGCGTCCATAATTGTTTCTCCTAAATTTTAATGCCTATACATTAATTGATTTTCGGCAAAAACACAATAAAACATAAAAAAAGGGTGTTATTTATCAAAAAACAACACCCTTATGACTAAAAAAACTGTCTTCTTCTGGTTTTTTCAGGACAATCAGTATTATGCCCGTTTTACTTTATTTAAAGCAGAAGCACTCTCTTTTTCTTCAACAGTGAACTTATTTACCAGAGTTGCAAGAGTCTGAACGCTTACATTGTTTGTATCAGAAGATTTTTTTGTCTCTGAAATTGATGAAGTGATTTCTGCCGCATTTTTGGAAACCACATTCATTACTTTGTTAAAGTTATCAATTTCGATTTCCATCTTTGACATATTATTCTTTACTTCATTGTTATTGTCAGAAATAGCAGAAGCTCCTAACTTAACGTTTTCAGTAGTTTCGGTCATCATTTTTACAGCTTCAAGAACCTGCTCTGAACCTGCAGCCTGTTCTTCCATAGCATGTTTGATAACATCTTCCTGGGAACTGACTGAATCTGTAAGACGGTAGATTGTCTTAAAGCTTTCACTGGCTGTATGAGTAGCCTGGGAAATTTCTTTAATTGAATCCTGAAGTTTTTCCAGATTGTCACTGATTGCCTTACCCTGTTTGTTTGAATCTTCTGCAAGTTTACGAATTTCGTTAGCTACTACTGCAAATCCACGGCCTGCTTCACCGGCATGGGCAGCTTCAATAGCCGCATTCATAGCCAGCAGGTTGGTCTGTTCTGCAATATTTTGAATTACATTTGAAGCTTCCAGAAGCCCTTCTGATTCCTTCAGAATTTTTTCAGCTGCCAGAACGGAAGATGCAATATTATTTTTACCTTCATTTGCTGCAGTAGAAAGATTTGAAACGGTTGCAGCATTTTTTTCAAGGATAGCCGAAATAGAACGAATATTTGCAACCATTTCTTCAATAGCGGCGGATGACTGTTCCACTGCCGCTGCCTGATTTACAATATTTCGATTCAAACCGCTGATTGTATCTGACATTATCCTGCTGCTTTCATTTATTTTAGTAAAAGCCGCTGTTTCTGAATTAACGCTGTCATTCATATTATCAATACTTTCAACAATCTGATTTACAGAATTAAAACTGGCACCTGTCTGCACAGCAAGTTCCCGGGCCATTGTATGAGATGTCATAGCAGATTTCTGTATATCCTGAAGAACTGATTTAGTTGTCCTTACAAATGAATTTATACTTGTAGCCATACTACCAAATTCATCCCTGGAATAAATGCCTTCAACTTCATGTGTATAATCATTAACAAAAAGACGTTTAAGTACTTTGCTGATTCTTTTTAAACTGTATGATATTGAATGATAAAGCCGGAACATTGTTATCATTACAACTACAGAATTAAATACAAAAACTGGTGACAATCCGTAAACAACCCAGCTGTGCCAGTCTATATTTCTTTCATTCTGACCAATAAAGGCTGCAACAATGGTAAGAATGAATCCACCCCAGGAACAAGTCGTTACCATAACACCTTTGCCTACAATTCCAGAAATTACTTTGTGATTAATATCAAATGGAAGAAACTCTGTAGCTTTATCAAATCTATCAAGAAAGAAAACATACATAGCTGCACAAATAGTAGCGCCGGACCCTTCCATAATTAATACAAATGACATGAAATTAAAACTTAAAGCACGTTTAGAAGATCTATAAATCGCATAAAAATCTGGAAGTAAGACAAACAGGAATACAAAGAAAAGAATTACTGTACAACGGACAATGTTTTTATAAGCCTTTTCAGCCTTTTTCAGACCTTCTTCGGAACCATCATAATATTTTATCTTTTTTACATTAAGGAAATAAACTGCAGAAACTATTAAATACTTAACAACAAGGATTAAATAATAAAACCAGTTATTCAGAAAAGCCCAGGAATCTTGAAATGACATTAATTGGGCGGCTGCTACCATAACCCAAAAGGTAATATCACTTGCTAAATAAATGGCACAGTAGAATACGCCTAGACGCCCTAACTTACGAGAAGTCTTCTTGTCCATTTGAAACCTCCATTTGTAAAATTTTCAAACCCTCCAACTAAAATTATAGGGGGTATTTTTGAAAACACAAATGAAAACAATGGAGATTTTGGGATTTATATTAAAAAGGTACGAATTTCACCTTTTTGTTACATAAAAATGTATAGTTAGCCCGAATGTCGAGTTTTGAAA
>DGUP01000010.1 GCA_002394685.1 Treponema sp. UBA4307 | reverse complement strand
ATATTAAGATGTTTGCTGAACTTACAGGAATTAAAACTCTTGGTTACATTTATACAAGCTCTGAAGCAAACTCAATTTCTGCTCTTGAACTGGTACGCCAGGGGTGTCAGGAAGCAGGTCTTAATCTTGTTGAACAGGCAATTTCAACTTCAGCTGAAGTAATCACTGCTGCACAGTCAATTGTTGATCGTGTAGACGGAATCTATTTAACAACAGACAACACTGTATTCTCTGCACTCGCTTCTCTGGTTCAGGTTTTCGGTGATGCAAAAAAGCCTATCTTCTCTGGTGACGTAACTGGCGCTATGGAAGGAGGTATCTTTATGGCTTCCGGCTTTAACTACTACAAGGCAGGTTATGCTACTGGAGAAATGGTTGTTGATATCCTCAAGGGTGCAAATCCATCAGACATTCCTGTAAGATTTATGACTGACCCAAGTGATTCAGATTTGCTTTTTGATCTTGATGCTGCAGCAAACTGTGGAATTACAATTCCTGAAGAATGGCTTTCAAAAGCAAATATGATTATTGAAAACGGTGTTCTCGAAAACAAATAATTGAAATAATCAGAAAATAATTTGGCTGTCAATGTGGACAATTCTGTGTTAAACTGAATT
Source organism: Treponema sp. UBA4307 (assembly GCA_002394685.1). Lineage (GTDB taxonomy): Bacteria > Spirochaetota > Spirochaetia > Treponematales > Treponemataceae > Treponema_D. The sequence continues at coordinate 71,675 of DGUP01000010.1, read as the reverse complement.
TCCGCTGCTGACAGCCAGATTTTTTTTTAGGAAAAGAAAATGATTCAAAACATTTTAATTGAAGGATTTATTTACGGAATTATGGTACTTGGAGTTTTTACCACATTCCGTGTTTTAAATTTCTGCGATATGACTGTGGATGGTTCCTTTCCGCTTGGAGCCTGTGTTTTAGCCTCACTTCTTCTTGCGGGTGTAAATCCAATCCTTGCACTTCTTATTTCTTTTGCAGCAGGAATGTGCGCCGGACTGATTACTGCTTTAATTTATACCAAGTTAAATATTCCGGATCTTTTGTCAGGTATTTTAACAATGACAATGCTCTATTCGGTTAACCTGAGAATTATGCATAACAGGGCTAACGTTTCTTTCCTTAAAGTTCCAACAGTTATGTCCAATATTAAGGAAGCAGCTGTAGTTTATGCTAAGGCTCATGGAATTGCTGAAGTTGCTTTTTCAGGATGGATGATAGCTCTTTTCCTTTTAGGTGTAATTCTTTTAATTAAGTTCCTCCTGGATCTTTTCTTTCATACGGATTTTGGTTTAACAATGGGTGCTCTGGGCTCAAACCGGCAGATGGTTGTTTCCCAGGGAGTTAATCCTAAAGCCGTAACAACAATTGGAATTTGTTTAGGTAACGGAATGGCCGCTCTGGCAGGTGCAATGGCCGCAATGTATTCCGGATTTGCAGATGTTGGTTCTGGAACGGGAATAATTGTTTCCGGACTTGCTTCCCTTATGCTGGGAGAGTTTTTCATCCGCTCAAATAAAATTGGTCTTCAAACTCTTCGCGTAATTCTGGGTTCAATAATTTACAGAGGCTTGATGTATATTGGCCGCAGCTACGGATATAAGATTGGTCTTACTGCAAATGACCTTAAGCTGATTACCGGCCTTCTAATCATTCTCTGTCTGATTATTTCAAAGGCAGATGTGATTTCTTATTTCAACAGACATATGAAGCGGCCTTATCCTAAAGCAGATACTGCGGGAGGTCAAAATGCTTAAACTTGAAAATATTGGAATTACTTTTCATCCGGGAACTCCAGATGAAAACCAGGCTCTGAAAAATATAAATCTTACTGTTAATAAAGGTGATTTTATTACTGTAATCGGTTCAAACGGTGCAGGTAAAACTACTTTGATGAATCTTATTTCGGGAAACCTTACTCCAAGTACAGGAAAAATTTTTCTGGAAGATAATGGAAGTCTGCGAAACATTACAAAAGAGCCGGAGTATAAAAGGGCAAAGTATATCGGCCGCATTTTCCAGAATCCTCTTTTAGGTACAGCTGGAAAAATGTCTCTTGAAGACAATATGATTATTGCAAGCAAAAAAGGCTGGAAGGGATTGAGAATCAGTTTGAACAATAAAACCCGCCAGCAGTTTAAGGAGCAGCTTAAGGTTCTTGATATGGGACTTGAGAATCGTCTTAATGATAACGTTGAACAGTTTTCAGGAGGACAGAGACAGGCCCTTACTTTACTTATGGCTGTTATGTCAAAGCCGGATATTCTTTTGCTGGATGAACATACTGCGGCCCTGGATCCGGGAAATGCAGAAATCATCATGAAGCTTACAAGAAAGTTTGCTGAAGAAAATAATCTTACTGTAATGATGATTACACATAATATGCAGCATGCCCTGGATTATGGAACCCGGCTTTTGATGATGGACGGCGGTGAAATAATTCTGGATATTGATAAGGAAGAAAAAGCAAAACTTACAATGGATGATATTGTTGCCCGCTTTAAGGCAATTAAAAAGCATTCCCTTAGTAATGACCAGATGCTTCTTCAGTAAAAAATAAAAAAAGACCGCTGACTCTTTTGGAGAAAGCGGTCTTAGTGTTTTTAAATTTTCTGATGTAACAAAAAAAACGGCTCCCAGTCGTAAAACGTCTTATCGGAATCGCAGGCTCGCCTGCTACACGCATTTTGTGCTTGTAATTATATACGGTTGCCGCTCCCGCGGCAGCACAAAATGAGTGTTTCCGTAAGCCGTTTTACTCCTTCGCGCCGTTTTTTTGTTACATCAAGAGAATTTCAAAACTTAACATTCGGGCTGTTTTAGAGTTAAGAGCGAGAAGTGCAGAGTCTTGATTTGTCCTGGTAAGCGGCAAGGGCTTCGTCAAGGAGGTAATCAATTAAGTCTGTATATTTCAGGCCGAAAGCTTCACACATTTTTGGGAACATTGAAATTGAGGTAAATCCTGGAAGTGTATTGATTTCATTTAAGTAAGTGTCCCCTGTGTCTCTGTCAATGAAAAAATCTACACGGCTTAAACCGCTGGCATTAACAACTTTGTAAGCTTCCATTGCAGTTTTGCGAATTTCATCCAGCTTTTTGTCATCAAGAAGGGCAGGAATTTTAAGTTCTGCGCCGTCAGGATCATTGTACTTTGCATCGTAGTCATAGAAAGTGTGCTTTGGAACAATTTCACCAGGACCGTATGCTTTGAGCATTGTGCATGGACGGGCAGAATCCTGAGTGATGGAGTTTCCTGTAACGGAACATTCAATTTCACGTGCATTAATTGCTTTTTCAATAAGAACTTTATTGTCCCAACTGAAAGCATCCATGAGTGCGTATGAAAGTTCCCTCATGTTGTTTGCCTTGCTTGCACCGTCGCTTGATCCTGCTGAACATGGCTTTACAAAGAGCGGGAATTTAAGAGTGTCAGCGGCCTGCTGTAAAAGCTGGTCATAACGTTTGCTGTCATTAATGTCAGATTTTGTAAGGCACATGTATGGAACAACAGGAAGACCTGCTGATTTCCAGAGAATCTTTGTGGTTTCCTTGTCCATTGTGGCAGCAGAAGAAAGTGTCTGGCAGCCAACGTATGGAATTGAACACATTTCAAAAAGTCCCTGAATTGTTCCGTCTTCTGAATAGGTTCCGTGCATAACAGGGAAAACTACATCGCATGGAATAGCCTGGCCTTTTGCAAAGAAAGTCTGATCTTTTGCACTGCCGGGAATTACAGAAACACGATTTGCTTCTACTGGATGAACTTCAAGCTTTGCCTGAGGATTATTTTTCAATTCATTAATTACAGAATCATCTTCCAGATACCATTTTCCATCCTTGCTGATGGAAATCAATTTTACGTTGTGAGAAGCTGAAATGTTTCTTGCAACTGATGCGCATGACATAAGGGAAATTTCATGTTCCCCGGATCTTCCGCCGTACATTAAAATTACATTCATGTAGTTCTCCTAAAAAATATTTTACTTCAATCTTGTTGTTATTTATTAAAACCCATTTCTTCCAGAGCTTTGTTTGCTTCAGAAATTTCATCATAAGGCATTACGTGATCCTTGTAGATGATTGAGTTTTCGTGACTCTTGCCCAGAAGAAGAACAATGTCATTTTCACCAGCCATTTTGAAAGCCCTGCGGATTGCACTTGGTCTGTCAGGAATTATAAAGAGATCCTTGTTGTCGCATTTTCCTTCCTTTCTTGAACCAACGGCAATCTGTTCCAGAAGTTCAACTGAATCTTCTCCGCGAGGATCTTCATCAGTTAAAATAACTGTGTCGCAGAAACGGGCTGCAATTTGTCCCTGAAGAGGACGCTTTGTTAAATCACGTTCACCACCTGATCCGAAAAGACAAATCATTTTTCCAGTGCAGCGTTTTTTTACTGGTGGGAAAATTGTTTCAAAACTTGATGGTGTGTGGGCATAGTCAACGATTACTTCAAAAGGCTGACCTCTGTCTATAACTGTCATTCTACCTTTTACAGGTGTGAGTTTTTCACAAAGAGCGGCCAGTTCGTCCAGAGGCTTTTTTGTTGTACCGCTAACTGCAATCATTGCGGCCATAATATTGTATGCGTTAAATGCTCCCGGCAGCGGTGCCTTAATGTGAATCAGGCGGCTTTCATCTTTAAGGGAGTCGTGGTCTTCAAAACGATTGATTGTAAAGGTAAGGCCGAATCTTGCAGAAGCAATATTTCTGGCAGAGAAGTAGGCCATATCATCAGGAATTTTTGGAAGAGGATTTGCGTTCATTTCTTCAGCAGAAAGTTTTCCTGCCATTCCTTCTGTTGTAAATCCAACAACTTTTTTTGATGTAGCGTTCTTAAAGTAAATTGCAGCAGGATCTTCCAGATTGACAATTCCAAATGAAGGAACAGTTACTTCTTTTCCGTCAATAATTTTCTTGTGGTCATATTTGTCCAGGGCACGGAAAAGATTTGCCTTGTCAAAGCGGTACTGCTCGTAAGTTCCGTGGAATTCCAGGTGCTCCAGGGTAACGTTCATGAAAAGACCTACGTCGAATTCAATGTCTCCCAGTCGGTTTGTTTTTTCGCTTAAACCGTGGCTGGAACTTTCAACAACTGCGTGAGTACAACCGTTTTCCAGCATTTCGTAAAGTTCCCGCTGAACGATAGGAGCTTCAGGTGTTGTCTGATGCTGGGGATTGTTAACTGCTTCTCCACCCAGGGAATACTGTACGGTAGAAATAAATCCTGCTTTGTAGCCGGAAAGTCTCAGCAGCTGCCAGATGAAGGCGACGGTTGAAGATTTTCCTTCAGTTCCGGTAACTCCGTAAATAACCAGTTTGTGTGAAGGATTATTATAGAAGGTTTTTGAAACCGGACTCATTGCAAAGCGGGAAGATTTTACTTTTACAAAAACAGGTTTTACTGAGGCTTTTTCTACTGCGGATTTGATTTCGCTTATTTCATCAGAGCTGAATTCATCCTGAAAAACAACGGCAGTTGCACCATTTTCGATAGCGGCCTTAATGAATCTGTTTCCTGTGGTATGTGTACCTGGCAGGGCAAAGAAAAGGGATGAAGGTTTTACATCACGGCTGTCAAAAACAAGAGATTCAATGATGCAGTTTTTTGCATTTTCTTCAGCAAGTGATTTATCCAGAATTGTAGTGCCATCATAATCAACAATTGTATTTTCAAAAGATGGCAAAAGTTCAAAAAGTGATTTTTTCATATTTTGGGATTTTACTCCTTTTAATGGATACTTGCAACTTATGAAAGAAAAAGCTGTCCCAAAGATTGTATTTTTCGGCGGGCGGGCTGGTATAGAAATTTACGTGAAGGAATGATAGAATTACTATCATGTTTGAAGTTAGAGTAGAAACAGATTTTGCAGCGGCTCATTTTCTTCAGGATTACAATGGAAAATGTGAAAATCTTCATGGACATAACTATCTTGTCAGGGTTCACGTGGCAGGTCCTGAATTAAATGCCGGGGGAATGCTTCTTGATTTTACCCGTCTTAAGAAGGCTCTGCGGGATGTGTGCGGGAAACTTGACCATACTAATCTGAATGACTTAGAATATTTCCAGAACAATCCCAGTGCAGAAAGAATTGCAATGTACATCTGTCAGGAACTGCTTAAACTTTTACCGGAACTGACTCAGGGTGGAAAAAATCCTGCAATCCGCGCAGTGGATGTTTTCGAAACAGCAACCAGTCGTGCCCGCTACATTCCAGATTAAAATAAGGAAAAAATGACAAATTCATATAAATTCCACTAAAAAAGTGAAAAAATTTATGTGAAAATGGGTGTTTTAGTATTTTCTACTTTTGTTTTTTCTATATAATGGACAGTCAACAGTTTATACTCGCATGGTTGTGCGAATAAATTTAATAGGAGAATCTAATGAAAAAGGCATTACTTTCAACTCTCTTGATTGCAGCTACTCTTACTGCATTTGTTTCTTGCAAAGACAAGTCAAATGTAAAGGCTGCTACAGAATCTACACTTCGTGTTGCAATGGTAACAGACTCTGGTGATATTACTGACCAGTCTTTCAACCAGACAACATATGAAGCTTGTAAGGCATTTTCTGAATCAAACGGCGTAGACTTTAAGTACTACAAGCCAGCTGGTGATTCAACAGCAGACCGCGTTGCATCAATCAACGCAGCTATCGATGACGGCTACTCAGTTCTCGTACTCCCTGGTTACCTCTTTGGTGAAGCAATTGTAGAAACAGCAGAAGCTAACTCTGATGTTACATTTATCGGTCTTGATATTGGTGCAGGCGATCTTGGTGATTTCGTTCTCCCTTCAAATGTATTCTGCGCTGTATATTCAGAGGAAATCCCTGGATTTATGGCTGGTTATGCAGCAGTTAAGGAAGGATACCGTCACCTTGGATTCCTTGGTGGAATGGGTGTTCCAGCTGTAATCCGCTACGGATACGGTTTCGTTCAGGGTGCAAATAAGGCTGCTGAAGAACTGGGAATTGCTGATCAGGTATCAGTTGAATACGTATACGGTGGACAGTTCTACGGTGACCAGCAGATTACTGCTGCAATGGATACATGGTACCAGACAGCTGGTGTAGAAGTTGTATTCGCTTGTGGTGGTGGAATCTGGACATCTGCTTGTGAAGCAGCTGCAAAGGTAGAAAATGGTAAGGTAATTGGTGTTGATACAGATCAGACAGCACAGATCAACGGTTACGGTGAAGGTATGTGTGTAACTTCAGCTATGAAGGGTCTGGGTGCAACAGTTAAAGCTGCTCTTTCTGCTGTAAAGAACGGTAACTGGTCTGATTACTCTGGAAAGATTGAAACTCTCGGTCTCGTTTCTGCAACAGACCTGGAATCAAACTTCGTACAGCTCCCAACAGCTACATGGTCTATGAAGAACTTTACAGTTGACGAATACAAGGCAATGGTTGCTGACATCTTCAACGGAAGCATCGTAATTTCTAACGATATCTCAGCTGCTCCAGAAACAGCAGTTAAGGTAACATATTACGACAACCTTAAGTAAATAACCTGATTTACTGGACATAAGCCGAAAGTGTTTGCGAGTGCAAATTCGAAAACATTTTCGGCTTTTTTTGAAATAAGGCTATATAATGGACTATATGAACAACGACTATATTATTGAAATGCTGCATATTACCAAGAGATTCCCTGGTATTATTGCAAACGACGACATCACCTTACAGCTTAAGAAAGGTGAAATTCACGCCCTGCTTGGTGAAAACGGAGCGGGTAAATCAACTCTCATGAGCGTTCTCTTTGGTTTGTATCAGGCAGAAGAAGGTGAGATTCGCAAAAACGGAGAAGTAGTTCACATTAATAATCCAAACGATGCAACCGCTCTTGGAATTGGAATGGTGCATCAGCACTTTAAGCTGGTTGAAGTATTTACAGTTTTGGATAACATCATTCTGGGTACGGAACCGGTAAAGAATGGGTTTGTTGACAGAAAGTCAGCCCGTCAAAGGGTAATCGAATTGAGCCAGCGTTATGGCCTTGCAGTTGATCCGGATGCTCTTATTGAAGATATTACAGTTGGAATGCAGCAGCGTGTAGAAATCCTTAAAATGCTCTACCGCGAAAATGAAATCCTTATTTTTGATGAACCAACTGCAGTTTTAACTCCTCAGGAAATTGATGAACTGATGGATATTATGCGTAATCTTGCAAAAGAAGGCAAATCCATCCTCTTCATTACACATAAATTAAATGAAATTATGGCAGTTTCAGACCGTTGTTCTGTTTTGTGTAAGGGTCGTTATATTGGAACTGTTGAAACAAAAAATACTACAAAAGAAGAACTGAGCCATATGATGGTTGGCCGTGACGTTAAGTTCTCTGTAGATAAGGAAGCCGCTAAACCTGGCAAGGCAGTTCTTACTGTGGAACACATGAATGTGGGCAGCAGGGTTCATAAAAATCTTGCAGTAAAAGATGTAAGCCTTGAAGTTCATGCAGGTGAAATTGTTTGTATTGCTGGAATTGATGGAAACGGTCAGTCGGAATTTATTCATGGTCTGACAGGTCTGGATCCTCTTGTAAATACAGAGAAAACAAGAATCCTCCTGGATAATGTTGATATAACAAAAAAATCTATTCGTGAAAAATCTAAGGCTGGAATGAGTCATATTCCGGAAGACAGACATAAGCATGGTCTGGTTCTGGATTATACTCTTGAACAGAATATTGTTCTTCAGCGTTACTGGGAAAGTGATTTTCAGAAAGCTGGTTTTATAAAAAAGCAGGCTGTTACAAAATATGCATCAGAATTGATTGATCAGTTTGATGTAAGAAGCGGTCAGGGCTGTAAAACAATTGCCCGCTCAATGTCTGGTGGAAATCAGCAGAAGGCAATTATTGCCCGGGAACTGGACAAGGCTCACAAACTTTTGATTGCAGTTCAGCCAACCCGTGGTCTGGATGTAGGTGCAATTGAATATATCCATAAGCAGATTGTTTCGGACAGAGATAAGGGAGCTGCAGTTCTTCTTGTATCTTACGAAATGGAAGAAGTTCTTTCCTTGAGTGACAGAATCCTTGTAATGTACGAGGGAGAAATTGTTGGTGAACTTAATCCAAAGGAAACAAGTCCTCAGGAACTTGGTCTTTATATGTCTGGTGCTAAGCGCAATAAGTAACGGGGTAGATGATGAACAATAAATCGAAATTCAGTTTTAATAAATTAGCCTCTTCTGAACAGTTTAAGGCAATTGTTTCAGCAATTATCTGTGCTTTGATTGGTATTCTGGTTGGATTCATCATCCTTCTGATTATCAATGCACCTAATGCTCCAAAAGCAATTTCTACTATTCTCAAGAATTTTATGTATTATAAAAAGCCTGCAATGAGATCTTACTATTTAGGCCAGACACTTGTTAAGTCTGTTCCACTTATTCTCTGCGGACTTTCTGTTTTGTTTGCATACAAGGCTGGTCTTTTTAACATTGGTGTTGGTGGTCAGTATTGTGTAGCAATTGGTATTTCCCTCTGGTCTGCCCTGGTCTGGAATCTTCCATGGTGGCTGTGTGTAATTCTTGCAACACTGGCTGCAGCTGCCTGGGGTGCTCTTGCGGGGCTCTTTAAGGCTTTCTGTAATATGAATGAAGTTATAGCCTGTATCATGCTTAACTGGATAGGACTTTATCTGGTGAATGTGCTCATGCAGAATCCTGTAACTATGGATCAGACAAAATCTGAAACCTTTAAGATTGCGGCTCTTTCTTCTCAGAGTCTTCTTCCAAAGATGGGGTTGAACAAACTTTTTAACAATAATCAGTATGTTACAATCGCTATTCCACTCACAATCATTATTGCAGTTGTGATTATGATTGTTTTGAACAAGACAACTTTTGGTTACGAACTGAGGGCAACTGGTCTTAACAAAAATGCTGCTAAATATGCAGGTATGAAGGAAAAGTTTAATATCGTTATTACAATGGCAATTGCCGGAGCACTGGCAGGTCTTGCTGCATCCCTCTATTATCTCACAGACATTCAGCAGTGGAAGACAAGTTCTTCAGTTCCTGCAATGGGCTTCTCTGGAATTGCAGTTGCCTTCCTTGGCGGATTGAATCCAATTGGAGTTGTGATTGCCGGATACTTTATTCAGCATATTTCACTTGGTGGTTCTTTAATTGATATGCGCTATTACAACCCACAGATTGCAGATCTTATTTCTTCTATAATTATTTACGCCTGCGGATTTGTTCTTTTCTTTAAGGAACTTATTGGTAAATGGACCAGCCGGCAGAAGAATGAAAAAAAAGCAGAGGAGGGTAAATAATGTTATTAGCTCAGTACACACTTATTTATATGTCAATTTTGATTCTGGTTGCGCTGGGTGGAATGTTTTCTGAACACTCAGGTGTAATCAATATTGGTCTGGAAGGAATTATGGTTGCAGGTGCGCTGGGAGGTGCATTTACACTTTTCCTTATTCCTGCAGATACTCCGGCTGTTTTTATCATCCTGCTGACAATTCTTATGAGTGCCCTTTGTGGTATGATTTTCTCGCTTTTGCTTGCAGTTGCCGCAATTAATTTTAAGGCTGACCAGACTCTGGTTGGTACCGCAATGAATATGCTGGCTACTGCTGCCGCAACAGTTATTGTAAAGTCTTACAACAATGCCCGCTCTAATCACGACAATGTTTCTGCAATTCTGGAATATATTCAGACGAGAAAAGCTTTTATTTTTAAGATTGGTAAAATGGAATTCAACTGGTTTATGGTTATAACAATTCTGCTTCTGGTTCTTTCCTATATCATTCTTTATAAGACACGTTTTGGTATGCGTTTAGCCGCTTGTGGTGAACATCCTCAGGCAGCTGATTCTGTAGGTATTAACGTTTACAAGATGCGCTATGCCGGTGTTTTGATTTCAGGTTTCCTGGGTGGAATTGGTGGAATCGTTTACATTGCCTCTGCTACATCTCAGTGGGACTTCATTTACGGAGTTGCAGGTGCCGGCTTCCTTGCTCTGGCTGTAATGATTTTCGGTCAGTGGAAACCAATTAGAATTGCTCTTGCGGCACTTATCTTTGGTCTTTTCAGAGCTGTTGCAGATTCTTACATTGGATATGAATTCCTTAAGAACCTTATGCCGGGAGACTTCTACAAAATGCTGCCATACATCATCTCTCTGATTGTACTGGCCTTTACATCAAAGAAGTCCCGCGCACCAAAAGCCGAAGGTATTCCTTACGATAAGGGATCGCGCTAATTCTCTAATGTAAAATATAGATTGTTTACTTTTGAAACTCTCCAAATCGTTTTGATCTGGGGAGTTTTTTTGTTATTCTTCGGAGTTAAATAATCCGTATTTAAACTAGTTATAAAAATTTAAATCAACCATATAATTTTTAAGGAATGAAAATGAAAAAATATGCTCTTACACTTCTCACTATTTCTTTTATTTTTATTTGTTGTAAAGCAAACAAATATGATAATCCTAAACAGATGGTATTACCTGTAGAAACAGACAAAATTTCAAGACTATCTTATGTTAAATTAAATATAGAAGGTAACATGTATGATTTTATTCTTGACTTTTCCAGCAGTCAATCACTTATCTCAAGAGATACAGCTAATAGAATAACAAACTCTAATTGTTATAAAAAAAATATTTTAAAAATTGATTCATTGAATTGTGGAATTTATGAATTTAATAAAGTTGAATTTTTTATAGACGATACTCTCGTAGGAAATAGTGATTTTGATGGTTTTTTATGTTCTGATTTTTTTAAGAAGTACAATCTCATTACACTAGATATGGCAACCAATCGTATAATTATCAATGATATAATTTCAACGGAAAGTATGATTTCTTACAGAGAAAGTGATAATGCGTTGATGTTTAATATCAAAAATAGAACTATTGGATTAGTATTCGGAATGTTTCCAAATATGTTTGCAGATCATATACAATTTTTACAAGATGTCGATTTAACAATAAATTCTCCTATTTACTTTGAAGAATATGAAAAGTATGCACAATATAAAGATCTTTTTATTAAATATGATGTACTTCTAGGTTTTGATACTTTTATTGGTAATACTGTCACTTTTGATTTTAAAAATCAAAAACTTGCTTTTAATAAATCAATTAATACAACACAACTCCCTTTACGAAAATTCAATGAGAAAATTTCATATTGTGAATCAGTTGAAATTAATGAATATAAATTACCAACAGTTGTAAATATTCCATTCTATATTTCTAATAAAGGAATTCAAATTCAGGCCCTTATAAACAAGACACCCTTTCAGTTTGTTCTTGACACTGGATGTCGCGACAATATACTTTTCAAAAATGGAGTTCAAAAAGAATTAAAAAAGGTAAATGAATTTGAACGAGGTTTTAAATTCTATTTTTCATCATTCAAAATTTCTGAAGGAGATTTTAAATATACAGGTTTTAAATTTTTTAACAATAATCTTAATAAAATAGAGTTAGATGGAATTCTTGGAATTGAGTTTCTCTCTAAACAATCGCAATACAATTTCGTTCAAATAAACTGTATTGACAATATTCTTATTTTTTCAAATGTAAAACCTAATAATATTCCTCATAAGATAGAATTACACAATAACAATATTTTTTGTGAAGTTGAAATTAATAAAAAAAATTATAAAGCTTTAATTGATTCAGGAAACCTCAGCTATTCAATAATTATTGATCAAACAGAAGATTTGTTCATAGAAAAAAAACAAGTTCCTATTATAAGTCTTTACAACGAATCAAACCATACTTATCCTTATTCAAAAGGAATAAAAATAAAACTGGATAATGAAATAATAAGTCTTCCATTAATTTGCATGACAGAAAAAGAATATACACAAATAGTACAAGACGCTTTTTCTGAAGAATTTGGGGGAAAGTATAATTTGCTTCTAGGTTTAGATTTTTTTAAGCAAAGAATAATAACTTTTGATTTTGAAAATTCTCTAATGTGGGTAGAATAATATGAAATCAATAATTTTAATTATCGATTATTTTGCAAATAGCTGGCCGGATTGGTTTCCTGTATTTATTGAAAGTTGTAGAAAGAACTCAACTATAAATTAGTAGATATTAAACCTGCATATGGTAAAATTTGGGAAGAAGAAATTAAAGAATGAAGTTAGTCTAACTTAGTAGACACAAAAAATGCTACATATTATTTTATTAATAAGGAATGTAGCATGGAAGCTAGGAACAAACATTACCCAGAAGAGTTCAAGAAACAAGAGGTAAACCTTAGAAAATATAAGGATTCAAAGGCTGCTTATGACGCAGTTTTTGAATACATTGAATCCTGGTATAACCACAAGTGTATTCATTCAAGTCTGAATTACAGAACACCGGAAACTGTCCATTCAGAATGTGAAAAACTTGCAGCTTAAACTAGCATTTTTTGTGTCTATTATATTGACTTAGGTCCAAATAATAATTGGACATTTATACCACTTCCAAGATTGTAATAGGAGTTTATTATGAAATTAAAAATATTTTTTAGTGTATTGTTGATAACATTTATTCCAATGGTAAGTTTTGCTCATACATTTGATTTGATTTATAATGACGGTTCTTCAAAATCCTGTAATTATAATGAGTTGAGTGGGGAACTATTTGTTGATCATGTTTTGAACAAACCGGTAAAAGAAATTAAGACAAATATTGAAAAAAAATATATAAAAAAAATAAATTTTTCATTTGTTTATCTTGATAACTTATGTGAAGAGTTTTGGAATTGTACTAATGAATGTGAAATTATCAAGATGAATTATGTCACTTCTTCAAATTTGGATTTTGTGAAAAAAATTCCAAATTTACGGGTTCTTTCTCTTATCGAAAGCAACAAGATTAAGAGTGTCACTGAATTAGATTTTTCCTCGAATAATAAATTAGAATATATTGAATTGGAAGGCCTTACCATAAATATTGAAAACAAAGTTATTCTGCCAGAAGGAGTTAAATACTTTGTAATTTGTTATTCGAATATTAATAAGAATGGTTACGAGAAATTTGCAGAATGTATAAGTAAAGATACAGTATTTATTATTGATTCTTCTCAGGAAGATTTGATAAAAAATCCATATTTGAACGCAGAAAAGGTTCTTCGAACAATCTGGAATGAATATAATCTTTATTAAGATGATTTATGGTTGTACTGTAAAATTTCAATGTGTATTATATGCAGCGTAAGAAGAGTAAAATGGGATGGTAATTACTATCGAGTAGGTTCTGTTACATTTGATTATGATATTTCAAATGCAAAAAGTGTTAAAATTATATCGGACGTTGACCTTTGTATTGAAATATATGGTTCTGGCCCTTATGCCATTGAGTATCGATCAACAATTATAGACTTGCGTTAACTAATATATATGTAAAAAGAGGTATGTAATTATGAAAAAGTATATTTTGGAGTATATGTTTTAGTTGATGATAAATACATAGCCCTTATTGATTCGGAAGGTGGTGCCGGATATGTAGCTGAGTCAGTAAATGGTGTTCCTTTTGGATCAACTAAAGCAGACGTCTGCAAGTCATTAGGCTCTGATTATGAGAATAGTTTGGAAACAATAAAAAAATAAGGATGTTTTTGAATCTAAAGAGATTAAAAAAATTGAGGAAACTTTTAAAGCTCTTTATCAGAATGTGGGAAAAAATCCTCACATTGGCTAAAGTATTATGAGAACCAATAAAGAATAATATGCACAAATATTACGAATTATTTTTTTCTGTTTAAAAAAATCTATAAATTCCCCAACTTTTTAACTTGTATGTTAAAAAGTTGACAGATATGTTATTCGGATATAAACTATCAGTATGATAGACTTTCGCGATACTCCGTCTTATAAAGAAGACTCATATTTTCGTAAGGAATATGTTGAAAAACTGCTTTCCTGGCGGGATCAGCATGTAATAAAAGTTATTACTGGAGTAAGGCGTTCGGGAAAATCAGTTATCTTAAAGGAAGTCTGCAAAGAAATTTCAAAATCTGCGTCAGAAAATCAAATTTCATTTTTCAATTTTGAAATGCTCGAAAATGAAGACATTACTGATTATCATAAACTGCATTCAGTCTTAAAAGAACGTATTCAGGAAGACAAAATGAATTATATCTTTCTGGATGAAATCCAGCTTGTTGGAAATTTTGAAAAGGTTGTAGACTCACTTTTTATTCTTCCAAATGTTGATATTTATCTGACCGGTTCAAATGCATCTATGCTTTCCAGCGAAATTGCAACGCTTTTGAGTGGCCGTTATATTGAAATTAATATACTGCCTTTTTCTTTTACAGAGTTTCAGACAGCGTATAAAGAAAAGTTTTCTCAAGAAACTTTTGATTTGCCTACCTTGTACACAAAATACATTACGTTTGGCGGCTTTCCTTATCTTCATAATATTTACGGAAAAAACGAAGCTGTAAGAGATTATATTTCTGGACTTTATTCAACAATTGTTCTAAAAGATATTCAGCAGCGTAAAAAAATTGCTGATACAATCCTTCTTGAAAAGATTGTAAAGTTTGCACTTGTTCATACAGGTAATCTTCTTTCCCCCAAAAAAATTTGTGATACCTTTGTTTCAAGTGGAAGGAAAACCTCTTCCGCAACAATTGATAATTGTCTTTCTGCATTGTGCGAAACTTATCTTTTTTACAAACTTAACCGTTATGATATTCGTGGCAAAGAAACTCTAAAAACTTTGGAAAAATATTATGCCGTAGATATGGGACTTCGCTTTTTTATGCTTGGTGCAAGAGGTGGAGATGAAGGACACATTCTTGAAAACCTTGTATTTCTTGAATTATTGCGTCGCGGCTATGAATTGTCTGTTGGAAAAATAGATGATATGGAAATTGATTTTATTGCACAAAAAGGAGGGGCGTTTAATTACATTCAGGTTTCACTTTCTGTTCGTGATGAAGCAACATTAAAAAGAGAGTTAAAACCTCTGCTTGCTGTAAAAGACAACTTCCCAAAAACTTTGATTACACTGGATAATGCACCGATTATTTATCATGATGGAATCAAACAGCTTTATGCTCTTGACTTCTTAAACGGAGAATCATTATGAACGAAAGCGACACAAGGTTAAAGAAAATAGATCCTGCTATTAATTCTATATCTAAATAAATAGTGTGAATTAAGTTGCCATTTATCAATTTCAATGAGTATAATGATGATAAACTTTATTCTACTTCCAGTTGATGAAGTTTTAATATTTTCAAATTAAGAAGGTAAAAATATGAAAAAAATTGTGCTTGCACTTATTCTGCTTTCACTTGTTCTGCTCGGCTGCAAGAACAAAACTTCTGCTTCTAATGAGCAGATGATTCTTCCGGTAGAAATGACCTATAACACTCGAATGGCTTATGCTCAATTATGCATTGACGGTATTATGTATAATTTTGCAATTGAGCCTACACTCGAGAGAAGCTGCATCAATAAAGAAACGGCAAATGCCATAAGAAAATATGAAAAGACAAAAAACAAATATCTTATAGTTAATTCTGCAAAATGGGGAAAGTATGAATTCAATAATGTGAAATTCTACATAGACTCTCGTTTGACCTCAGAAGGAATTTTTAATGGTTATTTAGGATATGATTTTTTTAGGACATTCTTTTCAGTAACCTTAGATTATTCTACAAACCGCTTAATAATTAATGATGATGTATCTGAAGCTGAATCTATAAGTTACAGGAAAAAAGACGAAATTTTTACTTTTAAGCTTTCTGATAAAAAAATAGCTTTTCTACCAATGCTTGTTCCAAATATGTATGCAGATTCTTTAGAAGGGTTTCCAGATATTGATCTTGATTTAATTATTAATTCTCCCGTGCCATATTCTCACTCAGACTACTTCACTAGTTTTCCGCAACTATTCAAAGGAAACGATGCCATCATAGGCATTGATGCTATGCTGGATAATACCGTAACTATAGATTACAAACATAAAAGACTTGTCTTTAATAAGTCCCTGAATACAGAACCTCTTCCTTATCGTGAAAGTGGAGAAAAAATTTCTACCTGTGAAACAATAAAGGCAAAAGAAAAAAATACCCAGACAGTTATGGAGTTTCCTTTGCAAAAGAGATACTACGGAATGTATTTTGATCTTATCATCGATGGCAAAAAAGAATCATTTCTTATCGACACAGGAGCCCCTGCAAATACAATTTTAAAGGAAGGAATTTATAAAACAAAGGTCAAGACAAATGACTGTGAACATCTTTTCAAAATGTATTTCCCTGAGGTCAAAATAGGGAAGATTGATTTATTTGATTTTCCTCTTTATATGGATGATACAAGATTAGGAGTAAAATGCGATGGACTTCTTGGCATGGAATTCTTTACATCTTATCCTGAATTTGATTATGTTCAGTTTGATTATCAGAATGGTGTATTAAGATTTACGAACCAAAAGCCAGACGGCCAGCCTCTCCCCATTGTAGTGAAAAATACACGAATATTCTGTTTTCCAACTGTTCAGGGAAAAAAATACAAGGCATTTCTGGATTCTGGCTGGCAGAATTATTCAATTTTTATAAATAATACTGACAATAATCTTTTCCCTGAGGAAAGAATACAGCAATTTGGATCACTATATGAAAGATTTACCAGCAATTACATGTATACAGATTCTCTAAATTTGTTATTTGGTGATAAAACTATTTCAATTCCCTGTATAAATATGAGTGACCAGGAGTTTACAAAACTTCTACCATCAGTCTTTTCAGAAAATGATGCAGGAAAGTATGATATCCACCTGAGTTTTTCTTTCTTTGAAAAGCACAGAGTCACTTTTGACTTTAAAAAATCTCTTATGTGGATAGATTAAATGTTTGAAGTTAGTATAACTTAGTAGATACGAAAAATATCATCTTCTTTTATTACTGTTACTATTCCCAATCCTGGCGGTAAGTTTTTCTGTCAGAATAAAAGAATGGTTAGTAAGCAGAAAATGTTGTCATTAAATGATAGTTCCTCATGATTAAATTACGGTATGAATGAGATTGAAGAATCTGGGCCAAGGGCAGATAGCGGATTGTTCCTTGCCCAAAAACATACCGTGAGTTAAGAGAGGTACAATTTGATGCAATTACAAAAACCAAGATTATATGACAAAGAAATATACACCAATTTTGGAGAACAGCCCAACCTGTTTGAAATTCAAATAGGCAGCAGTTTAAATCCTCTTGTAGATGAGGGGAAGAAATCAAATCTTCAGAAGGAAATAACTTACTGCCGTAATCGGTTTGATGCAGAATACGGACTTCCAGTTCCGGCCGTTCATATACGGGAAAATATGTGCCTGGAACCATATGAATATTTAATTCTTTTTAATGGAGTTGAATTAGAAAAATGTTCTGTGTGCCCTGACTATAAAACTGGTTACTCTTGTATTTCTCCTGAAGAGGTCATAGGAACTCATCTATATGAAAACATCTGGAAGAACCGTACCAGAATTCTGAATCAAAATCTGGTTAATACTCTTGTTGAAAAAGTAAGAAAACAAAATCCTGATGTAATTTCAAATGTATTTTTTTACCATTCCTTTACAATATCTAAGCTGAAGATTCTCTTGAACTTCCTTCTTGAAGAAGAAATATCAATCCGTGATATGAATACAATTCTAGAAACAATTGCAGATAATATTCGCTCTGAAATGCGAATCAGTGAATTAATGGAAATTGTTCATGAACATTTAGCCTACAATTTTATTCGAAAATATGTGGATGAAAATAATGTTTTACATGTTTTGACTATTCAAGAGAAAACTGCATACAAATTTATTGATGCTGACCATAAATCTGAGAGAGAAGAAGAATTGCCTTTTGCTGCTTTAAAAAAAGAAGAGATGGAAAAAATGAAAAATTCCATTAACAGTTTTGTTGCACGATTCAGGGAAAAGAATTTGCAGCCGGTTATTATATGTCCACAAATGATTCGGCAACTGATTTTTTCTGCATTTCATGATGGGACTCCAGACCTTCGCGTCGTGTCGATACAAGAAGTGCTTGCCTTAGGAAAGGATATACACCTTATGAAAGAAGGAGAGATTTCGTTAGATGACTGAAAATAAAATATGGCCCTCCTTTAATCATGTAATTGAAGCAATTTCCCGGTGCGATGTGATTTTAAGATGCAAAGACAAGTTGTTTGTAGGTCTTTATTATAATTATGCCTTTCATGAGTTTCCTGTTGTAGTATGCAGAGGAGTATGGAATTTTAATTATTTTCTTATGAAAGTTGCTGAAATGATGGGTATCCCCTGTGTTGATAATCAGTTGCTGACTAGGGAATTGTATGAAGAATTGAAAGAGGGAGATAGTATTGGTTTTAAATTTTGTATGGCTATTGCAGAAATTTATTCCAACTGGAGGCTGAATCCACTCAGAAAAAAAATGGAGGAACCTGATTTTTATGAACAATTGAATAATGATGCACTGGCAGATATATATATTCTGGAAAAGAAAATTATAAAAAAAGTTGAGCGCAGATATTTTAAGAATATAGATAACTGTAATCCTTTGTATGAAGGTGATGTATTTAAATATTTTGAAGAAAAACTTGGGAAGCTTGCGGAAGAGGAAAAAGTGAATTTCAGAAGTGTTCATAATGCTGAAAAAAAAATAGATGAATATTATCTGGACATTTTTTTTGAAAAATATAACATGGATTTCTGGCAGACTATTTTTGTTTCAGCAGGAGATAAGAAAATTTATATTGGTTCAAAAAATTTTTTCCGTTGCTTTGATTTTAGTAAAGCTGATGCTGCATTTGGTTTTGTTAAAATTATTGTTGAAGCCTGGAAGGGGGAATTATGGAATAAGGTACAAAAATTCATTGAAGAGTTTGAAATAAATCCCCGTCTGTATGATATAGCCCAGAATACAATCAAAACAATGGTAGAAATGAATTACAGCCGGAACGGTTATGAATACGGATTCGATTTTATAAAAACCTTTGCAACGATTTATCTGAAGAAAAGCAAAAGTCCTGGAATGTATAAAGTTTTAATAACTTACAATGAATTCCTTCGCCATCCCGAAGTTTTTAAAAATCTAATAAAGGCTCCCAGAAAAATCAATAAATGGAACTTCTGCTGCAGGGAAGTGAAATATAATCAAAAGAAACTTGATCAAAAATTTAAGAGTTAAAACTAAACCATCCCTCTGACTCTCTGAACACTTGTAATTCAGGCGGCATCTGTATCATTATATATAAAATTGTGTAAAAATTGATATAATAAAATAAAAAAAAGGGTGAAAAAAATGAATAGTGCATTATCTTTAATTATTTTCTTTGTAATTTTTATTTTGATTTGGGTTGGACCTATTATTCCTGGTGTACAAATTGCTAAAAAGAAAAACCGTTCGCCTCAATGGTTTTTGCTGGGGATTTATCCTGGTGCAGCTTTTTGGGTGCTTATAGTAATGTTGGCCGTAAAGCCTCTGAAAATATGTGAGAATTGTAAAAAGAAAATTCCTGCAGATGCAAAGTTCTGTCCTTATTGTTCAAAGGAAATGCCTTTAACGGCAGCAGCTCAGAAAAAAAATGATGTAGACCCTAAGAAAGAGAAGAGGAGAGAAAATATAAAAGTTGCAATTATAGTTATCAGTATTCTTTTATGTATTGCACTTTTAATCTCCTCTTTCTTTTTTACTATTTTAACTGCGTTTAAGACTTCTGTCCCATACAAGCAGTCAATGGAACTTATTGAAAATAATGAGGAAATAAAGGACTACCTGGGAGACGACTTCAAACAGGTTGGTTTGATTACAGGCTCTATAAGCTCAAATGGTAATTCGTCCGGTAAAGCTATTTTTTCTTACAGAGTAAAAGGAAAAAATGGTAAGTCACTTGTATTCATTGATGCATATAAAGTGAATGGTGTCTGGACTTACAATCAGCTGGATTTTTATAAAGAACTAAATTCTGCTGAATGCATAAATCTGCTGGAAAATAAGTAGGCTGGAGCGTGGAGGGGCGCGAAGCGCGTATAAAAAAAGCAGAAGGGGATGCTTCTGATTTTTTTATACCGACCGTAGGGGAGCCCGGAAGGCGACTTGTAAATTCAGTCTGCCCCAAAATTATAATCTGACTGGTACGTCACATTCATCAAGTTCTTTTTTGATGGACTGGATTGTGTAATCGCCGGAGTGGACCATTGAGGCTATGAGGGCTGCGTCGGCTTTTCCCCGGGTGAGGACTTCTTCCAGGTGTTTTACTGTGCCGCCGCCACCTGATGCGATGACCGGTACTTCCACGGCTTCTGAAATCATTTTTGTTAAGTTGATTTCGTATCCGTTGCGGGTGCCGTCGGCGTCAATCGAATTCAAAACGATTTCACCTGCACCAAGTTGCACGGCTTTTTGTGCCCACTCTCTGGCATCCAGTTCTGTGGCAAGCCGGCCTCCGTTGATGTATACTCGGTAACCGCTTGGCATAGTGTTGTCTTTTGCTGCATCCATTCCAAGAACAATGCACTGGTTTCCAAAAACTCTGGCACCCTGGGTAATGAGCTCCGGATGTTTAACTGCCTGTGAATTGAGGGAAACTTTTTCTGCTCCTGCGAGAATTGTGGAGCGAATGTCATCAAGAGTTCCAATTCCGCCGCCTACGCAGAAGGGAATGAAAACCTGAGAAGCAACCCTGGCAATTAAATCAAGAATGGGACCGCGACCCCTGGCACTAGCCATAATGTCGTAGAAAACAAGTTCGTCTACACCCTGGCGGTAGTATTCGGCTGCCATTTCTACCGGGTCACCAATGTCTATGTTATTTTGAAATTTTACGCCTTTTGTTGTGCGGCCGTCTTTTACATCAAGACAAACGATGATTCTTTTTTTAAGCATTTTCTCCTCCCTGGTCATTTCCCTGAACCTTTGTAAAGTTCTTCAAAATCTGAAGACCGGCTTTACCTGATTTTTCTGGATGGAATTGAAATGCGATTATGTTATCTTTTTCTACGATAGCAGGAATCATTGCGCCGTAAGTTGCATAGCCTTTTATGATTGAAGGATCATCCGGCTGAATTACGTAAGAGTGAACGAAATAAAAATCACTTCCGTTTGGAACATTGTCCAGAATGTGGGAAGGATTGTTGCAGAGTGTAACGTCATTCCAGCCCATGTGAGGAGTTTTAAGTTGATTGTGAAGCATTTCGTAATCGGTCTGGGCTCTTTCTGCCTCTCCAGGGATTCTTTCCTGCCAGAGTTTTGACAGCTGCTTGATTTTACCTTTGAGCAGGCCCAGACACTGGGTATTTCCTTCATCGCTGTAGTCAAAGATAATCTGTGAACCTAAGCAGATGCCAGCCAGTGGTTTTCCGGATGCAGCCCAGTCTTTCAGAAATGAGTCAAATCCTGTTAACTTGAGCTGTTCCATGGCATAAGCAGCATCTCCTACACCTGGAAAAATCAGAGAGTCACAATCCTTTAAATCTTCCGGCTTTTTTGAAAGAATGTAAGGAGCCTTAATTGCTTCGAGAGCATGTTCAACACTTTTAATATTGCCTGCGTTGTAATCAACTATTCCTGTCATAATCTAGATTATACCGATTGCCACTTTCTCATTCAATTATTATCAGGAGAAAAGAAAATCTTAGGGTATTTTTTTGCATTGAAGATTTTATCCAGGCTTCCGATAAATACAATATGGGTAGATTTCACTATTTGTTTAATTTGTGTCTTTCAGTTTTAAAGGACTGGAGAGTAATTGTTGTTACAGTTTTTCTCATTTTTTATATTGCCCTGGTGAATTATGTAGTCAATTATCAGAAAAAAAAGCATGTTTATAAGGCAAAAAAATCTGCTGCTGTTGAAAAAAAAGCTTCTGGCGGGGAAGGTAATGCGGGTGCCGGTAATGCCGGTGGTACAACTGAAGGAAGTTGAAAAGGAAAACAGATTTCATGAAATACAGGGAAACAGTTACTCTTAAAAATGGCAGTCAGGTTATGCTGAGAAACGGGGATTTTTCGGATGGTCAGGCTGTATTTGAAGTATTCAACAAAACTCATGAAGAAACGGATTTTTTGTTGTCATATAGTGATGAAAATTCCTTTAATGAAAAGGCTGAAAGTGACCATCTTGCGGCAAAAACTGAAAGTCCTGACGAAATAGAAATACTTGCTGTTATGGATAATAAAATTATAGGAATGGCAGGGATTGACGCGATTGGTTCAAAGTATAAAGTTAAACACAGGGCTGAATTTGGAATTAGTGTATTGAAAGATTACTGGGGGCTGGGAATTGGAAAGGCTCTGACTGCTGCATGTATAAAATGTGCGAAAGAAGCAGGCTATGTGCAGCTGGAGCTTGATGTAGTTTCTGAGAATACAAAGGCTCTGGAAATGTACAGAAAATTTGGCTTTAAGGAATTTGGCCGGAATCCAAAAGGATTTAATTCCCGAATCAGCGGATATCAGGAACTGATTTATATGCTTCTGGAATTGTAATGGGCGGAAGTTTTCTTTTTGATTTTTTAACTGTATAAAGTTTTCGCCATGGCCATCTGCAGGGAAGAATTTTACCTTCCTCTTCCAGCTGGCATATTATTTCCTTTATATCCTTATCATCCCAGATGTTCTTTTTGTAATGGGATAAATCAATTGAATTAAACTTTTGCAGTAAAATTTTTTCGAGTCCTTCTCTGGTATAAATCTTTTTGTTTTTTTTCATAAACTTTATTACGCTATCCGCATCCCTGGCACTTTCAGCAGCAGCCCCTGTTTGACAGATATCACAACCATCGCAGAAAGTTAACTGATCTCCCAAGGCATTTAAAAGAACTTCCCTTCTGCAGGTTGTGCTTTCGGCAAAAGTCATAAGAACCCGCTCTCTGGAATCTGGTGCGAACTGACTATATTTTTTGTGATCCTGGGGACTCCATAACAAAATTGCATTTGCGATTCCTCCGTCACGTCCTCCCCGGCCGGCTTCCTGAATGTAGGCCTCAGCAGTGGGACTTGCTTCCAGGTGAATTACTGTACGGATATTTTTTTTGTCTACTCCCATTCCAAAGGCACAGGTGCAGCAGAGAATAGCATCTTCCTTTGGATAAAACCATTTTTCAACAAATGCTTTTTCTTCTTTTTCCATTCCTGCATGGTAAAATTTGACTTTATCCCTGCCGTAATATTCAGCAAGTTCTCTGGCCATATCCTCAGATTTTTTTCTTGTACCGCAGAATATGATAAGAGGTTTTTCCTGAGTGATTGCGAGGCGAAAGGCTGCTCTTTTTTTTGCGTAGGCGTTGATTACTTTGTAGTGAATATTTGGTCTGTCTCCGTCACTTCTTACAATGTGGGCTTTACCGTCAAAAAGTACTCTGGAAACTTTTTCAAGTACAAGGGGAGAAGCGGTGGCTGTGAAAGCTGTTACAAGTGGAACTTTTAATTCTTTGATTATATCTCCCAAAGTCAGGTATGCGGGTCGGAAAGTTGAGCCCCATTCCCAGACACAGTGGGCCTCGTCAATTGCAATGTGGGAAATGTTACAGGCTGCAAGTTTTTTTAAGAGACTTTTGTTTTGAAGAACCTCAGGATTTGCAAGAATGATTCGGGCTCCGTCTTTTATTTGCCGGAAGTTTTCTTCTCTCTCTTCATCACTCTGACCTCCCCGGAAAACAACGGATTTCATATGACCTTCATCCATGCGGCGTTTCTGGTCTGACATGAGGGCCAGCAAGGGGTAGAGAACCAGTGTGGGACCTGGAAGCAGAAGTGCAGGTGTTAAAAAGCAGAGGGATTTTCCTGCTCCTGTAGGTAAAAGTACAATCTGACGGCCTTTGTTTAATAGTTCGGCATTTTCTTCTTCAATTTTTTTCTCATCACTGGAATCAGCCAGATATTGAACTTTTGACTCATTTTGTGTGACGTTTTGGGCGGCATCAAGAATGTTTTGAATTACAATTCTCTGCCAGGGAAAAAGATATTTGATTCCAAATGTTTCAACTGCTTTCCGGGTTACATTATCTTCTTCAATAAAATCATCAGCATCAAAGAATGCCGCTTCCTGAAAATATAAGTCTTCTGAATCTTCCCTAAACTGATTTTGATCTTCTTTCATTTTTCTAACTCCTCATATATATAATCAGCAGAGAAAGCTCAAAAAATACAGTGGATTTGGGAAAAAAATTAGGGAATATGACAGTTTTTGTCGTACCCAGAATGTTATTCTAAATTTAGTTTAATAATTAAAGGAGGAGCTTTATGTTCAAAAAACTATTGATAACTGGTGGTATTGCTCTTGCTGGCTATGTCATAAATGAAGTTCGTAAACAATATGATAAAAATGTAGCTGACTACAATGATTTGGTAGACAGATATAATGAAATGTCAAACTTCATGAAAGAATGTGATTTTTATACTTACAAGAATTCAAAGTCTACAGACAAAAACACAAGATTTGTTACAGAAACTCAGACAAGGCAGGATGGTTCAATACAAACTGTAAAACACGATCGAGCTACAGGTTTTACTATTATTTCTTCTAACGATGCCTAAAAACGAAAAAAAACATCCATGACATTAGTTGTCAGTATCATCATTCTATAATACAAGCAAGAGCATGTAAAAAGACCGCTAATGCGGAGTTTTTAAAGGAGATTTTTTATGATAAAGAGATTAATTGGAACCTGTATTGCCGCCACAGTACTTGCAGTTACTGGTAAAGTAGTTTCAGATTATGCAGAAACAAAACCTGCTTTGAAAAATGTAAAAGATAAGCTTAAGAAAACAGGAAAAGATTTTTCTGTAAACTGTAAAGAAGTCCTGGATGCAACAAGACGAGTTTTTACAGGTGAAACACCTGATGAAAACACAATTACATTAGCAACAGAAACAGCAAATTAATAATCTGATTTATTTTATGAAAAATAGGCAACTTTTTTATATTATTTCATATTTTTGAAGTATTTCTGATATATCATTGGAAATTGTTTCGATTATTTCTTTTTGCATATTTTGACTTATATTTATTTCAGAATTTGAAATAGGCTTGAATAGTAAATATGGCTGTGTATTAATAGCACCTGCTATTTTTTCAATAAACGAAAGGGAAGAAAATCTTTTTTTAGTTTCAATTTGTCCAATATAAGAAGTTTCTGTATCACATAATTCAGCCAGTTTTTCTTGTGTTATGGTAAGCTTCCAAAAGAGGCTGTCTGGTTTGCCGACCCTAAGGATCTTGGCACTCCGGGCTATGGGCTTTGTATGAGGGCTACTGACATGGTAAAAATCGGTCTTTTGTGTCTGAACAAGGGCGAGTTTGACGGCAAGCAGATAGTCCCGGCTAATTGGATTCACGAGATGACACGTCCACGTACAGTTGACGGCAAGCATTTCCGCGGAATGGAATACGGCTACCTCTGGTGGATTATTTCGCGTAAGAAGAATGTTTATGCAGCCATCGGTAACAGTGGCAACGTGATTTACATAAATCCCGAAAAGCGCCTTGTGGTCGCCGTGGCCTCTTATTTTAAGCCGACGGTTTTTGACAGAGTGGATTTTATTCAGAAATATATTGAACCTTTTGCGGAGAGTATAAAACTTATTTAAGATTTCCCGCAATTTTTCTTGTGAGCCTTAATTTTTTTGATAGCCCAGACATAATGGCTTGAGGTATCGCTTACGCAATAATCTCCGAGGGCGGCATTTCCTGTCCATGGGAAGTAGGCCTGTGTAAAAAGTTCTTCGTTGCTGTAGCCTTCAATCAGCTTCATGGCGTCAGCGTGGCTTTTTTTGAACATTGCTTTTGCAGCTTCAAGGCTAGTTTCCTGATGACGCTTCCAGAACATCTGATTCATTGCACCGTAAGTTTTCCATGAATAGTCGGCTGGTAAAAATGCAATGGCGGCTTTCTTGTCGGTTACGCCTTTATTGTTCTTTGGGAAGTCCAGCAAAAGCTGATGCCATTCGTAGAGATGAATGAGCACATCGCGTACATTTTTGTCGCGGCTCCAGTGGGCTTCCTTTTTACTTGGCTGGCCTGAAAAATCAAAAGGTGTGTTGAGCTCCTTTTCGGTAAGTCCGTCAATAAGACTCATTAGAGATTCATAATTTTCCTGTGCTGCTTTGAGCAGGTCTTCTTTGTTATGTGGTCTTGGCATGTTTTGTGTCCTCCTGATGATTTTAGTATATCATGGAAGGCACTGCACAAAAAGAAACAGCTTGTTGCTATTATGGGGAGGGGCGTCGGACTAAGCTTTCCAGTGTTTTAGCTGCGAGAGCATGCTGTCATAAAACTTGCGTCGCTCTTCATCACTTTGATTCTGCGGATTAGGCATATGCTGTAAAAGAAAATCAATCAGAGAATCCTTCTGTTTGTAAATAAACACGCCGTCATTGTAGCACCATTTGCAGTAGTCTTCATTAAAGGACTTGTCCGGCTCCCGGCTAATCATGGAATCTTCGGTAAGAGGCATTCCGCAGCACTGGCAGAAAAGCTGGCGTGGCGACCCAAGCAGCGTATTTATAGAAACATTAAACTCGCGCGAAAGAACCTTAAGCATCTCCGGGTTAGGCTGAGTTTCCCCCGTTTCCCAGCGGCTCACAGCCTGCCTTGTAATGTTTACGCGCTTTGCCATTTCTTCTTGAGTAAGATTATTTTTTTCGCGAAGAGTTTTAAGTATTTCGAAAACTTCCATGCGGTGCCTCACTTTTGTTTGATAGTATAATTATAGCATGGTTCTAGAAAATTTGCAGGGCGTGCCCGCTTGCCTTTAGAAGTCTGTCGGGAGCCTTTAAAATTTATAAATCACTTTAAAAGCCTCAATCAATTTTTCGAGGGTACAAGCAGCATTTGCAGGACTAGTACTAGGCAGGCATTCAACAGTCAGATGATAGCGCTCTTCGTATTTTTCTGCGCAAGTTTTATTCCAAAGTGAAAAGGCAGTTTTTCCTGTGCAAAAAACACGTTTGATTTTTGATTTGCTCAGGATTTCGCCAAAGTCATTAGAAATTGCATATTCAGAAATATCTGAGCCAATATGAAGCCTTTCTTGAAGTTGAAAAGAAAAGTTTACCGGAAAAATATACAAAGATTTCTACCAAAGAAAGGTTAGATAATGAATTACGGATAATTAATCCATCTGTTTTTGATGTGAATTACGATATGTCTGGAAATGATGTATTCTATGATGAAACGGAATGGTTTATTCAACGCGAAGCTATTCATTATGATTTTGATATATATAACAAACTAAAAAAGAAAGATTAAACTGGAGTAATTATGAATAAAAAAGCATCTGTTTTAATAATTAGTGTTTTACTTGCTGTAAATTTATCTTGCGCAACAAAAGAAGAAAATCAATTGGCAAAAGCTCAGTCCTTTTATAATTCGAAAGGCTATGATAAATATATTTCCTATGTTTCGAAAAAAACATATTTTGCTGTAAGAGATGAAAATGATAATGGAGCAACACCTTTGCTTCTTTCAATAAAAAAACAAAACGGAATAGATTTTGAATTCTTTATTGAAAAAGGAGCTTCCTATTCTGAAACCGACAATAATGGTTTAGATCTCATTGATTACTGTCTTGCAACAAAAAATGAACAAATTATTAATTATATTTTTGAAAAGCTACCTTCTAATTATTTATTTCAAACTAATAATAAAGGCATGCTTAATGTAACAAGAATTATAACTGAATATCAGAATTATAATTTTCTTAAACAATTAATTGACAAACTGGATAATGTAAATATTACATCTAATACTGGGAAAACTCTTTTAATGTGTGCTGCTCAATGCAATCCAGATGTAAGAGTTATAAAACAGTTGATTGATCAGGGAGCTGATTTACTGGCTGAAAATGAAAACAACTGGACTGCAATTATGTATGCTGTCCGTTATAATCCAAATCCATACATTTTCGAAGATTTATTGCTTAGAGGTTCAAATACAGATTCTAATATCTATGGAATAAGTTTATTGATGCTTGCAGCATGTAATCCTAATCCTGGTGTTTTACTTACAGCTTTAAGATATTTAAATAATGTAAATGATACAACTTTGGAAGGTAAAACAGCTCTTATGTATGCATGTGAAAATCAACAGGTAGTTGAGCATATTAATTTATTAATAAATAATAAGGCGAATATTAATTTGACAGATAACGAAGGAAAAACTGCATTAATGTATGCTCTTGAAAATTATACAACACCTGACATTGCATATTTCTTAATATCTGCAGGAGCTGATTGTACTGCAGAAGATAAGAATGGGAATACAGTATCTGATTATCTTCAAAATAATATAAGTTTAAAAAAATCAGAATTAAACAAACTATTAGAGCTGTCACAAAACAATGGTGACAATAATATAACAGAAGATTCGTTAACTATACAGATTGAAAATAATTATGAAACTGAAGAAGTCTCTTCGGAAAAAATAGATAATAACGAATTCATAGAAACAGAAAACAAAGTAGATTCTGTGTACTCCTCAGTAGAGATTCCCGATGAGGAAAATGATTGAAGTGAATAACAAAACAATAAGCATAAGAATACATCTGTAACTGACATTAATAGAGATACAGCACGTTATTTAAGAGTTTTTAGCTTGATGCGTTGCTTCCAATTTAGTGATCTTGCCTCCATAATTGCCTTATGACATAGTTAAAACCGAGGAGAATAGCCAAAAATATCAATTCATCTCGGTTTTAACACATGGTGGATTCTTCAATGTCATTGAAATAGACTTTGAAGTGACCTTAAAAATAGAATTAACTATATCCCAGGAAAACAAAAAAATAAGTCCTTACGATACTGTAACTGACGAATTATTATACAAAAAAATCAAACGGATACATTTAAAGTAATGTTTAAAATATCTTTAAATAATGATGTTGCAAGTATTGTTTTTCTAAAAATTAATTCTTTTAATTTTAATGAAATGCCAGAATTATCATCAAATAAAGTTCTCTTTAAGTTTGAAAAAAATAAACTTGAATTTACAAATTTTGGAAACCATTACAGTTTTGAATAATGGGTTAGATGAAGATGTCACATAATTAGCCTGCAGGCGGAAATTTTAAACTGGTAAAATCAGAAAATTTTTCGCCGACATTGACTCCACTATTTATGCGTGATATAGTTAAAACCGAGGTGAAGGACTAAAAATATTAACTCGCCTCGGTTTTAATTCATGGTGGATTATATGATAGGACGAAAGAAGGAAACAGCAGAACTAAATAAACTCTATGATAAAAACAGTGCAGAATTTGTTGCAATATACGGACGTCGTCGTGTTGGAAAAACCTATCTTGTTGATGAAACCTTTTCAGGACGAATTACATTCCGTCATGCAGGTTTGGCGCCTGAAGATCAAAAGGATGCTGTAGGTCAACTAAAAAATCAATTGGAACATTTTTATAAATCTCTTCTCCTTCATGGAATGGAAGAATGTGAGAAACCAAAGAACTGGTTTGATGCCTTTTTTCTTTTAGAAAAATTCCTTCAAAAAATTGATACAGGAACAAAACAGTTAATCTTTATAGATGAATTACCATGGCTCGATACTCCCCGTTCAAGTTTTATTCAAGCCTTTGAAGGTTTCTGGAATACTTGGGCTTGTCACCGAAAAAATCTTATGCTGGTTGTCTGTGGTAGTGCAAATTCATGGATATTAGATAAACTGATAAATGCACATGGAGGGCTTTATAATAGAGTAACTTATGAAATAAAGCTCTCTCCATTTACACTTTCTGAATGTGAGGATTTTTATAAATCAAATAATGTAAAAATCTCCAGATATGATATAGTTCAAAGTTACATGGTATTCGGCGGCATTCCTTTTTATCTGGGGTATGTAAACGGAGAATATAGTCTTCCTCAAAATATTGATAACATCTGCTTTGCAAAGAATGCTCCGCTAAGAGATGAATATGACAGACTTTTTGCATCTGCATTTCAAAATCCAGATTATATAAAAGCAATCGTCAATCTGTTAGGAACAAAAAATGCAGGTTATACGAGAGCTGAAATTTTAGAAAAATTAGATATTTCAGATGGAGAAACTTTTACCAAAAGCTTAAAAGCCCTTCTTGCAAGTGATTTCATTGTTAAATATTATCCATTTGGCTTAAGCAAAAGAAGTGTTCATTACAAATTAGTAGATCCATTTTGCATATTCTATCATCATTTCATGAAAGAGATAAAAACAACAAATGAAAAATTCTGGCAGCAAAATAATACTTCTCAATCTATATCCTCATGGCGTGGTTTTGCTTTTGAAAATGTATGTTTCAACCATGTAGAACAGTGTAAAAAGGCACTCGGCATTTCTGGTGTAGTTACACAAACTTCTGCATGGTCTAAAAGACCTGATGACGAAGATGGAACGCAGATTGATTTGCTTATTATTCGGGATGATAATGTTATAAATATGTGCGAATTGAAGTTTTACAGTGGAGAATATGAAGTAGATAAGCCTTATTATAAAACGCTGCTTACAAGAGAATCTCTTCTTCAAAAAATGGTATCTCCAAAAGTTGTAATCCGCAGCACTTTAGTAACAACCTTTGAATTAAAGAAAAATGAGTATAGCAGTGTATTCTCTAATGTCATTTTGATGGATGATTTATTCGAAAATTAAATACATGATATTTCAGCGATAAAAATCCAAAAAAAAGTGGTATTGTTGAAGAATATTAGGTTTTTAAAAGCTCTCAAGTTTCAGTTGATTAGATTTCTTCATAAACTCATAATTTGAAAAAATCAGCCATTATATCATTTAATGATAAATTTCTATGTTATAATGTATTTGTATTAAAGGTCTTGTGTTTTTGTAACAACTGTCAGGGCCCCTGAGAACAGGTATTTTATTATAATTATTGTGACTTTAATTCAGTGTAACTATTTTTTGAGAAATGTTAAGTCACGGAAGTTTATGATGGAGAGGTATAAATATGTCCTTTAGAATCGAGCGTAATGATATTACAAAAGTTCACACTGAAGCAATTGTGAACACTGCAAATTACTATCCGGTTATAGGTTCAGGAACTGATTCTGCAGTTTATACTGCAGCGGGTGCTGATAAACTTCTTGCAGAGAGAAAAAAAATTGGTGAGATAGAACGTGGTGAGGCAGCTTATACTCCGGCTTGCAATCTTAAAAAATCAAATGGAATAAAATACATCATTCATACTGTTGGTATTCGATGGCAGGATGGTAATCAGGGGGAAACTGATATTATACGGAACTGCTATCGTAATTCTCTTAGCTTAGCTAATAAACTAAAGTGCAAAAGTATAGCAATTCCTCTTCTTGCAACAGGAAACTATGGATTCCCTGTGGATGTTAGTCTGTCAATTGCACTGGATGAAATAAATCAGTTTCTTTTTAAAAATGATATGGAAATTGTTCTTGTGGTTTATGACAAACAATCTCTTATAATTTCCAGTAAGTTGTTTTCAAATAT
Organism: Treponema sp. UBA4307; assembly: GCA_002394685.1. GTDB lineage: Bacteria > Spirochaetota > Spirochaetia > Treponematales > Treponemataceae > Treponema_D. The sequence goes on along the minus strand of DGUP01000010.1, from coordinate 40,001 downwards.
TACAACATATATTGATGAACATTATGTTGAGGAAAAAGAAGATATAAACAATGGTTCAGAAATAAAAGATTACTATTTTAAACGTGATGAATATTTAAGAAGTCAAAATGAAGAAGATCATAAAGACTCTTCAAAAAAGATTAAGACTGCGAATAATTCTAAGAAAAGTATAAATGATTGTAATACCATTAATAAAACAGATAAGAATATTTCTGTTGATCAATATTTGAAGCTGAATGATAAACATCAGACTTTTCAGGATCTGCTTATAAAATTTATAAATGATAAGGGACTTATTAATTCAGCGGTTTATAAGAAGTCCTTGATTGTTGACAGGAAACTCTTTTCAAAAATTATCAGTGGACACACACCTAATAAACGTTCAGTAATGGCTCTTGGACTCGCTCTTGAGCTTAATAAAGAAGAGTTTGATGAATTTCTGGCTACAGCAAATTTTGCATTTAATCCAGCAAAAAAATTTGATCTTATTGTTCAGTATTGTGTTGAAAACAAAATTTATAATATTGTAAAAGTAGATTTAATTTTACATGAGTATGGTCAACAGATTTTCTGTAAAATTTAAAATTAGAAAAATTTAAAAAGTCGCAGATCATGCGACCACTTAGTTAACATTTTGTGTTACATTTATTACATAATTAATTCAACGGACAATTTGTCCGTGGAAATATAATTTCTTTGCATTAAAATAAAATCGTAAAGATTCATGCAAAGGAATCATCGCCGAATTTATTTACCAACTTGCCAGGGCGATATCTGGCTAAAAGGAGGGCCTTATGGCTGTATTTAACAATTCTTATTCTGAATTTTTAGAGTTCCGTGTAGAAGAAGTAGTGAGCTCTAATGTCAAAAAGTATATTAAGAAGTCAGGCTACACATGTGACTATCTTAGTATGAGAACCGGTCTTTCACTTCCCACAATTTATCGCCTCAAAGAAGGTCAGCATCTTTCAATCAGGGGAATTTGTGCCCTTGCAGAAGTTCTGTCTGTTGATCCACTGGAATTCTTTAAGGAGGCCAGAAGACCGGAAAATTAAAGGTAAAAAATAATTTAGAAGCCGTGATAGAAAGTATATTTTTGTACTTTTTATCACATTCAGTTTTCCGTTGGAAAAACTGGGATATGGTGCTTTCTGAAAAATCTTTAAATCATAGTTTTTATAGGAGTTAAGTATGGAAAAAAAAGGTAGGGTTCTGAAAGGAGATGAAAAAAATCTGGTTTTGATTAAGATCTTATTGGAACAGGAAATGAATATAAATGATATTCTTCTGCTTGTTCACCTGGATAATGAAAAAGAGTTTCTTGAAAAATATGGTCTTTCTGACAAATTAAATGATTTAGAAGCGTTGAATCTGCAAATTGATGAAGCGCTGGATTTTCTTTCAAATAAGAATAAAAAAAAGGATGAGACAAATAAATATATTAATTCTCACGAAATAAATGTAAAAGTTTTTAACGACACAATGAACTGGATTTCAGAAAATAAGAAACTTTCTGATGCTGTTGCAAAAACTGTGTCCAGTCAGTTTGTCTGGAAAGAGGGGGAGGATTTTCCTGTGGAAACTGAAGAAAAAAATCCATCCCTTGAAACAAAGGTATTTACAAGTTCAAAACGGACTTTTGAGGCTGCAGAAAAATATGCAAAAGCCGGAAAGAGAGTCGCTGTTCTGAATTTTGCAAATAATCATCATGTTGGAGGCGGGGTCATTACAGGTGCCAATGCTCAGGAAGAATGTCTTTGTCGTTGTTCAACTCTTTATCCATGTATCAAAGATTCAAAAATGATGATGGATTTTTATAATTATCATGTAAGACTTTTTGAGAATCGCAGAATGGATTTTACCGGCAACGATGATCTTATTTATTCTCCTGGTGTTGTGGTTTGTAAAACAGACACTCCAGTTCCAGAACGGATGGAAGAAAAAGACTGGTACAATGTTGATGTAATTACTGCTGCGGCACCAAATTTAAGAGGCCTCTGGTTTGACACAGATAAGGAATATGAAATTCACCTTACACGTTTTACTGCAATTCTTGAAGCAGCAAAAAAAATGGGAGCTGAAGTTTTAATTCTGGGAGCTTTCGGCTGTGGTGCTTTTGCAAATCGTCCTGAAGTTGTGGCTCATGCAGCTTTTGATGCTTTGAAATACTACAAGGGATTTTTTGAAACGGTGGAATTTGCAGTGTTTTCTACCATGCGGGACAGACACAATTATAACGAATTTGTAAAAGTGTTTGGGGAATAATTTTTTTTTACGGCAGGAGGCTGCATATGAGTGAAGTATTGACTAAGGATGAAATTGATCAATTGCTTTCAGCCATTTCTTCTGGAAGTGAAAAGGATAAAAAAAGTTCTGATGGACAATCTAAGAAAGAAATATCTTATGATATAAGTTGTCCTGATTTTCTTACCAGAAAAGAAAGACAGCTCTTATGCCATGCCTCAGAAACTGCTGCAAGAAAAATTACAGATTATGTCAGCAGGGAATTAAAGATTAAGACTCATATTCGTACTGTCAGTCTTGATGTAATTTCCTGCGATGATTTTTTGAAGAGTATTCCAAATCCTACTTTTATCAGCTCATTTAAATTTCTTGAGGAAGATGGTTTGTTTGAAGTTGCTCCGGAAATTTCTTTTGGTGGTCTTCTTAAACAGAAAGAAATCAGAAACAAAGAACCTGATGGACTGGATTTAAAAATAATTCAAAATTATTTTGTTAAGCCAGTCTTGAAAATTATTTCCGGGACTTTTTGTAATCTTTTTCACAAAGAACAGGAAAAAATTCAAAAGATATCTGTGTATTCAAACCCTCAGTTTACTGAACAAATTCCATATTATGAAATTGGAACTCTTGTTACATATGAGGTCAAAGCAGGTGAATATACAGGAATGATGAATTTATTTTTCTCCAGAAATCTTGCAAAAAAACTTATACACAATGATGAAACTTTAGATGTAATTCCTTTGAAATTTTATGGACAGAATCTTTTTTTAGAAATGGGGCGCTGTAATTTGTCTGATGCAGATAAATTAATTCCAGGGAAAATAATTGAACTTAATAAATCTCTTGTGTCAGCAGAAAAAGGATTTGATGTCTATAAAGATGATAAAAAAATAGGTTTGGCTGAGATACTTCTTATTGAACAAAACTTTGGTTTGAAATTTAAAGATAATTCAGCGGTTAAAGACGATTGTAATTCATCTTTCAATACAAGAGTTATTATTGGTGGTCAGTTTGTTAATGAAGAAGTTCACTTTGAAACTGGACGGATAATTAAACTGATGGAAAGTTCACAGGATTATTTTCGGGTTGAAAAAGATGGAAAAATTATTGCATTTGGTGAACCTTTAGTTCTGGATAAGCATTTAGGATTGCGCATTGTAAAACTTGTAAAGGAGGATTAAGTATGGGAAGTTATATGGGCTCAATAGGAATGTGGTATAAGGATGGAATTTTTTATGAACTTGAAAATCGTCATATCAATTTCTTTTTAAAGCACCCTGAAATTCTTGGATTCAGTGAGGAAGAAAAACAGAAGTTGTGTGAAAGTAATGGACTCCCCGCAGATGCTATTTACTGTGATGAATCTGATCCTGCTCGAAATATGATTCTTCTGGAAGTTCTTAAAAGAGGGGCGGTCAGAATCCGTTTCTATAGAGACCGCACTGTTGTTCAGTGTGGAAGTAAGGAGAATTGTGAAAACCTTGTGGAACTCAAAAAGTGTCTTTTGTCTGGATGGGGAAAGTGCTTTGGAAATTTTGTACAAATAATGGACTGCAATGGGTGGTATGATCTTGTAAACAATAAAGGTGTGGGACTCCAGTTGAAAGATTTTATAGAAAACGAAATTTCTGTAAGTGAATATAAATATATATCTTATAATGAATTATCTGCCTTGTAATTAATCCTTGCAGTTACGTAGAAAACTGAATGTCGTAATTATTGTAAACTCTTCAAAATCAGAAATAATTATTTTTCTTTAATGAAATCTTTTTTTTAGAATGTCTGTTAAACTGGATGGGTTTTTCAAAAAATCTACATAAAATATTTTTAACGGTTTTTGTTTATCTTTCTCAAAGTTCAACTCCATGTATAAATCCTTATAAGTAATTGAATATGGAATGTCAACCATGAACTTCTTTATGATTAATTCAATTGAAGTTGCTGCGATTTGTGTGTTTTTAAATGAAGGAATTTTTTCTTTCATGAAAGTAAGAAGTTTAGATTCTATATTCAGGCAATCATTCCAGAATGTTTTAAGCAAATTAATTGTGTAGGGATAAAAATCTATAAAGGTCTTAAGGTCTTCATCAAGTATAATAATTGATTGTGAGTTTAGTTTAAAGTTTAATTGAAGATTAAGAGAATTATTTAATATGTGATGGGTAAGAGAAAATTCTGTTTGTATTTTATAATCGTTAATTTCAGTTTCATTTTTTAGAATATATACAGCTTTTTTGTCTTTAGAAAATACATGACGAGTATTACTTGAAGCGGGAAACGATAGTATGTCTTTTGAAAATAGTTTCCATAGATTTTTTTGTTCAATGTTTTCGGGAGTATTAGAGTTTTCAGTCAAAATTATGGACATAGAATTGTAAGTATGAAATTTCTGCAATAAATAATCTTTCATTCCGGAACATATAAGATTTATAACTTCCTTTTCATACCTACCTTGGTGAAATAATGATGGCTTAATCTTTGCATGTCTCATGATAATTCTCCTGTATAAGAGAAAGTTACCACATGAACTTATCATTAAATGAGACAGGTATTTTAAATAATTATGTAAAATGAAATTATTTTATTCCAGTTAGAAGTGATGAAATTTTATTAATGAAAATACTGGAAAAGATGGCAACTGCACATATCATATTTTGTAAATATTCAGTCTGCATTAAAAAATTCAATTTGAATTGCAGACTGAAATTATGACAGAAATAAATTTCTGATTATTTTAACAGAGCTCTTCCTTTTTTATCTCTTCTTCCAGTTCCAGAACTTTCTCCATTGGAAGTTTTTCACATTCGGCAATTATTTCAGGAGCAATTCCCTTCTTTAGGAGTTCCACAGAGGCTTCCACCGCTTTTTCGTCTCTTCCTTCAGCTTTGCCCAGTTCCATACCTTCGGCTTTTCCCTCTGCCTTGCCTTCACGGAATGAATAGGCCAGTTGTCTTTCGAATTCCATAAAACTATTCCTCCACTGAGTGTTGAGCTTTGCATTTTTCACCATGCGGATGATCTTTTCCGTAAACGTACTTGAGCTTTCATTACTGAGCATGCATTTCATGAAAGCCTTCTGCTGTTCGTTCAATAGTTTATCATAGTTTCTGGCAATAAAAAAGTATTTGTAGGCTCGGTCATTCAACTTGATTTCAGGGTTTTCCAGACAGAGATTTTCAAATGTGTACCGACCCAGTCCTCCCTTAAAGATGTCCGGAATGCAGATGAAAATTACATAACTGCTGTTAAGACTCTTAAAATCCTGCCCGGCATTTAACTGCTCAACATCCATTACCCCCTGATAGTAACGGGCTCTTTCCGGCAGCTCCCCTGTATCACAGGCCTGAATCTCAAGGTCAAAAGCCCTGTCTTTTCCCCGGGCATAAACGTCCATTCTGATGGCCTTTTTCCTGTAATCGATTGAAACTTCCTTTTCTTGATACATTTCAATTCTGTCAATTTTAATTTCAAGAAGAATTTCCAGCAGTTCTTTGCAGACATCCGGATTTTCGTGCATGACCTTGTAGAAAATGTAATTGTTGGCAATGGTTGCCTGTTCCCATTTTTCTTCCGGGGTAAGATTTTTTACATCAGTATTTTTCATACGATTACTCCTAATATTCCGCTGCAGCGGTTGTAGAGGAGGCTTAATGTCAGATTAGCCGACGGCAGATTCTGCATATGACAAAAGTGCGCGAAGCATTTTCATCAGCCCCCTACTATATAATCAGCAGTGAAGTTACAAAAATGTAAAAAGAAGACCCAAATTTGAGGAAAAATTTAAATTTTTTTTTCAGATTCCTTAAGTAGTGCCTTTCGTGTGATTTTTGTCATACGAAAGGTATTTTTATTTTACAGAAGAGGGGTATAAAAGCAAGCTCTCGGCGGGAACATGTCACGAAATCCACGGTTGTGCAAAATTGGAAATTAGTCTCGCTGCGCTCGCTAGCACAAAGTGGATTTCGTGCCATAACCCCGCCTACGCTTGCTTTTATACCCCTGCTTTTGAATAGACTTGCGGGTATGACAAAAATCAAACTTTGGGAGGGGGGAAAACCGCAGGGTCGGCTTCCAGCAGTGCTTTGTAATTAAAAGACGGGAGGAATAAAAAAGTTTTTGAAAAAACATTCCATCTGTGCCCCTAAAAGTAAAATGTATAAAAATTACGGGAGGAAGAGGCTGGATTTTACAGAAATTCTTTCAGACGTACCTTGTAATTAAAAAGCGGGAGGAATAAAAAAGTTTTTGGAAAAAACACTCAGTTTGTGCAGCCGCAAAGCGGCTAACGTATATAATTACAAGCACAAACTGCGTGTAGGAGGCGAGCCTCCGGTTTTTCAAAAACTTTTTTAATTCCGGTAGCATATTTAATTTCTTGCAACTCGGTTCTGTGAAATCCAGACTCGACCGGCAGTATGTTTTCATATTCAATGTTAGCTAGCCTCCGGTTTTTCGAAAACTTTTTTATTCCGGTAGCATGTTAATTACTTACATACGGTTCTATGAAATCCAGACTCGACCGGCAGCATATTTAATTTCTTACGAAATAGGCCGAATGCGGTGAGCCCGACTGGAGCGGGGGCCGGAGGCCAGTGCGTGAGCACCGAGGGTGACCGAGCCGCGGAACGGAGGTAATAGGATGTGGTTCATGGTATGGAGAAAAAAAGCCCCTGCATTGGATGCAGAGGCGAAACATGATCAATAAAAAAAACACACAGTTGAAGCAAAAACTTTTTAATAAGAAAAATATCAGAAAAAACAATAATCGTGATATAATCCTTTCATGGCTTTAATATCAAATCCGAATAATTTTTTTTGTGAAAACCATTTTGTTTTTATAGAAAATAAAATTCTGCTCAAATGCAGCGATAATCCCTCTGCTTTAACAAAAGAAGATTTGCCTGATGAAAATCTGTTAAGAAAATTGATGAAAGAGCAGCTTGTATGCGACTGGTTCACTGAAAAAGAATATAATTATAGTGCCTGGCTTCTGGAAAAAGATGCCCCTGTGCCTTCCGGAACACGGGCTATTAATTTTCGCCAGTTTTTCTGGGATGCAAAAGATTTAATGTCAGGAAATGAAAATGCTTTTGAAAAAATGGTGAGTCTCGCATGCCGTGCTCACGGTCTTCTACTGTTAAGACAGACTTATCGTTTTTGTCCTGCATGTGGAAAACCCTTGCTTGATGATGAGCACTTTACTGCAAAAAAATGCAGCAAATGCGGCAGTCTGCTTTTCCCCCGGATTGAACCTGCCATAATTGTTCTTGTAAAAAAAGAAGATAAGATTCTTCTTGCAAAAAATAAAAATTCTGTGACCGGACATTATTCCTGTATTGCAGGATTTGTAGAGCAGGGGGAAAATCTTGAGCAGGCAGTTCATCGTGAGGTATATGAAGAAACAGGCCTTAAAATAAAAAATCTCCGTTATGCTGGAAGCCAGGCCTGGCCTTTCCCAGATCAGTTGATGCTGGCATATTACGCTGACTGGGAAAGCGGTCAGATTAAAATTCAGGAAGAAGAACTGGAAAGTGCTGAATGGTTCAGTTATGAAAGTCTTCCTTCTCCATTAAGCCCTCCCGGTTCTGCTGCCTACAATTTGATTTTCAATCAATTTGGTAAATAAACAAATTGGATACGGCGCTTATTATTTATAGGTATCTCTCAAACTTGTTATTTTCAGGGAAGATTTAAATTCTTCCATGGTTGGCAGTTTTGTTTTTTCTTCAAGACCATAATCTGAAGGAATAAATTCTACTGTTGTTTCCTGACCCGGCAAAAGAGTCAGCATGTTTTCAGAAAAGTGACCCTTACATCCTTCTGTTTCCAGATTTACGTAGAAGGCTGGCTTGTCGGTATTCAGAAGAAGCAGAAATTTTCCTTCACCAGTTTCTGCAGCCATTACCTGAATGTTTGCTTTTTCCAGACTGCATTTTTTCCACCGGTTTACAAAAAGTGTATCTGTAATTTTTGTACCTTCATAATCCATCTCTGCATAAATGAAGTACGTATTATCCTGAGCCTCAATCTGCTTGTCAGAAAGTGCTTCTTCAAAAACATATTCTGCAGAATCAGACTTAATTGTTTTATTAAGATCAAGTGCGCGTAAGATTTTACCATTAAAATCAATCCAGCTGATTCTTACAGCAAGGTCTAAAGCTTTACTGCTTTCATTTACAATGCAGGCAAAAATTTTTTCATCCTTTTTTATAAGGGAAAGATTTACCATCCTGAAGAACTTTTTTGCAGCATAGTGAAGAAGTTTCCATTTGCCGCTGTATTCAATTGAAGACCATGAAGTAACCGGCCAGACATCATTTATCTGCCAGTAAATTGCACCCATGCAGTGAGGTCGAAGACTTCTCCAGTAATCTACTGCTGTTTTTACTGCAAGAGCCTGCTGCAGCTGACTGAGGTAACTGATATTTTTTATACCTTCAGGAATCCTGAAGTAGCGGGAGAAATTTTCAAGAATAATACTGTTGCCGCCAGGAGAACGCTGATGCCATTCCATAACTGGACTTGTTAAATTTAAGTCCTCTTCACAAGCATATTCCCGAATACCTTCCAGAGAATTCAAACTCTCATAACCGAATTCACTTACGAAGCGGGGTTTAATACTGAGGTAAGCTTCCATATCTTTTTTTTCATGCCAGACACTCCAGAAATGCATGTCACCTTCAGAATCAGAATGCCAGTTGTCACCAAAATTGTCTGGGCCTGAACATGGAGAACTTGGCCACCAGGTGCGACTTGAATCACAACGCTTAATTGTTTTTTCTACAACTCCATGATTAAGACGATCATAGTCAACAAGATATTTATCTCTTGAATCACGACTTTCCTTATACCAGTTCAATGCTCCAAGATTTTCATTGTTGCCGCACCAGACTGCCAGGGAAGGATGAGTCTGGAGACGGAGAACATTATCTTCAATTTCCCTTTCAACGTTTTCAAGAAATTCATCGTTTGTAGGATAGAGCCCGCATGCAAACATACAATCCTGCCAGACAATAATTCCTAATTCATCACAAAGCTTGTAGCAGAGTTCGCTTTCGTACTGACCACCTCCCCAGAAGCGCAGGGAATTCATATTTGCATCAACAGTACTCTGCAAAAAATAACGGTAACGATTTGGAGTCCATCTTTCCGGAAGTGAATCAATGGGAATCCAGTTTGCCCCCTTTGCAAAAATTTTTCTGCCGTTGAGAGAATAGTAAAGACTGGTTCCATATTCATCAGGAATTGCATTAAGCTTAAGTTCCCTGAAACCAATCTGCTTAACCATCACTGAATCCATATGATCAGCAGCCCTTTCATCCACAGAAGAAACAAGAAGAGTGTATAGACTATTTTTTTCAAGCCCCTCTTCTTTCAATTCATCGCTGCTCTTCCATAAAACCGGATTATCAACAGTGAACTCTGTTTTGATAATATTCAGCCCCTCTTTAATTTCACTCCGGGCAGTTTTTACTAAAGAAAGTTTGTTTCCAGTCAATTCAAAAAGGAAAGACCTCTTTTCTTCAAAAAAAGAAGTGTAGCGTACTGTGATAGAGCACTTCCACTTTCCATTCCACTTATTTTCTTCAAGAGGAATAGTTTCTGCAGAAACCGAATTGATGTAGCCCTTATAAACAGAATCAATATAAATATCTCCGTATATTCCGGAAACCATCAGACAAGGACCCCAGTCCCATCCAGAGTGACACTGAATTTTTCTAACAAGATTTCTGTGAGGAGAGAAAACATCGTAACTTGAAACAGGCACAGGGTATGGAAGTTTTGCAGCAGCCTGAATGGCATGTTTTTCCGAAGATTCAAAAACAATGCGGATAGAATTTTCACCGTCAATAAGAAAATCCGTAATGTCAAATCGCCAGATTCTAAAATAATTGTGCCCTTCTCCTGCCATTTGATTATTTACATAAACAGTAAAAAAAGTATCAACCATATCCATGCAGAGAAAATGTTTCTGGTCAAGCCTCTTTGTAAAATTAAATTTCCTTTCAATACTCCAGTCCTCTTTTCCCACCCACTGGCAGTCTTTTTCGCTGGTACCAAAATAAGGATCCTTTATAACATTAGCCCTGATAAGTGCAGAATAATTGTCGCCGGGAACATTCATCTGAATCCCTTTAATTTCATCTCTTCCCGATTCATTTGAAAGTGCCCAGTTTGAACTGTGAAGGTCACAAGTTTTCATATTAGCCTCTTGTAAAAAAGTATTAAGGAAGATTTTATTATATTTGAAATTGTTTTTCTATGGCAAAAAAATAATCTTGTTCCGCCATCAAATTCGACCCGCCAAAACAGAATAAGTTAAACAGAAAAACATATCCTATTACCTCCGTTCCGCGGCTCAGTAACCCTCGGTGCTTCGCACTGGCCTCCGGCCACCGCTCCAGTCGGGCTCACCGCATTTCATTTGTTGTTTAAGATAAATATAAAGTTTTGCTCCCGGGTGAAATTACTAGTGTAAAAGCGCGCAATATTGCGCTTGACGTTTTTTGTGGCATTGGAACTATTGTAATGCCGCACATGCGGCAGCCACAAAAAAAGTCATTTTACACTATTAATTTCCCCCTCCGCAAAACTTTATATTTAGCTTAATTTGAAAAGAAATGCAGTGATTCCTTTAACATAGAAAAAAGGAAAATTTTTACTCCCGGTGAAAATTACTAGTGTAAAAGCGCGATACAAAAAATTAAATATGCTGCCGGGATAAAAAAGTTTTTGAAAAACCGGAGGCTCGCTAACATTGAATATGAAAACATACTGCCGGTCGAGTCTGGATTTCACAGAACCGCGCCATATTGGCGCTAGACGCAGAACAGTGATAAGAACCTATTTAAGGTTGCCGCTTTGCGGCAATCACTGTTCTGAGTCTTTCTGTTAAATTCAGCCTCTCCCTCCCGTAATTTTTATATTATACTTTTGAGGGGGGCACAAACTGAGTGTTTTTTCAAAAACTTTTTTATCCCTCCCGCTTTTTTAATTACAAGGCACTGTTTGAAGAAAGTCTGTAAGAGTAAGCCACAATCTCCGCAAAACTTTATATTTCCCCTGCATTATAACAGAATGCACTGATCCCTTAAAAAGGGGAAAGTAGAGTCTGTATTTTGAAGAAAGTCTTTCAACAGTGCTCTGTATTTAAAACGCGTTAGGAATAAAAAAGTTTTAGAAAAAAAATATTCCGTCGTATACCTCAAAAGTAAAATGTATAAAAAATCCGGGAGGGAGATTCTGGATTTTGCAGAAAATCTTTCAGCAGTGTTTTGAAATTAAAAGCGTTAGGAATAAAAAAGTTTTTGAAAAAATATTCCTTCATATCCCCAAAAGTAAAATGTATAAAAATTACAGGAGAAAGAGGCTGGATTTTACCGAAAATCTTCCAGCCGTGTTCTGAAATTAAAAGCGTGAGAAATAAAAAAGTTTTAAAAAAAATATTCCGTCGTATACCCCAAAAGTAAAATGTATAAAAAATTACGTGAGGGAGAGTCTGGATTTTACAGAAAATCTTCCAGCCGTGTTCTGAAATTAAACGCGTTAGGGATAAAAAAGTTTTTGAAAAAAATATTCCTTCGTATCCCCCCAAAAGTAAATTGTATAAAAATTACAGGAGGGAGAGGCTGGATTTTACAGCAATTCTTCCATCAGTGTTTTGAAATTAAAAGCGTGAGGGATAAAAAGTTTTTGAAAAATATTCCTTCTTATACCCCAAAAGTAAAATGTATAAAATTATAGGAGGAAGATGCCGAATTTTGCAGAAATTCTTCCAGCAGTGTTCTGAAATTAAAAAGCGTGAGGAATAAAAAAGTTTTTGAAAAATATTCCTTCATATCCCTAAAAGTAAAATGTAAAAAATTACAGGAGGGAGAGGCTGGATTTTGCAGAAATCCTTACAGCAGTGCCTTGTAATTAAAAAGCGTGAGGAATAAAAAAGTTTTTGAAAAAATATTCCTTCGTATACCCCAAAAGTAAAATGTATAAAAATTACAGGAGGGAGAGACTGGATTTTGCAGAAATTCTCCTAGCCGTGTTCTGTAATTAAACGCGTGAGGGATAAAAAAGTTTTTGAAAAAATATTCCGTCGTATCCCTCAAAAGTAAAATGTAAAAAATTACAGGAGGAAGATGCCGAATTTTGCAGAAATTTTCCTAGCCGTGTTCTGAAATTAAAAGCGTGAGGAATAAAAAAGTTTTTGAAGAAATATTCCTTCATATCCCTAAAAGTAAAATGTATAAAAATTACGGGAGGGAGAGGCTGGATTTTACAGAAAGACTCAGAACAGTGATTGCCGCAAAGCGGCAACCGTAAATAGGTTCTAATCACTGTTCTGCGTCTAGCGCCAATATGGCGCGGTTCTGTGAAATCCAGACTCGACCGGTAGTAATTTATATATATACAGTGTAGGCGAGCCTCCGGTTTTTCAAAAACTTTTTTATTCCGGTAGCATGTTAATTACCTAAATCCCGCTTCTGTGAAATCCAGACTCGGCCGGAAAGATTATTCCTTAACTGTTACGTCAAAAATTACAATTGCAGTTAAAAGTTTATTTCCAGAAGAACTTGCAGCAGCTGTTGAAGAATTGCCGGAAGAAGCCGTTAAAGATGTGCCTTCCTGTTCAGCAAGAGTTGAAGTTCCTGTACCGTTGATGAAAGTTCCAGCCGCAAAGGTTTCACGAGGACTTGATTGAGTAAGGGAATATTCATCAGTTGAAGTTGCCTGTCCCTGGTAAATTCCCAGACCTTTTGCACCTGCAATTTCCTCAGCTTCTGTAAACTGATTTGATTCAGGAGTTTCAGAACCGTCATCATCATCAGTAAAATCACTGTAAGCCTGCTGAGCAGCTCTTGATCCGGTAAGGTAATAAGCAACCATTCCGTTTTGTACCCTAAGATTTGCCATGCAATCGATGGAAAAACTTGTTCCACGGACTGACGCTGTGGCAGAAGGTGTACGCACTGTAAAATCAGCTTTTTTTGTCTGATGGCTTACATCAGCTTTGACGCTACCGCTTTCCAGATTGATGGAAGTCTTATCCTTTGATGTTCCAGAAACAAGTTCATCAAAAGTAATGCGGGTTAAAGCACCAAGGGTAAAGGTTGCTTCGTTGGCAGTAATTACTGCTTCAGATTTGAATCCGGTTGAAATAACATCACCCTTTTTTACAATGTCCCCGGTTTTAAGCTGAATCCAGGAATCCCCTGACTTAAGTTCAACTTTGCCGGTAACTGATTTTATTTTAGCCTGCATTGGTGCAGCAAATGCCTGTGTTGTGAAAAAGGCTCCTGCAATTAAAAGCAGGGAAATTGTTTTTACAAGTCTAGAAAGTCTCATAATCAAAATCCTCCTTGTATAACTAGAAAGAAATAACAGCGTTTAAGCTGGCGGCATATTTGTTGTCTGCTGGATTTGCACCAATAAAAACTGATGCTCCCAGATTTACCTGAAGATCAGTGAATATCTGATAAATGCCCTTTAAATTGATTTCTGATCCAAAGTATGTAAATTCTGTTCCGGGATTCTTAAAATCAGCAGCATAACCAATGTTGAGCCATAAATCAGAAATTGGCTTGCATGAAAAATCAAAACTTGCCTTTGAAACGGCAGAAAAATTAAGTTCATCCTTTGAGTTAACTGCAGTAAGTTTTGTAAATGGTACAAAGCTTGTTAAAATTCCATCTTCCCCGGCCTGTGCACCTGAAGCATAAGTAGTACCTAATGTAATTGAAGATGAAAGGAATCCCGGGTAAATGCTTAAGTGGAAGGTACTTAAATTTGCCAGTTTCTGGAAAGCCCCGAATGTTTCAACAGTACTTGTTAAATCGTAGAACATAAAGCGGGTAACAGGTCCGTTAATGTAAAGTGTTGCATAAAGGCGGAAGGGATCATCAACTTGTGAAACGTTTATTCCTGGAAGTCCTGCAACTCCGAAAAGTTCAAGACCAACTGTCTGGTTTGCAAAAAGGTATGGGGCAGAGAAAGAGCCTGTTGCAATAAGATAAGGTGAACCAAACTGATAGATTGCATAGTCCTCAAGCATGACTGCAGCTCCTGGTGTGGCAGGAAGGCCGTTACTGTCCAGCTCGCAGATGTTTAATCCGTTAAGAAGACCTGTATATGCTAAAGAGTAAGTGCTTGAAAAACGCTGAGTCTTAAGCTGAAGAAGAAGTCCATCAACAGACTGAGAATAAATAATTCCTGTAATGTCAGTAACAGGAAATCTTCCGATTGAAAGAAGGGCTGCTTTTTTGTCTCTTGTCTGGAAAGAGGCATTCATCTTAAACAGGTCCAGATCCAGACCAAATGAAATTTCAGGCTGGGAATCAAGTAAGAAAAGGTCAAAGGTTCCGGTTGCCTGTGCTGCAAAATAAACTGTACCTTTCGGATTGAAAGGAATGCGCATTCCTGCAGTGAAAAAGTTTTTCTGGTCAAGGGCAGGGGAGAATTGATTGTCAGAATTGTTTGAAGCAGTCATTGATGTGGAGTTGCCTAAAAGTCCTGTAAAGACCTGTGCGTTTGCAGTAAGGCAGGAGGTTCCGATTACAGCTGAAAGTACAAGCTTAAGAATTGTTGATTTTTTCATTCTGCACCTCCTTCTGTATTTTCAGATTCTGCTGTGGTAACTTCAACCGGTGCTACTTCAGCACTGCTTTCTTCAGCCTGGGCACTGCTTGATTCTGCAGGTGCACTTGTTTCCGGCTGGGCTGCTGCTTCAGCAGGGGTACTGCTTTCTTCAACAGGTGCTGTTTCTTCAGCAGGGGTACTGCTTGCTTCAGCAGGTGCTGTTTCTTCAACAGAAGGTATGCTTTCTTCAGCAGAAGGGTCCGAATCCTTTTTAGAAACAGGCTCAAGTCCTCCATCCGGGAACATTTCATTACAGATTGTTACGTAATTCAGAACTTCCCGTCCTGTTACAATTTTAACTGAAGTAGTTGATGTTGGTATAATTCCCAGAGCCTTGCACTGCATAAAGGCATATCTTTTATTTTTAAGAAGTTTGTAAAATAAACTTTCCTGAATGTTCCAGCATTTAGATAAAATCAGGGTGAACTGACCCATGCGGACAGGGGTATTAATTGTGATTCTTTTAGAATTTCTTATAACTCCAGCTTCCTTCATTGCCGTAAGAGCTTCTTCGTAAGAGGCGCTTTCTTCGATAATTCCCAGGTGCGATGCGCAGAGATAGGAAACCTGTCCCATTGTAGCTTTCTGAGTTTCCAGCAGTTCACTGATGCAGTCAGCAGACTGTGCATGAATTGCCATTGCTGTGAAAATCATAGAAAACAAGAAAATCAATCTTTTTTTCATAATAATCTCTTCCTTTATAGTCCATTTTAATGCAGGATGTATAATAAAACAATGTTAAAAGGGAAATTCATTTTTTTACATCAATTACTGTGTTATAATTCAACTTATGGAGATGAATGTTAAAAAGTTCAAGGAAAAGTATCTGCCGGTCTTAATTCTGGCTCTGGTTTCCTTTATAGTTGCCGCAGCGATTTCTTTTACAAAAAAATTGCCTGCAGTTGAAGGTTTTTCTGATATTTTCAGCAGATTTGAATATCGTATTTATGACACTCTTCTGGGATTTTCCCGGACTGAAAAAATCGATGATTCAATTCTTTTGATTGATATTGATGATGAATCAATTGAAGAGCTGGGTGACTGGCCATGGCCTAGAGACGAAATTGCAAACGTCGTAATTGCCTTAAAAGAACTGGGAGCTGACTACACTGTTTTTGATATTGAGTACCTCTCACCATCAGCGCGGGAGGTAAGGGACATTGGAGCCCTGCAGGAATCTGCATCTAAACAGTACCAGACTGCTTTGTCAGATATTTCCTACTCAATGGATATTTTGAAAGACGCCTATCATTCATCTTCTTCCGGTGAAGATGAAATGTCTATTGATGAACTGACCGACACTGTTTACGAACAGATGATAAAGCCGGTAGTTTACGATTTGTCTTCCGGAATGTACTCTGCAGAAAATCTTTATAAAGATAATGATGAATATTTTGCCCGTGCCCTTCAGTATTTCGGCAATTCTTACATGACTATTAACAAAGCTGATTTAGGTTTTGATGATGCCCGCCATCTGGAAGATAAAAATTACGGTCTGGAAAGATTTACTTTTGACTGGGTTAATGATCCGGAAAAAAAGATTCCTGTTTCAAAACACTTCAGCCCTGTAATTAAAAAAATCGCTTCTGGTGCAAAAGGTGCAGGCTTTACAAATGTAATTGTAGATTCAGACGGTAAGCGCCGCAGAAATTATCTCTTTGGTCAGTACCAGGACCGTTATTTTGCTCAGCTGGCTATGAGACCGCTTCTCCAGATTCTGGATGTGGAAAAGGTTGAAGTAAAGGGAAATTATATCATCCTTCGTAATGCCTTAAATCCAAAATCCCTGAAAAAAAAGCCGGAGCGTCACGATATAAAAATTCCTCTGGATGAAAAGGGCCGCATGCTGGTTACTTGGTCCAGGGAGCCTTACGAAACTGGAATCAATCACTGTGGAGTAAAAAATTTTATCCGCCTGAGAAGATTTGAAGAGGATGTAATAAAAGCCCTTGCTTCCCTTCATTACGATGATTCAGAACTGTACAACGAAGATCAGATTTTTATTCTTGGTAATTTTAATGATTTGATGTCTGCATATAATGACAATCAGAATCAGTTAGCCCAGATGCTTGCTTCCTGCCAGGGCTACGGACTTGATGGCAGTACGGAGGAAACTTTTTCTCAGGAAGAATTTGAAGATTATGTTTATACTCATCAGGCAGTTTTCCAGCAGATGCTTCAGGTTATAGAGGTGCTTGGACAGTATGGAAATCTGCCGGAGGAAATTACCAACCTTAAGCAGTATATTGACGATTATCAGGAAATGTATTTTGCAATGGCTGAAAGAATTCAGGGCAAGGAATGTTTCTTTGGTAACTCATCAACTGCAACTACTGATATTTCAAATACACCTTTCTATAAAGAATACCCTCAGCTTGGTATGCATGCTAACATTACAAGTACAATTCTTCACGAAAATTTCATAAAACCTGTAAAAGAATTCCCTGCAATTATAGCTGCCTTCCTGCTCATGCTGCTTATGCTTTTTTATACAAGACAGCTTCCTCTGGCTAAGAGAATTGTTTTCAACGGTATTTTCGTTTTTGCTCTTATACTGGTTTACTGTCTGATGATGGTTTTCTTCCATATATATATTCCGGTTTTCCTTCCATTCCTTATGCTGTTTGTAGTTTACCTTGTGGATTCAATTGTAAATGCAAAGAATGACCGGCAGTTTATTAAGAATACCTTCAGTTCTTACGTAGCTCCAAAGGTTGTTGAAGAGATGATTAAAAATCCTGAAACTGCCCGTCTTGGCGGAAGTATGAAGAATTTAACGGCTCTCTTCTCTGATGTTAAGTCCTTTTCAAAGATGTCAGAAAAAATCAACGATCCGCAGGAACTTCTGGCTGTAATGAATGACTACCTTGGTGAACTGGGAGATGTAATTACTTCTGATGACTGTCAGGGTACGCTGGATAAATTTGTTGGAGATGAAATCGTTTCTTTCTTTGGGGCTCCTCTGGATGATGAATATTCGGCATATCATGCAATTCTTGCAGGAATAAGAATGAAGCAGGTTGATGTTGAATACAATCTTAAGCACAAGGATGAATTCCTTAAGAAATATAATTATCCTATTGTACTGGAAAGCCGTGTTGGTATGAATTATGGTCCTATGGTTGTAGGAAATATTGGTACTTCAAAAAAGCTGAACTATTCAATCATGGGGGATAACGTTAACCTTGCATCCCGTCTGGAAGGTGTAAACAAGGCTTATGGTTCCTGGATAATGGCTTCTGAATCTGCATGGCTTCAGTGTGATTCAGGTGTAAACAAGGGAAAGATTGTGGCCCGCAAACTGGACTCTGTTCGTGTTATTAATATTGAAAGACCTGTTCCAATTTACAATATTGTGGGTGTTAAAGATGAAATGCCTCAGGAACAACTTGATGCAGTTGAACTGTTTAACCAGGCGATTGAAGTTTATATGACCCGAGACTTTAAAAAGGCGTCTTCAATGTTTAAGAAAGCAGGCCAGCTTTATTTACCGGACGGCGATGTGTGCAAATCAATGATTGCAAGATGTCTGGAAAATATTAAGAATGGTGTCCCTGATGACTGGGACGGCGTATTTACAATGAAGACTAAATAAAATTTCGTAAGCCGTTTTACTCCTTTGCGCTTTATTTTTGATACATTCAATTAATTTTTAAACTCGAATCAGGAATTAAGTAGGAAGGGAACTGTTTTATTCAAGAACCAGGTCAACTAAAGTAGCGCCGGTTGCTTTTAGCAGGTCTTCCGGTTTTAGAATCAGCTGGCAGCCTCTTACTCCTGCACTGACGTAAACCTTTTCGTGAGAAGTCAGGCTCTGGTCAATGAAGGTGCGGTATTTTTTCCTCATTCCTAAAGGAGAACATCCGCCCCTTACGTAACCGGTCAGGGCTAAAAGTTCATCAGGCTTTACCGGTGAAACTTCTTTTGCTCCACAAGCCTGTCTTGCTTTCTTCAGGTTAATTTCGTGAACTGCACTCTGGCAGAAAACCACAACTTCTTTAGTTTCAGTTCTCATGACAATGGTTTTATAAACACAGTCTGGGGAAATGCCCAGTTTTGCTGCAAGAGCTTCCGCAGCACCTCTTTCCAGAACATGTTCTCCATCATCATCATAAGATGAAGTTTCGTAAGGAATTTTTGCGCTTTCCAGGATGCGCATTGCATTTGTTTTCTTTGCCATAGGACTAGTTCTGTGCCTTTGCAGCAGCGTTTGTTACGTAAGAGCTTGAGCCCTTGAAATAGTCCATAGCGGAAATTTTTGCCTGCCAGTATTCAGCTTCAGACTTTGTTGTATAAGGTCCAACACGAACTCTGTAGTAGAGTTTATCTGTATTTGGATCTTTATAGGTAAATACTTCGCAAGGAAGTGAACTTGCTTCCAGTGCGGCACGGGCTTCATCAGCATTTTTCTTTGTTGTGTATGATGCGGCCTGAACCCAGAAACTTGGAGCCGGTGTGCTTGCTGGAGCAGCTGTATTTCCTGAGCCTGATGATTTTGAACTGCTCTTTGATGAAGCAGATGATTTTTTAGAAGTTGAAGCAGATGTTGAAGTTGAACTGCCTGAACTTGTATTCTTTTTGCTGCTTGTATTTGAAGTAGTTGTAGTTTCTGTAGTTTTCTTTGATGAATTTTCTGAAACAGCACTACTTGAAGCAGTTCCTCTTGCTTCATTAGTTTTATTGATTGCGTTTTCTGCGGCTTCATTTATTGGAGTTACAGTATTTGAATTTATAGTATTAAGCTGAAGTGTAGTTCCGCTTACGTAAACTGTATCTGCATTTACAGTTGCCTTATCTGCATTTACAGTTGCTTCATCGGCTGTCAGGGCGTTTTCTCCAAGATATTTGCCGTCAACTGTTGGTTCAACAGGACCTTCAGCAGTCTGGTCTGTATTTACAAGAGAAAGCTGTTCATCTTCTTTTGGAAGTTCTGAAGATGAAGATTCCGGGGTAGAAGATGGATTTACCCTTATATCAGAAATTGATGGAGAAACCCAGGCTGAACTGGAATTTTTGCTTGCTCCTGAGTCCTTTTTAAAAAAAAGGATTGCTGTTAATATTACTACAAGTAAAAAGATGCCTGATGACAGGACAATCCAAAGTGTTTTTTTCTGTTCCATAATTTATCCCCTACCGGCGCTCAGTGAGGAATTTATCAATTTTCCACTCCAGTTTTTTCATGCTGCCGGTATTTCCTACTCTTACAGTATCGGCAACTGATTTTTTATATTTAGCAAAAAGATTTCTTTGTGCCTTAAATCGCTGCAAAATCAGTTTGAGGGACATACCATCCCTCTTTTTTGCTCTGAAAAGTCTCTGTAACAAGGGGGCATCTATAAAAAGAACACTGTCTACTTTTTTTATCAGTGGAACTTTATAAAGAACTGTAGCGTTTATTACCAGATTTCTGCCCTTATTTTCTTCCATAAAGTCTTCAAAAAGGTCGTTGAGAATAGGATAAACAATATCCTCCTGCTTTTTAATCAGTTCCGGGGACTGAAAAATCAGAGCGCCAAGGTTTCTTCTATTAATATGCCCATTTTCCCTTAAAAGGGGCAGGCCTTTTTCTTCTGCCAGACTGCCGAAACTTGCAAGAATTTCTTCTTTTGCATTTTCCACAGCCTGATGAACTAAAAGGTCTGCATCTACACAGGCAAATCCTTTTTTTTCAAGAATTGAAGAGGCGGCATTTTTTCCTGCAGCCATTGGCCCTGTAACGCAAAGAATCATCAGTGGAATTCTCCCCAGTTTTTTCCTGTTTCAACAGAAACTCTGAGCGGTACTGACAGTTTAACGGCCCCTTCCATTTCTCTGGTAATAAGGTCGATTGTTTCTTTTACGGTTTTTTCATCATCCGGACATTCAAAAATCAATTCATCATGAACCTGGAGCAGCATTTTTGCTTTTGATCCGCTTTCCTTTAGGGCTTTATTTACTTTCAGCATGGCAGTTTTTACAATGTCTGCAGCTGAGCCCTGAATTGGTGTGTTGATTGCAACTCTTTCACCGGCCTGCTGTTCCATTTTGTTTTTGCTGAGAATTTGTTTTATCACTCTACGGCGGCCCATAATGGTTTCTACACATCCGGTTGCTTTTGCATCTTCAATTGTCTTATCAATAAAACGTCTTACATCTGCGTAAGTTGTAAAGTACTGGTCAATAAAATTCTTTGCTTCAGTGCGGGAAATATTTAATTCTTTTGCCAGACGGAAAGAACTCATTCCATACATAACTCCGAAGTTTACGGTTTTTGCAAAGCGGCGCTGCTGAGGCGTAACCTGATCTGCATCCAGTCCGTAAATAAGGGCGGCAGTTGATTTGTGTACATCGATTCCATTCTGGAATGCAGAAGAAAGATTTTTGTCTCCGGACAGATGGGCCAGTACAACAAGTTCAATCTGGGCATAATCTGCAGAAATTAAAACTGTGCCTGGAATTGCAGTAAATGCTGAACGGATGCGGCGGCCATTTTCATCTCTTACCGGAATGTTCTGAAGGTTCGGATCCCTGCTTGAAAGTCGGCCTGTTGCAGTTCCTGTCTGCAAAAATGATGTGTGAAGTCTGCCGTTGGAATCAGCAAGAAGAGGAAGAGTTTCTACATAAGTGGACTGAAGTTTTGTATAAGAACGATAGTCCAGAATTTTCTGAGGAATAGGATTTTCTGTGCGCTCGCATAATTCTTCCAGAACTGCTGTATCTGTGGAATATCCGGTTTTAGTTTTTTTGCCTGGAATCAGACCCTGTTCTTCAAAGAGAACTGTCTGCAGCTGCTTTGTGGAAGCAATGTTAAATTCGTGGCCTGCAGCCTGATAGATTTCTTTTTCTTTTTGAGCGATTTCTTCTGTTAATTCAACTGAAAAATCTGCAAGAGCCTTTTTGTCCAGATGGATTCCTTCCATTTCCATTGATACAAGAATTGGCAGAAGGGGCATTTCCATGTTGTAGAAAAGTTCCTTGATTTTAGGAGATTCTTCCAGTTTCTTTTTGTAGATTTGCCAGAGCTGCCAGGTAAAGTCTGCATCTTCCGCTCCATAAGGATAAGCTTTTTCCAGCTCTACATCTGCAAAGGTCTGGCCTTTTTCTACAATATCCTTAAACTCAATTCCTTTAAGGCCAAGTTTTGTTTCTCCCAGATATTCCAGGGAGTAAGGTGATTTGCCTGTTCCATCAGGATTTAAAATCCAGGCCGCAATCATTGTGTCTGCAATTTTACATTCAGGCAGGCGGGATAAACCGTTTGCAAGAAGAACTTCAATGTCGAATTTACCGTTGTGCATGATAGCAGTAACTTCTTTATTGAGAAAAAGTTTTTCCAGTTCTTTCATGCAGTCTGATTTTGAAATGCATTCCTGAGCGAACATTCCACCTGGAAGAATTACCGGTACGTAAACTGCAGTGCCGCTTTTGTTACAAAGACTGAATCCCACCAGACCTGCTTTATGAGATTCAAGGGAGTCTGTCTCTGTGTCAAAGGCAAAACTTTTGTCCGGGCTTGCAAGAATCTGGTCCACAATAGAAGTCAAATCTTCCAGACTGGTAACTGGCCTGTAGCTGCCTGAGTTCTGCTTTACTTCAAGGGGAGTTTCTTCTTCACCCAGAAGCAGTTCTACCTGAGAATTTTTATCCGGGGATTTTGATTCCGGCTTTTTTTCAGAAGATGAGCCTGAAAGTGTATAGCCTGCTTCTTCTGCAAATGCTTTTGCTGCTGCAAAGGCTCCGTAGAACTTAAGTTTGTCAGCGGCGGCCTTGTAATTTAAATCATCAGTTTTTAATTCATCAAAATTTATTTCAACTGGAACATCATCTTTTAAAGTTATCAGTTCTTTTGAAAGAGCAGCATTTTCTTTGTCGCTGCGGATTTTTTCACCAAGAGCACCTTTGATTTCTGCCGCATGCTGGTAAATGCCTTCAAGACTGCCGTATTCGTTTAAGAGTTTAAGGGCAGTTTTGTTACCAACACCTTTTACTCCCGGCACATTATCTGCTGCATCTCCCACCAGAGAAAGATAATCAAGAATTTTTTCCGGCGGCAGTCCCCAGCTTTCTTCAACTTCAGAAGGACCCATGGTAATCCAGCCACCATTATTTTTGTCAGGCTGCATTTCTTTACAGGTGTCGTTTACAAGTTGAAGTAAATCCTTGTCTCCTGAAAGAATTCGGCATTCCATACCTTTTTCACGGCAGGTTTTTGCTACAGTAGCAATAATATCATCTGCTTCAAAACCTTCAGAGCGGAGAACTGGAATGTTCAGATCATGGAGAATTTCTTCAATCCAGGGAATCTGGGCATGAAGATCTTCCGGGGTCTTCATTCTGTTTGCCTTGTATTCCGGATAGCGCTGGTGGCGGAAGGTTTTTCCTTTTGAATCAAATGCCGCAGCCAGATAACCAGGTTTGTATTTAGAAAGTAAGGCTTTCAGGTTTCTGAAAAAAATCATCACTGCAGAAATATTGTCTCCTGCAGAATTTATGAGAGGATGATTTATAAGGGCAAAATAAGCTCTGTAAATCAGTCCATATGAATCTAAAATGTAAACTGTATTGTTGTTTTCTTTTTCCATAGGACTGATTTTAGCATGAAAGAAACTTTTAGCATACAAGGAAGTTTATCATTCCGGACATAAGCCGGAAAAAGTTATACCTTGAACAAATCAATTTCCTTTCCAATTTTGTCAATTGAATTAGTCATTATTCCGGAAATTTCAGAAAGAGCGGAACCTGTTTCATTAATTTTTCCTGCTCCACTGGACATTTCCTCCATGCTGGATTTCATATTTTCTGTAGCATTCTGAAGATGATTAATTTCCTGAAGAATCTGTTTGTTTCCTTCTGCCATTTCTGCTGATGCTGTTCTTACTTCGCTGGTGCTGTCGTTCATAACGTGAAGGGCCTGACCAATCTGCTGACTGCCGATTTCCTGTTCTTCCATTGCATTTTTAATCTGGCGGACAAGAACATCGGTTTCTTCAATTTTTGCAGAAACTTCCTGGAATGCTGCGCCGGATTTTTCTGATGCTTCTACAACCTCTTCAATTGATTCCCGGATTTTTTCCAGCTGTTCACCAATTGTTTTTGTCTGATCAGCAGAGGTTTCTGAAAGTTTACGGATTTCGTCTGCTACTACAGAGAAGCCTTTTCCTGCTTCACCTGCATGGGCTGCTTCAATAGCGGCATTCATGGCCAGAAGATTTGTCTGTTCAGCAATGGCGGCAATAGCGGTGTTTGCATTCTGCAGAGTTTCAGACTGTCCCTTAATGATTTCAATTCTGCTGTTTACATCCTGTTGAATTGAAACTCCGGCCTGGGTCTTTTCTTCCAGTTCGGAAAAAGATTCTGCCATTGTTGTTACCGATTTATTTACGCTTCTGATGTTTCCAATCATCTCTTCAACTGCAGCAGAAGCTTCTGTTACTCCGGAAGACTGGTTGGCAATCATATGCTCCAGAGATTCAATATTTGAAGCAATCTGGTTTACTGCTCCGGCTGTCTCTGTAACGCTGTTTGACTGATTTATAATCTGGGAATTTACGCTTTCTATATTTGCAATAATCTGTGTGATGGAAGAAGCGGTGTCCTGTGCAACGCTGGACATTTCTTTTCCTGCAACAGAAAGTTCATCTTTTGAACTTTTAACCTGGCTTATGATGGTATGGAGCTTGTCTGTGAATTGATTGAAGCCTGATACCACATCGCCTACTTCATCTTTTGACTTTACGTCAAGTCTCTTCGTCAGGTCAGCATTTCCTTCTGCAATTTCCCCAATGGCACCCCTTAGTTTTTTCAAAGGTTTTATTGCGAAGGAAATTGCAATACCGCAGACCAGGGCAACGAATATGGTATTTATTGTGAATACAGGAAAAAGTGATTTCTGAAGGTTCAGAACTTTATCATGGAAATCCTCAAAAGGAACTGAACATGCGGCTATCCAGTTTGTATTTGGAATGCGCTCGTATGCTGACATCCATTTTTTTCCATTGTCTGTGTAGATGTCATGGCCTGTAACTCCTGAGAGTAATGCTGTAAGGTGGGTTCCCAGAGAAGTTCCCTGGTTTGCCATTTCTATTTCCTTGATACTTTCCTTTGCAACTTTTTCATGGTCTTCGTTTGCCAGAGTCAGGTATGATTGAGCTGAAATTACATAAGGAATTCTGTTGTTTGCAATTGGATGTTCCATACAGAGATCAGACAACTTGAATCCGTCTACTACGCAGAATACAACATTTATAATATTGTTATCAAAATCGTAAACCGGCAGGGAGTAGAACATTGCCAGTTCATTTGTTACTTTGTTTACGAATGGATCTGTAATAAAAATCTTCCCTTTTTTTGCTTCCTTGAAATAATCTCTTTCGGCAAAGGAAACAATCTTTTCTCCGTCCCTGATGTAGGCATTACCTTCCAGATCCAGAATAGTCAAATCAATATAGCCTTGATTTTTCTGCAATGCCCTGTAAACGATGTGGGATTTTTCCAGCAGACTTTTATCTGGATCCCGGATTTCTGGATTAGAGGCAAGGGTTTCCAGCATTTTTATCTGCTTTTCGTTGTTAAGGTCCATTTCCCTGGCTACAGCATTGATGGAATGCTGCAAGTCCTGATACATCATTTCTTTAAGGGAATTAGATGAATTTCGGTTAACCACAAATCCAATCCATACGTTTGATATGGTTGTAACGGCTACGACAATAAGGATGATTCTTAGACTAAGATTATTTTTTATACCTTTCAAAACTTCTCTCCTGATGAAAAATACGATTCTTAATATAAGTATTTTAACGCAAGATTTGTTAAAAAGGTAGCATAAGTAAAAAAAAGTTAACTGGTACTGAATTTAAGGTTTTAAAAACACTAGAAATTCGCACTACTTATTATAATTCCATTATATTTGACTGAATATCTTTAATTTTTTCCATTATAGATTATACTTGAGGGGAGACCAATTTTCGGAGAAGTGGTATATGAGAAATAAATATCTAAAAATATTACTGGGACTTATTTTCTTTCTTGCAGTAAGTTCTGTTTTTGCTGATGAATGGCGTATTTGCCTTGGTTCTTTTAAGAATAAATCCAATGCGGTAACTCAGGCTGCACTTCTGGAAAAAAACGGCATTCCTGTTTATGTTGAACCTTTTAAGCAGTCAAATGGTCAGGTTCTTTACAGAATTCTGTATGATGAAGTAATTACTGATGAAAAATCTGCAATCCGCCACAAAAAACTTATTCAAAGTCTTCCTGCTGTAAAGTCTCTTGGAATTAATGATGTGTGGTGCCTTCACTATGGAGAAAGTAGTAAAAAGGTGAAGGAAGATGTTAAGCCGGAAGAAAAAACTGTTCCGGAAAAGAAAACGGCTGAAAAAAAGGTTGAAGAAACTAAAGTTGAAAAGCCTGTAAATGAGACTAAAGCTGAAACAAAAGTCGAGGCAAAAGCAGAGCCTGAAGTTGACGAAAAGCCTGTAAAAAAGACAGTAGAAACTCCTGTTGAAAAGGAAGAAAAAACTCTCACTGAAAAGAAATCTTCTGCAAAAGGCAATAAGGCCCCTGTAAATAAAATTGCAGAAAAACTGGTAAAGCCGTCTAAAGTTGAGGAAACTGCTCCGATTGTAGAAGAAATTCCTGTTGTGGAAGAAGTTGCTCCTGTTGTGGAGGAGGCCGCTCCTGTGGTTGAAGAGGTTGCCCCGGTTGTAGAAGTGTCCCCTGTAGTGGAAGAGGTTGCTCCGGTTGTAGATGAAATCCCTGTTGTGGAAGAAGTTGCCCCTGTGGTTGAAGAGATTGCCCCA
Source organism: Treponema sp. UBA4307 (assembly GCA_002394685.1). GTDB lineage: Bacteria > Spirochaetota > Spirochaetia > Treponematales > Treponemataceae > Treponema_D. Next base: position 13,350 of record DGUP01000010.1, on the reverse strand, counting down.
GTTGAGGAAGAGGTCACTCCGGTTGTAGAAGAAATCCCCGCAGTGGAAGAAGCCGCTCCGGTCGTAGAAGAGGTCACTCCGGTAGTGGAAGAAATCCCTGCTGTAGAAGAAGTGGCCCCTGTAGTGGAAGAAATCCCTGTTGTAGAAGAAACTGCCCCTGCAGTAGAAGAAGCCGCTCCTGTAGTGGAAGAGGTTGTCCCTGTAGTAGAAGATGTCACTCCGATCGTAGAAGAAATCCCTGCTGAGGAAGAAGCAACCCCAGTTGAGGAAGATGTCACTCCGGTTGTAGAAGAAATCCCCGCAGTGGAAGAAGTCGCTCCTGTAGTAGAAGTTGCCCCTGCTGTAGAAGAGGTTACTCCGGTCGTAGAAGAAATCCCTGCTGTAGAAGAAGCAGCCCCTGTAGTGGAAGAAGCCTCTCCGGTTGTAGAAGAAACTGCCCCTGCTGAGGAAACAGCTCCGGTCGTAGAAGACGAAGGGCTGATAAATCCGGATGAACATCCTGAAGCCAGCGAAGGTGCTGACAAAGAAGTGACTATTGAAAAAGATGAATCTGAAATCATCACCCTGCCGATTGAAGTTTCTCCACTCTACGTTCAGATTGTAAGTGCGGAAGATGGAAATCCTGTAAGCTCTGCAACCCTTACACTGGAAAACAAGTGGAACCTTATTACAGACAATCTGGGAAGAGCCTATATTCCTGAACAAATTGCAAACGGCTACTATCATATGGTGATTTCAAAAAATGGATTTATGACTACAAAATCCTATCTGATGCTCAGCCTGGACAGAGAAGTTGTTTCTTCAAAACAAATCGCCATCCCTGAAGAAAAAGATGAGCCTGGTATAAAAATCGTCCTTGAGTGGGGCTCTTTCCCTGAAGACCTGGATGCTCATATTTTAAGTTCAAAAGAACACGCTTACTTTGGATCAGAAGAATCAGATTCACTCAATCTTGATGTAGAAAGCCGCCGTGGTTTTGGTCCTGAGGCAGTTTCAATTTTGAATGTGGATGAAAAAGAAACATACAGGTTCTTCGTATATGATTACAGTAACGAATCTAATCCGGAAAGCATGGAGTTGTCTTATTCCTATGCCCATGTAACAGTTTACATAAACAATGAATATAAAGGTACATACAATATCACTCGTGGAAGACCTGGATTTGTATGGCACGTGCTTAACATTGTAAATGGAAATGAAGTAGTTCTTGTAGACGATTTAAGTTCTGATAAGGATCTGCTTAAATAAAAAAAAGGCTGGTAATTTCCTCTTTTACACAATAAAATACTGTTATAAACAGGTAAAAAATCGAGGAGATAAAAACTCATGGATTATTCAGCTGCGAATTCAGATCTTTGGAACGTGATTATTCAGATAGGCGTCATTTCAATCATGGTGCTTATCTGCAATGTATTACGATTAAAGGTTCCTTTTGTAAAAAAGTCCCTTATGCCGACTGCGGTTTTAGCGGGATTTCTTCTTCTGGGGATTAAGTACTCAGGACTTGTCCCGGTAAATGTAGACTTTCTTGAAAAGTTGACCTACCACTGTCTGGGAATCGGTTTTATTGCTTTATCCCTCCGTGTAAGCAAGTCTTCAGACACTAACCGTTCAACCTTTGGAACAGCCCTAAAATCCGGGGCAGTAATCGTAAGTTCCTACACTATTCAGGGAATAATCGGTCTTCTTATAACCATTATTCTTTCCGTAACAGTAATGCCTGGTATTTTTAAGGCTTCTGGTCTTTTACTTCCAATGGGCTACGGACAGGGACCTGGTCAGGGAAATAATATCGGTACTACATATGAAAATCTGGGGTTTGCAGGAGGCCGTTCTTTTGGTCTGGCAATTGCTGCAGCGGGATTTATTGTTGCCTGTGTAGTAGGTGTTATTTATATGAACATAGGGGCAAAAAAAGGCAAGTTCCACAAAGTTATTCATAATGAAGAGGAAGAAAAGAGGACTATAACAATTACAGACTTCCTTGATGAATCAGAACTTCCTGTATCTCATTCAGTAGACCGTCTTACAATTCAGGTTGGATTGATTTTCCTGGTTTATCTGATTACATATCTTTTCCTCTGGGGCGTAACCACACTTCTGAAGAATTATGCTCCTGCTGTGGATAAACTGGCATCTTCAATGCTCTGGGGATTTAACTTTATCTTTGGTACATTATTTGCTTTTATCACCAAACTTATCTGTAAAGGTGCCAAGCGCTTTAACTGGATGCGCCATCAGTATCAGAACAATTATCTGCTTAACCGTATTTCCGGCTTTGCTTTTGATATTATGATTATCTGTGGAATCGGAACAATCAATTTTGAAGATTTGCAGGGCTTGTGGCTTCCATTTGCACTTATGGCAGTGCTGGGCGGTGTTGGAACTTTCTTCCATCTTAAATTCCTCTGTAACAGAATTTATAAGGGATATGAAGAAGAGGGCTTCCTTTCAATGTTCGGTATGCTCACTGGAACAATCAGTTCAGGCGTTCTTCTTGTAAGGGAAATAGATCCTAAATTTGAAACTCCTGCTGCAAATAACCTTGTAAGCGGTTCAAGTACAGCTGTTGCTTTTGGTATTCCAATCGTGCTGCTGGTAGGTATGGCTCCAAAATCCGATGCAATGATTTATATTGTTCTTGGAATTTGTGTTCTATATTATGCTTTCCTTATGTTCCTTGCTCTTTTCAGGGGGAAGAAAAAATCTGTAAAAAGTTAAGTTAAAAGTGGATTTTTCATAAAAAAGGGTTATAGTAAGGGTAGATTCATTGAATCTGAGGGGGTAGCTATGAAAAAAGTTCAACTTCTTAGTGCAATTGATACAATGGTGTTACCTGTTTACTCTTTATTAAAGATTCTCAGGTCTAAACAAATTAAGTTCCCGATTCGTGGAACTTCAACCTGGCTGTAATCCTGCATGATGAAAAAGTTCTCCAGCTGATTCCAGCAGTTTAGCCTTTAGTCAGTTGAAGAGACATATCTTTTGGAAAATGACCGCCGCATTCGTTTGCAGTGGTCATTTTTTTTGCCTTTTTTTATTTGGATAATATTTTTTTACGTGTTATAGTTAAGGGAACTTCAAAAACTGAAGTTTATTAAGGAAGGACTGTTTATGAAAAAGATTTTTTGTATTGCCTTACTGGCTCTGACCTGTGTTTTTACTGTTACTGCTGAACCTTTTAAAAATGATTATTTTGGAAAATTTACAGGAGCGGCTTCTTCAGATTTTTACGGTGGATATGATGTAATTACAAGTCAGGTTGATCTTTCAGATGGTGGAAAAATTATGTCCTGGAATGATTCTTCATATGCTTTTGTAGAAAGTGTTTCCTGTGAAGAAATGCTGAATACAATTACCACTAACGATATGGCCAGACTGTGGATTGCCCTTATGAGCTGTTTTTCTTCTGGAACTGGAGAAGTGCAGAATGGTGAGGTAACAAGCGTTTGTCTGGAGGCCGAAATAAACGGTGAATCAGAACATAAACTTTTCATAATTCCTACTGTGGATGAAGATCTGGATTATGAACGGGATGTTCTTATTTTAACAATTATAATGGCTGATTTCTGAAAATAATTTGCTTCACATTATTGTCTAAAGAAAAGCAATCCGTTATATTAGGGATGAAGGCCGGCACGTTGATGCCGAAGCCATCTCTCTGGAGAGTTCCTGGTCAAATGGTCAGGACGCCGAAGGGTTAAGGTTATATAGACCGATATCTCAGGCACAAAGGACGGAGCAATAAAAAACTGTTCTACACTTCAGAGAGCTCGTACAAGATACGGGCTCTATTTTTTTTCCCTAAGGGAAAGTTTTTAAGGAAACACTATGGAAATATCACCAGTGTTTGAAAAAATCAATTATGTTCTTGATAAGATTGATGGTTTTGTCTGGGGCTTACCACTCATTATCCTCATTCTTGCAACCGGTATCTTTCTGACTATAAAGCTCAGAGGAGTTCAGTTCACACAGCTTAAGTTTGCCCTTAAGTCAATTTTCCGCAAATCAGAAAAAAAGGACGGCGGAGAACTTTCTTCATTTAAGGCTCTGTGTACAGCACTTTCTGCAACAATCGGTACAGGTAATATTGTAGGTGTTGCTACAGCTATTGCTCTTGGTGGACCAGGCGCTTTGTTCTGGATGTGGCTGGCTGCATTACTGGGTATGGCAACAAAATATGCAGAATGTCTTCTTTCAATTCATTATCGTGAAGTAAAGGCTGACGGACATATTCTTGGTGGACCTTTCTATACTTGTGAAAAAGGTGTAGGTGCAAGATGGCCTGTTCTTGGAAAATTCCTTGCCGTGCTTTTTGCAATCTTTGGAACAATGGTTGGTTTGTTCGGAATTGGTACTTTCAGTCAGGTAAACTCTATTTCTGATGCAGTTCATACTTTCTCTAAAACAGTAATGGGTGGAGCTGCCCTTAGAACAATCGATGTTCCAGTTCTTGGTACATATCCAGTTGTTGTAGTAGTTTCTTCAATCATACTTGCTATTCTTGTTGCACTGGTTGTTATCGGTGGCCTTAAGCGTATTTCTACAGTTGCTTCAGTTATTGTTCCTGTAATGGCAGTAGTTTATGTATTTATGGGTGTACTTGCAATACTGTGCAATGTTTCAAAGGTTACATGGGCTTTTGAACAGATTTTCACCGGTGCCTTTGGATTTAAGGCTGCAGCTGGCGGTGTTGTAGGTGCAATGATTGTTGCAATGCAGAAGGGAATTGCCCGTGGTATTTTCTCAAATGAAGCCGGACTTGGTTCTGCTCCAATCGCTGCATCTGCTGCAAAAGTAGACCACTCTGTTCAGCAGGGTATTATTTCAATGACAGGAACTTTCTTTGACACAATCGTTATCTGTACAATTACAGGTCTTGTTATTGTAATGTCAGGCTGCTGGGCTGATCCAAATCTTGCAGGTTTCCAGATTACAAATGCTGCATTCCAGACACTTCTTCCTGCAATTCCAGGGGTAGTAATTTCTGGTATTCTGATGGTTTGTCTGATTCTCTTTGCATTTACTACAATTCTGGGCTGGGACTATTACTCAGAACGCTGTATTGAATATCTTGCAAAAGGAAACATGATTCCTGTTCACATTTATCGTATTTTCTATATCATAGCAGTATTTATTGGACCTTACATGACAATTTCTGCTGTATGGACAATTGCGGATATTGTTAACGGACTTATGGCAATTCCAAACATCATCTCTCTGCTCCTGCTCAACGGAATTATCGTTAAGCTTACAAAGGACTTCTTCTCTGGAAAGAGGATGTATACAGTAGGTTATGATTTTAATAACGATCCTGTAAAAGCAGATCATCCTGATGCAACAATTGAGAATCCTGCTCCACAGGCATAAGTTTTGTAATTTGATTACAATATAATTTTTTTTATGCGCTCTCTATTAATGGGAGCGCTTATTTGTTATAGTGAGTATATGAAAAATAATTTAATTTTGGTTGGAATGCCGGGCAGTGGAAAAAGTACCTGTGGTGTTCTTGCAGCGAAGGCTCTTTGTAAATCTTTTATTGATACGGATCTTCTTATTCAGGCAGAAGAAGGTACTAGTTTGCAGACTATAATTAATTCTAAGGGAAATGATTATTTTGCTAAGGTTGAAGAAAAAGTTCTTTCAAATCTTCAGGCAGAAAACTCTATTATTTCAACAGGGGGCAGTGCGATTTATTATGAAGAAGCCCTGAATCACCTGAAGGAAAATGGCATGATTGTATATCTTAGAGTATCTTACAATCAGATGATGAAAAGAATTAAAAATATGAGAAGTCGTGGAATCCTCTTAAAAAACGGGCAGACCATTAAAGATATGTTTATGGCAAGAGAATGCCTCTACGAATTAAACGCAGATTGTGTAATCGATTGTAGAGGAAAAAGCATAGAAGATGTTGTGGAATGCATTACTGCCGTCTGGATGGAAAACTTCGGGGCTGTTTAATGGCAGAAAGCAGAATTTTCCTGGTAAGTTTCTTACTGGGAAGTGGAGGGGCTGTTTTTTTAGTTTCAGGTATAATTTTATTTGTAAAGGGCTGCAGAATTTTTATCAGGGAACATACGCCTTACAATCTTGAACTGGGGCTGTTTTTAATTTCCCTGGCATTTTTACTGGCCACTGTAATTAATGGATTGATTGCTTATGCAAAGGAAGAATCAGTTATAATTGTACCTGTACTTACCTGGTTTCTGTATGTTCTTTCCATCTTTCTGCAAATGTTCAAGATGAAACAGGTTTATCTTCAGATTGAAGATACTGTTGCAATTTTGTACGAATATAAGGAATTTAAATCTCTGGCGGATGACCTTTTTGTCTGTTATGAAAAATTTGGTACAGGTTTTCCTCCCCGCTCTTTTCAGAAAGAGAGAAGGCTTTACGATAAGAGTCTTAAAAAATTTGGAGAACTGGAACTTAATTCCCTGCCTCCGGAAGATTCTCTTGAAACCTTAAAGAATTATCAAAAGACTTTCCGCCAGGTTCAGATTTTGTACCGCTGTCTTTTCACCGCAGTAGTTAGTATTGTGCTTCAGATTGTGGCTCTTATAGTTACTAATTTCATAATCAGATAAAAATAAAAGTTGCCTTATGGAAAAAAGAGGGGTACAATATTTATTGCAATGATAGTTTAACTATCATCAGAGAGTTACTACGGTAGATGTTTGGGAAAGGTATTATGTGGCTGGAAACAAGAATGGAATTGCGACCCATGCCTTGGATTTAGATTCACACATTTTCTGAAAGTCTTTCGTGAGTGTTTTTTGAGGTTCTCCAGTTCTCAATTTACACTGAACTCTCTGTTCTTTTTTTTAGCACAGAGAGTTTTGTGCTGTCCTCTTTTACGGTTGAATTTTATTTATTAAAGCGGGAAAGGAAGGCCTTTGTTCTTTCCGCCTGAGGATTGTTGATAACATCTTCAGGTTTTCCCTGTTCAACAATTACTCCTCCATCCATAAAAATAATCTGACTTGAGATATCTCTTGCAAATGCCATTTCATGGGTAACTACAACCATACTCATTTTTTCCTGGGCCAGTTCCTTGATTACAGCAAGAATTTCTCCAGTGAGTTCCGGATCCAGGGCAGAGGTAGGTTCATCAAAAAGAAGAACTTCCGGTTTTAAGGCAAGGGCCCTTGCAATAGAAACTCTCTGCTGCTGACCGCCACTTAATTCGCATGGATAATTATTTGCCTTGTCTGCCAGTCCCATTCTTTCAAGAAGTTCCATGGCCGTTTTTTTAGCTTCATCTTTTTTTCTTTTTAAAACTTGAATTTGAGGTTCAGTCACATTCCGTAAAACAGAGTAGTGAGGAAAGAGATTGAAGTTTTGAAAAACAAGGCCGCTTTTTAAAGTGATTTCATGGCGCTGTTTTTTATCAGTGTAGATTCCATCCTTTACAAGTGTCTGCCCGCAGATTTCAATGGTGCCTCCGGAAACTTCTTCCAGCTGGGAAATGCATCTTAAAATTGTAGATTTGCCGGAACCGCTTGGCCCGATAATTCCCAGAACTTCCCCCTTTTCTACGTCAAAGGAAATATCTTTCAGGACTTGAACCTGGTCTTTAAAAGTTTTTCTTAAATTTTTTACGCTGATTATTTTTGACATTTTCTTCCCCCGGCCTTAGTTGTAATAAGAAAGTTTCTTTTCCAGTTTCTGGAATGTAATGGAAACAACCCAGTTCATTACAAAGTAGAAAATTCCTGCAATGAGGAGCGGGGTAAAAGAAACCATTCTGTTTGAAGAAGATTTTGCTACGAACATCAGTTCCTGAATACTCAAAATTGTTACCAGTGAAGTGTCCTTTACCAGAGTAATTACTTCGTTTCCCATTGCCGGTACAATTCTTTTTATAACCTGTGGAAGTATTATTTTGAAAAAGGTCTGACCTTTTGTGTAGCCCAGAACCTTGCATGCTTCATATTGACCTTTTGGAATTGATTCAATTCCGCCTCTGTAGATTTCTGCAAAATAAGCGGCGTAGTTAATTGCAAAAGCAACAATTGCCGCAAGATATGCCGGCCAGTCTATGGTCGTTTTGCACAGTTTTACTGCAATAAGTTTTGGTACAAAATATACGATTAAAAGCTGCAGCATAAGTGGTGTGCCGCGGATTATCAAAAGAAAAATATTTGTTAACTGTGAAAGAAATTTATTTTTAGACATTCTTCCCATTGCTACAAAAAGAGCAAGTGGAATTGAAAAAAGAAGTGTAAAGAAAAAGATGCTTATAGTTGTTCCTGTTCCGGAAAGCATTGACTTAAGCATTGTGCCGTATTTGTCTAAGAAAGCTGCCATTTAATATCCTGTTTTTTTATAAAAAAAGAAAGGCCTGCAGAGGCTTAAAAAAGTTCTGCAGGCTGAATAAAATTTATTTACCGATTACTGAAACGTCTGTTCCGAACCACTTTGTGGAAATTTCTGCAACAGTTCCGTCTTTTGACATTTCCACCAGAGTGTTCCATACATCATCTCTGAGTTTTGCACCAGCCTCGTCTTTCCTAAAGCCAATGCCGTAACCTTCTTTTGCAAGAGCTTCATCTACAACGCGGAGAGGTTTGTTAGATGTAGAGATTGTATAATTTGCAACAACGCTGTCCATTACAACAGCATCAACTCCACCAACTTCCAGATCAGTGAGAGCCGTAAGATTTTCTTCATAATATGTAATTTTAATTGAAGAAGCAAAATCTGGATTGTCGTTTATAGCTTCTTCTGCACTTGAACCTGACTGACAGCCAATGTTTTTGCCTGCAGCATCTGCAAGTGAATTAATATCAGAATCTGCTTTTACAACAAGTACCTGGTCGTTGTTAAGGTAAGCTTCTGTAAAAGACATGGCAGCTTTACGTTCTTCAGTGATTGTAAATCCATTCCAGATACAGTCAATACTGCCTGAAGAAAGTTCCATTTCCTTTGATTCCCAGTTGATTGGTTTTGCGGTGAATTTTAAACCTAAGCGTCTGCATACTTCTTTAGCAAGGTCAATGTCGTAACCTGCAATAGTTCCATCTGCTTCTGTAAAACCCATTGGTGGGAATGAAGCATCAAGTCCAAGTGTGAAAGTGTCAGATGCTTTTTTACTGCAGGAAACAGTTGCAAAAAGCATGAGTGCAGACAATGCTGCAAAAGCGATTTTTTTCATAATCATTCTCCTCTTATGATGGAGACAAGTTTATTAAATTTTGTGGGATGATACAACCGGAATTGGAAAATGGTGCAATAAAAAAGGCAAAAAAAAACAGCACCAATAAAGTGCTGTAATTTAGTTGAGCGATGGGAGGATCGAACTCCCGACCCACAGATTAAGAGTCTGTTGCTCTACCAGCTGAGCTAATCGCCCGTCAGTATTTGTCACTGAGTGATAAGAATATATTGGATTTTTTAATTTGTTGCAAGTACTTTATTCAATATAATGTATTTTTAATTTGCCCGAATGTTGAGTTTTAAAAACTTAATACTTTTACAAAAAACGGCGCGAAGGAGTGAAACGGCTTGCGAAATCACTCATTTTGTGCTGCCGCGCAAGCGGCAACCGTATATAATTACAAGCACAAAATGCGTGAAGCAGGCGAGCGTTGCCTTCACAGCATAGCTGTTCGGTGAATCACTCAAAATGCACCACTGGTGCATTTTGCCGGCTTCGCCGTCGTTCCCTATGTTTTCGACAAGACGTTTCACGACTGGAAGCCGTTTTTTTGATAAATACAATGATTTTCAAAACTCGACATTCGGGCTAATTTATCTGCTCGTGATAATTTCGCTTATTCTTGTAGAGTTCCACATCGGTCTTTTTCATAAAATCCATTCGGTCTGTTCCCGGCTCATATTTACAGAATCCGTAGGAAATTGAAATTTTGTGGTCCGGACTTTCTCTTGCAGTAATCTCCTGAATACTTTGATTGATTTCTTCCATAATTTTCCTTACCTTAGAATCTTCCCTGGCATGGAGAATTAAGGCAAATTCATCTCCCCCTAACCTGAAGATGGAAGTTTTGTTTTCCCTGCAGTTTGCCAGAACTTTCTTAATTCCTTCCCCAATTCCAACAAGAGTCTGGTCACCTATATCATGGCCGAATTTGTCATTGATCTGTTTAAAATCATTTGCATCAATTAAAACCAGATAGAGATTATATGAATCGTTGTGCTTGAGCTGATTGATTTGACGTTTTAAGGTAAAGCCGAATTCCCTGCGGTTTGAAAGTTTCGTAAGAGGATCCAGTGACATTTGATTCCCAATTTCGTGAAAGTAAAAAAGGAAAAATCCAAAAGAAAAAACTGTAGGATAAAGGGGAATATTTTGAATTCTTGGATTAAAGTAAGCTGAAAGAGCAATGGAGTAGGACAAGAGCATTATGTAAGGCAGGCTTCCAATTTCTACATCTTTCTTTTTACTTTTATCAATGATAAATAAAAGCATTCGGATAGTAGAAAGCCCGACTATGTAGCCGTATGGAACAATGCTGCCTAAAAGAAAAAGTTTGTCCCTTGTATAAATGTACACGCCCCGTGTCTGATCCCATTCAAAATGATAAAGGAAAGGAAATTTAAAATTCACCAGTTCTATTATTATTGTAATTATGAATGGAATTGAAAGAATGAATTTTTGTTTTTTACTATAGATGTATCCCATCTGATATTCAAAATAGAGATACATGTTCAGGTAGATTGCCGCATCAATGCAGAAATAAATTGTATCTACTGCTTTTAAAAGAGTGAGGTTTACGGGCATGAATCCTGAATCCAGCCAGCGCCACAGTCCGTTAAAAAAAATTAAAAGGGATCCGAAAATTGTAACTTTAATACTGTATACTCTGGCAATGGTATAAATAGAAGAAAATTTTTCCTTAAAAGCAACAAAAAGAAGTACAAGAATACAAAGAAAACTTGCCATGGAATAAATAAGAGTAAAATTGAATTTTAGATAAGTTAATTCATCTGCAAAATTCAAAAGAATACCTTCCTTAAAAAAGTTTACTGTAAATTTCTGTCAACTTATAAGGCACTCTTAAGTATTCCACGGTTTTTTGTAGAATTCAAGAAAAAAGCATTAATTTTTTCTGTTAACTCTTCCAAAAATAAGTTTAAAAATCTTTCTTACAACTGGACCTGCAAAAAGGAACTGCCAGAGAGCGGCCATAGGGTAATTTAAAACCGTAGTCTGAATCCAGATTGACGGAAGGTCTTTGTTGAATCCGCCCTTAAAGATGATTGATGCAGCAAGACTCATAAGAGGACACATAAACCAGATTGAGCAGGCTGAAATTGAAAGTGTAATCCATACAGGATTGTCTTTCTGTGGATTGAAGATTTTAAAAGTAATTTTCTTTGCTAAAGGACCGGCAATCAGCATATCAAGAACAAAGGCAATTGGTCCCATAATAATCAGTTCATGAAAAGCATCAATAAAGACCTGATTTGTAAGGCCGCCTTTTGCAAGACTGATGTTGTAGCAAATCATGGCATAAACCATAAAGAAAACCATGATGATTGTAAAAATGATTTCTTGAAAAAGATTCTTTGGCATAATTCAACTCCTTGCCAGAAAAAAATCTACGCAAAAGATTGTTGAACTACGAACCGTTTGGAACGCATGGGCATGGTTTGTGAAAACCAAGATGTGCAATCTGACGTGGAAGAGACTATATTGGAATTTAAATTAATTTGCAAGTCTTCAGTGGAAGTTATTCAGAACTAAAACTGATAAAAAAACAGTTATATCATTCAATTTACTGATTCTACTATTCTTATTTTGGGAAAAATTCCTTATTTTTAAGTAGTGGATAAAGATTCACAAATATTTTTTTAAGGAAATAATATGGCTGATACTAATACATACAATACTCTTGAAGAAAGAGCTGAAGCCGCAGCAGGTTTTAAGGCAAGGGGTGAAGCTAACTGTACTCAGGCAGTGCTTAATGTTTTCCAGGATAAACTTGATCTCTCAAAAGAAAAACTGATGATATTAGGTGCAGGTTTTGCAGCGGGTATGGGCTGCATGGAAAGTACCTGTGGTGCTTTAATTGGTGCAGTGATGGTCTGTGGTCAGTTAACCGGCGGCCAGGGAAGTGCAAGATATTCCAGGGAAATTGTAAAAAGCTTTAAGGAAAGATGTGGCGCTACAATCTGCAAGGAATTGAAAGGGGTTGAAAAAGGACATGTTCTCTGCGAATGCCCTGACTGTGTAAAAAATGCAGTGCTTGCCCTTGGTCAGGTTCTGGAGCTTTAATTGGAATCAATTACTTTTTTTGCAAGTTCAATGTCAGCCCAGTCAAAAATCAATATGCCGCTTGTTGGAGGAAGTGAATTTAATTCAAGAAATTTTTTGTTCAGCTGATCAGCATATTTTTTTGGATGAGGCAGCATTCTTCCTTCCATAGTTGTAAGGAAATTTAAAACCAGAGTGCTGGAATCTGAAGGATATTCATTTATGGTGTCGTGGAAAGCCTGCCACTTGTCTTCAACGGAATATTTAAATCTGTCCTGTACCTGAAGTTTCTGCAGAACATTTATTGCACTTTCTTCTGCAGGAAATTCCACCATTTCCAGCTGACCCTGTTCCTTCCATTTTAAATTCAATCCCAGAGCCATTCCTGAATCTACATTATAGCGACGGGCCAGTACAATTTTGCCCCTTACATTTTCCAGAACCGGAATATAATTTTTGGTATACCAGAGACCTGAATCTTCATTTACAAGTTTTTGTATGAGAGAAACAATTGTTCTTTCATTGTCAGAAGTTTTTTCCGGCTTAATGCATAGAATTACTGTTTCCTCCGGATTTGCAAGCAGAAATTCTTTAACATCAGCAACAAGTTGTGGAAGTGTGATTTTTTTTGACCAGGGCCAGATGCTTGTGCGGCAACTTCCCATGTTGTGGCAGAGGAGAAGGGTATCTTCTGTTTTATTCAGTTTTACTCTTATGTCCAGATAACGGTAACCATTTTTGAGTTGTGTTTTTATAGAAGAGTTTTGATCTTTTAGGAACCATGCAGGTGAAATATTTTTTGTAGCTGAATCATGGGTTCCTGGAATGTTGATTTGACTTAAGGATTTTGAACCTTCAATTTTTGACATCCAGTTTTCAGTTCCTGCTTTTTTGCTCTGCATGGAATTGTATTTAAATGGATTTCCAAATGCACCAACCCACATTACGGAATAAAGTCCCAGAAGTGCAAGTATTATAATGAAGATAAAAATCCTTCTGGCCTTATGAGTTTTTTTGTGGCCCTTAACTTTAGAATTTTTATTTTTGGGTGGGATTCTTTTTTCTTTTGCCATGTTTCGCTCCATTTATTATTTTCCCATTATACTAGCCCGAATGTCGAGTTTTGA
>DGUP01000009.1:2428-36175 GCA_002394685.1 Treponema sp. UBA4307 | reverse complement strand
AACTCGACATTCGGGCTATTTAATATCTTCTGCTGCAAAAAAATACTTATAGAAATACAATTCCAAAAACGGCACCAAGAAGAACGATTACTACCGGATGAAGTTTTGTCCTGAAAAGTATTACAAGTGCCAGCTCATATAGTACCAGGGCCTTAAAATTAAAGAGGTTATTTAATGTAGAAAGGGGGCTTTCTGTTAAAACCTGGAGAAAATTTCCGAAACTGGTAAATGCAGTAAGATTAAGTATGGAAATTCCAATAACCTGAACAAGGGCTACAAGAACCATTCCGCTGGTAACCGGTCTGAGAACAGAAAAAACTGATTTAACCAGAGGTTTTTCCGAAAAATTTGAAAACAGTCTGGCAATAATGATTATTACTACAAGTGACGGAAAAATTTCACCTAAGGTAGTGATGATTCCTCCTACAGGACCGTACAACTCGCAACCGATGTAAGTTGCCAGATTTATTCCTATAGGGCCTGGAGTGGATTCTGAAATTGCCAGCATGGAATAAAACTTTTCTGCTGTCAGAAGATGATATTGTTCAACAAGGGCCTGCTGCATGAATGTAGCCGCAACAAGTCCTCCTCCTACCGCAAAAAAGCCTATGTACATAAAAATGAAGAAGAGCTGAATCAGGGACATCACTTATCCTCCTTTTTTTTGAATAAAGTGAAATGAAGGATAACTCCAATAATTACTGCTCCCAGAATGAGGAAAACGGAATGGACTTTTGCAAAGTAAATTAAAGAAAAAGCCGTAAGGAAGAAAATAACGCTGTACCATTTTTTCAGAGTCTTTTTACTCAGGTTTATAACAGAATAAGTAAGAAGGGCTGCAACAGAAACGTTAATTCCTTTAAGGGCCTTTTGCACCCATAATATGCTTTCGAAATTTGAAATAAATTCTGCAATAATTGTGATGATTATAATTGATGGAGTAATGATTCCCAGTGTGGCTATAATTCCTCCGGGAATACCCTTTTTTTTATGGCCGATAAAGGTTGAAACGTTTACTGCTATTACACCGGGAGTGCTTTGGGAAATGGCATAGTAATCAAGAAGCTCTTCACTGCTGGCCCATTGTTTCCGCTGAACCAGTTCCTTTTCCAGAATGGGCAGCATAGCCAGGCCGCCTCCAAATGTAATTGAGCCAATCTTAAAGAAGGTAAAAAAAAGTTCAAATAAGGTTTTCATATTCATCCTTGTGCTGTTTTGTTTACAACTTAAAAAGTGTTTTGCAGTTGGAATCAACTAAATTACAAAGTTCTTCTACGGAAATTCCTCTGTGCTGGGCTACAAAAGAATATGTATATTTTACCAGGGAAGGATTATTCGTAACCTGACCCCTTAAAGGCACTGGAGTAAGGTATGGGGCGTCAGTTTCCAGTAAAAGTCTGTCTGAAGGAATATAGCGGATTAAGTCTATGGTCTGCTGCAGTTTACTTTTTTTTGTGTAGGTCTGGGAACCGCTGAAACTGATGTAATATCCCTGGTCAAGGAAAACTTTTGCTTCATCAATTCCGTAGGTATAGCAGTGAATTATTCCGCAGTGAGAGTCAGCAGCCTTTATTACATCCAGGGTATCTTTAAAACCTTCCCGGGAATGAACTATGAATGGAAGATTTAAGCTCTTTGCCAGATCCAGCTGCATGTGAAAAAGTTCTTTTTCTCCTTCCAGGAGAGCTTTGTTAAAATCTTCCTCTTTTCTTCCGTCCGGGCCTGAAGGATTCCAGTGATGATCAATTCCTCCTTCCCCAATGGCAGTAAGTCTGTCATGAAAAGGCTGATCCGGCTGACAGAAGCTTTTTATCTGATCTTTTAATATAGCCATCCTGTTTTCCCTTTCCCTGATTGAATCAGGATCAGGCCATATTCCTGCGCTGAAGTGAATCATTTTATTGATTACGGCTTTATTCTTTTCATCAAGGGTGTTAATTGCCTGAATTAAGAAATCCCTGCGGGAAATAAGGTCATCTGCTTCAGTTCCGATATCCATCCCAAAGAAAATATTTGTTTCTGCCATGGTCTGTAAAAATTCCTTTCCATTTCCTTGTGTGGAATTCTGCCATGTCTGCCGAAAATGAAAGTGTGTGTCAGAATACATAGACGCATTCTATACTGAACTTGAAAATTTGGGAATATTTATGACTTCATTCTGGTTGATTATCTGCCTGGTAGGAATAATTCTGCTGGGTATCTACTTTATCTTGGGAGGGGTAAAAGGTGGAGCAGATGGAAATTTACGTTTGCTTGAGAAAATTAAACGCCTGGAAGCCCGTGCCCAGTCTCTTGATGAGGAGATAAGGCAGCTGGATGACCAGATTGCTGTGGAGCAGTACCTTGCCCTGAAAAAAAAGGTGGGCAGACTGGTTCATAAAGGTTTTATTGCTGAAGTATTTTTCACTTTTAAGGGAAATGAAAGACTTTATCTCTTAACCGGCTACTCAGATTGTGTTACTTTTAAGCGTTTTTCAATAATCAATTTTTATGATGAATCAGGGCCTTGTCTTGATGGAGAAGAAATCCGCTGTAAATATATGGATGATATGTTTCAAAATGATTTGATAGACAGCATTAATTTAAGGCGGGACTGGAATAAAATCATTAAATTCAAAGTATATAAACGAAAGGTTCATCCTGAAGATAAAAGATAGGGTGTTGATTTATCCCATTGAGTGTTTTAAAATCACCACATGGCAATTCAAAAACTTCAATGGGATGATAAAAACTGGCTTAAAGAATATAAATCTGCCAGCACTTTCTACGATTCTGTAAAGCTCCATTCTCTCAGGGAACTTGTTTTCCGTCATACTCAGGCCTGCTGCTGTAACGGCGGCTACGAAACAGGTAATAAAAAAATTCAGCTGAAAGCTCCTTTGGAAAGTACTGTATACTCTTCAAAGGTTGAATTATCTGTAGAAAAAGTCCGGCCTGAACATAAAATCAATATTTTAGTTTTAAACGAGGATTGTCTGAAAACGGCCAGCGACCACAAAAAAGAGGATCCTCTTCTCTTGAATATGGCCAATGCTTTTACTCCTGGGGGTGGTGTTGAATACGGTGCACCTTCACAGGAAGAGGGAATCTTCAGAAGTTCAAATTATTATCAGACTCTTTATCCTCTTAAAAATAAAGGATATCCTCTGAATAAAAATTACGGGGCTGTTTATTCACCCAGCGTGACTATTTTCAGGGGGCTGGAAGAGGATGGATATCCTTTACTGGAAAAGCCTTTTGATATTAGTATTGCTGCTGTTGCTGCTGTAGAAAATCCTGAACTGGATTCTTACGGGGACTATAATAAAACTCAGAGAAATCAAACTGTAAACAAGATTAAAACGATTTTGAATATTGCTATGGAAAAACATCATATGAATTTGATTTTATCTGCTTTCGGCTGCGGTGCCTTTCATAATCCCCCTGATAAAATGGCCGAACTGTTCAGAAGTGTTTTGTCCATGGAACCATACCGCTCTTATTTTGAAAATATTTATTTTTCAATTAAGTGGAGTGCGGTGAACAAAAATTTTAATGCCTTTGCCAGGGTTTTTGGAGAAATCTGAAATAATTTCTGTTACTTAAATTGACAATGAAGGGCCTTTTATTTAAAGTTGTTTATAACTAACTACAACAGGCGGGTCTTATAAAATGATGTTAAATAAAAGGCTTATAAATCTTGTTCCTTCTTCCAGAAAATATGTTTTTTTTACGGTTGCGTTAAAACTTCTTGCCTTAATTTCTAATTCTGCAATGATTCTTCTGGCGGCAGAAATATTTAATTCATTCAGGCAGGGACTGAAAATCTGGCCGGAGATGATTTTAATTGCTTTGTGTCTTGCAGTTACTTTTCTGGCAAATCATTTTTCTACCGTTACAAGTTTTAAGACTTCTTCACAAGTAAAAAAAACTATGCGGTCTCTTCTTTATGAAAAGCTTCTTCGTATGGGGCCGGATTATCAGGAAAAGTTTCCCACTGCAAAACTTCTTCAGCTTTCCTGTGAAGGTGTTGAGCAGATAGAAATCTGGTTCGGACAATATCTGCCTCAGTTTTTCTACAGTATGATAGCCTCTTTAGTGAGCTTTATAATACTTGCTTTGTTTGTAGATCTGAAGATGGCTGTTATTCTTCTTATTTGTTTTCCACTGATTCCAATGTCAATTGTGGCTGTTCAGAAAATTGCAAAAAAAATCCTGAAAAAATATCTGGACCAGTATGCGGCTCTTTCTGACAATTATCTTGAAAATCTTCAGGGGCTGACAACGCTGGAACTTTATCAGGCAGATGAATACAAGCAAAAACAGATTGGTAAAGAAGCTGAAAATTTCAGAAGGGTTACGATGAAGGTTCTTTCCTTTCAGCTTAATTCTACCATCGTTATGGATGTGGTTGCCTATGCAGGTTCAGCTATTGGAATTGCAGCCGCAGCAATGGCTTACTGGCAGGGGGGCCTTTCTCTGGAAAGCTGCTTTGCAGGAATTCTGATTGCAGCAGATTTCTTTATTCCTTTGAGAAGACTGGGCTCTTATTTTCATACGGCAATGAACGGCAATACGGCCAGTAATAATATTTTTGAAATTCTTGATACTGAAGAAATTCCTTCTGGAAATGAAAACTTTCCTGAGAAAAAAACAAAAGTTTTATTTGAGGCTGACAAATTAAGTTATAACTATGGAGAAAGATGTGTACTCTCTCCATGCAGCCTTACAATTGATTCTTCATCATTTACTTCTTTTACGGGAAAAAGTGGAAGTGGTAAATCAACTCTGGCAAAAATAATTGCAGGTATAAATTGTAATTATAAAGGTTCTGCTAAAATATACGGAAGGGAAATCTCTCAAATTAAAAGAGTAGAATTATTTAAAAAGATTTCCTACATCAGTCATAAAGACTGGATTTTTAAGGGCTCCGTTAAAGACTGTCTGCTTGAAGGCAATCCTGATGCAGATGAAAAAAGAATGTGGTCTGTTTTAAAGGCTGTTAAGCTGGATGGTTTTGTAAAGGAAATGGGGGGACTGGATTTTCAAATTCTGGAAAATGCCTCCAATCTTTCCGGAGGTCAGAAGCAGCGGCTTTCAATTGCAAGGGCACTGATTCATGACAGTGAAATTTATATTTTTGATGAAGCATCAAGTAACATTGATGTGGAATCCGAACAGGCAATTTTAGATTTGCTCCATAAACTAAAATCCAGAAAAACTGTAATCATGATCAGCCATAGAAAAGATAATTCCCTGGGGGCTGATAAAATATTTGATTTTAAGAATGGTGTTATCAGGGGAGGTAAAAAATGAAAACTATGCTGAAACTTTTAACTTTAGTTAAACAATATATTCCTGTAATTTTCCTCGCAGTAATTTTTGGAACACTGGGGCATTTATGTGTTGTTGCCATTCCTGTCCTTGGAATTGGAAATGCTGTTAACCGCTGGTTTCCTGTTTATCTCCTGGCTCTTCTGGGGCTTTTACGGGGAGTTCTTCACTATGCTGAACAGTACTGCAATCACTTTCTGGCTTTTTCAATTCTTGCAAAAATCCGTGAAATTGTATTTAGAAAATTACGTTCCCTGGGACCTGCAAAAATGGAGGTTAAGGATAAGGGAAATCTGATTTCACTGCTAACTTCTGATATTGAGCTCCTTGAAGTTTTTTATGCCCATACAATTTCTCCTGTATGTATTGCATTTTTAATGACTGTGTCCATGTTCATTTTCTTTTTTCATTTCAGCTGGATTCTTGCTCTGACAGCATTAGCATTTTACCTGATTGTTGGAGTGATAATTCCTTTTACAGTAAATGCCAGTGCAGTAAAACTTGGAACTGAGCATCGCAGGGAATTCGGCCAGATGAATAGTTTTGTTCTGGACTGTATACGGGGACTTTTGCAGAGCATTCAATATGGAAACGGATACAGCAGGCTTAATCAAATAAAATCTAAAAGTGATCAGCTTACGGAAACAAAAAGAAAAGTCTCTTATCTGGATGGGCTTACAGCGGCCTTAAGTTATTTGTTTCTTACTCTAGGTGGATTGACAATGCTTTTTCTTTCTCTATTTCTGGTAAAAAGAGGAGTAATTAAATATGAGCAGGCCCTTATCTGCACAGTTGCAATGTTTACTTCTTTTGGTCCTGTAATTGCAGTTTCCCTTTTAGGATCAGGTTTAAGCGGAACAATTGCAAGTGGAAAACGTATAGCATCTCTTCTTGATGAAGAGCCTGTTGTAGAAGACGTAAAGGGGATGGAAGAAATTACTTTCTCTGGTGCAGAAGCGGAAAATGTTACTTTTTCTTACGGTAAAGAAATCATTCTTGATAAATTAAGTATGGAATTTCCAAAGAATAGAATTACCGGAATTCAGGGAAAAAGCGGTAGTGGAAAATCTACCTTGCTGAAACTTTTTATGCATTTCTGGCAGGCTCAGACCGGTCAGGTTTTAGTTTCAGGAAAATCTGTGGAGCAGATAAACACTTGTAATTTAAGGCAGATTGAATCTTATGTAACACAGGAGACTGTTCTTTTCCACGATACAATTGAAAATAATATTCGTATTGCAAAACTTGATGCAGACAGAAATGAAATTATTGAAGCCTGTAAAAAAGCTCAGATTCATAATTTTATTTCCCAGCTGCCTGATGGTTATGAAACTGAAGTTGCAGAGCTGGGGGATAATTTTTCCGGTGGTGAAAGACAAAGGCTTGGTCTGGCAAGAGCCTTTCTTCACGGAGGAGATTTTATGATTCTTGATGAACCTACTTCAAATCTTGATTCATACAATGAGCATCAGATTATGGCTGCGGTAAAAAAAGAAGCTAAAAAGAAAAGTGTCATCATTGTAAGTCACCGGGATTCTACTTTTGAATTTGCAGATAAGGTTTATAAGCTAAAATCAAAGAGAAAATCATAATGAAGAAGCGGAATATTGAAAAAAAAATAATTAAAGAAAAGAAAACAGTGGACCTGATGATTGGCCTTTACTGCCGGAAAAAACATCATCAGGTCCATGCTGAAAAAGACACTGCTTTTCTTTGCCCGGAGTGCAGAAATTTACTGGATTATGTATATCAGCGTATAGAAAAATGCCCCTGTAAAGAAAGTAAAAGTTTTTGTTCCTTTTGTAAAATTCACTGCTATAAGGCTCAGCAGCGGGAGCAGATCAGAAAGATAATGCGCTTTTCTGGTCCCCGGATGATGATATATCATCCTGCTTTGGCCTTCACACATCTTCTCTTAACAGTCAAAGAAAAAATATCAAAACTCTGCTAAAAGTTATCTAAAAATTTTAGGAATAATCTCTAAAAAGTAGAGTTGAAATTAAATTTTACTTCTGTAAATTAGAGGGTGTATGAGCACTAAGAATTCAATCAAGTGGTTCTGGTCATTTTTGTCCAAACACAAGGGAAAGATGATTATTGGCCTTATAATCATCACACTGGTCTCCAGTATGTCGGTAATCAATCCTAAAATCTCAGGATTTATAGTTGATTCAGTTATTTTAAATAAGATGTATCAGTATCTCTGGCCTTGTGTCGGAGCAATTGTATTCGTTTCAGTCTTCCGTGAAAGTTTCCAGTATCTCGCCCTGATGCTTTTTGAAAGATCATCTCAGGGAGTTTTGTATGATATGCGTGATGCCGTTTACCGGAAACTCCTTCATGAAGATTTTACTTTCTATAATAAGAACCGCACGGGGGATCTTATGTCCCGTCAGACCGGAGATATGGATGCGGTTCGTCACATGGTAGCGTATGTAATATACAATGTTTTCAGAAATATTGTATGGCTTGTAGCTGCCATTGTAATGATTTTCTTTGTAAATATAAAACTTGCCATTGCTTTCCTGCTGGTTTTACCGATTACAGCTTTCTTTGTATTCCTTCAGATGAAGGCTGTTGGACCTGCTTTCAGTAAAGTAAGACAGTGTTTTTCTTCCCTTAATTCTTATGTTCAGGAAAACATTGCTGCTAACAGAGTAGTAAGGGCTTTTGCAAAAGAAAGTTTTGAGATTAACCGCTTTCAGAAAGAGAATGCTGCATACAGGGAAAGTGAAATCCAGGCATCAAAACTCTGGCAGAGATTTGTCCCAGTATTCGAATTCCTTGGAACTGTAATTCAGGTTATTCTTATGATTTTTGGCGGCTATCTTGCCATAAAGGGCGAAATCACTTTAGGAGATCTTGTAACTGTAAACGGTTATATCTGGATGCTGACCTGGCCTCTCCGTATGATGGGCTGGCTTATTAACGACATAATGCGCTGGAAAGCTTCCATAGATAAAATCTATACAACATATACTGCAGAACCTCTCGTTAAAGAAAAGCCTGATGCCATTTCTAAAAAGGTTGAAGGAAATGTTGAATTTAATCACGTTTCTTATTCTGCTGACGGTGACAATATTTTAAAGGATGTTTCTTTCTCTGTAAAAAAAGGACACTCCCTGGGAATTATTGGAAATACCGGTTCAGGAAAAACAACAATCATGAATCTTCTGTGCCGTTTTTATGATGTAACGGATGGAAGCATTATGGTTGACGGTACGGATGTAAGGGATTATAAACTGCTCAATCTTCGTGAAAACATTGGTATGGCAATGCAGGACGTATTTCTCTTTAGTGATACCATTGAGGGAAATATTGCATACGGGGATCCTGAATGTCCTTTTGAAAAAGTTGAAGAAGTTGCAAAGCTGGCAGATGCTGATGACTTTATTCGTAAACTTCCGGACGGCTACGACACAATTATTGGGGAAAGGGGAGTAGGACTTTCTGGTGGACAGAAACAGCGAATCTCTCTTGCAAGAGCCCTGTTAAAAAATCCATCAATTATAATTCTGGATGATACAACTTCTGCAGTTGATATGGAAACAGAAACACAAATTCAAAAAGCATTGAAATCTGTTACTGAAGACAGAACACTCTTTATCATTGCTTACAGAATTTCCAGTGTTAAAGACTGCGATAATATTATTGTCATGAATGACGGTAAAGTAATCGAATCAGGAAGTCATCAGGAATTGATTAAGGCAGGCGGTTACTATGAACAGGTTTATAACCACCAGTATGGAAACTTCAACCAGGAAATTGAGGAGAAACAGTAATGGCACGAAATACTTACGATAAAGACGAAGACCTGGAAGAAACCTATAACTTTGGTCAATTAAAACGTCTTGGAAAATATGTAAAGCCTCATATAAAGACTATAATTTTTATTATTCTCCTTATGTTGTCTACAGCAGCACTGGGAATGCTTTATCCATATTTCTTAAAACAGGTAATGGACGTTTATGTTCCTGCAAAGGATTTTCGCTCAATAGTGATTCTTGGTCTTTTTACCCTTGCAATATCCATCTATATTGCTCTTGCCCTTAAGATCAAAATCAAGTACATGACAAAGGTTGGACAGAACATTATTTATGATATCCGCACCGACATCTTTACTCATGTTCAGGAACTGCCTTTTGATTATTTTGATAATCGTCCACACGGAAAAATTCAGGTAAGAATTGTTAATTACGTTAACAATATTTCTGATATTTTAAGCAATGGTCTTGTAAATACAATTACAGATCTTTGTTCCCTGATTTTTATCATCATATTTATGTTTATGATTAATACTCCTCTGACCCTGGTTTGTCTTTCAGGACTTCCGGTTTTCATTGCCTATGTTTTCATTATGAAACCACAGTCAAGAAAGAGGTGGAGAAAACAATCATCAAAATCTTCAAACCTTAATGCTTATATTTCAGAAAGTATTAATGGTATTCGGGTTACTCAGTCCTTTGTTCGTGAAGAAGAAAATATAAAAATCTTTAACAATCTGTCAGGGGCTTACAGAAAGGCATGGCTGTCTGCAGTACATTTGTCATTCCTTATGGGACCATTTGTCCAGATTATTTCAACTGTAACTCTGGCAGCAATTTATGTTCTCGGTATTACCTGGATTAGAACTGATTTTGCAGGTGTAACTGTTGGTACTTTAGTTGCCTTCTCCGCTTACATCAGCAGATTCTGGCAGCCAATTCAGACTCTTGCAGATTTTATTAATAATCTTCTTACAGCAGTTTCATATCTGGAACGCATCTTTGAAACTATTGATGAACCAGTTAATGTAAAGGATAATCCGGGAGCAAAGATTCTTCCTCCAATCAAGGGTGAAGTTGAATACAAGAATGTTACCTTCTCTTATGAAAAGGATCATCCGGTTTTAAAAAATGTAAGTTTCAAAATTCCTGTTGGAGAATCTGTTGCAATTGTTGGGCCTACAGGAGCAGGTAAATCTACAATCGTAAATCTCTTAAGTCGTTTTTATAATCCTGATTCAGGTGAGATTTTAGTTGACGGACATAATCTTCAGGATGTAACGATAAAATCCCTTCGTACTCAAATGGGTGTTATGATGCAGGACAGCTTTATTTTTAAAGGCACCATCATGGATAATATTCGTTACGGCAATATGGAAGCTACGGATGAAGAAGTTATTCAGGCTGCAAAAACTGTTCAGGCTCACAATTTTATTATGGAACTTGAAGATGGTTACAATACGGAAGTTAACGAAAGAGGTTCAAGACTTTCTGTTGGTCAGCGTCAGTTGATTTCCTTTGCCCGTGCCCTGCTTGCTAATCCAAGAATTTTAATTCTTGATGAAGCAACTTCTTCAATCGATACAGAAACTGAAATCCTTCTTCAGAGAGGATTGAATAAACTCTTGAAAGGAAGAACAAGTTTCATAATTGCCCATCGTCTTTCAACCATTAAGAACTGCGATACAATTTTCTATGTGAATAATGGTCGAATTGAAGAGGCTGGTTCTCATTATCAGTTAATGGCTCAGTTAGGTGAATATTATAAGCTTTATTCTGCTCAGTTTGCACTTCTTTAAAAAGCTGTTAACTTGCCTTATCTGAGTTTATAGTTTACAATGTTTCTATAAGGTGAAACAAAATAAAATAGCCTTATAGAAACATTTTTTTTACTGTAATTTACTAAGGAAGGATTGATGAGGACAAAAAATACACAGTCTCTTGAAAATGAAGAAAAAGTTGATGCTGTAAAGGAAATATGTCACTTACTCGCCCAGATAAAGGATGAGGATTTTATCAGGGATTTTTTTGGCTGTCTTTTTACACAGACCGAACTTATGGAGTTTTCAAACCGCTGGCATCTTGTAAAAGAACTTGATGCCGGAACTACACAAAGGGAAATTGCAAGAAAATATGGAATGTCCCTTTGTAATATAACAAGAGGTTCAAGAGAAATGAAAAAGGAAGATTCTGCTTTCAGAAAAATGCTTGAACTTCATAAAAAGGATTTGGCTAAAAACGTAAAGTCAGAAGGAAAAGCAAAGAAATAATTATTTATTGCAAAAGGAAAAAAACACTGATATATTTAAAATGATTTTGTTTAAGTAAGTTTCTATATTAAAAGTAAAAGGATATAAAAAGTAATAATCTATTTACTCGAGGCTTTTATGGAAAGTAAAGGACTTACTGTTAGTAGAGATGAGTTTTATCAGTCAAAGTACGATTATTATTTAAGATTTAATTTTTGGGTTGTAGTTGTAGGCGCATTATCAAGTCTGACTTATTTTATATCAGATTGTATAATATTTGGACATTTTCAAACCCAGACACTTTTTTCAAGATTTTTTGTATTGTTACCGCTGATTGCTTTTATAATTTCTGCTAAGAAGGTTAAAAATTACAGGGTGATGGTTGTTTTTTCCTACATTATAATTCATGTGATTATGTGGGATACAATTTTTGCCATCAAGTTTTTACCCGATAAATCTCATGCAAGCGAAGGCTTTATTATTATGCAGCTTTTGTTTTTTGCTCTGGGATTTGCTTCTCCTTTTAGAATTTCCCTTCCATTTCATATTGCAATTTTTGCTGATATTCTGATTTCAAATACTTTTAATCATTATGAAAATCTGGATATGATGCTTTCACTTGGAATTCCCGCAACTGCTGGAATTCTTGTAACACATTTTTTCATCCAGTATTACTATATGGATCACTTTAAGACTGTAAAAAATCTTGAACATTTGTCTCAATACGATCAGTTGACTGAAACTTATAACCGCAATCGAATTAATCAAATTACAGATAGTGATCACATGAGCTTTAAAAAAGAATATGGCGAGCAGATTACTGTAATGATGATGGATATTGATTTCTTTAAAAAAGTAAATGATCAGTATGGGCATATTGCAGGAGATACTATTCTTAAAAAAGTCTGCCTTTGCATAAAAGAAAATCTTCCGGAAAAATCTGACTTCATAAGGTGGGGTGGAGAAGAATTCGTTATAGTTATTCCAAATTTTCCTGTAAGCCAGGGAATTTTTCTTGCAGAAGAACTTGTCTCTAATGTTGCAAAAATGGATAATGGAGTTTGTCCAATTACAATTTCAATTGGAATTTCAGGATATAACGGAGAAAGTTACAAAGATGCAATTGATGCTGCTGACAGGGCTCTTTACATTGCTAAAGAATGCGGCCGTAATTGTGTTAAATATGTAAACTGATTTTATGCTGGGCTGAAATGGAACTTTATATTATTAGACATGGAAAAACATACTGGAATGCAGAAGGACTTCTTCAGGGATCTACTGACATTGAATTAAATTCAGAGGGAAGGGAAGCTGCCGGTCAACTTGGAAGAAAACTTGAAGAGCTTGATTTTGATTATATTTACTCTTCACCATTGATTCGTGCTTATGAAACAGCATGCCTTATCCGTGGGCACAGAAATATTCAGATTATAAGAGATGACCGTTTAAAAGAAATTTCTTTTGGTGAGCGGGAAGGAAAAAGTTATTCTGAATTTAAAGCTCCCGGCAGCAGATACGAATCCTTTTTTTCTGCTCCACAGAATTATCTGCCTCCAGAAGGCGGAGAAACTTTTCAGCAGGTTATTGAAAGAACTAAATCTTTTCTTATTGAAGAAATTGAACCTAAAGTGTCGAAGTGTCATCGCATAATGATTGTTGCCCATGGTGCTTTGAATAAAGGTTTGATGTATAACATCCGAAAGTCTTCAATTGAAAATTACTGGTATCCTGAATTACAAAAAAACTGTGAAGCCAGCATTTTTAATTTCGATGGAAAAAAATGGATTACAATAAAAGATTAATTTTTAATTTCCATTTTTCGGAAAAAAAATAATTTAAAATGAGAAAGGACCAGTTCAAAAATGAACCGGTCCTCCTCTTAACGTAAAACGTTTTATCTAAAATTAATTAATTAAAATTAGAAAGCGTTCTGGATTTCTGTACCCAAGTCGTTGAGAGCTTCAGCTGCTGCATCTTTTGCTTCGCTTACTGCGTTGCTTACTTCTTCACCAGCTGCTTCAACAGTTTCAGAAACTGCTTCTACTACTTCGTTAACTGCGTCTTCTACTGTAGCGTCAGCTGCTTCCTCTGTTGTTGTTTCTGTTGTTGTTGTTTCTTCTGCTGCAGGAGCTTCAGTCTTTGCATCTGACTTTGAGCAAGATACAAAAGCAAAAGATGTGAGTGCAAATGCTACTGCTGCAATTGTTAAAATTTTTTTCACTTTGATTCCTCCAAAAAAAATTTCGACTAATAGTATTCTTTTAGGAAGATTACGTCAAGATATTTTTGTACATAATGATATATATAAAATGTTATATTTGTTTTTTTCCAATGGGGATATTTTAAAAAAATAAAAGTTTTTTTTAATAAAAAATAAAGTATTTAAAATTTTTATTATTACAGGGAGAATAAAAAAATGATGGCAACACAAAACTTGCATTACCATCATAAAAACTCTATTTTACTAAAGGTATTTCGAGGTTACCTAATTAGTAACTATTTTAAATAATCCGGTGTTTTTTTTTGAAAACTTATTTCTTAATATTATAAGCACCGAATCCCGGGTAACATGCAGAGTCTCCCAGTTCTTCTTCAATGCGAAGAAGCTGATTATATTTTGCAACTCTTTCTGAACGGCTTGGAGCACCTGTTTTAATCTGACAAGTATTTAATGCTACAGCAAGATCAGCAATTGTAGTATCTTCAGTTTCACCTGAACGGTGTGAAGAAATAGCTGTGTATCCTGCTTTATGTGCCATTTTAATTGCTTCAAGAGTTTCTGAAACAGAACCAATCTGATTAAGCTTAATAAGAATTGAATTTGCTGCACCAAGTTTAATTCCTTTTGAAAGACGTTCTACATTTGTAACAAACAAATCGTCTCCAACAAGCTGAACTTTGTGTCCGATTTTTTCTGTCATTTTTACCCAGCCTTCCCAGTCTTCTTCATCAAGGCCGTCTTCAATTGAAACGATTGGATATTTATCAACAAGTGATTCCCAGTGAGCAATCAATTCATCAGTTGTAAAATCTTTTCCTGATTTTGGCTGATGATAAAATCCTTTTCCTTTTGGTGATTTCCATTCAGATGATGCTGCATCCATTGCAATCATAAAATCCTTTCCTGGTTCATAACCTGCAGCTTTGATAGCTTCAAGAATTTTTTCAATTGCTTCTTCATCACTCTTAAGTTTGTTTGGAGCAAAACCTCCTTCATCACCTACAGCTGTAACATCCCCCATTTCCTTAATAAGAGCCTGGAGTTTGTGGAATACTTCTGTACACCAGCGGAGTCCTTCCTTAAATGATGGAGCTCCTGCAGGCATAATCATAAATTCCTGAGTATCAACAGCTGAATCTGCATGGGCACCGCCGTTAAGAATATTCATCATTGGTACAGGAAGTTTTGTTCCCTGAACTCCACCCAGGAAACGATAAAGAGGAATCTGAAGAGAGTATGAAGCTGCTCTTGCGGCTGCAATTGAAACTGCAAGAATCGCATTTGCTCCCAGCTTTGACTTATCTTTTGTGCCGTCAGCCTTAAGCATAATACCATCAACTTTATATGTATCTGCTGCATCAACTCCGGCAAGAGCAGGAGAAATTACTGTATTAATATTATTTACAGCTTTAGAAACTCCCTTTCCACCAAACTTTGATTTGTCACCATCACGGAGTTCAAGTGCTTCGAATTCTCCTGTTGATGCACCTGATGGAGCGGTTCCTAAAGCAACAGTTCCATCTTCAAGATGAACTTCTGCTTCTACTGTTGGATTTCCACGTGAATCAATAATTTCACGGCCGATTACTTTTACAATCTTTGTAGATTTCATTAAACATATCCTCCTGTAGTTAGAAAGGGCTAACTAAAGTTAGTTAAATCTAACACAGAAGAATATTAATTTCAATAGCTTTTACGATTTATAAATCATAATCATCTTCCTGAAGTTTTTTTACAGCTTCCTGAAGATTGATATTCTTACAATTTTCAGTAATATCTACTGCCTGTGCAAATCTAAGGTAAAATAAAACCGTTTTAATTTTTTCAGAACTGATTCCCTTCATCTGGGCAAAGGCTTCTGCATATGCTCCAAGCTGATTGTAGTACAATTCCGGCTCAATACTTTGATTTGTTTTGTAATCAACAAGAGTATAAGAGCCATCTTTATTTTCATAAACAAGGTCAATGCTTCCTTTGACAATAAGGTCTCCCAGTTTAAGTTTAAAAGGATATTCTTCTCTGTGCCATTTTGAAGCAAGTACTTCTTTACCTGTTGGGCTGTTTAAAAAGTCCTGAGTCATTTTTCTACAGATATTAAGGATAGTATCAAGTTTTTTTTCTGATCCGTTTAATCCAGTTATATCTTTTGTAGAATAATTTCCTTCCTGTCCTTCTGCACCTGCCTGAAGAAATGCGTGGGCTATTGTACCAAAATTTGCAAATGTAAATCGTGGCTTTCCGTCGGATGCAGGACCTTTTGGAATTGACTCAAGAACAATTCTATTTATTTCAGGATAAGGTATATCTGTCTGCTTAGGTGAATCATCAGCACTTTTCCAGTTGCTTTCATCATCAAGAGGATGAAGACTACTTGGAAGAATATATTTTGATTTTAATGTTTCTTGTTTAATCAAATCCTCGTCTAAATAGCGGGAATAAATTTTTTCCAGTTCTTTTTGAACAGTTAATTTTGTATTTAAGTTATTAGGCCTTTTTTTTCTGCTCAAAAATTCTCTGCGGAGATTTGAAATTTCTTCAATAATAAAAGGAGCTTTTTCTTCGCTGTTTTCACTGTAATAATTAATTGCAGGAAGAAGAGTTTCAAGTATTGAACAAGGATGTTCTCCCGGGCTTTTTTCACTCTCATATTTTCCGGCTGTAATAAACAATCTTTCTTTTGCACGAGTCAATGCTACATAACAGATTCTTTTTAATTCAGCGGATTCTTCAGCTTTTACCTGTTCGGCGTAGTAGTCAAAGAAAATATTTTTATGAGCAGGAATCAAATTTACAGCTTCAGTGTTTACAATTATACCATATTTGGAGTTAACAAAAATTAATTCTTTTGAATTTTTTTCTCTTGGTTTACTATGAGTTGCACAAACAAAAACTACTTTATATTCCAGTCCTTTGGACTTAAATATGGAAAGGAGGCTTACACCATTTTTTTGTTCCATTGGAACATCGATTCCCTCAAGTTTTTTTGAGATATATTTTCTGAGAGTATCAATGAATTGGCTCAAATCATTTGCATTTTGATCTGCCTGTCTTGCAAGCTCAAATAGTTTGTCATATAAATCTGCATACATTTCAACCTGTTCATTCCATAAGGTTTCAAAACGATAGCCGCTTTCATACCAGAGTTCTGTGATGGTTTCTGTTATACTCTGAGTTTTTGATTTTTCTTTTATTTGATTGAAAAATATTCCCGCTTTTTTAAAACGATCTAATGCTTCCTGGGGGAGAATCTTTTCTCCATCTTCCTGAAAAGCTTCCTGTCCTTCTTTTCTTTGGGAGAGAAGGGCTGTTGCTTCTTCCTGAGAAAGATTTACAAAAGGAGAACATAAAAGCTTCATGTAATTTAAAGTATCATTTGGAAAAACACAAACTCGGAGAAAGGCGTAAAAATCATTAACTGGCCCATCTGCAAAAAAGTCTACAATTACTTCAGGAGAAAAATTTATTCCATGACGAAGAAGACTTTTTTCGTAAAGGGATTGAACTTTATAATTTCTAAAAAGAATTGCAATATCACTGCTGGTCAGAGAAGAATCATTTTCAAGAAGTTCCTTGATTTTAATTGCAACCCATTCAGCTTCAGCTTCTTCTTTTGTATAGAACTTAGATTCGTCTTCTCCACTATCTGAATTATAAAGAGCAATCACTGTTCTTGGTTCGTATGCTTTATCAAAATCTTCCTTTACAATTTTTTCAGCCGCAGGAGATAATTTTACAGAAGAATATCTTGCTTCATACATTTCAGTTTTTTCTTGAGAAGACGCTGGTGTAAAAATAGATGGCCGGATTTTTTTGTCTCCGGTTTTCGGTGGATAAGATTCCCCTCCAAAGAGTGTGTTGAATGTTCCTATTAAAGCAGGGTGTGAACGGAAATTTGTATTCATTGAAAGATTGCCGTCTTTAAAATCTTCACTTAACCCGCGGAAAACTGATACATCTGCACCGCGGAAAAGATATATGCTTTGTTTTTCATCCCCTACAAAGAAAAGTTTATCCGGACACAAATTATCTGTTGATGGAATTCCTGGATTAAATTCATTAAGTTTTTCTGCAAGCATAAAAAGAATATCTTTCTGTTCTCCGTTGTTGTCCTGAAACTCATCAATCATGATTGCTTTATATTTATTTTTTTCCATCTGGCGGATTTCTTTATTTTCCATAAGGATTTTTCTTGCCATTGACTGAATATCCTTATATGTAAGAATGGAAGAAATTCTTTTAAAATCATTTATCTTGTCCTGAAATTCTTCAAAGAGTGGAATAAGACCCTTTATGATTTTAATTCCTGCACAATAATTTGCAATCTGGGCGAGTGGAGTAGAGTATTCCCTTAATTCATCAATAATAATTCTTAAATTTTCTGATCCTGCAAGATTTCCAGGTTTCTTTGATGAAGCTTTAGAAAAGGATTCGTATTCTTTTGCAAGTTTTCTTCCGTCTCCTTTATCCAGAAAATCTCTTGTAAGTTCAAAGTCTTCATCAAATTTTGCTGACTGAACATTTTCAGAAATAGTTAAAAAAGTTTTTGAATTTCTGTTTCCTCCGAATGTTTCAATTTCATTTTTTAATCTGCAGTAAGCATCATAGGAATTCTCATAAGCTTCATTCCATTTACTTATTACAAAATCATATTGCTTTAATAAATCTGCTTTAAAATCAATAGGGAACGCAATTGTTGAAGTTTGAATCATTGGGTTTACTAAAAGTTTTGCTGCAATTTCTTCAAATAATTTTGTTCCGCCAATTTTTTTTAGTGCAGGGTTATCCCTGTGCTCCAGAAGAAAAGGAAGGGCAAGAGATGAAATTTTTTCTGAGATTAAAGTTTCATCTACAGAATAGTCTGGACTTAAACCAAAAAGATGTGCTCCCTGCTTTGCAATTGTATTACAATAGGAGTCAAGAGTTTTTATATTAGCTGTGTAAAAATCAGCAGCTTTTTCAGGACATTCTTTTTTTAAGACTGAATAAATCCTGGAAGACATCTCTACTGTTGCTTTTTTTGTAAAAGTAAGTGTGAGAATTTCGCTTACTTCATAATTATATTTTGTAACCAGCTGCAAATATCGCTGGGCAAGAACAGTTGTTTTACCGGATCCGGCTCCTGCACTTACTACTGAATTTTTTATAGCATCTCTTGCCTTTAACTGTTCTTCGTTAAACTTCTTTTCTTTATTGTCCATATTTTATTCCTTAGCTACAGTAAAACTTCTTCTGCATATACTTTTGTAATCACAGCCTGAACATTTTTCAAAAGTCTGAATTTCAGGATTAATTGAAAAGTTATCATTATGTACTAGTTCAGAAAAATTATTTAACTGTTTATGAAAAACATCCATTGATTTATCAAAGTCGTCACGGTTAAACAATTTATCTTTAATTCGAATTCTTTCTGCAAGTTCTTCTCCATAAAGGGCTTTTACTTTACAATCCAGAATACTGTAAAAACAAACATTTTCTATTTTTCTACCTTTTGTTATTTTGTAAGAATTATCTTCTGTATTTTCATCATGCAGGTCTTCAAGAATATATAAATACAATGGCATCTGTAAATCAATGCATTCTGTTAATGGATCTGATCCCTCTTCATTAGATGCATATAAATTATCTGGCATGGACTTAATTTTGTAATCAATAAGATAAAGTTGATTTGACTGCTGGCGTCGTAAAATTAAATCTGCCCTTCCGTTAATCAAAAGATTGTTTTCTTTATCAATTTTTCTGAGTCCGATTTCAGTTCCGTAAACTTTAAGCCCAAGGAAAATATTTGAAAAATGTGTCAGGGAATTACTTGAGATAGAATGAATGGCTTCTTTCATAGCCCTCAGCTGTTCTTTTGCAAGATATGAAAGATTTGAGTTGTCAATTGCCTCTTCAAGAGCCTGCTTGTGAAATTCTTCATATTTTTCTCCAAGATCGAATTCATTTGCAAAAATAGGTAAATTATTTTCTTTGAGAATGTTCATGTAATTTTCAAAAATAGAATGATAAAGATTTCCTACTGCAAACTGATCAATTAAATTTGCTTCATTATTTTCTTCTTCCAGATTAAGGGCATAATTGAATAGATATTCCCGGGGACAATCAAAATACTGTGAAAGTGAAGTTTTAGAAGCTTTAAGAATCTTTATGTTTGTTTCTGGAATTTCTTTATACTGATCAGATTCCAGCATAATTTGATGAAGAAGATTTGTTGAATCAAAATCTTTTTCTTTTTTTGTAAAAGAATTATTTTTCCAGCGTTCAAAAGATTCCTTCTGCCAGTCAAAAAGTTTTTCCGGCAAAAGACTATTACTTCCTTCTGAAATAAAATCTTTTTCCTGTCTGAGAATATCTGGAAAATTCTTTTCATTCTTATAATTTTCTGAATCAGAATTTGAATGATCCACTTCTTCAAGAGAAGAATAAGTTTGTGAATAACCTGTAAAGTTTTTTGCAGAAACTGAAAAGTAAACGGGTAGCTGAGAGTTCATTGAATAGAGTTTTATAAAATTATCAGAAACATTTTCATCTGTGAGTTTCAATTCCTTCCGCTTATCCTCCCGGAGAAAACCTAGTTTTGAATAAATCACAGAAAGAGAAGCCTGACTTGAATCTACAATTATGTGACATTTAAAAGGTGCTGTAGCCGCAGTCTTGTATGATAAAATTCTTACTCCTTCAATTTTTGTCTGTGCAAGATATGAAACCCCATCCAGGTAAGAAATAAAAAATGAAAAAGGTGAGGGAACTTTATACTGTGGAAAGTTTTTTTCAAGATCCGTTAAAGTTCCAAGTTCAGAAATTTCACGGCTGATGATAAGATCAGCTTCCGGTAAGAAATTATCTTCATCCAGAAAAGTGCTTCTGAATTTAAAATAAATTTTTCTTATTTCATCAAAGGATTCTGCCTTTGTAAATTTTTCAAGTGAGTGTTTAAGGCTTGTATAAAAATCCTTCAAACGGCTTATAAGTAATGCCTGGCCGGGATCAGTTACTTTTGAATTTTTAAAAGATTCAAGCCATACATCATGAAATTTATTTTTATAGTTATATGAACAAATACAGTTATTTTCCTGACCAAACTTTATGAACTCCTGAATCAAATCTTGATTCTTCCAGGGAATGTTTGAATTTAAAAGGAGGCTTTTTACATCATTAAAAGCAAAATTATTTGAAATACAATTTTCAATTTCAGAAAAAAACTGACCTGCTCTGTTCAAGCTAAGAGCTTTTGCATTTCGTGAAAGATAAGGAATATTGTACAGCTTAAAATCTCTTTCAAGATAAGGGCCATAAGAATCAATGTCCGGAACGCTAACTGCAATTTCATTCCATTTAACTCCATCAGCATGGAGTTTCCTTAAATAAAGACAAAGGTATTTTATTTCACTCCTGGAATCACGGAAAAAATTTACCTTTTGATTTGTCAAAACCTGATTCTCTTCATTTGAAAGATCATCGAAAGAAATAATTGTAATATCCTTTTTTGAACCTTCAAGAATCTTTTTATATTCCGTATAGTCACTTAAGATTTCTGGAAAAAAAACGTAGTAATGATTTGAATCTGGAATAAAGGGAGGTTCTTCCCAGGCAGGATCAAAAAGCATATTGTCATCAAGAAATCTTTTATAACGGGTGAAAATTTCCATCAGATCTTCATCTTCTTCATCTGCTTCTCTGTTGGATTTTTCAAAATAGGTTTTCCATAATTTTAAGGATGGAAGAATGGAAGAAATATATGAAGAAAAGCTTTTACTATATTTTACAAACTGGGGGAGAATAATACTTTTAAGAAAAGGAGTCTTTTTGTTTTCCTCCAGAAGTACTTCTGAAAAAATCTTTCGCATGGTTCCTGGAACTGAGCTTTTATCTTTCTGACTACTTCTGATTGATGCCCCCTTAAAATCATCCCATGCAATAAATCTTTCCATAGCCACTGCTTTTACCGGAGAAATTTCTATTATCCGGTCTGACCACATTTCTGCTGCAATTTGAGTAGGAAAAACAAATATTGCGTTTTCTTCACTGATATGCTGTAAAAGACATTCTTCAATTAAATTTTTCATGTTAAAATTCCTTGTTGTAATAGTTTATTATATAGAAAAAATAATGATTATTTAAGACTTTCATTTTATTCATATTGTTGATTTTAATAGATTGATGACGTAAAATAGATTCAAAATTATTTATTTTGATTATATAAAATATTATCTGCCCCAAGGGTAACTGGAGATAAAAAATGGCTGTTGCTTCTCTTGTCTTAGGAATTATTGGACTTGTGTTCTCAATTAATGGTAATTTTGTTGCTTTTTTGGGAGCACTTTTAGGAATCCTGGCAATTATTTTTGCTTCTATAGAATTAAAAAATAATACTAGTCGCAAAGGAATGTGCAGGGCCGGATTAATAACGGGCATTATTGCAGTTGTTCTTGGAATTTTAATAACTGCCGCATGCTGGGCTTGTGTTGCAGGTCTTTCCAATGCAACCTGGAATTTTCATGGATTTGACGGATTTGATGGATTCGAAGATTTCTTTAATGGCATTCAGGATTTCTTTGAAGATGGATCTGCTGATAATCCATATACTCTTTAAGATTCAGACTAAGTCTGCAAAAAATATTCTACAAAAATTCGAGGTAATTGTATGAAAAAAAGCGATAACGCTACAAAAGGTGTAGCACGCGCTCCACATCGTTCACTTTTTTATGCATCTGGTTATACAG
This sequence comes from Treponema sp. UBA4307, assembly GCA_002394685.1. Classification (GTDB taxonomy): domain Bacteria; phylum Spirochaetota; class Spirochaetia; order Treponematales; family Treponemataceae; genus Treponema_D. The sequence continues at coordinate 13,908 of DGUP01000009.1, read as the reverse complement.
ATGAAGAATTGAATCAGCCTTTGGTTGGCATTATCTGTGCTAAAAATGAATTGATTCCAGGTCACATTGAACTGGATCGTATTTCAGAAGCCGTGAAAGCTGGTGTAAGAATGGCTGGAGGAACTCCAATCGAATTCCCTGCAATTGGCGTTTGTGATGGAATTGCCATGGGCCATGAAGGAATGAAATATTCACTGGTTACTCGTGAACTGATTGCAGACTCTGTAGAATGTGTTGCAAAAGCTCATCAGTTTGATGCTCTGGTAATGATTCCAAACTGTGACAAGATTGTGCCTGGCATGCTTATGGCTGCAGCTCGTCTTGATCTCCCAACTGTATTTGTTTCTGGCGGTCCAATGATGCCTGGACATTTACCAGGAAATGATCCTTCAAATCCTTATTCAGGAAAAAATCTTTCCCTTACAGATATGTTTGAAGCTGTAGGTGGTCTTGCTGTAGGTAAAATTACTGAAGAGCAGCTGAAAGAAATGGAACATTCTGCCTGTCCTGGTTGTGGTGCCTGCTCAGGTATGTTTACTGCAAATTCAATGAACTGTCTTACTGAAGTTCTGGGGCTTGGACTTCCAGGTAACGGAACAATTCCTGCCGTAACAGGAGAGCGCATTGCTCTTGCAAAACACGCCGGTATGGCCGTTATGAACCTTTACAAAAAGGGAATTACAGCCCGTCAGATGATGACAAAAGAGAACTTCAGAAATGGTCTTGCTGCAGATATGGCTTTGGGCTGTTCATCAAATACAATGCTTCACCTTCCTGCAATTGCTCATGAAGCAGGCCTTGAAATTGATTTGCATGAAGTAAATGAGATTTCTGAACATACACCAAATCTTTGTCATCTGGCTCCTGCAGGACACACTTTTATGTGTGAATTAAATGATGCAGGTGGTGTACAGGCCGTTCTTGCTGAACTTGCAAAGAAAAATCTTATTAACACAAATCTCATTACTGCTACAGGAAAAACTATTGCAGAAAATATTGCAGGTGTTAAAAACCGCAATCCGGAAATCCTCAGACCAATTGAAAATCCTTTCTCTGACAACGGTGGAATTGCAATCCTCTTTGGAAATCTTGCACCTGACGGAACCGTAGTAAAGCGTTCTGCATGTGCAAAAGAGCTTATGCATCACACAGGTCCGGCACGTGTATTTGATGATGAAAGTCAGGCTATGGAAGCAGTTCAAAAGGCTCAGATTCATCCTGGTGATGTAGTAGTTATCCGTTATGAAGGACCTAAGGGTGGACCTGGTATGCGTGAAATGCTTGCAGTAACTGCCGCTCTTGCAGGTCAGGGCCTTGATAAGCAGGTTGCCTTAATTACAGATGGTCGTTTCTCTGGAGCAACACGTGGAGCTTCTTTAGGCCACTGTTCACCAGAAGCTGCTGTTGGTGGTCCTATTGCATTGGTTGAAGAGGGTGACATGATTACTCTTGATATTAATAACTACAAGATTCATCTTGAAGTAAGTGATGAAGAACTTGCTGCCCGTAAGGCAAAATGGGTATGTCCTGAACCAAAAGTAAAAACAGGATATCTTGCCCGTTATGCTAAGCTGGTTTCTTCTGCTGATAAGGGTGCAATCCTTCAGTAACTGAAATAAAACATTGAAAATAAAAAAGCCGCTTTTATGTAATGCACTTCAGTTGAAGTAAATTACAAAAGGCGGCTCTTTTTGTTTAATGTTTCTTTTTTTAGTCCAGATAATTGCAGTGAATAAAGGGGGCCATACAAAAATACCCCCCTGGTTAATAGCGGAAACTTTTATTCTACATAGAATGATTGAGCTTTGTATTCCTCACTGTTGCGGCGGTTTTTTATAGCATCATTAATTGCAGTCTGAAGGGATGCATTTAATTCATTTGCGGCAGTTTCCAGAGATGCATATTCAGAATCTTTCAAGGCTCTCTTTTTTGCAGTAACTGAAAAATTATCATAGGTGACAAGAACCCATACGTTTGTATTCTTTTCAGTGTAGGTTTCTTCATCCTTCTGAACTGAATATGGATTTTCTACTGCAAGGTGAACTGTAATGTCAGCATAATATTTTCCCGCATCTCCTGCATCAATTTCTATTTCCTGAAATTTTACCTTACGATTTGTGTCGTCAATTGAAGCTGCATTTAAGCCTTTCTTTTTACCCCAGTCAATTGCGGCCGGCTTAAATCCTTCGTAAAGCCAGTTAAGTGCATCGATTTCTTTCTGGCTGTCATTATCCTTGATATATTCATTTGTTACCAGAAGGTCCAGTGAGCTGAAGGAATAAAGATCTGCATTTGGATCTGTTGAATTACAGGCCGAAAAAGTCACTGCTGCTGCAAGAATACTTGCTGCGAGAATAAGCATTTTACTTTTATTGAACATAATAATACTCCGTTAAAATAATTATTGGGAACCTCGAAAAGTTTAAGTTTTCTGAGGTAACTTTGAAAGCTCTTAATTATAACACGGAAAAGGGGGATGGTGACAATCTTTTTATGTAAAGGGGATTTTTTTTAATGTTTTTTTTAATAAAAAAGCCGTTTCTTAAAAACACAGTTCAGCATTTTTATCAGAAACGGCCTTCATTATATCATCCCAAAGAATGATGTTTATTTAATAAGAAGATCTGCGTAAGCCTTGAGAGCTCCATCCATTTTACCGGAAAGAACTGTCTTTGCAAGAGTTTTACCCAGCTGAACACCTTCCTGGTCAAATGAATTTACATTCCAGAGGAAGCCCTGGAACATTACCTTGTTTTCGTAATGTGCAAGAAGTGCTCCCAATGTTTCAGGATTAACCTGCTTGCCCCAGATAAGGCTTGAAGGTCTTTCGCCCTGGAAGAATTTGTTTGGATCTTCAGCATCTTTACCGCAGGCAAATGCTACAATCTGTGCTGTAACATTTGCAGCAAGTTTTACCTGACTCTTTGAGCCCTGAATTGTAATATCCTTTCCTGTCTGGTTCTGCTGGAATGCAATGAACTGGAGAGGAACGATATTTGTTCCCTGGTGAAGGAGCTGGTAGAATGAATGCTGACCATTTGTTCCAGGTTCACCAAAAATTACAGGACCTGTTACGTAAGAAATCTTTTTACCAAAACGGTTTACAGACTTTCCGTTTGATTCCATATCCAGCTGCTGAAGGTGAGCAGGGAAGCGTGAAAGTGCCTGTGAGTATGGAAGAATTGCTGTTGAAGGATATCCCTGAATATTACGTTCAAAAACACCGATTACTGCATCCATGAGAGATGGATTTTTTGTAATATCTTTTTCTGTTGCAGTCTTATCAGCTTCTGCAGCCCCCTTGAGGAAGGCGTCAAATACTGCTGGACCAAATGCAAGTGAAAGAATTGCTCCGCCTACACCTGATGTAGAAGAGTAGCGTCCTCCAATGAAATCATCCATGAAGAAAGCTGCCATGTAGTCAGGGTTAGATGCCAGAGGTGATGTTTCTGATGTAACGGCAATCATATGCTTTGAAGGATCAAGTTTCTGACTCTTGAGGATTTCCTTTACAAAAGATTCATTTGTAAGAGTTTCAAGAGTTGTTCCACTCTTTGATACAAGAATGAAAATTGTCTTTGAGCAGTCGATTGAAGCTGTTACAGAAGCAGCATCATCCGGATCAACATTTGAAATAAAGTGTGCTTCCATTTTGAAGGTCTTGTTTGCCTTAGCCCAGTTTTCCAGTGCAAGGTACATTGCACGTGGTCCCAGGTCTGAACCTCCAATACCTATCTGACATACAGTTGTATACTTTTCACCCTTTTCGTTTAAGATTTTTCCGGAGTGAACTTTGTTTGCAAAATCAGCAATTTTCTTCTGTTCTTTAATGTAAAAATCTCTCTTGTTTACACCGTCAACAATAACATCCTTTCCCAGCTGACCTCTTGTAAGCTGGTGAAGAACCATTCTTTTTTCTCCAGTGTTGATGATTTCACCGTTAAGAAGGGCCTGGTATTTTTCAATAAGCTGACCTTCTTTTACAAGCTGCTTGAATACAGAAATCATCTGTTTGTTAACCTGTTTTGCAGCATAATTGTATGTAAGTCCAGCTGCCATAGGAATAGAGAATTCTGCAACGCGCTTAGCACCTGCAGCACCAGCCAATGCTTTCTTGAGGGAAACTTCATTTTTGAATTCCTTCAGTTTTGCAAAGCTTTCAAGTTTGTTTAGATTGTTCCAAGAAATAGTTGAAGCCATTTGTATTTTCCTTATGAATTTGTGGAAGATTTAAATAAATATACCAATTTAGCGCAAATTATGCTACTAATTGCCACTTTTAAAAAGAGAAAATCCCGTTATTATCACGGGATTTTACAGTTTTATGCTTGTAAAGATGTTATTCTTCTTCAAGATCCGGAATACGTTTCTTAAGCTCTCTCATAAAGTCCTTGCCGGAAACACCTTCCTTGAGACAGGCAAAAATACAGTTTTCTCCTGCAACTGTTCCAAGAATTTCATCCATGTTAAACTGATCCAGGGCATTGGAAACAGCATCAGCATGTCCTCCGAAAGTTTTAATAACTACAATATTTCCAGAGAAATCAATGCTTACGTAGCCGCGAAGAAAATCCTGTACATAAATCTGCTCTGTTTCTCTTGCATCTTCTTCATCCGGCAGGGAATAAACGTAACCTGAATGACCATCTGAAACTTTACCAACTTTAAGTAGTTTTAAGTCTCTTGAAAGTGTAGCCTGTGTTACTTCAAATCCTTCCTGTTCAAGGTGTCTAAGCAGTTCATCCTGACTTTCAATTCTGTTTGTTTTAATAAGTTTTTTTACTGCTTTTAATCTGGAAAGTCTTTCTTTCAAAATCAGCCCCCATTCAATGCACAAATTTTGTATATTTATACATTTTTGTCAAGTCTATTGAATAATTTTCATTATTTTTAAGAAAAACTTACTGAAGCTCTACGTATGTTTTTCCGCTTCCTCCATCTTCCGGCATGGCAAAGTGAAAATCTTTTACCCCAGGATAGTGGGAAAGAAGATTGTGGACACCCTGCTGCAAAATGCCGTTGCCTTTTCCGTGAATGACAGAAAAATTCTTAAAGTTGTTCAGGGCACATAAATCCAGCTGTTTTTCCAGAGCCTTCATGGCTTCTTCATAACGCATTCCTAAAAGCCTGAGTTCGAAAACAGGTTTTTCCTTAACATCCGTATCAGCTTTAATTCTTTCAATAACCACAACAGATTTTGGTCCCTGATTTTTTTCAGGTACAGGCTGAATGAGTTTTTCTTTAACCTTCATTTTCATTGAACCAAATTGTACAAGCCATTCATTATTTTTTTCTTTATGAAGAAGAATGCCTTCTCTTTTTGCACTTCCTGCGTAAACTTCCATTCCTTCAGCAAGTTCAATCTTTTCTTCTGCCTTTTCACCATTTGAAAAAATGTATGATGGGGAAGTGAGCAGAGCTTCTGTGTTAGACAGTCTCTTTTTTGTTTTTTTATTGGAACTGCTTTTGTTTTCCTTTGACCTGCTGATTCTTATTCCATTTGCGGCAAAAATCTCTTTTTCTTTTTTCAGTTCCTCTTTTGCCTTTGCCAGACTGAATTCTTTTTCAGTCAGTGCTGCATCAAGACTGTCCACGTCCTGTGTAAGTTCAGAAATAAAATCTTTTACCTTAAGGGTTTTCTCTCTGGTGATTTCTCCTTCCCTTAGTTCCCTTACAAGATTTTCAAGTTTTTTTCTTGTGTCTACAAGGAATTGTGAAGCATCCTTTTTTTCTGCCTTATCAAGTTCCAGCTGTCTTTCTTTAAGATTCAAATCCTTTTGTTCCAGCTTAAGTTCTTTTTCCTTTAAAAGATTTTCCTTTTCTTTTTCTACTGAAATGAGAGAGTCCAGTTCCTGATGCTTAAGGTTTAATCCCTTGATTAATGTACTTACATCTGCCTGCTGATTTGAAATATAACTTTTTGCCTGACTGACAATTTCTTCCGGCAGACCAGATGATCGGGCAATATCAAGAGCGTGGCTTTCTCCTGGAATTCCCATTAAAAGTTTGTAGGTTGGTCTTAAATTCTGTCCGTCAAATTCTACGCTTGCATTAAGGCAGTTTGAATTTGTCCAGCCATAATTTTTTAAGACTCCATGGTGGGTTGTAACAATTACAAAACTCTTTTTTTCAAGGAGCTTGTCAAGACAGGCCATTGCAATAGCGCTTCCTTCAAGAGGATCTGTTCCGTTTCCAAGTTCATCCAGAAGCACAAGAGAATTTTCATCAGCATACGAAAGAATTTCTCCCATTTTTTTCATATGGGCAGAGAAGGTACTTAAACTTTCATCAATGGACTGTTCGTCTCCAATGTCAGCAAAAACTGAACTGAAAAACTGAAGCCTGCTCCCATCTGCTGCATTGATTGGAAAACCACTTTGATTGAGAAGGGCAAAGAGGGCAATCGTTTTAAGAGTAACGGTTTTACCTCCTGTATTAGGTCCAGTAATAATCAGTACTCTTTTTCCTTCCATAAAATTAATGTCAACGCCAACTGCCTTTGCTCCCAGAAGCGGATGTTTTGCCTGAAAGATTTTTGAAGCATCCTGAGGATTTGAAATCTCTTCTGCAAAAATAGATGAAGTCTCCCTCATGTAAAGAGCTGCTGCATGTGTTTTATCCAGGAGAATCATAGTTTTAAAAGCTGATTCAAAATCATTCAGACTTACAGAAAGTTCTTCAGTTAATTCGCGGAATATTTTTTTCAGTTCTGCTTTTAATTTTGCTTCCTGTTCAAGTAAAGAATTATTTGCTTTTATAAGTTCGATTGGTTCAATATAAAGAGTCTGTCCTGTAGGAGAAACATCATGCACAAGACCTTCAACTTCTGACCGGTGATCTGAACGTACTGCAAGTAACTGACGTTCACTTCTTAAAACAGGAACGTTTGACTGCAGGGCATCTTTAAGGCTTGCATCAGAAGTATATTTTTTTAAGGCATTTTCAATTTCTTTTTGCAAAGCACTTATTTCCCCCTGAATAGTTCTGAGGGAAGGTAAATTCCTTATTTGACCATCTTCATCAATAATGTCAAAGATTGCTTTTTTCTGGCTGGAAAGAGAAGGCAGCTCTTTAACTTTTTCACTTAAATGGGGAAGAGCAATTTTAATTGAAGTACTGGTAACTGAATCCCTCAAGCCTTCAACAGCAGAAGTAAATAATCCCAGTGCAAAAATTTCTTCCTGATTCAGAACAGCGCCCTTAACTTTGAGGACTGAAAAAAGATCTTCAATTTCCGGCCAGGATTTAAATCCATCCTGACTGCTTGCGGAAAGATAGTCAGCCCATTCTTTACCAAGAGCTTTTCTTTCAAGAATATAATCTTTGTCATAAAGAGGTCTTTCGTTTAAAAGCGATTTTTCTCCTTCTTCACTGCGGCAGTAAGAGGCAATTTTTTTCTGAATACGGAAGTAATCCAGTTCTTCCAGAAGAGAATCTTTTGCAATCACCTTGTCTTCATCTGTAAAAGAAAGAATTTCTTCCGGCCTGTTAATGATATAAGATGCTCCGTGTTCTTTTAAGAATTCAATTGTTTTAAAACCCCAGCTCACACTGATGCATTTAAGTCCCGCATTTTTTGCAGTTTCAATATCAACTTCAGAATCTCCTGCATAAAGAACTTCGCTCTTTGAAAGATTCAGTATTTTTAAAATATGAAGCACGGATTCAGGAGAAGGCTTTTTCTTTATGCCCAGAGCCTCATTTTCTCCAACTGACAGTTCCTGGGGAATATAATCAGAAAAGAATACCTGACTGAGGGCTTTTACATCCCGGTCAGGTTTATTAGAAACAATTGCACATTTTATTCCCTGGGCTTTGAGTTTTTCCAGCATTTCCATAATTCCAGGATAGGGCGCTGTGTTGTCCAGATTATGCTCACTGTAGAAATCCCTGGCTTCGTTAAAGACCTTGTCAAATTTAGGAGTTGAAGCATTTTTTTTAAGGGCCCTCTCTGCAAGTTTATGAAAGCCGTTACCTACAAATTTCTGGATTTCTTCAATCGTGCATTCTGCAAATCCATTGTTCCTGAGGCCAAAGTTCATGGCCTGATACAAATCATAAAGTGTGTTTAAAAGTGTTCCGTCTAAATCAAAAATAATAGCTTTAATGTTTTTCATTTTCTTTTTAGGATTGATACCAGGAAGCAGAGGGCAAAAATCAAGGCATTAACAAGTACGATTGTTGCTCCGCTTGCTGCCCCTGCGTAGTAAGAAATTATGAGTCCTGCGATTCCAGAGACCAGGGAAATTAAAATAGAAAAACCTGTATACTGTCTTGTGCTGCGGCTTATCATACGACTTGCTGCAGCTGGAAGTACAAGCAGAGAATTGATTACAAGAAGTCCAGTCCAGCGGATGCTTACAGAAACAATCAGGGCTGTGAGAAGGGCAAAAATCTGTTCGATAAGAAAAGTTTTTATTCTTCTGCTTTTGGCATAAGTTGAATGAAGATTTGTAATCAACATTTTGTTGTAGAAAAAAATCCAGATAAGGGCAAGAACCAGGAAAGCTCCAAGCAGCATTAGAATTTCATAAGGCTTAATGCTTAAAATATCTCCAATAAGATATTTCTGATATTTGGAAAAATTTCCCCCTGCACTTAAAAGTACAATGCCCAGGGCAACTGATGTAGATGAGAAAACTCCGATTACAGTATCAGCGCTGGATTTTCCCTTTACCTTTACTGTTATGATGATGAAGCCTAAAATAAGGGCGAATAAAATCATTGAAATAACCGGTTCCCGAATTCCAATGAGAACACCAATTGCAATTCCGGTCAGTGCCGAGTGTCCGATTGCATCAGAGAAGAAACTCATTTTGTTTGAAACAACACTGGTCCCCAGAATTCCAAAAAGAGGACAGGCCACAATTACAGCCAGCAGTGCATTTTTCATAAAGCTCATTTCAAGCCATTCAAAGGGAAGAATTACATTCATAATAGAATAAATATTTTCCATTATTTTTCCTCCTTATGATTTACAGATTCCTTTTCAGAAATATACATGTGGCCGAAAACCCTGATAAATTCCGGATTAGTAAAAACTTTTTCTACAGAACCAACCATAGCTTTTGTCTGATTTAAAAATACAACTCTGTCTGCATGCTGCTGAACTAAATCCAGGTCATGGCTTATAAGCAGGATTGTTATGTCATGCTCTTTTCTAAGCTGGTCTACAATTTCATAGAAATTATTTAATCCAACCTGATCAACACCGCTGACCGGTTCATCCAGCAGAAGAATATCCGGCATAGGATTAATTGCCAGGGCAAGCATTACCCTCTGAAGTTCTCCGCCTGAAAGTTCACAGACTCTCCTTTTAAGCAGATGTTCTGCTCCACTTGTTGCCAGAATACTTTTTGCCAGCTCCACATCTTTTTTTCTGTGCCTGAGCCAGACAGGCCTTTTTGTTGAAGCTGCAAGAACAAGATCTTCTACGCTTACAGGATTTCCATCTTCTACCTGAAGTGACTGAGGAACATAACCGAATCGGGGATTGCTTGTAATGAATTTTTGTGAATTGCTGCAGGAACACATAAGCTTATGTTCCGGTTCATGTTCCTTGTGACCGCAGTTTACGCATTTTTCTCCTTCGAAGATAATTTTTCCTGTATGAGGGATTACATTCAGAAGGGCTTTCATAAATGTGGATTTACCTGCACCGTTTCTGCCAATAATACAGGTAAGTTCTCCGCAGTGCAGATGCAGATTTATATCCTCAAGAATCGTTTCATTACCGATTTTAACGCCGAGGTTTTCAATATAAGTGCAGCATACGTGCTGCTTTCCAAAAGTACAGCTCATTTTTTTATCAGTCTTTAATTAATTTCCAAATGCTTCTTCCAGTATCTGGAGATTTTTTTTCATTCCGTCAAGATATGCATCTCCGGAAATTTCACCGCTTACTTCAGGATCCAGTTCGTAAACCTTAAGACCTGTTTCTGAGGCAATTATTTCACCTGCAGATGAAGAATACTGCTCTTCAGCAAAAAGATATATTTGTGAATTAATACTCTGTTCTTCCTTAATCAGGGAAATCAGTTCTTTCAGTTCCAGGGCTGTAGGTTCAGTTCCAGGTTCCCTTTCAATTACTCCTGCAATTTCAAGATTAAACTCCTGTGCAAAATAAGGAAAGGCTTCATGGAAGGTGATGATTTTTTTTCCTGCATAAGGAGCAAGCTTATTCTTCATCTCCTCCCTCAGAGTTTGAATTTTATTTGTGTAAGCCTCTGCGTTTTTCATGTACAAATCTGCATTGGCCTTGTCCATATCTGCAAGACCCAGGGCAATTTTATTCACCTGAAATTCAGCTCCTTCCAGACTTACCCAGATATGAGGATTGTCTTCAAAAAGTGGATAGCCCTCAGAGGCAATAATTACCTGTTCCTTCTTTTTAATTTCAAGAGCTTTTTCTGCAAAGTCTTCCATTCCGGCTCCGTTAAGAACCAGGATGTCTGCTTTTTCAAGATTTTTCATATCTCCTGTTGTGAGCTGATAGTCGTGAAGGCAGCCTGTATCTGCAGGAGCAAGCATTGAAAGCTCTACATCTGCTCCCTGGGTTATATTCATAAGCATGATATAAAGGGGATAGAAAGAAGCCATAATCTGTGTTTTGCCGGAAGTTGCATTATTTTTTGCAGAAGTTTTGCTGCAACCTGTAAAAAGGGCAGTGAAGGAAAAAAATACTGCCGTAAAAATTGTAAGTGTTTTCTTTGTCATAAATCTAGTCATTATATGGTAAGTTTATACAAAATCACGCCTTTCATCAAATGAAATGACTGTCTGCCTCAAATAATAAAATAAAATTATTCCTATACAGATGTTACGGCTTGACAAATAAAATATATGTGTCATGATTATAACAACTTTTTTAATAAGGAGAATAAATTATGAAAAAGCTTATCACATTAGCCGTTGTAGCTCTTGTAGGAATCGCTGGTGCTTTTGCATTCGACCTCGGTGGAATTCAGGGTACATGGACAGATTCTCGCTGGGATGCAGACTGGACATTCCGTGCAGACGGACACATCATCCTTACTTATCATAGTGATGGTGAACAGGTATTTGATTTCAACGATTCAAATATCCAGAACTTCAAGCCAGTAGCAGGTCTTTCTGGTGCAGGTTTTGAATTTGATTGTAAGGCTACAGGACGCCACTACAAGTTCGTTAAGGGACTTAGCGCTGATACAAGCCTTGATATGACAATCACTCCAAACTGGGATCAGGAAGAATACAGCAAGAAGATTACTTTTAAGAAGTAATGATTTTTGACTGAAACTTCTATTTTAGGAGAACAGCCCTGCGGTCTTCTGGCTGCAGGGTTGTTTTATTTTAAAGAATATTACTAGTCAGAAAATATAATTTTCAAAGTTGACAATAAAATTGTACTGGTCTACTTTTTAAATATCTCGAATGTGGAGTTTTGAAAATCATTGTATTTATCAAAAAAAAACGACTCCCAGTCGTGAAACGTCTTGTCG
>DGUP01000009.1:0-2284 GCA_002394685.1 Treponema sp. UBA4307 | reverse complement strand
TCGCAAGCCGTTTCACTCCTTCGCGCCGTTTTTTGTAAAATATTAAGTTTTTAAAACTCCACATTCGGGCTAAATACAGAATTATTAAAAGGATGGCTTATGTATTCAAAAAATAATGTTGCTCCATACCCTCCAATGGGCTGGAATTCATATGACTACTACAACACAATGGTTACCGAAGAAGAGGTTAAGGCTAATGCTGATTACATGGCACGGAATCTTAAAAAGTACGGCTGGGAATATGTAGTAATTGACATTCAGTGGTCTGATCCTGCTGCAGGTTCACAAAATCCAAAGGTCCAGTACATTCCTTTTTCACACTTTTGCCTGGATGAATACTCCCGTCAGATTCCTGCTCCAAATCGCTTTCCTTCAAGTAAAAATGGTGCAGGTTTTAAGCCTCTGGCAGATTATGTTCACTCTTTAGGACTTAAGTTTGGCATTCACATAATGCGTGGAATTCCCCGTTATGCAGCCCACAATCATCTTAAAATCAAGGGAACGGATCTTACTGCAGACCAGATTGCAAATCCTTTCAGCATTTCCCGCTGGAATCCGGATATGTACGGTCTTGATACAAATAAGGAAGAAGCTGCTGCTTACTACGATAGTATTTTTGAACTCTACGCTCAGTGGGGTGTAGATTATGTAAAAGTTGATGATATCTGTAATACAAATATGTACCCTTCAAATCCATATTCTGCAGAAAAAGAAATTGAATGGATTGCCCGGGCAATTGAAAAAAGCGGTCGTCCTATGGTTTTAAGCCTGAGTCCTGGACCTGCCGTAATTGAAAAAGCCTGGCATCTGGAAAAATATGCAAATATGTGGCGCATTACAGATGATTTCTGGGATACCTGGCCGCTTTTAAAGAATATGTTTGAACGCTGCGAAGTCTGGCAGAAGCATGTGGGTGAAGGAAACTGGCCTGACTGCGATATGCTGCCTCTGGATAAGCTGGGAAAAGGCTTTGGTAATGAATGGCAGAGCCGTCTTACTCCTGAAGAGCAGAAAACAATGCTTACTTTATGGACAATCTTCCGGTCTCCTCTCATGATTGGAACTGATCTTCCCCAGATGAGCAGTGAAACTCTTGCTTTATTAACAAATGAAGAAGTCCTGGCCCTGGAAAAGAATTCTCACGGAGCTTACCAGGTTATGCGGGATGAAAATCAGTGTATCTGGGCAAGTTATGTAAACGGCTGTCCTCATCGGGAAAGTGGAGTTAACCTTGCATTGTTTAATCTTAGTGATGAAGAAAGGGAAGTTTCAGTTAAACTGAGTGAAGTAAAAGGAATCCTGGAAGGAACAATTTATTCCGTGCGGGATTTGTGGGATAAAAGCAATCTCTTTCCTCTGGACGGAGCAGCTGAACTGTCCCTTACAGTGCCGGCACATGGTTCAGTTCTCCTCCTTCTGGAAACAAAATAGATTATCCCAGCATTACATCAAGAATCATCATGATGATAAAACCTGCTCCGAAGCCCAGCGTGCCGTTATTTGAATGACTGCCGCTGCTGGCTTCCGGAATAAGTTCTTCTACTACAACGAAAAGCATGGCTCCTGCCGCAAAAGATAAAAAGTAGGGCAGAAGATTAGTAATCAGTTGTGAAAGAAGAATTGTCAGGATTGCGGCAATTGGCTCAACAATTCCTGACAAAGTTCCGTACAGAAAGGCCTTTCCCTTTGATCCTCCTGATGATTTCAGGGGAAGGGATATGATGGAACCTTCAGGGAAGTTCTGTATGGCAATACCAAGTGCCAGTGCAAGGGCTGACTGAAAGCTTATATCTCCTGTAGGATTCAGGAAGCCTGCTGCAACTACACCTACTGCCATTCCCTCAGGAATATTATGAAGGGTAACTGCAAGCACAAGCATTGTAGTCTTTTTTAACCGGGAGTTAGGCCTTCCGTCAGGTGTAGAGCTTGCCGGGTGCAGGTGAGGAATAATCATATCAAGCAGGAATAGAAATGCCATTCCCAGTGCAATTCCCAGTGCCGCAGGCATCCAGGCCAGTTTTCCCATACTTTCTGATTCCTCAATTGACGGAATCAGGAGTGACCATACAGAGGCAGCAACCATAACTCCTGAGGCAAAACCCAAAAGAAGTTTTTGCAGCTTGTCATTAATTTCTTTTTTCAGAAAAAATACAGTTGCTGAACCTAAAAGAGTACCTAAAAATGGAATAAAAAGTATCGAAAATAGTTTCATATAAATATATGATAATATGATATATCGATTATGTAAATATACTTTTAAATTATTTAGCCCGAATGTCGAGTT
>DGUP01000058.1 GCA_002394685.1 Treponema sp. UBA4307 | reverse complement strand
ATTTTGCTTTCCGTCCAAACGAACTGAATTATGAAATCTTCTGTTATTTTCGATATACCGAAAACTTATAAAAATATTCCTTGATTTTTTCGATATATCGAAATATAATGTATACATGAGAATCAATCGTTCCGTGTATTTTAACAAGATTCTACCTTTTGTAGATAAGCCTGTGGTAAAAGTTATCACGGGCATTCGTCGTTGCGGAAAGTCTGTTATGATGGAACAAATCCAGGATTATCTTGTAGAAAAAGGTATTAATACTGAATGTATTTTATCTCTAAACTTTGAGTCTTTTACAGATGAGCGGGTGCAGTCCTTTGAAAGCGTGACTTCTGCTGTAAAAACCCTTGTTAAAAATTCTGGCAATAAAAAATTGTATCTTTTCTTTGATGAAATTCAGGAACTTGACGGTTGGGAAAAACTTATAAATTCCTACATGATAGATTTTGACTGCGACATTTACATTACAGGCTCAAACGCAAAGCTTCTTTCTGGTGAACTTGCAACTTATCTTGCCGGGCGTTACATTGAAATAAAAATGTACCCATTTAGTTTTGCGGAAAGTTTTGAGGCTCTAAAGTTAATGAATCCAAAAATATCGCAAAAAGAAGCTTTTGATGTTTATGTTAATACAGGCGGATATCCTTTTCTTTATAATTTTGATTTTAGTGAATCTCAAAAAAAGCAGTATCTCGATGATATTTTTAATTCAATAATTCTTAAAGATATCTGCGATCGTTATAAAATTCGTGATGTCGCCTTACTTAAGGCTCTTATTACTTTTTTTATTTCAAATATCGCAAATACATTTTCTTCTTCAAGTTTGATTAAATACTTGAAAAACGAAAAACGCTCTCTTTCTACAGAAACTGTTTATAATTATCTGGAATATTGTAAAGAAGCCTGTCTGCTTAGTCTTGTTTCCAGACAGAATATCGAAGGTAAAGAAATTCTTTCCACTCAGGAAAAAATTTTCATAACAGATCATGGAATCCGTCAGAGTCTTTTTATGAAAAATCAAAAAGACATCAATCAGGTTCTTGAAAATATTGTGTATATGGAATTGCTAAGAAGAGGTTATTCTGTAACTGTCGGCAAAGCAAAAAGTCAGGAAATTGATTTTTGCGCGAAGGATGAAAAGGGAATTAGATATTTTCAGGTCTGTTATCTTCTTGCTACTGATGAAACCGTTCAGCGTGAATTTGGAGCATACGATTTTGTAAAAGATAATTACCCAAAATATGTTCTATCCCTAGATGATTTTGATTTCTCACAAAACGGCATTATTCATAAAAATGTGATAAAATGGTTATTAGAAGCATAAGGAGTTTTGATTATATGTCCGCCGATTACAACGAAGAAGCCTATGAAAATGCCTTAATTGAACTGTTCCGTGATAATATGGGATGGCAGCATGTTTATGGGCCGGAAATTGAACGCGACTGGCATTCTCCGCTTTATGACTCTGTACTTGAAGATTCTATCCGCAGACTGAACCCAAAGGCTGCACCTGCTGCAATTGACGAGGCACTTCTTAAACTCCGGCATTTTGAGAATGCTGAGCTTACAAAGAAAAATGCCCTTTTTATGGAATACCTGCAGAATGGTATTGAGGTAAGTTATCATCAGAACGGCGAAACTAAATCTGACATCATCTATATTGCAGACTTTAATAATCCTTCAAACAATTCTTTTATCGTTGCAAATCAATGGACATTCATAGAAAACTCAAATAAACGGCCGGATATTCTTCTTTTCTTAAACGGACTTCCAATCTGTCTTTTTGAATTAAAATCTCCAAGCCGTGAACAGACTGATGCGAGCGAGGCTTATACGCAAATCAGAAACTACATGCAGGAAATTCCTTCCATGTTTATTTACAACTGTATTTGTGTAATGAGCGACCAGCTTACGAGTAAGGCTGGAACCATCACAAGTGGCGAAGACCGCTTTATGGAATGGAAGACAAAAGACGGCAACATGGAATCCAAGGCCTTTGCAGATTTTACAACTTTCTTTGAAGGCATTTTCCAGAAAGACCGCCTGCTGGATATTATCAAAAACTTTATCTGCTTTAATAATGAAGGGACAAATACCTATAAGATTCTTGCAGGCTACCATCAGTATTTTGCGGTTCGTAAGGCTGTTGAACGTACAAAGCTAGCGGTTGCCGGCGATGGAAAAATCGGAGTCTTCTGGCACACTCAGGGTTCCGGAAAATCGCTTTCTATGGTTTTCTATGCACACCTTTTGCAGCAGGCAATTGATTCACCAACAATCGTTGTTATTACAGACCGCAATGATCTGGATAATCAGCTTTATGGACAGTTCTGTAATTGTAAAGATTTTTTGCGCCAGGCCCCTGTTCAGGCAGAAAGCCGAGAACATTTGAAACAACTTCTTGAAGGACGTAAGGCAAACGGAATCATCTTTACAACTATGCAGAAATTTGAAGAAAGTGATGAGCCGCTCAGCGACAGAAAAAATATCATCGTAATGGCAGATGAAGCCCACCGCGGCCAATACGGACTTACAGAGAAAATCAAAACCAGTCGCGACGAGAAGGGAAATCTTATTGCCCACCGCACAATCGGTACCGCCCGCATAATCCGTGACAGTCTTCCAAACGCAAGTTATATCGGTTTTACAGGAACTCCAATTTCCCGTGAAGACCGCAGCACTATCGAAGTTTTCGGTGACTACATCGATGTTTATGATATGACTCAGGCTGTTGAAGATGGAGCAACCCGCCCTGTTTATTACGAAAGCCGTGTTATCAAACTCAAACTTGATGATAAGGTGCTTGCCCAGATTGATGCAGAATACTCTGCCCTTGCTAATAATGCTGATGAAGAAGTAATCGAAAAAAGTAAGCACGAACTTGGCAAGATGGAAGAAATCCTTGGCCACGAAAAAACAATCAACTCTCTTGTTGATGATATTCTTAATCACTACGAAAACGAACGCCAGTATTTGTATACCGGAAAGGCGATGATTGTTGCTTATAACCGTTCAATTGCCATGAAGATTTTCAATCGTATTCTGGAATTGCGGCCATCCTGGGCGGGAACAACTTCTCAGGTCACAGTCGGCTCAAAGCAGATTACAGTCCCTGGTGACGATGCCCGAATTGCCGTTGTAATGACCGAAAGCAACAAAGATCCGGAAGAATGGCGTGCAATCATCGGCAACAAACACCGTAAGCAGGAACTTGCAACCCGCTTCAAAGATAACGACAGCCCGCTCAAAATTGCAATCGTTGTTGATATGTGGCTTACAGGTTTTGACGTTCCTTCCCTTGCAACAATGTATGTTTACAAACCGATGGAAAGCTACAATCTTATGCAGGCAATTGCCCGTGTAAATAGAGTCTTCAAAGATAAGGAAGGTGGACTTGTAGTTGATTACGTTGGTATCGCAAGCGCCCTCAAGCAGGCCATGAATGATTACACCGTTCGCGACCGCCAGAATTACGGTGAAATGGATGTTGCAAAACGGGCCTTCCCTAAATTCCAGGAAAAACTCGAAGTTTGCCGCAATCTCTTCTTTGGTTATGATTACACTCCATTCTACGAAGGCTCAGACTTACAGCGCGGTATGACAATCAGTGGAGCTGTAAACTTTATTGTTGCTCCTAATAAAGAGAACGAGAAACAGGCATTTATAAAAGAAGCCCTCATGCTCAAGCAGGCACTTTCACTTTGTTCATCTATGGTAAAAGAACATATGCGTCTTGAAGCCGCTTTCTTTGAATCTGTCCGCGTTCTTGTGATGCGTCTTTTGTATAATCCATCTGGCAAGAAATTCTCCCTCAAAGAAATCAATGACCGCATAAACGAACTACTCAAACAATCAGTAAAATCAGATGGCGTTATAAATCTTTTCTCTGATGTCGGAGAAAAAGTAAATCTCTTTGATCCGACCTTCCTTGAAAATATTTCAAAGATGAAAGAAAAGAACCTCGCCGTAGAGATGCTCAAAAAACTGATTGATGAACAGGTAAAAGTTTACAAACGCACAAACCTTGTAAAATCAGAAGCCTTCAGCGAACTTATCCAGCAAACCTTGAACCGTTACCTTAATGGAATGCTTACAAACGAAGAAGTAATTCAGGAGCTCTTAAAGCTTGCAAAAGAAATGCTGCATGCCAGTGAGGAAGGAAACAAGCTCGGCCTTTCAGACGAAGAACTTGCCTTCTACGATGCACTCACAAAACCAGAAGCCGTAAAGGATTTCTATTCCAACGAAGATCTTGTTGCACTTACAAAAGAACTCACCGAAACTCTCCGCAAGAATAAAACAATCGACTGGCAGAAAAAAGAATCCGCTCGTGCCAAAATGCGAATGATTGTTAAAAAACTTCTGAAGAAATACAAATATCCGCCGGAAGGTCAGGAAGACGCATTAAAAACCGTTATCAGCCAGTGTGAACTCTGGACCGATAATGTTGCAGATTTTGAGACCACAGAAAAAACACTTTCCTATTCCATAAATGACGACTATGGTTCCCTAAAAGTAGCAGAACCCTAATCAAATTGTTGAAATTTCGGGCAAACAGACTTATTATTTTATTTATGGATGAGAATGATATTATCTCTAAAATCGGTAATCAACCATACGGAGATTTTAATAATAATACCCCCTCTCAAAATGATAAAAATCCTCTAAAGGAGACTGGTGACAGAATTTTTCTGGCAAAATTAATGTGTCTGGGCATCTCCATTCTGGGTGTAGTAATGCTTTTTGTAAGCCTCTTTACAAATCAAATTGTTCAGGTATATATAAGCATTGCCTATTCCGTAACAATGGCCCTGACATTCGTTTCAATTCTTACAACAAAGAAACTTACCATATTTTACCCGGTCTGCTTTGTATTTTTCTTTGCGCTGGAAATAGGATTCATGATAACCGGGGGATCAGACGGTTTTGGAATTCTGTGGATTACAATAATCCCGATTTTCGGTATCTTCATGCTCACAACTCCAATCCTCATGATACTTTCCATTTCCATGTGTACCGTCCTTATAATCGGATTCTGGACTCCTATAAGGGATTATATGTACCAATTCAATCAGGATTTTATGGTCAGATTCCCTATTCTGTTCTTTATGGATAATCTTTTTGCTATTGTTGCAAACTACAGAATGTCTCTTACGGAAAGCAGGCGAAATTCAGCCTTAAGGGAATTAACAAATCTTAAGGACAATCTTGAGCAGGAAATCAACAGTAAAACTTATGAAGTCCGCATTCAGCAGGAAAAGAACCGTAAATTTACTTTTGAAATTACCCAGGCTCTGGTTTCAGCAGTAGACGCTAAAGATCCTAATACTTCCGGTCATTCAAAAAGAGTAGCTGAATATTCAGTGATGATTGGAAAAAAGATGGGGCTGGACAAGGATGATCTGGACACTCTTTATTTAACAGGCCTTGTACATGATCTGGGAAAAATCGGTATTCCGAACGAAATTATCAAAAGAGAGGGTCTGTACACCGATGAAGATCTTCTAATATTACAAAAGCACACTATCATTGGAGCAAACATCCTCAGCAATATAACTTCAATTCCAGAGATTGCAGCCGGAGTCAGATGGCACCACGAACGCTATGACGGTAACGGATATCCTGATCAGCTGTCAGGAACAATCATCCCGCTTTTTGCAAGGATTATTGCAGTTGCTGATGCCTACGATTCAATGACATCGACCCGGAGTTACAGGCAGACTCTTCCAAAGGAAACTGTCCGGGCTGAAATTGAAAACGGCAAAGGCAAACAGTTTGATCCTGTAATTGCCGATTTCATGCTCAAAATAATCGACGAAGACAAAGATTATCTGCTCCACGAATAAAAACAAAATCTTCAAATTTGTCTTATTGAACTTTTTGTTTTTTATAGGTAATCTATACTGATAGTGTTAAATACACGTTAAAAGAGTTTTTTCACAGAGGTTTTTATATGAAATATGATTTTACCGTTGAATCCTTAGGGGAATGTAAAGTTCACTCACCTATTGAACTTTCACGCACACACGGAAACTTCCGCGCAACTTATGTTAAGGACACATCATTCGTCCGCAATCAGGTAAACGTCTTTGACACAGAGAATCCAGATCCAACAGATATGTCAAATCTTATGGAAAAAGCAGGTCCTCGTGAATATATGTATTTTAATCCGGCTCATGTAACTGCAGGTATTTGTACTTGCGGTGGTCTCTGCCCTGGACTTAATGATGTAATTCGTGCAGTTGTACGCTGCCTGTGGAACCGCTATGGTGTTCGCAGAATTCTTGGTATTCAGTTCGGATACAACGGCTTCTTTAAGGAAGAAGGTTACGAACCAGTTGAACTTACACCAGAAAAGGTTGAAGACATTCATAAAATCGGTGGAACTGTACTTGGTACATCACGTGGCGGCGGAGACAGAGTTGCAGAAATTGTAGACTCAATCCAGCGTCTTGGTATTAATATGATGTTCATCATCGGTGGTGACGGAACACAGCGTGGTTCACTGGATATTGCAAACGAAATCCAGCGCCGCGGACTTAAAATTTCAGTAATTGGTATTCCAAAGACTGTTGATAACGACCTTCAGTTCATTGACCGTTCATTCGGTTTCGATACAGCAGTTCAGAAGGCAACACAGGCCATCACTTCAGTACACATGGAAGCCGTTTCACAGATTAACGGTATTGGTATTGTAAAACTCATGGGCCGTGAATCAGGCTTTATTGCTACAGAAGCTTCTCTTGCAAGCCACGAAACAAACTTCTGTCTTATTCCGGAAGTACCTTTTGAAATGGACGGACCAAACGGATTCCTCCATCACCTTGAAGAACGCCTTGCAAAAAGAGGTCACGCTGTAATCGTTGTAGCAGAAGGTGCAGGACAGGAACTTCTTCAGTCTACAAATCAGACAGATGCTTCAGGAAACAAAAAGCTTGCAGATATTGGTCTTTTCGTAAAGGATCAGATTACAAAGTACTTTGCAGAAAAGAAGACACCTATCAATATTAAGTACATTGATCCAAGTTACGAAGTTCGTGCTTCTGTAACAAATTCAAGTGATTCAATCTACTGCGAACGCCTGGGCAACAATGCAGTTCACGCTGCAATGGCAGGAAAGACAAAGATTGTAATTGGTCTGGTTCACGACAAGTACGTTCATATTCCAATTGCAATGGCAACACTTAAGAGAAATATTGTTGATCCAGAATCTTCACTCTGGAGAGACTGCCTTGATTCTACAGGACAGCCGGTTTATATGGTTAACAGCATTGAAACTGTTACAGAAACTCTTAAAAACAATGCAATTCAGGCTGAGAAAAAGGCTGAAGCACGTTTTGCTAAAGTTACAAAGGGATTGTAATTTACCAGCTGATAATTAACTAGAACCGGTAAGGACTGTTTTTCAGCACCTGCCGGTTTTTTCATAATATCAACCTTGAATTACCAAAAACTGTTTACCCATGCCGTTAAAGTCAGAAAACGAAGAATTCTTAACTAAGCAACTCATTACCTACATAGGAAACAAAAGGTCTCTTCTTAACTTCATTCACCAGGGAATTTCCACAGTACAGGAAAGTCTGGACAAAAAGAAGCTGATTACTTTTGATCTTTTTTCCGGCAGCGGCATTGTGTCCCGCTTTATGAAGCAATTTTCTTCGATCCAATATGCAAATGATTTAGAAAACTATGCCAGAATCATTTCAAACTGCTATTTAAGCAATCAGAAGGACCTTGATTTTAACAAACTGACAAAACTTCATGAAAAAGTCGTTAAATCCGCAGAAAAAAGAATTGTCTCTTACCTGAACAAGGAGAAAACTGCCTTTTTAAGCGACAAAGTGCCCGGTTTTATCAGCGAATATTATGCTCCAAAATCCCTTCTGGAAATTGAAGCAGGAGAGCGCTGTTTTTACACTCCATACAATGCCTGCGCCATAGACTGCTACCGTCAGGAAATCAGTGAACTGGTTCCGGAAGAACTCCAGCATTTTCTTATAGCCCCCCTTCTCTCTGAAGCTTCAGTGCATGCAAATACAGGGGGAGTTTTCAAGGGATTTTACAAAAATTCCAAAACAGGCATTGGCAAATTCGGCGGAAACGGGGAAAATGCCCTCTCCCGCATTCAGGGTCATATTCAAATGAACCTGCCTGTATTGAGCAGCTACAATTCCAGGTCGAAAGTGTTTCAATCAGACGCAAACCTGCTTGTTTCATCAGAGGACTTTCCTAAAGTAGATGTTGCATACATTGATCCTCCATACAATCAGCATCCTTACGGCTCAAACTATTTTATGCTGAATCTGATTGCCCTTTATCAGAAACCGAATCAGGAACTGATGAGCAGGGTATCAGGCATTCCAAAGAACTGGAACAGGTCAATGTACAACAAAAAACATAAATCCAGGGACACTTTTGCCAGCCTGGTAAAAAATATTAATGCTAAATTCCTCCTCATTTCCTTTAACAACGAAGGTTTTATTTCTGAAGAAGAAATGATTGACCTGCTCCAGGAAACAGGCAAGGTAACTGTTCTGGAAGAAAATTATAATACCTACAGAGCCAGCCGTAACCTGGAAAACAGAGCCCTCCACACAAGAGAATATCTTTACGTGGTAGACAAACGCTAAAACCTGATTACGCAACTTAAAGGCAGATGGTCGCTGTACCCCTGCCCGGTAAAAATTTTGTAACCAAAAGGCCTTCCATCTTCACTGCTGCACCACTCCCCTTCCGTTTCCGGACCAAAGCTCAGGATTTCACAGTCTCCGCAGTAAAAGAAATTGTCAATGCGGCTCCACTCTCCCTGAAAAAAGTATGAACCGGGCATAATGAGAGAGCCATCCTGCAGAAACCAGGGATTTTTTACCTCCACCCCTTTTTCCTGCAAAACAGCCTTCTCATATTGCCTCATAAGGATTTGTCCAGTTTCCTGGTTCTTGAAAAAACTGCATACGTCCCGATTAAAGTCTCCAGCTGCAAGAACTACTTCTCCCCTGTCCAGGCAGCTTTGCATTACAGCAGAAAGAAGTCCTTCCTGACGATTCCGCCAGACCTCAGTTTTTTCCTGACCACCGCTCATACTTTTCCAGTGATTTACCAGCAGAGTTAACTTTTTTCCTCCTTTTTCTACTATCACACGGATTATAGGGCGCATTCCAGGAACATTTCCCTGAGTTCTAACATCCAGTCCGCACAGACTCATCTCACTCAAAGGATATCTTGAAAGAAGGCCGCAGCCTATTGAAGAATTTTCATCTTTTGCAAAACAACTGTAGTTGTATACTTTACGATGATTCCATTCTCCTGCCAGAAAGTTGCTTATATCAAACAGCACACCTTCATTTTCAATTTCCTCCATGATGAACACGTCTGAATCCAGAGCCTTAATCACAGAACACAATCTCTTTAATCTTTCCTCATATGCTCCCTTCCCCCATTTTTCGCAGGTAAGAAACTCCTTATATTCCCTTCCATCATTCTTTGAATCAAAAAAAGTTTCCACATTCCAGCTGGTTACTTTAAGGACAGCAGTTTTTCTTCCGTCTTCAGCAAACAGTGAATGAGACAATTCTCCATTCAAACCTGATGTACAGGCTGATATAAAAAGGCAAACGGCAGGCAGGGCCGCTTTAGAAAGTAAAGGGAAAAATCCACACAGTTTTTTCATAAATCCTCCACTATATTATTAGCAACGGAATTACCTTTTTTACAAAAAAATGCCATGTTTTTAAAAAAAATTTATTTGAATAAATTTACAATCAAAC
This sequence comes from Treponema sp. UBA4307, assembly GCA_002394685.1. GTDB lineage: Bacteria > Spirochaetota > Spirochaetia > Treponematales > Treponemataceae > Treponema_D. Next base: position 106,979 of record DGUP01000058.1, on the reverse strand, counting down.
TTTTTCTACTTTACGAACTAAAATTCCCCTGTTTCTTCACTATTTTCCAAAAATCACCTGTTTACGAAGAAAGAAAATAGTTTATATTTTACAAATTCCAAAAAACAAATCTTGTATAAAGATACAGTCAAAATCGGACCAAATTTCCCCTAAAAACTTTATAATTCCTAATCCTGTAAAGACTTACATTTCATATAAAATATTTTTATTTTTTTTGTATTTTTATGCATATATTTCTTTTCAAAAATATTTTTGTGTATTAGTATAAAAACACTCAGAGACTTGCTGAGGAAATGGAGTTAACTTTTATGGATTACAAAATTACAAACGCTTATTGTAAACGTGTTTGGGACGAAATCAGCACACGTTATGCAGATCAGGGACACTTCCTGCAGGCAGCAGGACTTGTTTTGGAAACAATTCAGCCAGTAGTTGCTAAAATGCCTGAACTGGAAAAGAATGCAGTTTTGGAGCGCTTGGTTGAACCAGAAAGAATCATCATGTTCCGCGTACCTTGGACTGATGATAAGGGTAAGCCACATGTTAACCGCGGATTCCGCGTTCAGTTTAACAGCGCAATTGGACCTTATAAGGGAGGTCTCCGCTTCTCTCCAGAAGTAGGTCTCGACGTTCTCAAGTTCCTGGGTTTTGAACAGGTTCTCAAGAATTCACTTACAACACTTCCTATGGGTGGTGGTAAAGGTGGTTCAGACTTTGATGCACACGGAAAGAGTGATGCTGAAGTTATGAGATTCTGCCAGTCATTCATTACAGAACTCTACCGCCACATTGGTGCAGATACAGACGTTCCAGCCGGAGACAAGGGTGTAGGTGGACGTGAAGTTGCTTACATGTTCGGTCAGTATAAGAGAATTACAAACCAGTACACTGGTGTTCTTACAGGTAAGGGCCTTACATTCGGTGGTTCTCTTGCCCGCACAGAAGCTACAGGCTACGGTCTTGTATACTTTGTACAGCGCATGCTGGAAATGAAGGGTCAGACTCTTGAAGGAAAAACAGCAATCATCTCTGGAGACGGAAACGTTGCTCAGTATGCTGCAGAAAAACTCATTCAGCTTGGTGCAAAGCCACTTACTCTTTCAGATTCAACAGGTTATATCTATGATGAAGAAGGAATCGACCAGAAGAAGCTTAACTTTGTTAAGAAGTTCCGCGCTGCTCATAAGAAGATCGATGAATACGTTAAGAAGTATCCAAAGGCAAAGTTCTACAAGGGACAGAAGCCTTGGGGCGTAAAGGCAGACCTTGCTCTTCCATGTGCTACACAGGATGAAATCTACCTTGAAGATGCAAAGAAACTTGTTGCTAACAAAATTGCACTGGTTGCAGAAGGTGCAAATATGCCAACACGTGCAGAAGCTATTGAATTCTTCCAGAAGAACGGTGTTATTTTCGCACCAGGAAAGGCTTCAAACGCAGGTGGTGTAGCAGTTTCAGGTCTTGAAATGAGCCAGAACTCAGAACGCCTCTCATGGTCTTTCGAAGAAGTTGATAACAAGCTGAAGGACATCATGATTAACATCCACGACAACTGCTATGACACAGCAAAGAAGTACGCTACAGAAGGCGACTATGTTGCAGGTGCAAACATCGCCGGTTTCGTTAAGGTCGCTACTGCTATGGTTGCACAGGGATTGGTTTAATCAAATTACCTGGCAAGAATTGCGCCAGCAATTCCTGGAGAGCACGCACCAGCGTACGACTCATGGTTGCTCAGGGTTTAGTGTGATTTAATCTCCTGACATAAATCAGAGGTAACTCTGAAAATACAAAAGCCGGAATCCAGAGAAGCAGTTTTATTCAAATATGCTTCCAGTGAATCCGGCTTTTTTTATTGAATGGTCATTCAGACTACTCTATCATCACTTTTCTTCTGCAGCCTTTAATTTAGCTTCGGTATTAAAAAGCTATCCCCTGTCCATATTCAGGCTAAATGGTTAAGAGATTTTGTATAATTCACAAAAAAAAATGCCGTCTACTTATTCAGTAAACGGCTTATCAAGTGGAGGATGAGGGGATCGAACCCCCGACATTCTGGGTGTAAACCAGACGCTCGTACCAGCTGAGCTAATCCTCCAGACGATATGCAGACATAGTATCAAATTTCTAAATTCTTGTCTAGTACCAGAGTCGAAATTCAGCACTTTTAATACTTTTCCAGTTCAACTAAAAGCCTTTCCAGTTTCTGGTCATAAAGTGGATCCATTGCCCAGGTCTTTGTAAGGCCTGTAATCGTGGTTGCTTTTCCACGGGGCTTAACGTATTTATAGCGGCGGTCAATGCAGGGATTTACCAGTTCAATATCCTCTGTAGTTGCATAAGCGTGAAGATGCTGAACATGTGCCCGCACCCCCATCTGTTCAGTAGGAAAAACTTCTCCCCTATGCTCCTGATCCATGGCTCCCAGTCCACAGTAATTATGCATGTCAGGAGTTACCAGTCCTCCAAAACGAAGGAATCCGGTTTCCAGACACATCTGAACAAAAGCACAGTCACTGTTTATACCTTCAATTCTACATTCAAGAATATAGTACCTGGCAAGACGTTTTACCTGTCTTTTGTTTGCCTTAGGATTATTTGCCATGAAGAATTTATATAACTGCTTATAGGATTTTATTCCCGCATCAGTAAGAGTTCTGGAAATATGATCAGAGCTCTGGTCTGTTACCTCAACCTTATCATCTTCCACAACATAATCTGACCCGGGAACTTCCCAGCCGGGCATTTCTTCAGGAGGATTTGTAACACAGGACAGAAAAAAGGATGAGAGCACCATAATCAGTGCTCCACAAAATCCATAAAAATACTTTTTATTTAATTGTTGTACCAACATATTCCTTAGCATCCAGAATAGCGCGGATGTTTTCAATATCTTTTCCAGCTGCACAAATTACTGTAAGTCCCAGTTCTTCAGCTTTCTTTGAAGCAATAGGATCAAAAGGACAGTTCTTTCCAGGAACCCATTCATCTCCAACCATTTTACGGAAATCAGCCCAGGAAATATTATCAATTGGTTTAGCATCAGGATTTTTACGAGGATCGTCAGTATAAACCTTAGCAATATTTGAAAGATTGAGAACTGTATCAGCGTGGAACTTTTCTGCCAGAAGAACAGCATCATTGTCAGTAGAAAAACCTGGCTTCCATCCGGCTGCAACCAGAACACGTCCTGTAAAATCATTTACCTTTGTAGGATCAATTACAACTTCCTGCTGGCAGAGAGGACCAAATACTGTTTTAAGAATCTGGGCATTCAATCTTGTAGCAGTAATTCCAATCCAGTCACAGGCAGCATTAAGATCATCATCAGTTTCGTAAGCACAAACCTTTTTCTGATTATCATCAAAGGCAGCGGCAACCTCTTTATAAGCATTCTGATAAATACGGGCAGGTGCACCACCTCCTGCAACAAAAATCAGTCTTGTTTCAGGATTAGAAGTAAGATAGTCTGTAATCATTTTTCCAAACTGACTTAAAAAATTTGTATCTGGTTCATTTGGTGCAATAATTGAACCGCCTACACTTAATACTTTTGTTGTCATATGCGCATACACTCCTTGCAATGCAAACTAAAAATTACTCAACTCCAATCAAGCGTGGATTTGCCCACACTGAAGAATATCTGGCTTCTGCAGAACTTGCATCTTCCCATACAGACTGAAGGGCATAAGTTCTGCTGCGGCTCACTGGCCTTGCGCTTGAAATAGAAGTCTTAATCTGATTCCATCCGCGGCTGAAGACAACATGCTGATTATCAAGATTACCAAAGTAGTATTCTTCCGCACTGTCTTCCAGAGGATTGAACGGCTTAAAGTTTAATCCTCCTGCAAGAGCCGGGTCAACAGGGAACCAGCCGTAATTTTCAAAATATATTTCAACCCACCAGTGATTACGGCAGGAAGAATAAGAATCAACAAGAACTCCACTTACAGGAACAGCCGGAATTCCACAGGCACGACAGAGAGCGGTATAAAGTACGGCAAAATCAAAGGCATCTCCCCTCTTTGAACTGATAAAATCTTCTACGGAAGAATTCTTTTCACTTACAGCAGAAAGAATCCTGTAGTTTTTATAGAAGTAATCATATATTGCCCTGGCCTGTTTATAAGGATTTTTTTCTTTTCCCACAATCTGACCTTTAAGTTCCACAACTTTTTCATTATCCGAAGGAATAAGTCCGTCTGGAGAAGTGAAAGTTGTATACAGGTCGCGCTTTGTATTTACATAACGGGTAATATTCTGGGCTTTAATATTGGAATTAACCTCATAAACCGTAATTACATAATTTTGAGAAAAACTCTTTGAATTTGTAGGAATGAGGGAATGCTGATAAATCAAACATTTTGGATCATCACGGATTAAAGGTTCTGCAGACAAATCACCAATTTCAACAAAAGGCTGGCTTGCTGAAAGCTGAGGTCTTGGAGAATACAGGGTCAGCGTAGAATCCTGTCTGTCAGCTACAGAAACGTCTGTTCTGGTCTGAATATTGTAAACTCTTTTACTGTTGAAACTCTTTTTTCCTGCAGCAAAGGTAATATCGATGTTGATTGAAGTACTTTCACCTTTTGCAGTTGAAATGTAAAGCTGTCCGGAATCCGCTCCGTCCGGGACCCTCACGTGAATTTCTGTATCTGACCAGCTGTTGTAATCAAACTCACATTCGTTGGCAGAAATAAAATCCTCAGAAGAAGAAACATATTCCTCCTGAACCTGATTAAATGTTCTGTCAGCACGGTTAGCAGTAAAGAAAACCTGTGAACTGCCCCGTACATTTCCAAAATTCTTACCGGTTATTGTAACAAGCTGACCAATAGAGGCACTTGCAGGAGAAACCTCTTCAATTACAGGAGATTCAGTTTCCGGATTATCGTGAACAATCACAGGAATATTTTCCCGGTTTGCAAAAAATGAAGGAATGGACCTTCCCTCAGAAGTCACTACTACAACAAGACCATCCTGAACATTCAGAGGAAGTTTTACCTTAATTTCTTTATTTGACCATACAGTGTAAGAAGAGGCAGTAAGTTTAGAGCCTGCAATCTCCACATAAGAAGCACCCCTGGTAGAACCAAAGTTTTCCCCCCGGATAGTCATCTGATCACCAGGCATGGCCACCATAGGATTAACAGAGGAAATAACTGGAATTCCAGTTGAACTTTTAGTAAACTGATGCACTACCAGAAAAACCAGAGCCACAAAAAGGAGCAGAGCCACTACTCTAAATAAAGGGGATCTGCGTAAGAGTTCTTTAATGAATTTAAACGGATTCAATTATACGTACCTGCTAAAAAATCTTAGTCAGGATTATACGCTGAATTGTACTTGAAAAGCAAATTTGTCCTGGAAAGTTCAGAGTAAACTTTGCTTTTTTCAAGGGAATCTGTTGCGAAGTAGTCCTGATTAGAAGAGTTTTCATATTTTACAGGTTCTGTATAGAAAACATCATAACTTGTAAAGAAAGAAGATGAAGGTTTAGCATAACTTCCGGCGTTAAGACTGTTGTAAGCAGCAACCTGACTGTAATAATCTTCCTGAGATTCAGCCGCAAATACAGAAGATACATCTGTTGAAGTTAAAGTTCCGTCAAAACTTACGGTTGAACTGAAAGCAGGAGTAATACCTGTTCTTGCAATCGGGCGGAAATCTGTTGAAGGAGAAACCTTAAGCATTGCAGCCCTGTTTGGAAGGATAAAGGCAAAAGCGCAGACAGCGGCAATGGCACCAATTACATATCCCATGGAATTTTTGATTTTAGAAGAAACCGGCTTTTTACTCATATTCACATTCTTGCTGTAAGACATGCGGGAAAGAAGGCGGGCATAACTTTCATCCATTTCCTTTTGAGTAAATTCAATTGTATTTCTATCATCAGCAAACAAGTTTCTAACAGCCTTAAGCTTTTTTAATTCAGCCTGGCATTTAGGACAGTCAGCCACATGTTTTTCGTATTCAGCCTTGTAAGATTCCGGCAATTCATTATCAAGATAAACTGAATGAAGATCTTTGTTAGGACAGATAGACATTTTCTTCTCCTATGAGTTTTGCAAGCTGCTCGCGTGCCCTGAAAACCCTTACTTTAACGTTTCCTTCTGTAATTCCAAGAGTATCACCGATTTCCTTATAGTTCATATCAGCATACTCCCTCAAAATAATTACTTCCTTAAGTTTTGGAGGCAGCTGGTCTACTGCGGCGCGGGCCTTTTCTGCAGCCTCCTTCTTTAAAAGATCAACCTCTCCACTGTCTACGTGCTGACGACCTTCGTACAGTGCCTTGTGATAGGCATTTGCCTCACGAAGTTTACGCTTTGCATAATTCAGGGATGCATTTTTTACAACGCGGATCAGCCAGAATTTTGCATCGTCCAGTGAAGGGAAAACCATATTTTTTTCGTTAGCCTTTATGTAGGAATCGTGAACTAAATCCTCAGCAGCTTCTTCATCATCTACAACCCTGAAGGCAATCTTAAAAAGCACCTGAAAGGTTTCGCTGTAGAGTTTCTTAAAGCTTGCAGGATTTGAACAATCAATCTGATTATTCTCGCCATCATTCCCCTTTGTAATAGAAAACACTATATCCTCAATTTTGTTACATTATAAAATTATAAAAATGGAGAAAAAAGACATTTTTCTTCCACTTTATAATTTCCAACTTTATTTTCTGGTCCAGACAGGGCCGTTTGCTGTATCAGTTACAACGATTCCCCTTGCAGTAAGTTCATCACGAATCTGATCTGCACGGGCAAAATTCTTGTTCTTTTTAGCTTCAACTCTTTCTTTAACAAGAGCATCAATTTCTGCTGCTTCAGGATCTCCCTGGTGACTTGCAGAAGTGTCTGCTTCAAGAGAAACTTTATCAATTGCCTGGAGGGCACACTTAATCAGATTAAGGCCGAGCACACTGTCCATACGGGCAACCAGATTAAGAGCTTCCTTACCGTCAAGAGCAGAATCCTTTACAACTTTCTGAACCTGAGACAGGGCAACTGGTGTTGCAAGATCATTTTCCATTGCAGCCTGGAAAGCGTCCATATATTCAACAGCTTTTGAAGAAAGACCAGAACGATCAGCAGCCTGACCTTTTGCAAAAACCTTATCGTTCTCTGCCAGAACTTCCTTTCCCCCGGCGGCCTGTGCAAGCTTTACAATTCTCTGAACAAGACCAGAACGACCGTTTTTTGCACCGTCCATTGCATCCCAGGAGAAGTAAATCTGCTTGCGGTAATGGCCTCCAAGAAGGAAGAATCTGTAATCCAGGGCGTCATAACCCTTATCTAATAAGGACTGAAGGCGCAGAAAGTTACCCTTCGACTTTGACATTTTGTTTCCGCCTTCAATTACAAGGAACTCGTTGTGAAGCCAGTATCTTACCCATGGACCCTCAGCCCTTTCTTCAGGAGTAAAAGAACCTTCAGCCTGAGCAATTTCGTTTGTATGATGTACTGGAATATGATCAACGCCCCCAGTGTGGATATCAAAATGTCTGCCCAGATATTTCATGCTCATTGCAGAACATTCAATATGCCAGCCAGGATAGCCTCTTCCCCACGGAGAATCCCAGACCATTGCCTGATCTTCAAACTTAGACTTTGTAAACCAGAGAACAAAATCTCCCGGATTGCGCTTGTTTTCATCAACAACTACAACCTTACGCTTACCGGCACCTGCTTTTAATTCATCCATGTTAAGGTTTGCAAGTTTAGGATAATCCGGATAAGTGGTTATATCGTAGTAGAGGTTGCCCCCTGCCATATAGGTGTGTCCGTTTGCTTCAAGAGATTTAATCAGTTCTATCATCTCAGGGATATGTTCAGTAGCCTTACAGATTACATCCGGATGAATGATATTAAGCTTATCAATATCAGACATAAATGCATCTGTATAGAATTTTGCTACTTCCAGAACAGACTGATGGCGTTCTGCAGCAGTTTTCACCATCTTGTCATCGCCTTCATCATTATCCCCTGAAAGATGACCAACATCTGTAATGTTCATTACATGCTTTTTATCGTAACCTAAGAAAGTAAGCGTACGGTCCAGGGTATCAAGAAAAACATATGCCCTTAAATTACCAATATGCGCATAGTTGTAAACAGTTGGACCACAGCCGTAAAAACCTACAAAACCTTCTGTTCTAGGCTTGAATTCCTCAAAAGTGCGGCCCATTGTGTTGTACAATTTAAGTGCCATATTTACCTCCGGCATTTTCCTTTTATATGTTTAAAGGGAAGAATATTTTCGTTATAATAAGTATGATTATGAATGAAAGAATAAGCAAAATAGTAGAAAATTTCAATCACTCAAAGTTTTTCAGGGGTAGTGTAACCTTGAATGAGGCCATGTCTGAACACACAACAATGAAAGTTGGTGGTCCGGCCCAGGTTTTTGTTTGCCCTGAAGATGAAATGAGTGCAGCCTACGCTTTTTTCACGGCCAGAAAAGAAGGAATTAAGACCTTTACTCTGGGAGGCGGCTCAAATCTGGTTGTAAATGATGATGGCATTGAAGGAATTGTAATTTGTACCTGCAGAAATAATAAAATCACCATGGAAAAAGATGCCCTGAACGCGGACAAGGTTAATGTTGTCTGCTCAGCAGGTGTGCAGAATAATGATACAGTGGAATTCTGTGCTCTGAATGGATTAAGCGGAATGGAAAGTTTTGCAGGGCTGCCGGGAACTGCAGGGGGTGCTGCTTATATGAATGCCCGCTGCTACGAAGTAAATATTTCAGACCGTCTGTCTTATGTTGAATACCTGGAACTGGATGAACTTTATGCTTATGCTGATAAATCTGAAGCCCTTTCTGATGAAGAATTAGAAAAAGTTTTCCTGCAAAGCCTGAAAAAAATCACTATAATTAATTCTGAAGAGTGGGATTATAAAAAAAGTCCTTTTATGGGAAGGGAAAGATACATTACAAAAGTTGCATTCAGTTTAACTGCCCTGGATAAGGGGATTTTTACGGAAGGATATCAGGTTCCACAAACTGTTCAGGCCACTATAAGAGACAAAAATGCCTATTATGTTGAAGAAAGGCGTAAAAGAGGTCACTTTGAAGCTCCAAGTGCAGGGTCTGTTTTTAAAAACAACCGCTCTTTCGGCAAACCAAGCGGAGCTCTTGTAGATCAGGCGGGTCTTAAAGGAATGCAGGTTGGGGGCGCACAGGTTGCACCATGGCACGGAAACTTTATAATTAACAAAAGCAATGCAAGTGCAAAGGATATAAAGGATTTGGTTCAGCTGGTCCAGGAAAAAGTTAAGGCTCAAACCGGCTTCAGCCTGGAATGTGAAATAATTTTTGTTTAACAAACTGTTAAACTTACCGATAATTTAAAAAATATTAGGTGGTAGAGAAGTGCTTCAGTTATCATTTGTAAATTTTAAAGCTAATACCTATATGGCCATAGAAGGGACAACTGCAACAGACAGGTTCTATATTATTCAGAGTGGTCAGGTATGCGTATATCACAGTCTCACTTTGCCAGGCGGAATTAAGCAGGTGTACGGTCCTGGAGACTTTGTGGGCGTAATTTCCTGTATGTCTGGGCATGGAAGTACAGAATCAGTTTTAGCAATGACAGATGTAGTTGCAATCATGGTAAAGAGGGATCAGTACCCTGAACTTATCATGAGAAACACCCCTGTTGCTATGAAAATCGTTCGTTCATTCGCCCTTACAATGCGTGCCCTCAACGACAGCCTTACAAAAGCAAATACAGCTAAAGTTACCACCTCAAGTCCTGAAGAAATTTACGGAATTGCCAGATTTTATGATGACAGCGGTCTTTTTGACATTGCCTGCTACGGCTACTATCAATATTTAAAGGCCTGCCCACAGGGACTTAACTTTGAAAATGCAAAACAGGCCTTTATCCGCCTTAAGCCAAAAACCAAGCCCCCTTACCTGGAACCAAAGAACCAGGATCCTGTCCGCGCCTATCCAAAAAACACAATGATTTTTTCAGAGTGCCAGGCCGGATCAGATATGTTTATCATTCAGGAAGGCTCTGTAAAAATTACAAAAGTCGTAGACAACAAGGAAGTAACCCTGGCAATTTTACGCAAGGGTGATATGTTCGGAGAAATGGCACTTCTGGAGCATAAACCACGTTCAGCCAGCGCAATCGTTCATGAAGACTGCAGGGTAATGACCGTAAATAAAGAAAACTTTGACCAGATGGTTTCAACCCAGCCGCAGATGATTGCAAAACTTACAACAATGTTTGCTGAAAGACTCTGGGCCCTTTACCGTCAGCTTTCAAATACTCAGCTTACTGAACCAAAAGAAAGAATGGTCGACATGCTGGCCCTTCAGATTGAAAAACTTAAGATTACACCAGTTAAAGGTCAGCCATATATTTCAGACCTTAACGTTCAGGATATTGCTACAATGTGTGGAATGAACCGCCAGCAGCAGTCCATGGCCCTTTACCAGCTTTCCCAGGATCAGAACCTTAAAATTGTTCAGGGAAAGATTGAAATCAAGGATTTGAAGGAACTTTTCTCACAGGCTGCCTTCTACAGAAAGCAGAACGCAAGAAAAAACAATTAGCCTTATGAAGATTAAGAAACTTTTTCTGGCAGCAGTACTGATTCTCTTAAGCATTGCAGGCTTTGCACAGGAAGCAGCCCTTCCCTACGGATACGGCGGCATTGAACTGGGCATGTCTGTAGAACAAGTAAAGGAAGCCCTTAAAAAAAATCCTCAGTTCGGATACAGGGGCGACAGAGACGTTTCACTTCTGCCAAGTACAAAGGAAACTATCATCCAGACGGATGCAAGCAGAAACACTTACTCTTTTTTGACCCAGTGCTATTTTCAGTTTTACCAGGAAAAGCTTTATATCATTACAATCAATGTGAAAACTTCAAAGATGGATTACTATTCCATTTTTACAACTTTATGCAATAAATACGGGAACCCGCCTTCCATGAATCCAAAAAAGGCTGAATGGGACGATGATGCAGTAATTATGACTGTAGAAAAGCCTCTCACCTTAAAATATACAGACAAGAAGGTTTTTGAAGAAATTCAAAATCAGTCTCTGGTTGAGGATTCAGCAGAAGAAATGGCCCGGGACACTTTTCTTCAAGGATTATAATAATGAACAGATTTTTCAGCAGAAGATGCAGAGTTTTAACACTGGCCCTGCTCTTACTCTCTCCCCTCACTCTTTCCTGCAGCACAAAAAAATATCAGCTGCCGGTTAAAACCCTGACAATACAAAAGCAGGATGGAAGTACAGTTACAGTTCAGGCCGAACTAGCAATCCGCCAGGAAGAAAGAAACTACGGCTTTATGAACCGCAAAAATATACCTGACGGAACAGGTATGCTTTTTGTTTTCGAAAAAGACCAGGTTCTCAGATTCTGGATGAAAAACACTCCTCATCCACTGACAATTGCCTACATAGACAGCACCGGCACTATTACCGATATTCTGGACATGGAACCTTTTGATTTATCAGATGTTTCTTCTTCACGGTCAGTCCGCTATGCACTGGAAGTTCCTCAGGGATGGTATAAAAAAGCAGGGGTTTCTACTGGAGACAAGGTTTTTATTGATTCAGACACAAGCCTGAAAAAATATTTTTCCAACTGATATATAAAGACATCTGAAAAAGTTCAACTTTTCGGACTTCCAGTAAATTATTTCCAGACAAAAAAAGGGCCGGCTTAACAAAAACCGGCTCTTTTCATTTCAGATTTATTATAATTCAGATTTATTCCTTAACAGAACTTTATTCCTCGCCCAGACGATCAAGTTCGAAACGGGCAATTTTATCATTCGGATCCAATTCCAGGGCAGTTTTAAAGTACTTTCTGGCTTCATCCTTTTTACCCATACGAAGATAAACTTCTCCAAGATTTGAAACAACTTTTACATTATCAACATCCATGGAAAGGGCATCATTCAAAGAATTAACTGCTCCTTCAAAGTCCCCGGTTTCCATCTGGCAGATAGCAAGTTCGTTCAGGGTATCAGCATTTTCATCATCCCCCTCACACTCTTTTGCCTTTTCAAAAGCCATTTTTGCTTCCTGAAAACGCTCCAGTCTTCTTAAGCCCCAGCCCAGGAGGAACCAGGCATTCCATACGGCAGGATTATTTTCAATAAATTTTCTAATTACTTCCAGGCCCTTTTCTTCTTCACCAGAAGCAATCAACTTGTAGGCCTGATTAAACTGTGACTGGTCCAGGTTACGTTCATTGATTTTGTTAATTAATTCCTGAGCCCTTTCCTTTCTGTAGAGACCGTCATCACCCATTTCTTCATCAGTTAAATCGGCAGTGAGGGCCAGATAGTTTTCAAAGCATCCTTTAGCTTCAGCAAAATTATTCTGCTTCAAATAGAAAAATCCTGCATTAAAGAAAGCTTCCGGAATTTCCGGTTCAGAATTCATTGCATCTGTGTAATAGCGGAGGGCACTGTCATCATAAGCATCTGCATCATCATAAAGGCTGAGCTTTCTGTAGCTGTCGGCCTTCTGGTCAAAGAAAAGTGCCAGATTCAGATAAATTCTTTTGTCTTCAGGATCAATTCCCTTAACGGCAAGGAAAATTTCTTCTGCCAGGTCCCATTCTTCATTTTTTGTCTTAAGGATTGCGGCTTCTGTTAATTCTTTAAGAATGTTTGGGCGTGCCTGTTTGATTATTTTTCTGTAATAATCCGCATTTTTATTATTTTTATCATAGGCAAGCACTGTAAGAATTCCTGAAAGGATCTGTTCAGGGCTTATGTCCTTTGGATTAAAATTATCAGGATCATCCTTTTCTTTTTTCTGTACAGGAAGAGGCACACTTGGATCAATCTGAAGTGCATGTTCTGAAAGTTTTACATCCTCAGGGAAATTTATAAAATAAATGGATTCAAGAGAATTTGCAGGGTTCATAATACCGTCCTTTTAGGTTTTAAATGTAGATAAAAGATACAAAAAAAATACCAGATAGTAAAATATATCTGGCAAAATATTTAATTCTGTAGAATTGTGAAATTAAATTTCAGGGAGTGAATCCAGGAAACCCATATCATCAGAACCGGCAGATGGAGCAGAAGGTGCAGAAGGTGCGGCTGCTTCTGAAGGAGCTGTACCTTGAGCAGCTGCCTGTGCGGCGGCCTTCTTTTCTGCAGCTCTCTTGTCCATAATGGCCTGTTCTTCAGCTCTGGCCTGAAGTTCAGATGCGCTGAGCTGTTTTGGCTGCAGTTGAGTTGTTCCGTCCAGCTGTTCCTTTCTTGTTGTTGTCAGGTAATTGTTGATGTGAATCTTGTAGGAAAGAGATACAGTTTCTTCGTCCCAGCGGACATTTGCGGCAACCATATCCTTTCTTCCATCGATTGGAGTTGTACCAAGAATTACACCGCGGAGAATAATTTTTTCCCTTGGTTCATCAAATTCCATCTGTACAATTACATCTTTATTCATCAGATACTGGGAAAGTCCCATAAGAATAATCTTAGCACCACCGAAAGAAATATCCCTGAGGATACAATGACGGGGAACGCCCTGAATTGCAATAAGAGTTTCCCCTTTTAACAGGTTCATCTTGCGGCAGGAATCAGGGTTGATGATAATACGGTCTTCCTTTCTGCGTATGGCATTCTGGTTAGCATCAATCAAATTACCGATTACTTCGATAAAATCATCAGGGGGACGCTGAGAAAAGGCAATTGTAATTACCACAAGTTCCTGGCTTTGCATGTAAGGTACAACATCTGTCACTTTGCCTGAAACGAAAAAACCCACCAGCTGACCAGTTGTCTGACGGAAATTGAGATGTAAATTAAGTGTATGGTCCTGATTTTTGGCAATCTGCTGGAAAGCACCGCCATTTCTTCCAATAATAATTCTGGCCAGAGAAAAAGAAGCCGAATTAATAATACAAGGCCACTGAACTCCCTCAATCTTAATGTAAATCTGACGAGGATCCAGACCAAGAGTCTTTAAAATTGCTTTGGTAAACGTTATCTCAGTTGACTTATAATCGTTGTAATATTGAGTCAACTGCTGTGCGGTGATCATTGCCATAACTAGTGTATGATTTTACTCCATTCACTATATAAAGTCAAAGATAAAGGATAGTTAGCATAAGCAAATAGCAAAATTTTATAAAACCCTACTATTTGCATTTATTTTACAGAGACTGTCTGTATCTCTCGTAAAGAAGAACCCCTGCTGCAACGCTAACGTTCAAACTGTCAATTTTTCCACAGGTAGGAATTGAAACTATCTGGTCACATTCTTCTTCCAGAAGACGGCTGATTCCAGAACCTTCGCTGCCCATTACCAGGCATACCTTGTCCGGAAATTTTATCTCCTGAAGGGAAGAACCTCCCGCATCTGCTCCAAAAATCCAGAAACCTGCTTCTTTCAGGAGCTGGACGCTGCGTACAAGATTGGTAACGCTTGCCAGAGGAACATAGGCACTGGAACCTGCACTTGTTCTGGCCACAATCTCATTATTCAAAACATCACCGGCACTTCTGTGGTCGGGAAGAACAATCAAACTGGCGCCAAACTGATCCATGGAACGAATTATAGCTCCCACATTGTGAGGATCAGTTACGCTGTCCAGAATAACAACCGTTGCCTTTTCAGGACAAGAAGTAAGCCACTGCTCCAGCTGAACAGAATTTGCAGAGCGCAGTTCTTCTCCGGAACCTTCTGCTACCAGAACAATTCCTCTGTGTTCCTGGGCTTCCACCGGCAGAGACTGAACCATCTGCTCCAGGGATTTTTCGTCCACTTCTTCACAGTGAACATTACATTCCTTTGCCTGAGAAATAATCTTCTTTACCCTTGGACCTGCTTTTGAAAAATAAAGCTTTAATTCAACTTCAGGAGCCTTTTTTCCAGCCTTTTTCTGCTGAAGGGCAAAGTGACGGATTTTTTCTTCAATTGCGTGAAAGCCAGTATAAATATTCTGTGCCATAAGCCTTAGTTCTTACCGCAGCAGTTCTTGTACTTTTTACCTGAACCACATGGGCATGGCTCGTTACGGCCTACTTTTCTTGTTTCCCTAACTACTGTTGTTGGACGAATCATTCCTTCAGCATAAAGCCATTCACCTTCAACTTTCTTAAATCCTGCAATTTCGTGGTGAATATCGCGGATTCCCTTCTGAGTATAGGTTGCTTCGAATTCAACAATACCTTCTTCGTCGCTTTCTGTACCCTTTTCTGTTCTAAGGATTTTAAGTCCATGCCAGGTAGATTTGTTGCTCCAGTCTTCAGTGGCCTTGCGGTCAATTTCAGCAATCTGTTCACCAGTTTCACAAGTATTGATGATAAAGTCGATTGCATGAACAACATATGCAGTGTAACGTGCACGCATAAGAGCTTCGGCTGTTAAAGCCTTTGATTTTCCAGTAATGAGTGGCTCACAGCATTCAGCGTAAGTTTTTCCTGAGCCACAAGGACATTTGTCTGTCGATTTAATTGTTTCACTCATATTCAGACATTATAATCATTTACCATTTAATTTCAATTTCAACATTAAGAATTGACAAATAAAAGATTTTTGTCGCCCCCTTTATTTTACTGAAAATTTGTGCCATAATTTCTATATATATACAAAATATGGAGTTACCAAATGGCTGACATTTCACACAGAATTACACGTAAATCCCTGAAAGCAAAGAAAAAGGACGCTATCAGGATGATAAAACAGCAGGCCAAAGAGAAAATAAAGGAAATTAAACTTGAATACTCTAAAGACCCAAATTTAAAAGCTTCAAAGCAAAAGGATAGAGAAGAAAAAAAAGAGGAGCGGGCCGAGAAAGCTAATGCTAGAATCGCCTACAACGCCCGCAGATCCCATGAATACACATTAGGCGAAGATTTATTTAATTCAATTAGTCACGGAATAGGTGCCTGTCTGGCAGTTGCTATTCTGGTACTTCTTGTTATTAAAGCAGCAGTTTCAAATGTTGATAACAAGGCAGTTCTTGTTACCAGCTACGCACTTTATGCATCATTCCTTTTCCTGCTCTTCCTTATGAGCACCCTTTATCATGCTCTTTTGAATACTACAGCAAGAAAAGTTTTTTCTGTCATTACAAGGATTTCAACCTTCCTCTGGATGGCCGGAAACTACACTCCTTACCTGCTTACTCAGTGCAATGATGCTCCCCGCTGGGTTATCTTTATCATAATCTGGGCACTTGCAGTGTTCTTCAGCATTATGTATTCAACTTTGCAGACAAGGATGAACGGCCTTGCAGAATTTATTTACTTTGGTGCGGGAATTACTCTTGCAGTATTAATCATTCTGAACAAGACACTCCCAATGAATGTAAAAATCTTCTACTACGCAGCATGTGCTTCATTTGCCCTGGCCAGCATCTTCTTTAAGATGAGAAAAATTAAGGGCGCTCACGGAGTATTCCACCTACTTACAATTGCCGGTTCTGTACTCCAGTTCTTTGCTCTTTTCCTTGCGATATAAAAGATTATTACTGACTGAATAGTTGAAAGCTGTCCCGGAAATGATTTTTTCTAGAGGACAGCTTTTTTTATTTTAAATAAAACAGGATTGACTTTTGTCAGCGTTTTTTGTAATTTGATAATCATTATCAAATTGGACAATTGAAATAGAAATGCAAAAGGCACCCTATAAAACAAAACAGCAGAACCTACTCTTTTCCTACCTTCAGACTATGAAAGGAAAGCATTTTACTGCAGAAGATGTGCGCCTTTATTTTGAATCCAAAGAGATTCCAATTGGAATTGCCACAATCTACCGGCAGCTGGAAAAACTTGTTTCAGAAGGAAAAATCCAGAAATACATTATTGATGAACACAGCGCAGCCTGTTTTGAATATTCCGGTGAAAACTGTATGGAAAAAGAAATCCACTTTCATCTGAAATGTGAAAAATGCGGACGTTTAATTCATCTTGAATGCGATGAACTGGAAAAGGCAGGCAAGCACCTGCAGTCTGAACACGGTTTCATACTTAATCCTCTAAGGACGGTTATTTACGGAATCTGTACGGACTGTGCAAAAAAGGATAGGAATTATGAAAGCAGATAAAATCCAACAGCCGGCCCGCATTATTTCCCTGCTTCTCACTCTTTTAATTTTTTCTGCACTTCTCTTCCAGTCCCTACATGCAGGACATCAGGACAATTGTCATCAGGAAAACTGCCAGACCTGTATTCTTTTGCAGATAATCAGCAGTGACACAAAATCCTTTAATATTACTCCCGGCGTAACACTTCAAATATTTTTTACAGTAAATATAATTCTCCATATACTTTTTTCCCTCCTGCAGTCTCCTGAAACTTTGGTTTCGCAAAAAGTCAAACTAACGATTTAGAATTCCTGCCCCTCTTTAAAAACAAACTTACAATTTCAGAACTCAAGTCAAAAATCTCATAAAAGTCTGATTATTCAGACAAGGCAAGGAATATTATGAAAAACAAAAAACCAGTTGTACTCATCACAGGCTATCTCGGCTCAGGCAAAACTACTTTGCTTAACAATCTTCTTCGACAGGAAACCCGGCGCGTAGCCCTGATTGTAAATGATATGGGAAGCATTAACGTAGACGCTTCAATTCTTAAAAAGGAAGGAGCAAATGTTGCAGAATGCCCAATGTTCGAACTTCAAAACGGCTGTATCTGCTGTACTTTAAGGGATGAATTTATAAAGCAGATTGAAAAGATTTCTCAAATTGACAGCGTAGAAGTAATCTTTGTAGAAGCATCAGGAATAAGTGATCCTGGTGCTGTAAGTGCAAGCTTTCTTGCTTATGAAGCTGATAATCCTGAAACAAATGTTTATTTGACTTCCGTAGTAACAGTAGTTGATGCAGACAGAATTTATCGGGAATTTCTTGATGAATTAAAAAAGAAAAAAGATGACGATAAAGTTGATGAAAATAATCTTACTGCAGAAGAAATTTCCACCCTTATTGTGGATCAGATTGAATTCTGCAATTTCATTGTACTGAACAAGTGCGACCTTCTTAACGAAAAGCAATTGTCCGAAGTTGAAGATATTGTGCGCCAGTTCCAGACCAGGGCTCCAATTTATCATAGTGTAAACGGAAATATTGAACTGGAAAAAATCACTACTACCGAACCATTTAATTATGAACAAATTGATTCATCTTCTGCAATTCAGAAAGCAATTAACAGTTTGAATGAACCAAATCGTGCAAAGGATGGATGTACCGGGGAATACGGAATCTCAAGTTTTGTTTATGAAGAAAAAAGGCCTTTCAACAGGGAAAAATTTGCAGATTTTGTTAACAACAAATATCCAAAAGAATTAATCCGGGCAAAAGGCTATATCTGGTTTTCTGATTCAGATTCTGACGTACAGCTCTTTGAGCAGGCAGGCCGTAACTCTTCTGTAATGATGGTTTCTTACTGGATTGATGCCCTTGTGGAAAAACAAAAGAAGGCCATTCTTGAAGAAAACCCGGATGTAAGGGAAAACTGGGATGAACATTACGGCGACAGGGAAAATCAAATTGTATTTATTGGAAAAGGATACAATCAACTTGAAATAAAAACAGCCTTAGAAAGCTGTCTGGATACTTACTAGTTATCACAGAAGTACAAAATATAAAATTAAAATAGTTTAAAACAATTAAAGCAGAAAGCACCTGATCAAACGAACAGACTTTCTGCTTTAATTTTGCAGTAATTTTAGAACTTACCGCCGCCAAGACTTACCTTAAGCTGGAAGTAAACGCTTGGAGGATCACCCCAGTCATTGAAAGTAAGATAAGGACCGGCGGTTACAGACACATAATCATTTGGAGAATAGGTAACAGCAGTATAAAGTGTCAGACTGTTAAGAACATAGTTCATATAGTTTGCAATTTCCTGACTACTTGAATCAACTACACCACTTTCCCCATTTGCCTTAAGGATTTCAACCAGCTCTTCTTTAGTGTAAGTTACCGTCTTAGGCTGGCCATCATCACCTATCGTAGTATAAGTGCCGCCTGTTCTGGCAATAATCTGGTCGGCCATATTTTCATAATCAGCATCTGACACAGAAGAAGAAATTGCTTCTGCAGTAATTTTTTCTTTTCCAAGATTCATAATACCGATTACAGAAGCAGTCCATTTTGAATTGCCTCCGATTTTTCCAAAGTTCACTACTGCTGCAAGATTATGCCCCTGGGTAACATATTTGTGAGAAAAATCATCACCGTTACCATCATAATAATACTGAGCGATTGCAGTAATACCAGGATCCTTCCACATATACATTGTGCCGGCTGTAAACTGGAAAATGCTTGATTTACCATCCCAGTTTTCCGGATTATCCGACCACTGAGTCTCTGAACCATACTGATAGACAGCTTCCCCAAAAACAGAAAACTTCTTAATGCTTCCACTTGCAGTCAGCATGAATTTAAGAGGACTCTGATATTTATAAAAAGCACCTGCACCAAATTCCCAGCCGCCTAAAACAAATTCACCTTTTGCAGCAAGAGCAGTATCAATGAGTTTAACGCTGCTGCCTGAATTGTCCGGAATTACGTAAAAGTAAAGGGCATTCTGTGTTCCGGGGAAAATAACCTGAGTACGAAGATTAAAGCTGCCGGAAACAGTTTCTGTATAATTCATTATGTCGATTGAAGATGTATTAATCATGTCAGACACAGGCGAATACAGAAAACCAGTTCCCCAGCTTACTGTGTGAAGTCCAAATCTGAAAAAAGCCCTGTCGTAAAGAGAAAAATCCGTGAACAGTTCTTTTACAGAAAAAACATCACTGGCATTTAAATTAGACACATCGGAATAAGAACTAAAATCGCTGAGGGAAGTTGTTGTAGAAACATTGCTGCTCTTAAATGGATATGACACCTGAAACTTGGAATACATACGGAGAATCTGATTTGGACGGGCATCAATCGTGAAAGTTGCATCTGCTGTAGGAGTCAACGCAGTATTTTTAAGGCGGTCCAGGAAAGTGTTTGACTCTTCCCCTGATTCGCTTTCACTTCCGCTGCCAGAATCTCCATCACTATCTTCTGAAGAATCAGAATCTAATGGAGCCTGAACGATTGTAGTACTGGAAGAAAGAGAAGTAGAAAATCTTCCTCCAATCTTTATGCTTCCATTTTGAAAAAGTGCTCCGTGGGCTGTATCCAGGGCATTATCAGAAGATGATTTTGAAGATGAACTGTAATCTACAATTCCATCATCACCAAACAAATCATCATCGCTGCCTCCAAATAAAGCATCATCTGAAGTTCCCTGACCGGCAGCAGAAATGTCCTCTTCTGAAATAGAATCAAACATTTCTCCTCCAAAAAGATCGTCATCAGAATTTTGCGCAGAAAGCGTTGCAACTGAAAAAATACAAAACAGTGCAAGGCAGGAGAGTAGTTTTTTCAATCCATTCACCTCGTAAAATATAAGCAGAATCTAGTTCAAGCCTTCAATATAAGCCTTTGTAAAAATAGTATCAGGCAATTTATCAAAAGTTAAATCTGTAATGATTTCCTGAGTATTTTCACCAACGTTAATTTCATCCCTGAGAATGATCTGAGTTGGAACATATCCTGCAGGAACTTTTGTATACTTAGGCATAAGAGTTGTTCTCATAAGACGACCTGAAGAAGAAAAATCCTCTTCTTTCAAAATAAGGTTAACATCTTTACGAATGTAGTAAGTTGATTTTGAATAAGAAGGATTTGTTGTCTTTGCAGTCAAAGTAATGATATAAACTTCATATTTTCCCAAAGTACCTGATTTAAATTCAGTAACATTGTAATTGTCACGCCAGTGAGTTTTAGAGCGGTCAACATCATCAATCTTAAGATCTGATTCACCAAGAGCTTCCTTAAGTGATGTATGGGTAAACTTACGGCTGATTGGATCGTAAACCCAGATATTGTCTCCGTCCATCAAATAGCCGGTACCTTTATCTGCTTCCGGCATAAGCTGAACGATTGTCATTTTTTCTTCATCAGTACGCTGAAAAACTTTGTACTTGAGACTCTGAGTTGCCTTACCCGGCTGCTCTACAACAACAGACATTGTTGCCGAATAATCTCCCTTGTAGGCAAGAGAATCGTCGGTTGCTTCCATAACTTTGAAAGCTTTTTCTGAATCTGCTGAAGAAACCTGTGCATAGGCAACTGCTGACAAGAGCAGTGCATTTGAAAGCATAAAAGCCTTTGTAAATCTTTTCATTGTTTCTAACTCCTATTTTACCGTACGAAGGGCTTCTGCAGGCTGCATTTTTGAAGCCTTTTTTGCAGAACCGTGAACTGCTACGGCGGTCATAAAAATCATCAGAATAAACTGAAGCAGGATTGTTCCAAAAGACAACTTAAAACTTAAGTGTGATTTGTAAAGGAACATCTGCACTGAAGGATTATTAATTGAAGGAATTCCCAGCAGCATCATAAATACAATTCCCACAAGAAGACCTGCGATTGCTCCAATAATGGAAAGAATCAGGGCTTCTGTTGTGAAAACCCTTCCTGTACTTTTGCCGCTCATTCCCAGGGCCCTCATGGTTCCAATTTCACGAATTCGCTCAAGAAGAACCATACGGTAAGTATTTGCAATACCAACCATTACAATCAGCAGAATTACCAGGAGGATTACAAATGTAATTATGTGGATTACATTCATTACCGTTTTCATAGCCTGAATCTGATCATTCAAACTGATGACACCATATTTAACGCCGTCCCAGACAATATCGTCACCAATAAACTGCTTGTCGATTCCACGTCCAATATTTGAAGGATTTGTACGGATTGCTTCCATACGGCTGGAAACGTTCACACCATCAGCACGAATTTTCTCTTCAATAAGCTGGGCCACAATATCCTGAAGATTTTTTCTGTTAAGGAAAATTGTAAAAGTTGAATACCCACCTTCTGGAATTCCAACAAGTTTATTTACAGTCTCAATATTTGCATAAGCAATCATTCCACTCATAAAAGAATTTCCCTTAATGATTGCCTTTACAACAAATTCCCCGAATTCCATCTGGCCGTAAATTGTTTCAGTGTTATACATGACAGTATCCCCAAGCTGAACATTCAGCCCTTCTGCCATCTCTTCACTCATAACAATTGCATTCTCGTCGTAAATGTCATCCAGTGAACCTTCCTTAAGTTTGAAAGATTCTACGAGATTTTTATCCTGCTGAAAGTCGCGGCCATAAATTGTTCCAAGAAGTTTTTTTCCTGCAAAAACCAGCTGGCCTGCAGAAGAAGTGTAGCGGGAGCAGTATTTATAATCCACATGCAGATCATTTACTACATCAGTAATATAGTTTTTATCGCGGATAATATTTACTAACTTATATTTGCCTTCAGTTTCACCGGGAACTTTTTCGTAACCGCCAATAAGAACTGTACCGCCTGCAAGCTCTGTAATTTCATCTTCCAGATTACCCACAGCTCCTGTTGTTAATCCGTCAATTACAGTAACAACAAAAAATCCAAATGCAATGGCAATTGCAAGAACAACATTTCGTCTTTTGCTTCTGGTCAAATTTCTTACTGCCAGACGAAAAACTTCTTTTCTTTCAGCAAATTTTGTATTCGAATTATTTTTTTCTGCCATCATTCACTTCCTTTTGACAAAGCCTTCAGCGGAGTAATTTTCAGGGCTGAAGTTACAGGATAAATATTGCTCAAAATGCCTACAAGTCCACAGATAAAAATTGTGGAAATAATGATTTGAGGGGTAAGGCTGAAGTAAAGCTGACCGCCGCCCAGAATCATTTTTGCAATTTCATTTGTAACTGCAATATTCAGCGAATTAAAAATAAGGGAGAAGATAACTGCTAAAACAGTACCAATTAATGATGTACCTACAGTAAGTATAAGGCTTTCAGCAAAGAAAAGTCTGCGGACAAATTTTCTTTCAGCACCAATAGCCCTCATTGTACCGATTTCACTGGTTCTTTCTATTACACTTACAATCATTGTGTTCATAATGATGAAGAATACAACGATTGCCAGAATAATAATCAGTACGTTAAAGAAGATATCTATTCCTTCAACTGAAGAAGTATAAGAACGGGCAGCTGCTTTCCAGTTCATTGCCTGTGCATTAATTCCGGCCTGCTGGAATTTTGCATTTAATTCAGCAACCATGGAATTCATCTGCCGTGGATTTGAACATTTAAGAAGAATAAACTGCCATGAGCCCTGATCAACCTGATTCAGTTCATCTCTAAGGCTGGTATCTCCCAGGATGTTATTAAAGTCCAGGGATTCTGAGCTGAGCAATGCGGAATCATCATCATCAATATTGAAAAAATCATCGTCACTGCCGAACAAATCTTCTTCGGAAAGTTCAGAGATGGACATATCAATATTATCAGGAAGGGTTTCTTCCAGGGCAGCTCCGTAAGTTAAATCAGCAAAAGCTCTTGCTAAATCCGGGCTGGCATAAACACACTGGAACATTGCACTGTACTGGTTTGCCGGTGAGAAAAAGCCGCTCACTGTTGCTTCACGAATTACACCTTTTGTGTTGGCTCCCAGAACCAGAACCTTGTCGCCTACATTTAAAGGCTTTCCGTAGGTACGCTGATAGCCGTTGCGGATTCTTTCATCCAGGAGAACTTCTGAACCGGTAGCAGAAGGATAAGTTCCTTGAGAAATTTTCTGTCCAGGGAACATATCAAAATATGAAGAAGATTCACCGGCAAAAAGCACGGCAACAGGCAGATCTGTAATCTCCAGATTGTCATTGTTGATGATGGCACCTAAATCAACTTCATCTTCACTCATTGTAATAAAGACCTGAGCGCTGACCAGTTTAGTCTGATTTTTAATTCCATCAGTTTCGGCAAGAATTTCTTCAATCTTTTCTCTGTCTGTAAGTCCAGGAATCTGGGGAATCTGACCGGTTATGGCCATACTTGCAGAGGACATTGTAAAAATATCAATAACAGAACCTTTTGGAGGAACAACCGAAATGGCAATATCACCTGTGTAATTACTGCGGAAATCTTTTTCCAGACCGCGGTTAACGCTTTCCATAAAAGAGTTTCCAAGAATTACAATTGCACTTCCGAAAATGATGAAAAATGCAATAATCAGTGACTTAGATTTATGTTCCCTTATGTTTCTGATTGCAAGACGTAATATTTCCCGCATCAGTGAACCTCCGTTACATATACATCACTTCCGGCTTTGTGCTCGTCATTAGTGATAACTCCGTCAAGAAGATGAACAACATGATCACACATATCCACAATACGGCTGTCGTGAGTAGAAAAAATAAATGTTGTCTGGAGGTCAGGATCCTTGTTCAGGGATTTCATCAGTTTAAGAATCTGCTCTGAATTCTTTGAATCAAGGTTTGCAGTAGGTTCATCTGCCAGAATTACAGGAGCTTTGGTAACCAGGGCACGGGCAATTGCAACACGCTGTCTCTGACCGCCGGAAAGTTCTGTTGCTTTATGATTTACATGTTCTGAAAGACCAACTTTTTCAATCAGATAATCAATCCATTCTTTTTTCTGAGCCTTTGAGAAAGAATCTACAGGGCTTACTGCATCCTTGTTTGCAGATGTAAGCAAAAGAGGAAATTCGATATTTTCATAAACATTAAGAACTGGAATTAAGTTAAATGTCTGGAAAATAAAACCAATCTGACTTCTGCGCAATCCGGTAATTCTCTTATCCAGTTTTGCCGGAATTGAAGTACGCTGTTTCTTTTTCTGTGCCTCATTTCCAGAAGAAGCCCAGCGGTTATTCACAACTTCAGCAGTGGAAAGGTCAATTCCCTGATAAACATCAATTCCATTAATGTTGATTGAACCAGATGTAGGAATATCAATAAGACCAATCATATTCAAAAGGGTGGATTTTCCGGAACCGGAAGGACCAGAAATTGCAGCAAATTCTCCCTTTTCAATAGAGAAGCTTGCATCTTTTACAGCAATTACATTCTCTTTTCCCAAGGGATAAGTCTTGTGAATGTTTGTAAGTGTTACTACAGACATAATTTTTCCTCTTTAAAATTCATTCTAAGCTGTTTATAAAAAAGTACATAAATTAAACATATTAGGCAAATTTTTTGTTACATTTTTTATCAGTGTGATAGTGGTACTATCAGGTAAACAGGCTTGAAAGCAATTAAAAAACAGTACAAAAAATTCAGTTTCCTGAGATGCACTTACATTATAAAAAAAGGCCGCCGACCTGCACAAGAGCAGAATCTGCGACCTGAATTTACAATCCACTCCGTCTGGAGTTAGATAAGGTTTCCCGCTGTTACTAAAACTACACCACAAGCTATTGTTAAAACACCAAGAACTCTTAAAAAATTGATTTTTACTTTCTGAGTCTGAATTAAACCCAGACTGTCAATCAAAATTCCCGCAGTAAGCTGGCCCAGCATTCCGCAGGCAACCTGAAGAGCTGTACCTAATGAAGGAACAGTAAAAATATTCAGGAAAATTCCGCCTACACCACAAAGTCCTCCAGTGAGCATCCACCATTTAATTCCCACTTTTGTCATTGACTTAAGGCGACCCTTGTTAGCTGCCAGGGTAATCGGCAGAAGGACAACAAATCCTGCTATGAAAGAAACAAAAGTTCCTTCCCAGGAACCAATAACTGATGCCAGAGCCGCATTTGTAGGAGACTGCATTGCCCCCAGAATACCTGCCAGGAATGCAAGGAACATTATAATAATTGCTTTGCCCCGGCCATTCTTTGCAGAAGTTGATTTTTCTCCTTCCTTCTTCTCCTGACTGCCAAAATAAATCATGAGGATTCCTGCTGCTACAAAAATGATTCCGGCAATTCTAAGAGAAGAAATATTAACCTTAGGAGAACCTAAAAGACCAAAACCGTCAATTACTGCTGCGGCAAGAATTTGACCAAACATAATTGCAGTTAAAGCAAGTGCCGCACCAACTACAGGAATTGCTGCAATTGTTACTGCCACATTTACTGCCCCGTAACAGCCACCAATCAGCTGCCAGAATGGAGCATTTTTGATTTGTCCCAGATCCCCCCGTCTAAGAATAAGGGCAATAATCCCCGAAATAACTGCACCGCCTAAAAAGGATACTGCGGCTGCCTGAAATACTGAAGTTCTTTTTCCCAGGGCTGTGTTGATTGGTCCCTGAACCGCAAAACATACGCCGGCAAAAACAGCCAGCACTGACATAATAAAATACATAGATAAAAATCCTTAAAAGAAAAGTCTTATGACTATAACGAAAAGCACACTTTTATTAAACAGGTCTAACGGATTTTTTATCCAACTGTTCTACAAACTTCTCCCTTGTGATAAACTCAAGGAATGAAGAAAGCCTCACTTTATCTTATTCCTAACACTCTTGGCAGCGAAGACGCAGGAAAAGTTCTGCCTTCCTATAACACTCAGATTATTAAGGGAATAAAGCATTTTATTGTGGAAAGCCGCAAGGAAGCAGTCCGCTTTTTAGTACGGACAGACAAATCAATTGTCATTGAAGACCTTACTTTTTACGAATTAAACGAACACACTGATTTAAAAACAATCGGGAACTATCTGGACCCTATCATTAAAGAAAAAGTTCCTATGGGAATTATTTCAGATGCAGGTTGTCCTGCCATAGCAGATCCGGGAGCCGCTGTTGTAGAAATGGCCCAGAAAAAAAACATTGATGTGGTTCCTCTGGTGGGACCGTCCTCGATTATAATGTCAGTTATGGCAAGTGGATTTAACGGGCAGTCATTTGCCTTTAACGGCTATCTTCCAGTTAAACCAAATGAAAGAGTTTCTAAACTTCATCAGCTGGAAAACAAAGTGTACAAGGAAAATCAGACACAGCTCTTTATTGAAGCCCCTTACCGCAATCTGAAGATGCTTGAATCCATCACCCAGTCACTGAGGAAGGACACACTTCTCTGTATTGCGGCAGGAATTACCACCGACCAGGAATACATTCACACTCATACAATTGCCGAGTGGAAAAAAATTCCTGAACCTCCAATCCACAAGCTCCCTGCAATTTTCTTAATTTATCATCAGTAGAATAAGGAAGACAGATTTATGAAATCAATAGTTTTAATGGGCATCAAACACTGCGGAAAATCCACACAAGGCAAAATTCTTGCAAAAAAACTGGAACTTCCTTTTTTTGACACTGATTCTTTAATTGAAGAAATGAATGGAATGACTTGCCGCCAGATTTACTCAGAAAAGGGAGAAGCCGCATTTAAAACCGCCGAGTACCAGGCCTGCAAAAAAATCAAGGATGATTTAGCCTCTAAAAAAAATAAGTGCGCCGTAATTGCAACCGGAGGAGGAATCTGCAACAATCCGGAGGCCATTGCCCTTCTTAAAAGCATTGCAGAATTTATATTTTTGAAAACACCTGAAAAATTAGCCGCAGACCGTATTGTTAGGGAAGCTAAAACCGACTCTCAGGGGAATTTAACAAATATTCCGGCCTACATTGCAAAAAAAAATCCCCGGACAAAAAATGATATCCGGGAAATTTTTCACGACTTTTATACAGAAAGAGTTAAAATTTACGAAGAACTTGCAGACACTACCGTTCAAATGACTGATGATTCAGTTGAACAGAATTCTGACCGCATTCTTTGTTCCATTTAACAGTCTAAATCAGTTGCAGCCACCGCCACAGCCGCCACAACCACCGCCGCAGTTACAGTCGCCGCCGCAATCTCCACCGCAGCCGCCTCCGCAGCCTCCACAACCGCCGCCTACCATGCCGCTCTGCAATTCATCAACAGTTGCTTCTCTTACGTCCAGGATTTCAATATCAAAGTGAAGTCTTTTTCCTGCCAGATCGTGATTGCCATCAATTGTAACAGAATCTTCCTTAACTTCCTTAACGTAAACAATTCTTGGTCCCTGGTCAGTCATTGCCTGAAAAGCCATTCCAGTTTCAATAGGCATTGATGTATCAAAATCAGAACGAGGCACATCAACTACCAGGTCAGGATTGTATTCACCATAACCGTCTTTTGCTTCCAGAACAGCTGAAAATTTATCCCCGGGATTTTTTCCAGTAATCATTTCTTCAAGTTTTGGAAGAAGATAGTTTCTTCCATGAACGTATTCCAGAGGAGCTTTTCCTTCACTTGAATCTATGATATTGCCGTCATCACCTTTAAGTGTGTAATTAATTGATACAACTTTATCTTTTTCACAAAGCATTTTATTCTCCTGCAGTAAAACTACTCTTCCTGAATAACTTCATTAATTTCAGGGCAAGTTTCCTTAAGAAATCTTTCGATTCCCATCTTCAATGTCATAACTGAAATTGGACAAGTACCACATGCACCAGTCAGGCGAATATGTACATTATTGGAACTGTCAATATTGATATATTCCATATCTCCACCGTCTGCCACAAGCATTGGGCGGAACTGTTCAAGAGCTTCCTTTACTTTTTCTTCTAATGTCTGATCTGCCATAGCCGGCTCCTTAAAAAAAATTTCTACGCTCAAAAAAGATACTCAAGTTTTCTATTATGTTCAAGGATTTTAGCAATAATTAACTGTTCTAGCGCAGCATTCTGCCCACAGTTTTAGTAATATGCTCATTCTGATAAAGATAGGCATACATACAGCCTGCCGCAACAACTTTCCGTCCATACTCCCTGGTTTCTGAATAAGGGATGCTCTCAAGGAAAATGTCCATAGGAAGGGACTGTTTGGAAAACTCGGTTTCTGCATTTTTAATCCAGGTGTTAATTCTGCCGGGTCCTGCATTGTAGCCGAAAAGAGCCGGAAGCATAGAACCATTGAATTTTACCAGAAGACCTGAAATATAATAGCAGCCGAATTCAATATTCGTTCTAGGATCATTTAAATCGTATTCGGCATAATGAAGTTTTTTTGCAACATCCGCAGCAGTGCTTTCCATAAGCTGTGTCAAACCTTTTGCTCCTGCAACAGAAGAAACTGTGGGATCAAAAAAACTTTCGCTCCGGGTAAGTCCGTACATAAGATATTCAGGCACTTCATATTTTCTGCAACTGTCTCCAACATAAGTTGAATAAGCTTTCGGGTACATCAGTTTAAGAAATTCTTTGTCATATGGAAGATTTGACCCCTTATTTCGTTTCAGGGCAACCCTCATACTCCGGGAATAATAATCATTTTTATCCGAAGCATCTCTTTTTAAGCGAAGGGCCAGCCGTTTTGTTACTTCCAGCCCAACCTTGTCTCCATACCGCTGAAATTTTTCATAAAGTCCCTGGTCCAGATTTGAATCCATTAAACCTGACAAAAGTTTTTCGCCGTTTTCATCAATTTCAAAATCATCTTTTACAGGCTGATTAAAAATCCAGCTTTCAAGTTCTTCATCTGTCATTGCAAGTTTTTCTGCAGCAACAAATCTGTAGTACCAGGCAGTTCCGCAGTCCATTGCAAGCTGAAGAAGACGATTTATTTCATCAGCCTTGTCCACTCCTTCAGGGGAATAAAAGCCTTCCTGAATAAGACGGGCCGAAACATATGCGAATCTGGACGACGCTTCCTTTGATGCATATCCACTGATGGAATTTGCAGTTTTATAAAATTCGCTCCACATATGCTGGGACAGAATTCTTACGGAAAGAGTATCGAAAAAATCATCGTAATATTCAGGATCCTTAAAAGTAGGAGCATATTTTTTTAAGGCAGCAGTTGCTTCCTTAATTGAAGAAGACAGGCTCGTATCAAGATAGTACCAGAGTGCAGTATCATAATCACTGTCTGTAGGAGCAGTGTCCATTGCCTGGGCAAACTTTTGAATTGCATAGGATTTTGTATTTTCCATGCGGGAATAGATTCTTGCAGTGTAAAAATGTCCGTAGAATTCTGCATCCCCTTCAAGGGAATTAGTCAGCCTTTCAAAATAAGAAGCATTCTTTGAATATGCAGTAGAACCATAAAGGTAAGCTTTTCCTGCATCAGAAATAATCTGAGGCTTATAATTTGCACTGTCCTGAAGAATGTACTGAGCTGCTTCATAAGCCCGGCCATAATCCCTGGTGTAAATATTTGCCCTCATGGTGATTACATCATTAATGTCCAGCACTTCACAATAGAGTTTGTACTGCCAGGAAGTGAACTTTCTTAAGGTGCACCAGTAATAATATGCATTTCTGAATTTTGGATTATTCTTCTGATAGAGGGCGGAAATTCTATAGTAGCAAAGTTCGTCAGCACTTTGAGCATAATCGATTTTATCAGTCAATTTGATAACCTGACTTAATTCTCCGTCTCTGTAAAGTTTTTTGCAGATTAAAAGCAGGGTTTCTTCATCAGAAAAAGCCTTGTGAAATTTCAGTGCAGTCTGCAGTTGTTCCGAACGGTTTCCATATTTAAGAAGTTCTTCATAGGAAAGCTTTGCAAAAAAAGGACTGGCCTTTTCAACTGCCATCTTGAAGGATTTTTGTGCAATTTTTGTTTCACCTTTTTCAGCCTGCTGTAATCCCAGAAAGTAATATCCATCCTCTCCGTATTTTTCAAGAAGAGAACTTGCAGGAGTACAGCTTATTGTATTAACGCTGAAAACCACTGTCAGTAATATGAGTAATGCTAGTAAATTTCTTTTCATAAATCTTTCTTTTGTTAATTTCTTACTCTGCAGGAATAAGAAGTGTTGATCCGGCTACAATCTTATCTGGATTTTTCAAGCCGTTGTACTTTGCTATTGTAGTGTAGCGCCACGGATTTTTATAGTAGGCTTCTGCAATATCCCAAAGTGTATCTCCCCACTTAACAGTATAGCGTATATCTTCAGGGCGTGTCTCCGGCTTTGGCGGCTGTTCTGGTACAACTGCTTCTGGAACTGATGCAATTACAATCTGATCCTCAACTGCAGCAGGAGCTTTTTCTACAGATTCTGCACTTTCCTTCTTTGAAGATTCACTTTCTGCAGGCTGAACAGATGAAGATTTTTCCTCTGTTTCCGGCTTGACTTCCACTGGATTTTCAGCAGAACTTGTTTCGCTTTCCACTTCTTTTTTAGAAGAGGATTTTTCTTCCTTTTCAATATTTGTAACTGTATTTGTCTCAGATTTTGCCTTTTTAAGATTCCTTCCGAACATAAAGCCCAGGAAAGAGCCTCCAAGAAGACAAAGAATTGCAATGAGTATAATCAGGATAACCGGAACTTTTGATTTTCTTTCAGTTTCTTCACCATCTGAAAGGTCATCGTACTGTGCTGCCTGAGTTTCAAGGCCGTCATCACTGCCAAAATCAGTAGGATCAAAGCCAGGGGAGGTTAAATCTGAGTCGTCAAATGAAGTGTCATTATTTTCAAGATTAACTTCGCCAAAATCATCGTCAAAGATTCCGCCTAAGCCAACGGCACCTGTACTTGCACTTGCAGCAGGCTGCTCTGACAAACCACTGTCTCCAAAGTCCGGCAGATCAAAGTCGCCCAAACCGTCACCTGTATCAACTGAACTGCCGGCATCCGCAGTATCCGCATCCAGGTCAGGCAAGTCGAATTCTCCGAGACCGCTGTCTGCTCCAGAAATATCGCTTTCAGGAACTGGCAGGTCAATGTCTGCGAGGGAACTGCTTTCTCCGGCTGCGTCTGTATCCGGCAGGTCCAGACCCTCATTCTCTTCAATAACATCTGTTTCTGGTAAAGACAAGTCTAAATCGCCCAGGTCACCGCTTCCGTCAACAGAGCCTGTATCTAATCCAGAAAGGTCCAAATCTCCGAGGCCAGCGTCTGCTCCAGCTGTGTCGCTTCCGTCAACAGAGCCTGTATCTTCAGGAGTTTCGTTGAAGGTGTCCTGGAAAGATGGAAGCTCCAGGGATGAAGTATCAATCTGTCCAATATCAGGCAGGTCAAATTCATCTGCCTCTTTGCTTATCTTAAAGTTCCGTTCTGAATCTTGAGAAGTATTTTCTGCAGGAGAATCCATTCCTATATCAATATCAGAAAGGAAATTATCCGAAGCTTTTTCCTCTGTAGTTGGATCTGATGAAAGGAAAGGGTCACTTGTAAAATCAGGGAAAGACAAATCAGGCTCATCAGCTGAACCAAAAAGCACCTCATCTTTAACCGGCGCATCCGGAATATCACTAAGCGGCTTATCAACTGAGATATCAGCATCATCAAAAGCTGGAACTTCAAAATCTGCTGCAAGTGAATCAGAAGAATCATTTAAGTTTCCAGGAATTTCTTTATCTTCATTAGTTTTCTTCTTACTCATAGCGTCCTCAAATTGATTTTGTTGGTTCCCTAAAATTTTACTATAAAGTCCCATAATACTAATATTAACAGCAAATTATGATTTTTTCACTTAATATTTGTAAGTAAAAGTGAAAATTTCCTTCAATTCATTGGTAATTCCACCAAATTTATCTGCAACAGAATACACGTAAAGGTCAGTAATGTTCCCCTTTTCATCAAATTTCAGTTTTTTTCTTTCATAGATAGCTCCGTTACCATCAAAAGACTGAATTTCACGAACTTTTCCATTATCATCATACAAAAACAAATCTGTATTCTTTACCTGCTGGTCTTTATCAAAAGTATCTACCTGAACAAGATTCTGTCCGGCGTCATAACTGTACAAATAAAGTTCATCAAGTTCCCCGCTTTTTTTATAAACTTCCATCTGGGATAAAACAGAATTCTTTTCCCTGAAGATTGTTCTGTTTTCCAGGGCCCCCTCATAATCATACTGACTTTGTATAGTTTTCTCCCCTTCGTATTCATAAATAATTCGTTCTTTCAGGACATTCTCTTCGGTGGTATCCATTACACTCAATCTGCCCTTTTCGTCATAGGAAAAATCAATTTTCATCCAGGCTTCTTCATTGCTGTTAAAATTACGCTGAAGTACAAGCCTTCCATTTTCATCATATTCATAAAGGATCGACATAGAGCACAGGTCTTCATCATCATAAAACCTTGCAAGAAGAGGCTCTCCATCCAGATTAAAAGAATATACAGATTTCGACTGAAGTTTTTTGTAATATTTTCCAAACTTTGAAGAAACTGAATATTGCTTTTCTGTGTAGGATTGAAATTTTTCAGATTTGTTAAACAGAATTTCATCAAGACCTGTCTGCTGACCATAAATACCAGAGCAGGCAAAAAACGCCATTGCCAGCGCAAAAATTCCACCCGAAACCTTTTTCATAAATATCCCCTTTTTATTTTAATATTGATATTTTATACCCTTTTTTTCAACAATTCTACATTTGCTTTTTGACACTGACTTAATTGAGAAATATAATCTTTATTTATGGATTTTGTAGAATTACAGGCATTTTTAAAACTTTCAGAAACACTTCACTTTACAAAAGCAGCAAACGAAATCAATCTGAGTCCTTCAGCCCTCAGCCGCATAATTTCCCGCCTTGAAGATGAAAGCGGAACACTGCTTTTCGACAGAGGTTCAAGGGAAGTTCATCTTACCTCAGATGGAAGGAAATTTGCAGATTTTGCCAGAAAAGCCCTGCAGGAAAAAAATAAATTATTTGAAGAATTTTCAGAAGATGCTGATGAAATAAAAGGAACCCTTCGTCTTTATGCCAGCGTTACAGCCTGTTACGCAGTTATGCCTGATTTTATAAAGAAAATTTCAGAAAAATATCCTAAAATTCAGCTGAGCATTGAAACCGGTGACCCGGCAGCCGCAATTGATGCAGTTCGGCAGGATAAGGCAGATGTTGCCGTTGCTGCCATTCCGGAAGGATTAAGCGATGCCTTTCAGTGCCTTCACGTTTTCAGTACGCCACTGGTTTTTGCAGCTTCTTCAACTTCCCCATTTGTAAATGTTTCCGGCAGCCCTCAGGATATTGTTTCTTCAGTTCCCCTTATTCTTCCAAAACAAGGTCTTGCCCGGGACAGATTTGACGCCTGGACAAAAAGCCGGAATGTACGCCCAATAATTGCAGCGGAAACAGAAGGAAATGAAGCCGTTCTTGCCCTTGCTGCCCTTGGACTGGGGATGGCCCTGGTACCACAAATTGTCCTTCAGAAAGGCCCTTACACATCAGGATTTATCAGCCACAATGCAGGTAATATTCTGGGCTGCTACGATGTTGGATTTATTCAGAAAACCCACGTTCAGCAGACCTCCACCGCAAAAAAAATCCGCCAGGCCGTAAACGATATTTTTGCCTCCGGAATAAAAGCAACAGTTTAAAAAAAATCCCTGCCGCTTAATAAAGTGACAGGGATTTATCATTTAATAATAAATTACATGGAATAATCCAGTTCTATTTTGCAGTACGAACTACACGGAAGCCTGTATCAGGCATAACCTTAAAAGGGCTAAAACCGTATTCAGCGCCAAAATCAAGTTCTTGACGTTCTTCATAACTACCAAATCCTCCGCCACGTACAACCTTTGAATTCCACCCCAAATTCTCTGGTCCCTCTACTGGGAACTGTTTTCTACTTTCATCATTACCTCTTTTGACAAATAACCAGTCCCAGCACCATTCATAGACATTACCAGACATATCGTAAATACCCAGGGCATTTGGCTTAAGCTCCTTAACAGGATGTACCTTTTTCTCAGATCTGTGCCAGGCAACCTCATCAATATCGTCGCTTCCTGAATACTTGTACTGCTTTTCAGGGATTCCACCGTTACCTTCACGGGCAATGTATTCCCATTCTACAGAAGTTGGCAGTCTGTAACCATCTGCATTAAAGTCTGCAATAATTCCTCCGTCAGTATCCTTTGCACCTTCATAATTCCACCTAGATACAAAGTTGGAACTAGTAGTAGCAGCATACTTTACGGTGCCATCATCTGTTGATTTACTGATACCAATCCATTTTGAAGGATCTGTTTCTCCATCCAGACTATATACAGGGGTCAGACCTTCTGCAATTGAACGAAGATTGCAGTAAACCAATGCATCATAGAAGTTTACGTAGTAGACAGGACAATCAGCACCTTTACCATAGGAATCATAACTAGGTCTCTGTGGCCATACGCCTTCACGATAATGCTGGTAAAAACAATATTCCTCATATTCCTTCTGAGTAACTTCATGATCGCACACATACATATTCGGAATGTTCAAAGGAATACGACCATCAATAAATTCACCTGAATTTGCTACAGAGCCAACAACAACAGCACCCTTTACATAAACAAAACCATCCTGCCATTTTGCGTAAAGGACAGTATCTTTCTGGATAGGGCTGCTAAAACTAAATACATTTTTGCACTCTTTGTCCGTAAACCATCCAATGAATATTACACCATCTTTTTTCATCTCAACTTCAGGTTTCTTTGCGCATTTTCCGCCTTTAACAGTCTGACTTGCAACAGAAGGACCACCATTAGATTCAAATTTTACAGTGTAATAAATTTCCTCTTCTACCCATTTTGCGTAGAGAGTTACATTCTGTTTTACAGTTTCCTTTGCAAAATCGTAAGCCTTTGCAGAAAGAGTATGACCTCCATCTTCAGACAGGTACCAGCCTGCAAATTTATATTTTGTTGATTCACTTGATTCCTTTGACGGATCAGCAGGCTTAACTACTCTCTTTCCATATTCAACAGACTGAGAATCTACACTGCTGCCACCCAAGCTGTTAAAACTTACAGTGTAAACTACAGGAGTCTCAGTCCATTTTGCATAGAGAACAAACTCCTTTAGTACCTCTGTGTTAAAATCATATGACTTATCCGAAAGGGTCACACCGTTATCTTCAGAAGTATACCAGCCAGCAAAGGTATAGTTTGCTGCAGCAGTTGATTGCTTAACAGGAGTTGAAGAAGGTCTTCTAACCTTACCACCAGCCAGGACTCGGCAATCATCTACTTCACTTCCGCCTCTAGAGTCAAATTTTATTGTATAGTAAGCATATTCTTCTACCCACTTTGCATAAAGGGTAATATAACCGTATACTGGTTTAGTAAAATCAAAAGGATCAAGATACTTGTTATTTCTTATGGTCCGGTACCATCCATCAAACCTATATACTTTATATCCATTTGATTCCTTAACTGGATCTTCAGGTTTTTCTATACATTTTCCGTATTCAACATTCTTATCTGCTATGCGGTTTCCACCTTTGGTATTAAAACTTACAGTATAAATTCTAGGACTTTCTATCCATTTTGCATAAAGGACAATATCATCCTTGATTTCGCTTTCAAAATCAAAAGGCTTTTCTGACAGGGTTACCCCGTTATCTTCAGAAGTATACCAGCCATCAAAAGTATATTGTATAGCCTGTGTTGCATTTTTTTTAGGATCAGAAGGTTTTTCTACAGGCTGTCCATATTCAACATATCTTTCGTAAACCTCGCTTCCGCCATTAGTATTAAAACTTACTGTACAAGCTAAAGGCCTTTCTGTCCATTTTGCATAAAGTACAATATCCCCCTTGATTTCACTTTCAAAATTGAATGAGTGCTCCGAAAGAGTTACCCCCTCGTCTTCAGAAGTGTACCAGCCATCAAAGATGTATCTTACGTCATCTGTTGCATCTCTTACAGGATCAGAAGGTTTTTCAACAAGCTGTCCATATTCAACATATCTGTCGTAAACCTCGCTTCCGCCATTAGTATTAAAACTTACTGTATATAATACAGGAGTTTCTGTCCATTTTGCATAAAGTACAATATCACCATCGATTTCGCATTCAAAATCGAATGGCTGCTCCGAAAGAGTTTCTCCCTTATCTTCAGAAGTATACCAGCCGTCAAAAACATAAGATTTTTTTTCATCTCTATATCTGACCGGATCTTTTGGTCTTGAAACTTTACTTCCACTCTTAACGGTGGCACTATCAACTGGAGTGCCACCTCTGCTATTAAAAATTACGGTGTAATACACCTCTTCATTTTCATGTATACAGCCAATAAACAGAGTTACTGAAAACACTGTACACAAAACCATCAATAATAATGATTTATTGATAAAACCTTTCACGTTACTGCCCCCTATATTTTTAATTTGCCTGAATATCGAGTTTTGAAACTCATTGAAAGTACAAAAAAAACGGCTCCCAGTCGTGAAACGTCTTATCGAAACCTAGGGAATGACGGCGAAGCCGGCAAAATGCACCAGCGGTGCATTTTGAGTGATTCACCGAACAGCTATGCTGTGAAGGCACCGCTCGCCTGCTACACGCATTTTGTGCTTGTAATTATTTACGGTTGCCACTATCTCAGCAGCACAAAATGAGTGTTTCCGTAAGCCGTTTCGCTCCTTTGCGCCGTTTATTTTGTAAATTAATTCAATTTTAAAAACCCGACATTCAGACTAATTTTATTCTTTACAACTGTTTTATCAAAAATCTCCATTTATGTAAACTAATAACAACTTATTAATAATTGGAAACTGAAAGATTTTCGTGTTACAATAAAAAATGTGAGTAATCAGTTAAAACGTAAAAGAAAGCATCTCCTCCGAAACATACGGAGAGCCTTCAAACAGCCAAAAACCTATATTTACATGCTCATTCCCTTCATAGTTGCCTTTCTGATTATAACCACCTATAAAGCAGAACTGGGCCTGTCAATGAGCAAACCTTCAGACGGAGTGTGGCATTTTATCGTCGCCTTCGTTGCAGGATATTTTGATTTTGTCGTTGAAAGCCACGTGGGCAGAATCTGTAGTTTAATAATGCTGCTCTCAGGCATTCTCATTTTTTCTACCATCACTGGTAAAATTGCATCTATCTTCATGAATAGACAATTAAAAAAAGACAGGGGACTTGCAAAATTGAAAGACTTAAACAAACATTTTATTCTCTGCGGATATAAAAGCGGGCTTGAAAGAATTCTGGACACTTTATTAAATTCCAATCCTGATTTATACCCGGACATGATTGTTCTGGTAAACGATGCTGATCCTGACCTGATTGCCCAAATCCGCAATAAATCCAGATTCAAAGGATTAAACTACGTTTCAGGGGATTTTTCAGATGAAGAAACCCTTAAGCGGGCACAAATCAAAAATGCAGAAAGAGCGCTGATTATTTCAGACCAGGCTCATAAAAATGATACAAACCTGGAAGTAGATTCACGCACAGTTCTTTCTGCCATTACAATGAAAAATTTAAATCCCAAGCTTTACGTTGCTGCAGAACTTTACGATGCAAAATTCGCAAATCATTTAAAAATGGCCCATTGTGATGAAATCATTCTTACCAGCGACTACGAATACAGTTTACTGGCCACAGCTTCCAGCGGAATGGGCTACTCAAATGTAATCAGCGCATTGATTGGTGATGATGCCTACTCGGGAATCTTAATTGAAAATATCAAACCATCCTTCATTGGCAAAAGCTACGGCGAATACAAGGCAAGCATTAAAACAAATGGAATTCTCATAGGACTTCTGCTGAACACAGGAAACTTTTACCAGCGGAGAAAGGACGCCCTCCGTCAGGCACAAAAGGATCCGGACATGAAAAAGGTTGTAGACAATCTGAAAAAGGTTAAAGAATTAAAAAGTAACGAACCATTCCTTGCACCTCCCGACGACTACATTATTGGAAACAATACAAAAGCAATTTTTGTAAAAGGCAAAACACAAAACGGGGAGGAAAAATCAAAATGACAAGTCTTACTTTTGAAGAAATATATTCAAAACTCTTAAAACTTCAGATTTTTCAGTATTTTAAAGAGAATGACCCGGAAGATAAAAGAATTCTGGAAGAAGCATTCCAGCTGCTGACCGTAAAAAATTTTAAGGCAAAAGATTTTATCATAACCGAGGGAGAAGAAGCGGACACATTTTTTATTCTGGTGAAGGGATCCGTTCAAATAACGAGAAAAACTTTTTCAGGAGACAAACTTGCCCTGGCCAATCTTGATGACACCATGGGAGTTTCATTCGGTGAAAATTCCCTTATTGGAAAAAGCGCCCGCTCCGCAAGCATTCAGGCCCTTACAGACTGCAAAACACTTGTTCTTACAGGCGGCAATTTCCGTCAATTCTCAAAAAGAGAACCATCTTTCGGTTACAAGGTACTTCTTTCCCTGGCCCAGCAGATGTCCAGAACAATCAATAAAACTAATAACGATGTTTCTACCCTTTACGAAGCCCTCTACAACGAAATTGAAGAGGACAACTAGGGCAGCAATTTTATTTCTTCAGTTTATAGGTGATGTTGATTATTGCATCAGACTGAGTAAGAGTTTTTGCCTTAAAATCATAAGTAAAGGCCTGAGTCTTACCGTCTGTAGAAGTAAGAGTTACTGTTGAATCCTGGAAGTTGTATTCAAAAGTACCTGTTTCAATTGTTCCCAATTCAGAGTATTCTTCATAAGAACCATCTCTTTCAAACTTATATCCATGCTCAAGGCCAAGCAGACTTGTTGTGTAAGTCTTACCTCCCACTGGAGCGATATATGAGCAGGAAGTGATTACAAAAAGCGCAAATACGATTGCGGCTAAAGCGGAAATGTGTTTTTTCATATTTCTTATCCTTATTAAACTAAGATACTAAAAAAATATAACAGATTGTAAACAAATACAACCTTAGGAGACCAATTATGTTTAATAAACAAAATACCGCAGCTTTTGGAGTTGCCGGAAACTTTACAGGTCATCTTGAGCAGGCAGGAGAAGCCAGAGACTTTGTAAACGTAGAAGCTGCCCAGGGTGCACCCAAAGCTCTTTTTCCAACCTACATTCCTCATAACCTGGAAAATTCAAGAAGCGGAAACAAGTGCCCTGAATTTCTCCATACCTTTCCCTTTGATGCAGAAAAAATAATTTTCCCTGCAGGTGAAGAAAAGCTGCAGATTGAGCCTGAATGCGCCCTGCTTTTTAAGGCATGCTGGCAGGACAAAAAAATCATTTCACTGGAGCCCCAGTATTTCGGAGCCTCAAATGATTG
The DNA here is from genome assembly GCA_002394685.1 of Treponema sp. UBA4307. Taxonomy (GTDB): domain Bacteria; phylum Spirochaetota; class Spirochaetia; order Treponematales; family Treponemataceae; genus Treponema_D. The sequence goes on along the minus strand of DGUP01000058.1, from coordinate 67,195 downwards.
TTCCATCAGAAAGGAAGGAGCAAAAAAAATCTCCCTGAAAAAAAACTGGGGGCCTTCAACAAAAGGTTTTTCGGAAAATCTTATTCCAGTTGATTCATTTACAGCAGGTGGAATTCTTAACCGCTACAGAATTGCTTCTTTTTTAAAAAGAGGGGATGAAGTTTACGTTTATGGAGAAAACAGTGCAATCCGGGACTACAGCTACATCTACGAAAAATTAAATATCTGGCTGCTGGACAAACTGAATAATCAGCAGGATCAGGGCCCCGCAGAAGACATTCACTCATATTTAACAGAAGCCGGCTGTCCTGAAAATCTGATGATTTCTATTGGAGCAACCCGCTACACTGAATTTGGTGAAAAGAATTTCCTTCAGAAAGGAGACAGGGCAATTGTAATTCTTTATCCGGAAGAAAAATACACCCCTGAACAAATAGAGGAACTTGTAAAAAATGGAGAATATTCGGACAGGGAAATTTCTGTTCTGGATCAGGAAATTATTTTGTAAAGAAAATATTATTTTCCGTTAAGGGCATTTCTTTCCCAGAAAACCCCGTCCTTAAAGCCCTGGATAGATTTGTCTTCTTCAGCATCTGCCAGGCGCTTTTCAGCCCAGGTACAGTAAAGGTCACTCTGCTCTATGCCGCAGAATTTTCTTCCCAGTTTTTTTGCAACAACGGAAGTACTGCCGCTGCCCAGAAAAGGATCAAAAATAAAATCCCCTGGTTTACTTGAAGCCATAATAAGTTTGGCAAGAAGTTTTTCAGGTTTTTGAGTTGGATGGGCAGTATTTTCAGCCATGCTCCAGAAAGGAATGCTGATATCATCCCAGAAATTTCCAGGACAGGTATCACGGAATTTTCCCCCTTCTGTATCAGCCCAGTCCTTTGGCTGTCCGTCAACTTTGTAAGGAGCAATAACTCTTCTGCGGACTTTTACTGCGTCCAGATTAAAGGTGTAATCACTTCCCAGAGTACAGAACCAGATATCTTCCATGGCATTTTTCCAGTTTTGTCTGGCACCCCGTCCCTTTTCTCTCTGCCAGGTAATGCGGTTCTGAATAATCAGTTTTTTATCATCCTCAAATTTACACAGCACGTCCTGAATAACCATACTGCTTTTCCAGTCGCAGCAAATGTAGAAGCTTGCATTTTCCTTTAAATGAGGAAGAAGAAGTGAAAGCCATTTTTCTGTGTATTCAAAATAGTCTTTTCTTGAAACTGAATTAAATTTGTTGCCTGCATAATTCTTTGCCAGATTGTAGGGAGGGTCAATTATTGCAAGATCAATAAAATGTTCTGGCAGAAGAGGCAGAACCTTAAAACTGTCCCCATTAATAGTTTTACCCTGAATTTCTTCAAGGCTCAGAGGACCGGCAGAATCATCAGGCCGCAGACATTTTTTAAAATATGAAGCACCCTCTTCTACGGAAATATTCAGAGTCTTATTGCGGGACGATTTATTTTCAGTATTAGAGAGTGCCATATAAAATTAGTTGTTTGTGCCTTCTTTTTCAGTAATACGCTGATGTTCAGCATCAAACTTCTTCATAACATCATCAATGAAAAGCTGCTTTGGATCTTCACAATCAGCAGGAACCTGAGCCATAAAAGTCTTGCGGTATTCACGGCAGTCAATTGGTTCAAGAGCAGAGAATACAACTTTTGCAGGACGGCAGAGATCATTGAGCATATCTTCATCCTGAAGCTGAAGAATTGTACCGTTAATTGAAACCATAAGGAGAGTATCAAAAAGACGGATGTAACTGTCCATCTCTCTAAGACCTCTTTTTGTTTCCGGATGTCCAGGACGATAGCGGGTACCTGCAGGGAATACAAGAATCACTTCACCATTACGCTTACAGTGATCCATTGCACGCATTGCAGCAAGATTTATTTTCTTTGCCTTTGCTTCTTCTTCTGCAATTTCTTCAGAACTTAAATTTGAATTTTCAATTTTTGCCTGACTTCTTGTAGGATAAACAACTACGCGGGTATAACTTTCACAAAGAGCTCTTACAATTCCGTTTTCTTCATTAAGTTTCATGCCTGCAATTGCAACGATTCTGTTTGCCAGATCTTCAAGTTTTGGATTACCGCTCTTCTTAAGCTGATACATAAAGCTTGGCAGGTCAGCATTAGAATAGTGTTCCATAAAAATTAAGCCATGCTTACCGGCACAAACCTGATCGTAGAACTTTTCAAAATTCTCAAGACCTTCAAAGTGGCTTTCAGGCAGAGTGTTGTCTGAAACCAGCTTTTCCATAATGGCTCTTGTCTTAAGATTTGCCGGCTGATAGACATTTGTAGGATCGATTTTAGCCGCTGCAGTAGAATATTCTGCTAATGCGGAAAACATATCCTTGTATTTTTCCTTAAGTGGAATTCCTTCTTCCATTTTGAATCTCCATTAATTTGAAATTGTTTCTATATTAAAGCACTCAATTTGTTAATGTCAACAAAGAGCCCTATTTATACATTTTTATGCAATTTTTGTCTATTTAGCCCGAATGTCAAGTTTTGAAAATCATTGTATTTATCAAAAAACGACTCCCAGTCGTGAAACGTCTTGTCGAAAGCGCAGGCTCGCCTGCTTCACGCATTTTGTGCTTGTAATTATAAACGGTTGCCGCTTGCGCGGCAGCACAAAATGAGTGATTTCGCAAGCCGTTTCACTCCTTCGCGCCGTTTTTTGTAAAATATTAAGTTTTTAAAACTCAACATTCGAGCTATTTAACAGTAGAAGTAAGTTTTCTCAGGCCATTGGTATAAAAAGCCGCACTCTGTAGATTAAAACGATATACAGTATTGTCAGCAGACCGGTTCTTTTTAAAGGTAAACTGAATGTAGCCCCCGGACTGAAAATAAGTATTAACCTGCTTTGACACTCCCGAAGTCAGCTGAACTCTGTCGTTGGTACAGTTGGCCTTAAAAGTGTGAAGTTTTCCAGCTCCGTCCTTTATTGTTACTTCCCAAAGTTCAGGTTTAGATTTTGTTCCGTTAAGCACAGTAGCTCCATCCCCATCCACAAGAGAAAAAGCAATATTACTTTCAGAAAAAATCATCAGTTCCATGTAGGCCAGTTCATCCTGCTGAGTGGTAGAATTTACTGTGCCGGCAAGCCGCTCCTTTGTTGAGAGATAAGGTTTACCTGCACCAAATTGAACCACTTTCCAGACACCGGTTTCGTCATTAACGTCAATTTCATCATTAAGCCGCTTCTGGTCAGAAAGTTCAGATACTGCGCTGAAATAATAGCTCCTGTACAGGTCAAGATTTTTTGATTCAGGAAAAAGTTTTATAAATGTACCTGCATAAACAAATAAACTTGCATAGTCTTCTTTATAATAGGATTGAACAATAAGGGCGCCCAGTTCCTTTTCTACGTCCCTCATTTTGCTCAGTTCACGGTCCTTCTGGTCAACTTTATACTGAAGCTCTGAAACCTGCTGCTTTAGCTGGTCAATTTCTGTTGCGGCAGAAAGCAGGGCCGCTTTTTTCTGCTGAAGGGAACAGGAATTAAAAAATCCGCAAAAAGCAATCAGCAAAAATCCCGCTGTCTTCCATCCCTTAGATAATTTCATTTTTTTGTTTCTGGAGGATTTAATCATCACCGTACAATTCTTCATATTCGTCCGGGTCATCATCATACAAATCATCAGGATCTACATTTGACGGCTCTGCATCCACACGGGCGTAAAAATTGTCCCAGTGCTCTTCCTGAGAAGAATTATTTTCTAATCTGCGGTTTGATGAATTAAGGTAAGAATTTTGATTTCTAGAACCGTAATTCATATCATCATAATTACCGCCGGAAGAACCAAACAGAATGCCTATAACAGCTCCAAAAAGAACCGTTATAATAACCAGACCAATAATCAGTAACATAATTTTTTACTCTCCACCTTGTTTTATTATACTCTTTTTGAAAAAATTAATATATGATTTAAGGGGAAATCATGGAAAAATATCTGGAACCTTTGCCGGAAGGTATTACTCTTCGTATTTTTAAGAATGACCAGCTTCTCTTTGAAAGCCGTGGAAAATGGCTCCATCCTTTATTTGAAGCAGAGAATTTTTTTAAAGAAAACCCTCTTGTTCTGGAGGAAGGAGATATTCTTTCCAGTCATGACACTGCAATCGGAAAAGCAGCGGCAGTTTTAACCGCCAGACTGGGCATTACAAAAATAAATGCAAATCTTCTCAGTCAGCTGGCTCTGGACTATATAAATCAGCTGAATGAAAGTTCCAGTCAGAAAATTCAGGTGAACTATACAAACTTAATTCCCCGCCTGATGTGTGCCACAGAAGATCAGCTTTCACATTTAAGTGATTCGGACCAGATGTATTTTCTGCTCCGCCAGAGGGCAAGACTTGTTCAGGGAGTTGATGTAAGCGTAAAAAATCTTTCCTACAAATACGGCAGCCTGAAGGATTTAAGTTTTGAAGTAAAAAGCGGCGGGCACCTTATGATTCTGGGAGAAAACGGTGCAGGTAAAACTACACTTCTCCGCCTCTTAACCGGCAGCCTGAAACCTGCATCCGGAGAAATTTTAATCGACGGAAAAAAAATCTCTGCCCTGCCAAAATATACAATCGGTTACATTCCTCAGGTAAATGACAAAACAAAATTTTCCCTTTCTGTGGAAGAAGTGATTTCCCTGGGAATTCCTGAAAGAAGCAGAAACCGCAGACAGATTATAAAAGACGTGCTGGAAAGAACCTGCAGTGAAAAGCTTGCAGGAAGGAATTTTGATTCCCTGAGCGGAGGAGAAAAACAGAAAATCTCTCTTGCAAGGTGCCTGGCACAGAAAGCAAAACTTCTTCTTCTGGATGAACCAACCGCTGCCCTGGATTGTGAAAACAGAAAAATGGTTGTGAACATCCTCCGCTCCCTGACAATTTCAGAAATCCCAACAATCATCGTTGTAACTCATGACACGGAACTTGCGAAAATGCATGGCTGGGATATTTTACATCTGGGGGAAAGCCTTAATGTTTAACAGACTTCTCCTTTTATTTACCCTTGCACCAATTCTCAGAGGCTTTATTGCCATGATGATTTCAGGAATCAGTTTTCCTCTCTGCGGAGTAATGGTTCTCCGTATGAATTTAATTCCCCTGCGCTATATGCTCATGCACGGAGTAATACTTGGAGGGGCAATTTCTCTTGCAATGTCACTTCCCCTGCTGCCGGTTACAATCATCATCAACATTCTGCTGGTTCTGCTCCTGCTGTTTTTTTCCCGGAACCAGGGTCAGGGATTCGGCTCAGCTTCTGCAGCGGCCATGGTACTTTCAATGGCTTTAGCCAGTCTGATTATGCATGTAAAAGATGTTCCTGCAAAAGATACCTTGAACCTTATGTGGGGCAGTCCATTTGCCCTTTTACCGGCAGATTTAATTATTCTTGGGGGGATGGGAATTCTTCTTATAATTTACATTGTGCTGAATTTTAAAACCATTACAGCCCTTTTCTTTAACCAGGAAATTGCTGCCAGTCTGGGAATCCGGGTAAAGCTGAACTATACAATTATGGTGATGATAATTGCACTGGTTGTTGCCCTTGCAATGAAACTTCTTGGCGCATTCTTAATTGACTCCCTGCTTATTCTCCCTGTTCTGGGGGCAGACGCATTGAATCTTAAAAAATTCGGGATTAAAAAACTCTTTATTTTCAGTGCATTAAATGGATTTACAATTTCACTATTAGGTTATATCTTGGCGGTAGCAGTCAACTGGCCACCTGCAGCAACAATTTCACTGCTGGCAGGACTACTGTACATAATTTTACTGGCTGCTGGAAAAATCACCCTTAAAAAAGGAGTTACAAAATGAAATCAAAAAAAATTACTGTTCTTCTTTCAGTAATTCTTGCAGGTCTGGCATTGTCTTCATGTGAGAAAAAACAGGAAAGTGCAACAGAACAGACAAATGTCAGCACTGTTGAAAAACAGGAGAAGAAGATTGTTGCATCAACCAGCTGGACCGCAGCATTTGCATTCATTGCCGGAGCTGATCAGGTTCAGATTATTGCACCTGCAAGCCTTCAGCATCCCCCTGAGTACGAAGTTACTGTTGAAGACATTCAGACAATTTCTGAAAGCGACTATTTTATTTACGCCGGCTTTGAACGCATGATGAAAACTTTAGGCGATTCTGTGGGTAACGCAGAAATGATTAAAATCAACTGCGATAATTCAATTGAAACAGTTACAGCAGAAACCTTAAAGATTGCAGAAATTCTGGGCACCACAGAAATCCGTGAAAAACGTCTCGCAGAATATGTGAAGGTTATTGAAGACGGAAAAAAGCGTGTGGAAGAAGAAGGACTGGCAGGAGTAACTGTATTCTGCAACAGGAATCAGACTTACCTGGCAAGGGATTTAGGTCTTTTAGTTGCCCAGGTCTTTGGTCCAGGTCCAGTAACCTCTGACCAGATAGAAGATTCAGGCAGGGAACAGTATCCTTTAATCATCGACAACGTTCACAATCCTCAGGGAGGTCCTCTTGCAGAAGTTTCCCCGGATTCAAAATACATTGTATGGCGCAACTTCCCGGAAACTGTAGAAGTAAATGCACTGAAAAACGTAATCCAAAACAATATTAATGAACTTTTCATAAAGGACTAATTTCAGGAAAAGAGAAGACTGCTGCCTGAAAACCGGATTTCTGAAACAGGACTTTTCAATCTGATGATTTCTATTATACACTATCAGTATGATAGAAAACGGAGGTAAAAAATGATTATCTGCCCAAAGTGCGGACAGCCTATGCCGGAAGGAACAGCCCACTGTCCAAACTGCGAAAAGGAAAATGCTGATGAACAGTCACAGTTTTCTCAACCTGAAAATACAATCATTCCAGCAGAAGAAGTAAAGGCGGACCAGACAGGAGTTTCTCCAAAGAGCCGTCTGTGTGCCATGCTTCTGGGAATCTTCCTCGGACCCTATGGAGTAAGCAATTTCTATCTTGGAAAAATTGGCCGGGGTCTTGCTCAGTGCCTTATATACTGTTTCGGTTTTATTCTTTATGTTGTATCGATTTTTGGTGCAGCATTCCACAGTGGAAATATGCTTATTGGTCATAGTCCAATCTGGAAAGGCCTGCTGATGATGACGGTATCCTACATCTGGGCACTGGTTGACTGGATTCTTGTTGCAGCCGGAAAAGCCCGAGACGGAAAAAATCTGCCTGTAAAAATCTGGATTCACGACAAATAAAATATTTTTAATTTATTCAGATTAATTAAATAATGAATCATTATTACTAGAATATAAGTGAGGTAAAAAAATGAGTGATGAAACAAACAATACAGAGCTTCAGCCTGTAAACACACAAGTAGTTCCTGTAGAAAGCCCTGACACATCAAATGAAGTATCTCCAAAAAGCCGCCTCTGCGCGCTGCTCTTAGGAATCTTCCTGGGACATCTGGGAATTCACAATTTCTATCTTGGTAGAATTGGAAGAGGTCTGGCTCAGTGTCTGTTAAGAGTTTTTGGTTTTCTTTTCTACATGTTCGGAGCCTTTGCAATTGTTTTTGCAGATAAGCATTCCTATTCATTCCACCACAACGGTTTGTCAGCAGCAGGTGCTGTTTTTGCAGCATTTTTACTCTTTTCAGGAGTAATCATGCTTATTGTGCCAGGTATATGGGCTCTTGTTGAATGGATTAAAGTAGCCTGCGGAAAAGCCCGTGACGGTAAGGGACTCCTTGTAAAAGTCTGGGTAAACGAAGACTAATTAAAAATTAATATATAGTGAGGTAATTATTATGAGTTCAGAATTAACAAATGAAACAGTATCACCAAAGAGCCGCCTTTGCGCAATGCTCCTTGGTATTTTCCTTGGAAACATTGGAGTACACAACTTCTACCTTGGAAAAATCGGAAAAGGCCTGACACAGGTTTTAATGACAGTTTTTGGCTTTGTCCTCTACATTGTAGGATTTGCAAAGGCTGCTGTTAATCTTATTACACTGGGAGAAGATGTTTCATCATTATCTCCATTAAGTGCAGTGTCAAGCTTTGGTCCATCAGCAGGATTACTTTTATTTGGAATTCTCCTGTTAATTGTACCATCAATCTGGGCCTTTGTTGAATGGATTATCATTGCAACAGGTAACGGAACTGACAAGAACTCTCTCCGCGTTAAGAACTGGGTTAATGACTAAGGAGTAAAACTTGGAGCTTTATCCTGTTTCAAAAGCAGATAAAGTCAACTCCACAGAAAATCAAATTTCCAGAAAGAGCCGTCTGGCTGCATTGCTATTCGGTATCTTTCTGGGCAGACTCGGCATTGAAAACTTCTATCTTGGAAAGACAAAGAAAGCCCTCATTCAGCTGATTTCAGGCCTTATTGCAACTGCAGGATATTTCTATACCTATAAGAAATTATCCTGGATTCAGCTGCTGGCAGATCCTTCCCGAGCAAATACAGAAGTAATAATTCTGGCCGTTATTAAATTAATTTCAAGAATACTTTTCTACCTGACAGGTCTATGGAAAGGCTTCGACTGGATTAGAATTGCTTCAAATCTTTATAAAGATTCTAAAAACCGACGTGTAGTTTATTTAAAAAAGGAAAAGACTGAAAATGAAACTATGTCCTAAATGTGGAACAGCAATCTGTGAAGATGAAGAGAGCTGCTCCTTTTGCGGAGAAAAAATTCCCGACGCTTCCCCAGTAATAAAAACTGATGAATCAAAAAAAACACGGATTACAGCTCTTTTACTGGGAATATTTTTAGGTAATGCTGGGGCACATGATTTTTATCTTGGAAAAAAAGTCAGAGGTATAATCCACGTTATATTTACATTCTTAACAATTGGAATGAATACCGCCTCTAAATTTTTTGAAGAACTCCAGGATTCTGCAATATCCTTTTATTTCAGAAATCTGGACCCTTGTAAGGGGGATGAAGCATTTTCTTATCTCTCCTCTTATATCCTTTCCTTCATGGATTACAAACAAATTTTTCACCGCATATATTTGGTTTTCCTTATCATTAACACAATATGGGCAATAATTGAAATAATTATCATCTGGTCAGGAGCCGGTAAAGATTCCGATGGATTTAAGCTGACAAAATGGAACCATAAAGATGAAGTAAAGAAGGAAGACGTTTCTGCAAAATCTAATACAACCACAGCAGTTCTGGGATTTTTTCTGGGCGGCTTGGGAGTACAGAACTTTTATTGCGGCAGAATAAAAAAAGCACTTCTTCAGCTTCTTTTGGTTTTTACTATATTTGCAGCAGCATATGGAATAACAATGACAAAACCAGACCTTAACTCGTTTTATGAAGCAATCATCTTTAATAAAAAAATTCCTTCCATTTCAATTCTCAGTTTCCTCTTATATTTTATTATGGGAGCAAGCTTTATTGTTTCCAGAATAATTGCAATCGTGGACTTTACTTATGCAGCCGGAGGTCTCTACAAAGATTCTTATGGAAAATTGATTACAATAGATCACAAAAAAAATCCGCTGGGTGATGCAAAAACTGCCCTTCCTAAACCGTAAACTGGTCTATCTGGTCGCCAATCTGGTTAATTGAAGATTTCATTTTATCTGCAATAACAGACAGAGCGGCACCAGTTTCATTAATCTTTACAGCACCAATGGACATTTCTTCCATACTCTCTTTCATTGCAAGTGTTGCATTCTGAAGATGTTCAACCTCATCAAGAATCAGTTTGTTTCCAACGGCCATTTCTTCAGAAGCGGTACGAACTTCCACAGTACTGTCATTCATAGAATGAAGGGATTCTGTAATCTGCTTAGAGCCAACCTTCTGCTCTTCCATTGCCAGTTTAATCTGCCTTACCAGCTGATCTGTTTCAGCAATTTTTTCAGTAACAGAATTAAAGGCTTCACTGGATTCTCTTGACGCTTCAACAACCGAATCAATTGATTCTCTAATGCTTGAAAGCTGATTACCGATTGTATTTGACTGATCTGTAGAAGTTTCAGAAAGTTTTCGAATTTCATCAGCAACTACTGCAAATCCTTTTCCCGCATCACCAGCATGGGCCGCTTCAATCGCCGCATTCATTGCAAGAAGATTTGTCTGTTCCGCTATAGCCGCAATAGCAGAGTTTGCCTCCTGAAGCATTGAAGACTGCTGCTCAATTTCACGAATACGGTCATTAACGTGAATCTGCTTCTGAGCACCGCTTTTTGCATTTTCCGAAAGAATGTCAAAGGATTCAGCCATCTTATCCACTGAATTATTTACGCTTTCAATATTTCCAATCATTTCTTCAACTGCCGCTGAAGCGTTATTTACTCCATCCGACTGTTTTGCAATCATCTTTTCCAGTGATTCAATATTAGAAGCAATTTCGTTTACCGCACCTGCTGTCTGGGAAACGCTGTCACCCTGAGTATTAATCTGATTATGAACGCTTTCGATATTTGCAATGATTTCTGTAATCGATGCACTGGTTTCTTCCATGCTGGCATCCAGATCAAGTCCTGCAACAGAAAGAACATCTTTTGACTGCTTTATATCAGATATAATGTGATGAAGTTTATCAGCAAATTTATTAAAGCCTTTTACAACTCCACCAATTTCATTATTTGCCTTTTCACCTCTACCTGTAATTCTTTTAGACAAATCTGCTTTACCAGATGCAATTTCATCAATAGAAGTCTGAACATCCTCAAGAGGTTTAATGGAATGATAGATTCCAAAGCCTATTCCTATCATAAGGGACAAACCCATTATGAAACCGGCAATCATCAAAGTGATTCCAATTTCATTTGCGGTAGAATAAACCTGGCTTTCGTCAATCATAAATACAAATCCCCAGTCCGCATTTTCAACCGGCTGATAGGTAACAAATTTATCTCCGAACTTTCCGACCTTAATCCATTCAGAGCCGGTTTCTTTTTTCTGCAGAGACTGAATTACCGGAACCATAGACTTTGAAATTTCCCGGGAATAGTTTTCATCCTCCAGAGGAGCGGAAGAAGCAATTGTTTCTCCTTCACTATTGTAAAGATATGCAAATCCAGTTTTTCCAATTTTGATATTGCTGATAAATTCGTTAAGTTTATTTACGCCAACAACAGCGCTGTAAAAACCAATTTTCTGACCGTCAACTTTTGCAGCACAGGAGACGTGAATAATGGTATCGCCTGTAGATTTTGAAGTAACAGGGTCATCAATATTTACATCATTTCCCTGCTCCATAATAGCCTTAAAGTAAACTCTATCTACAACATTTGTTATTTTATTCTGATCGTTATAAAAATCACCTTTGGAATCTACAAAACCAATTCTATCAAAATCAGGAGTTCTGGATGAAGCATGCTGAATAAGCCAGTTCTGAATTTCAACTGGATCCCTGGTAGTGTTTACATCAGCTTCAGTATACATTCTCATCTGCTTGATGTATTCGCTTAACCTGATTGAAATTACATTTGAATACGCGTCTGTAATCTTACGACAATCCTCTTCATAAGAGGCCGCAACGGACTTTCTAGTTTGAATCTTAACAAGTTTTATCTGGAGCAAACTTAAAACAACAACAATTATAACTGTAATACTTCCAATGTAGAAAATCAGCTTTCTCTGTTTCTTTGTTTTATTAGCCATATATTAATTGTAACATCCCGCAGAGACTGTGTAAAATTTTTTATATACTGAATACTATCTTTTTTTAAAATTTAAGATAACTTGACCACTTTTGCAGTACAAATTTATACTATCTGACAGAAAATACATAAGCATGAAACAGGAAGATTCATTATGGAAAACAATGACGACAACATTTCACCAAAAAACAGAACACTGGCACTTTTACTAGGAATCTTTTTAGGACCACTTGGAGTTCACAACTTTTATCTTGGCAGACCTGTTCGGGGAATATTTCAGCTCACAATTTATTTTGGAGCATTTTTATCATTTATACTTGGTACACTATTGGGTTCAGGAAATTCTGTATACAGAATTCTGCTTTTAGTTTTTTTGATGGATTCTGCTATGCTCTGGTCTTTAATTGAATGGATTGCCATTGCTGCAGGAAAAGCAAAAGATGGTAAAGGAAAAAAAGTTCTCAGATGGAATGAACAATAATTCAGACAAAGTTTATGCAGGAGAAAAATTCTTCAGAGAATAAAACTTACATCGCCATAGACCTTAAAAGTTTTTACGCCAGCGTGGAATGTGTGGAAAGAGGACTGGATCCCCTGACCACAAACCTTGTAGTTGCAGATGCCAGCCGGACCGAAAAAACAATCTGTCTGGCAGTCACTCCTTCCCTAAAGGCTTACGGTCTAAGTGGACGATCCAGACTTTTCGAAGTAGTTCAAAAGGCCAGGGAAATTAAGGAAAAAACAGGCCGGGACTTAGAATACATTACGGCAGTTCCCCGAATGGCACTCTACATTCAGTATTCGGCAAACATCTACGACATCTATCAGAAATATTTTTCTCCAGAAGACATTCACGTTTATTCAATCGATGAAATTTTTATTGATGCCACAAGTTACCTGCCTTTATACAAAACAGACGCCCACTCTCTTGCAAGAAAAGTCATTTCTGACATTCTTAAGACCACAGGAATTACAGCAACCGCCGGAATAGCACCAAATCTTTTTTTATGCAAAGTTGCAATGGATATTGTTGCCAAACATATTCCTGCGGATAAGGATGGAGTCCGGATTGCAGAACTGAACACTCTTACCTTCAGAAAAACTCTCTGGAATCACAGGCCCCTCACCGACTTCTGGAGGATTGGACCTGGCATCTCCCGCCGCCTGGAAAAAATTCAGATTTACACTTTGGGGGATTTAGCACGCCGCTCCCTTTCAGCAGAAGGCCAGGACCGGCTTTACCAGACTTTTGGAATTGATGCGGAAATCTTAATTGACCACGCATGGGGCTACGAACCCTGCACTATAAAAAATATAAAATCCTATAAATCCGAAGCAAAGTCACTGGGCTCAGGTCAGGTACTCCACCAGCCCTACACTTTTGAAAAGGCCCGGCTGATTGTAAAAGAAATGGCAGAAGCCCTGTCCCTGGATATGGTAAACAAAAATCTGCTTTCCCAAAGTTTTACCCTGATGGTAGGCTACGACTCATCAAGCCTCACACCTTCCTACAAAGGAGAAATTGTTGAAGACAGATACGGCAAACTTACTCCTAAAGCAGCCCACGGAACAGCTTCTGTGGCAAAGGCAACAAATCTCCCTTCCAAACTTCTTGAAGCTCTGCTCCGGGTATACGACCAGGAAGTAAATCCGGCACTTCTAGTACGGAGAATAAATGTAACTGCAAATAATGTAATGCCGCCCAAGGAAGTTCAGCAGGAACTATTTGATCAGTTTGAAGAAATTCAGGATCAGAAGGAAAAGAAAATTCAACAGGCCATTCTGGACATCCAGCAGAAGTTTGGGAAAAACGCAATGCTTAAAGGACACGATCTGGAAGAAGGTGCCACAACTATTGACCGTAATGCCCAGATTGGAGGCCATAAAGCATGAAAACGTTTGGATTTTTGAACTTATCCTAAAAAAAAAATCCATACTTATTGTCATATTCTCTTATGATATAAAGAATTAATAATATAAAAGTTTGGATTTTATTTTCGATATTCAAGACAAGGAGAATATTGTTATGAATAAGGAATAAAGTTACAGGTGTTTCAAAAAAAGGAATTCAAAAATTATTGAATCAACCAGATTTGGGAACTAAGATAATTTTTGTGGCAAAATATCACCCATATTACTTACTTTATCACCCATGTGTGATATAATCATCATGGGTGATAAAGTGAATAATCAACTACATGAATTATTAGATGAACTCCGTTCTTATGATACTGAACGTGAATGGTTTGAGTTTAAGGAAAACTGGTTTGATCAGACTCAGCTTGGACAGTATATTTCTGCTCTCTCAAACAGTGCAGCAATTGAAGGTCGTAAGAATGCTTATTTTGTCTGGGGAATTCATAATAAAACTCATGATGTTACAGGTACGAATTTCAACTGCAACATGGATATTAAAAATGAGCCTTTAAAACATTTTCTTGCACGACAGATTTATCCGGATTTAAATTTCAATTTTGAAGAAACTAATTATGAGGGTAAAAAAGTAGTTGTTCTTACTATTCCGGCTGCAAGAACAGTTCCTACAAGTTTTGATAACGAACGTTTTATACGAATTGGCTCAAGTAAAGAAAGTCTCAGAAAGTATCCGGAAAAAGAGTCTTATCTGTTTGATGTCCTTCGGCACGGATTTCCAACAATTGAGAATACCCCCTCAAAATATCAGGATCTAACATTTGAAAAACTGTTTATTTATTATGGTGCTAAAGGTCTGAAACTTAATCCTGATAATTTCAAAAAGAACCTTAATCTTCTTACAGAAGATGGAAAATATAACATTCTTGCACAGTTACTTTCAGACAATTCCCAGCTCCCTTTACGTGTTGCTATTTTTTCAGGAAAGACAAAAGCAGATAAAATGTATTCTATCCGCGAATTTGGTTACCAGTGTATTTTGTATACGCTTGATGAAGTTCTTCGTTATGGAGATGTCTTGAATATTCTTCAGGCAGATGAAAAGGATAGAATTGTTGAGAGAAAGGATGTTCCTTTGTTTGAAAATGATGCTTTCAGGGAAGCTGTTATAAATGCATTTGTACATAACAAATGGGTAACAGAAAATGAACCGATGATTACCGTTTTCTCAGATAGAATTGAAATCCTTTCTCGGGGAATACTACCACCAGAACAGACGCTTGAAGGATTTTTTAGAGGTGAATCTGTTCCTGTAAATAAGAAACTTTCAGAAATATTCTTACAACTTCATATCAGTGAAAAAACTGGACGTGGTGTTCCAAAAATTACCAGCACATACGGAAAAAGTGCATACGAATTTCATGAAAACTCTATTGTTGTAAAAATCCCTTTTAATTGGATTAACAATATGGGTGATAAACCGGGTAATAAAACGGGTGATAATTCACAGCTTAATAATACCCAGTCCAAGATTTTTTCAGAAATTCGAAATAATCCAAATATTACAAAACCTCAAATTGCACAGCTGGTCGGAGTTGGAAAGACTACCGTTGATAATGCAATTGCAGTTCTCAAACAGAAAGGTTATATAAAACGCTCAGGTTCCAATAAAACTGGTTTCTGGGAAATATTAAATATGGGGGAATTTGAGAAGTGAAAAGAAATACAATCTTTGCCATTTATGGCGTTCATTTTAAGAGCGCAGATTTATCAAAGTATTTCGATAAGCAAGTCTGGTACACAGATGAAGGCAAAACATCTGGTGAAGTGACGCTTCCGGCGCACCACCAGAAACTTGTTGAAATGATACAAAAGCTAGAGAAATAGAAAATTATATTTGGAGATACAGTAAATGAAAAAGACATTCATGTTTATAACTTTTCTTTTCATAAGCACATTTTTATGGTGTCAGAATGTTGAATTAAAAAAAATTAAACAATTTAAGAATGATAAGACATCTGTTTATATTAGAGAAGAAGTAAATCCTCAGGATGATATTACTGGTAACGATATCTTTTTTGATGCTGATGGAAATTTTATGATTTATCAGCGTGACAAGAAATTGATGCTTTTCACCAATAAAAATTTAGAGATTGAAACACAGATAAAAATTAATACAGATACATCTTTGCAGACTTTCCAAACAATTGAAAATAATATTTTTATGGGAAACCATACCGAAGCATTCTATTTTAATAAAAATGGTTCTGAGTTTTTTCGAATAAA
Organism: Treponema sp. UBA4307; assembly: GCA_002394685.1. Classification (GTDB taxonomy): domain Bacteria; phylum Spirochaetota; class Spirochaetia; order Treponematales; family Treponemataceae; genus Treponema_D. The sequence goes on along the minus strand of DGUP01000058.1, from coordinate 51,434 downwards.
TATTTATTCAATATTAAATAAGCTTAATGGAGGGGACGGTAATTGGTTCAATGATTGTTATTATGATGAAGAAAAAGATATTTTGTTTTTTACATACCCTCATAATTCGGTAAACAGCATAGTAAATCCTTCTTTTGATGAAGTTCAGAATCAGAAAAATTTCCGTAATGCAGAAGAAACAAGAGAACTTCTCAATAATGGAAATTATGCTCCTCATCTGACTTTAAATTCAAATAATGGTTTATACATTGATGGAGTCAGATGCAGATGGAATGCAACAGCTTATGAAACTACAGATTATGTAATTACTCTAAATAACAAGTGTAAAACTATCAGGATTTTTGACAGAAAAGAAAGTGAAGTATTAAATTACACCATTCCTGAGAATGAAACCGAAGAATCCATCACCTATCATCCAAACGGCGACTGGTATTTTCTTACTATAAACTGGACAACAGACACGCACACCCTTTGGCGAATCAAAAATACCTGGGATTCACAGTGGCGCGAGCAGTGGAATAAAGAACACATCAATTTTGATAATCAGGATTCAGCTTCATCAACAAACGTAGCTGTAAGCAAAGTAATGACTTGCAACGACAATCTTCGTCTTCGCTCTCAGGAAGCAACTTCAAGCAATGTAATTACAACCATGCAAAAAGGCACAAAAGTCAAAATCCTGAAACTTGGCAAAGCAGAAACTATCGATGAAATAAGCAGTAACTGGGTACAGGTAGAAGTTCTTACTGGAGCAAAAGATAAAGACGGTAAAGAAATAAAAACGGGAACCACAGGCTGGTGCTACGGCGGATATTTGGAATAAGGTTTGAATATGAAAAGAACAATTTTATTTACAGCAATTATTTTCACAATGACTCTTTTCTGCTATGCGCAGGAAGTTGAAAAAATTGCAGTCTTAGAAGATGTAAAGTATGAAAGATATCCCGGAGGTGGAATGGGGCATTTTCCACTAGGAATATATTTTAATGAAGTAAACAATCTCTTGGTTGTACAGGATCCTTTGCCTGGAACTATAGTAACAATCAATCTGGAAACTAAAGCAATTTCAAAAGAAGAAAAACCGTTTTTAAGTGAACACGCACCATTATTCTTGGTATTAGGAAATGATTATTGGGGAGTTTATTCGGACTCTATTGAGTATTCAATAAATAATACACCTTATAAATACATCAGTGATACAAATCCTGGTATAAGCTTTATACTCAAAAAAGATAGCGGTTATATAGTTTATTTTTTAGGTGGTGCCATAGATTCAAATGGACGTATTTATTCAGAAGAAGAGGCAATGACATATCTGAAACAATATGATCCCGAAAAATATGAGCAGAGCAAAAAAAAGGCTGCAGAGCTGAGTCTTTATAATGATTTTATTAGAAACAATGTTTTGATTTGGGGAAACACATACTATAAGGAACACAATACATTGCAGCAATATGATCTCCAAGGATATAGATATTTTTCTGAAAATTATGGAAGTCTTGGTAACGTCCTTGGATGTTATTTAAATGATGATAATATTTTTTATTTAAAAAATCTGAACTCATATTCAGAAATTCGGAAAAGTGGACAAGACTATTCTTTTAGCTGGTACGTCGGCTTTGGCGGTAACATCTACTATTATGTTGCCGGTAAAGAGTACATCGAAGTTTTCCGCATCCGACGCACCTGGGGAGAGCCGGACTTTTACGCCATGGCGATAAACGGCTACACAGATGATAATTACGGAAAATATGTTGATGAGGTTCTTCCAACATTGAGCAAAGCCGACCTTCGTCTTTTACGCAACACAATATTCGCTATTTACGGCGTTCATTTTAAGAGCGCAGACCTTTCTGCATATTTTGATAAACAGGTCTGGTACACAGATGAAGGCAAAACCTCCGGCGAAATCAAACTTCCAGCCCATCGCCAGAAACTTGTTGAAATGATACAAAAGTTAGAGAAATAGTAAATTATATTTGGAGATACAGGAAATAAAACCAGGCACCACAGGCTGGTGCTACGGCGGATATTTGGAATAAGTTCTTTTTGCGAAGAACTTGTTATGGTAAAGATAATAAAAACAAAATCCAAACTTTCAACTGCTTAATTATATGTAATATATGGGATAAGTTTGAAAAGTTTGGATTTATAAAAAGAAGGGATAACATAAAGCATAGAATCTTTTCCAGATCATTTTTTTTGAAAGCCTGTTGACCTGAAGTTAAATCAGAATCCCTTCTTTTTTAAATCATTGACCAGCTGAACATAAAATTCCCTAACATCGAAACCTTTTATGTTTTCCCTGTTCAAATCAATCATATCACCGTGAGACACACCCCGTCTTCCTTTTGTGCATATGTAGCGGAACTCATCCCCCCATGGAAATGATTCTCTTCCTACAAGGCCATCGCAAATTCCGTCGTAATGTTTAACCAGAGGATAAGTTATATTCAAAGGAAAACGGCCACCTCTACGCCGGTTCAATTTTGATCCTACGCTGATGTAGTAAACTTTTGGAGAATCAAGGACTTCTTCGTTAAACTTTTCTGCTGCTTCAACAGTTAAATCATTTACTGCCGCAAGAAAATCCGGAGTTGTATCTCCAAGCTCAAGCACAATCCGGTTATAAATATTGGCAATTGAAAGCTGATGTTTCCGTGGAATTTTTTTGAGAAGATGAGCAGCGTATCTGGTGCCACGGTGAGGAGTATTAATTGTAACAAGACAGGCAACTTTATCTGCCATTCCCTCTTTACTGATTGCCCATCTGGATTCCAGACCGCCTTTTGAGTGAGCAATAATGTTTACCTTGTCCACGCCCTCTTTTTCGCAGATTTCCCTAATTCTTTCAGCAATACGACGGCCACCATCCTGAACAGATTCAGCAGATTCATGATTGCCGTAATAAATCTTAGCCCCGTTCCGTTCCAGTTCCGCAGGAATTCTTCCCCAGTAATTAAAATGCTTAAAATCCCTGAAAAAAATTCCATGGAGCATGAGGATAGGATATTTTGTTTTACACAGTTCTTCTTTTTCTCTTGCCTGATTAATTTTGATTTTTTCGCTTTCAAATTTATATTCCCTGCGAACAATACAAATCATATTAATCAGAAGAATAATATTTACAGGAATCAGCAGGCCGAAAACTGCCCCGAGAATTCTTAAAGTTATCCCCAGCTGAGTTGATGCAAGATATATCCTGATAATTCCATCCCAGAAAATAACCAGTTCCACAAGAAAAATTACAACTCCCACAGGAATCCAGAAAGGCATGAAGTCCTTAAAAGTCGGAAGGCCTAAGAAACCCATGCAGCCCAGAACGTAGAGTGATGCCAGTATAAAAGTAGAAACCAGAAAGATGATTAAAAGATTTGCACCCTTACGGGAAATCTCAAGTTTTCTTTTCATTGAAATTAACAAAATAAACTCCTTTTTTTTTAATTATATGAATACTAGCAAATTATTTCGAGTCGTTATAAGATGAGGCAGAATGAACTATAATTTTGACAAGACCAATCAAAATAAATACGATGACATTCTTTTAACTCAATGGCCCCAGCCTTCAACAAGAGAACCAATGTCTCTTAATCAGCGTGCAAAAATTTTTCTCCCCTTTGCAGCTCTAAAAGGTTTTGAAGAAGAAATCGCCAGACGTCAAAATGCCGCTGTTGAAAAGGAAGAAAATCCTCCTAAATCTCCGGACAGGGAATTTTTTGACGATTAAAATTTATAACAACAATTTATTAAATAATAACAGTATTTATATTAGTTTTTCTACTATTGTTAAGTTAATATTTAATCAGGAGAGAGTTATGAAGATCACTTATTGCTACACATTACAGTTGGATACATACTAGCTGGCGGACCTGGATTCCTTCATTAACAATCCCAGTTATCTCAAGTTGGTGAAGCAGATATTAAGACTTCGTCGATTTTTCGTCTGCTAAGCAAATGGATTAGTATGTATCCTCCTAGCATACAAAATCCACAATATTATTTTTGACATTCACTTTTCGAATTGTCAAAGGGCTCACTTTTTTAATCGGTGTTGATTCTCCATGAAATCAACAGGCACAACCAGAGGAACCTGCAGACCAGACAGCAATGTTTAGTTTGCAGGTTTTCTTCTTTTTATGCATCTGAACGGGAATAAGAATTTTTCATCAGGCAGCTGCTTTCGTAAAGGACTTTATTTAAGGTCTTTGAAGTTTCTTCCTTTAGCATTGCGGCAACTTCACCATTTGCTTTTTCACAAAGTTCCCGCCCACCATTTCCAGTCTGAGCAGAAATCAGTTTATCATATTTATTCAGGATTTCGTGACTTCTTGATGCTACAGCAAGCTGATAACGTTCAATATGGGCCTGGCATTTTTTGTAGGCACCATCACTTAAAGCAGCAATTAATCTTGATGCCCAGTAAAAACTTTCTGTTGTACATTCTTTTGGAACGTATGAAAGATAATGGGGAGTCTTTAAAATATTTGTGTAGAAAGGTGCCATTGCGTTGAAAGCATTTGAACTGAAAGCCATCCACTGAATTGAACGGCAGCTTTCCGGCATGTCTCCACGAATTTCAATCAGGGCCAGTGAATCATTTCTGTTTATTCCGATTGAGCGGTAAGCACCACGCATATCTTTTGGACCATAAGATCCATATGGATCCAGTTCAGTTCCGTTGTAGTGAGATGATAAAACATACTTCATTTCTTCTATGGTGATTTTATGTTCCGGAACCAGAGCCCATGGAATATCATCAGAATCAGGCTTAAAATCAGCATCCGGACCATCCCACTTATAAGTTTTAGGATTAAAGTATCTTTCAATAAACCAGGCACGTGGAGTATTGTAAACGTGATCTGCATCATCGTGAGTTCCGAAAACCAGGCGGGGATTAATTACATCGTTGTTGTTTTTCAAATCCAGGTTCAGATGATTTTCTATCATAAACTTCTGCAAATCTGCTGAGCACATATAATTCTGCTTTGCACCATAAGCATCAGTAAAATCAAAAGTATCTATTCCAAGCTGATTTGGCATTACCACGTACATATCATCTGGAACACGTTTTGCCATCCAGTGATGTCCACCAATTGATTCCAGCCACCAGATTTCATCTTTATCGCTGAAGGCAATTCCGTTCATTTCATATGTACCGTATTTTTCCAGCAGCATTCCTAAACGCTCAACTCCCTGACGGGCAGACTTAACGTATGGAAGGACAAGAAGATTCATATCTTCTTCACCGATTCCCCCCTTCTTCAAAAGAGGATCTGCTCCAAGGACTCTTTCATTTGAAGCAATAGTTTCTGTTGCTGTCATTCCAACATCTACTTCGTTAACTCCATGTGCAGCCCAGACACCATCTTTTTTATCTGCATTTGGTGTAGAAGTATAGCGCATTGGATTTTCAGGAAGTTCAATCTCCTGCTTTGAAAGAACAGTTTTATATTTTACAGGCTGCTCCTTTCCATCAACTACAATAAATCTTTTTGCACAGAATTCTCCGGAAGGAGAGTCCTCGTTTCTTGCAATAAATGTTGCTCCATTATAAGAGGCATTTTTTCCTACAAGCACTGTTGTACATGCCATTTCTTTATCTCCTATAAATTTTATTCTTTCTTAAAACCGCTTACCAAAACCAGATATTCTTATAATGCGGAAACATCCACATCCGGTGTAACCAGAATTGCATAATCAGGGAAAGCTTCCTTCAGCTGACGGGTAATAATCTGAGCCGCTTCCCCTCCCCTGATGCTGAAACTAACAACAACATCCATACGCATATATTTACTTTTCTGGTCAACATAAAATCCGTGAACCTGCATGGCCCATTCATTTTCTTTAACGATTGAATTTACTTTTTCGCGAATCTCAATTGCAGAGTCATCCTGAGTATTATATGAATATACTCCCACTGCCGTCAGAACAATTCCTGTATTCAAATAAACTTTTGCTTCAAGTTTTCGGGTTAACTGATCCAGCTGATCAACCGTCATTGTATCTGGAACTTCAACGTGAACTGAAGCATAATTTTTTTCCGGACCATAATTGTTAATTATAAGATCATAGGCACCGCGAACACCTTCTTCCTCACGAATTAAAGCTTTCACTTTTTTAACGGTTTCAGCATCAGCTCTCTGCCCCAGAATGTCATTCACAGTTTCAATCATTAATTCAACGCCGCTCTTAATAATAAATCCTGAAATAACAACACCAACATAAGCCTCCAGGGAAAAACCGGTTAACATATAGATGACCGCACTTATTAAAACCGATGAACTAAGAATTGCATCAAACATTGCATCTACCCCTGATGCAGTAAGGGCTGTTGATTTTACTTTTTTTCCTTTGGAACGAACAAAAAGTCCCAGGATAAGTTTTACAAAAACAGCAACTCCAATAATAATTAGGGAAACAAGGGAATATTCAGCTTTTTCCGGATGAATGATTTTTTTGATGGATTCAACCAGGGAAGTCATACCTGCATAAATTACGATTGCCGATACAACAAGAGCACTAAGATATTCAATTCTTCCGAATCCAAGAGGATGCTTTTTATTTGGAAGTCTGGCACCAAGTTTTGTACCAATAATCGTTACAAGAGAAGAAAGTGCATCAGACAAGTTATTTACAGCATCAAGAATAACGGCAATGGATTTTGTAAAAACTCCAACCAATGCTTTTCCAGCAGATAAAATAATATTTACAAAAATACCCAGCAGGCTGGTACGGACTATTACTTTTTTTCTATTCAAGCTTTCATTTACAAATTTCTTTTCTTCCATTTTAGTCCTCTTTTTTTAGTAAGTTACTTAATTTTAACCATTGTTAACATTTATATAAAGTAGGCAGGCAGAAATCTTCTTTTTGGATTATAATTAATTAGACTTAATAATCATCCAGGGAATTCAAAATTTGAATTCAGGAATAATTAAATACTAAAACAAGGAGACTGAGATTTTGCAGCAGGAAAATACAGAAATTAAGAATTTATATCATTATACAGATTTTAACGCCATGCAGGGCATTATTGTGAAAGGTGAAATCTGGCTGTGGAATCTTCGCCGCATGAATGACAGTCAGGAAATGGAGTACTTTATAAAGGAATTAAAACTTGCTGTTAAAAACAAACTTCTTCCTGATGAAATAAAAACTATGGAAGAGCTTTTTCAAAGTCACCTTAAGGATTTTAAAACACTTTCCAGTTATGCTGCCTGTTTTTCCGAATATGCTGATGATGCAGCACAGTGGGCCAGATATGCAAAAAATGGAATGGGAGTCTGTATTGCTTTTAATAAAGAACTGCTTTCACAAATTGGAGATGCGGGAAAAGCTCCCCTGTGTAAAGTCAATTATTCTAAAAGTGTAGAAGACCTGGATCTGGTTTCAGATTTAACTGCTGCCATAAAAAATTACAAACACTTTAATCAGGAACAAATCAACGAATTATTTAACCGGTTGATTTCTTCGTCACCACTTTTTAAACACCCTTCATTTATTTCAGAAAAAGAATTCCGTCTTGTTTCCCTTCCATATAATATTGAAGAAAATCTTGGAAAAGCACATTTTTATGTTGAAGAAACAAATATTAAAGAATATTACATTTTGAACCTGCAGAAAATATGCAGCCAGCTCAACATCCACTATTCGGACCTGTTCACGGAAATATGCATCGGTCCCCAGGCAAGAGTTACCAGAAATGTACTTTCAAATTATCTTTCTGCAAACGGATATGACGAATTATGCTCCAAAATCAAAATATCAGAATGTCCTTTAAGAAGGTTCTGATCTGACAGCCTTAATATTTTTTTATAACAGTTATTTTATCCCTAAAAAAAAGATTTATCCTCAATTCAACTTGACCCATACCCTCCCAGGGTATTATATTTACTGTATAACAAATACCCCCTAAGGGTATATTCATCAAACCACAGAAAGGAAGATGATAATGACAAACGCACACAATATAAAAGAAAACAATCAGTCAGAAAAAAAATTCCAAAAGAACTGCCCGGAATGCTCCCACAAACACAAAGACAGAGATCCTTCAGAAATTAAAGACCTGATGAACAGGCTTAAGCGGATTGAAGGACAAGTTCGAGGAGTTGAAGGAATGGTTGAGGAAGGCGCTTACTGTCCTGACATCCTCATTCAAGTTTCTGCAATTTCCTGTGCCCTGAACAGTTTTAACAAAGTGCTTCTTGCAAACCATGTTAAAACCTGTGTGGCAGATAAAGTCCGCAGCGGTGACGATGAAGTTGTTGATGAACTTGTAAAGGTTCTTCAAAAGCTGATGAAATAATTCTGCCTGATTTTTAAAGAGGTTAATATGGAACAATACAATGTTACGGGAATGAGTTGTGCCGCCTGTTCTACAAGAATTGAAAAGGCCGTATCAAAAGTTCCTGGAGTAAAAAACTGTTCAGTCAGTCTTCTTACAAACAGTATGGGAGTTGAAGGAAATGCCAGTGCAGACGAAATTATTAAAGCGGTAACAGATGCTGGTTACGGAGCAAGCCTTAAATCATTCCCTGCAGAAAGCAAAACTTCTGTATCAAAGCAGGACCAGCTTAAAGACACAGAAACTCCTGTAATAAGAAAAAGATTGATTTCATCACTTATTCTTTTACTGCCTCTCCTTTATGTTTCAATGGGGCACACAATGTGGAACTGGCCTCTTCCACCTTTCTTTCACCAGAACCCACTTGCAACAGGAATTCTGCAGCTTCTTCTGTCAGCAATAATAATGGTAATCAATCAAAAATTTTTTATCAGTGGATTTAAAGGATTGATTCATGGCGCACCAAATATGGATACCCTGGTGGCTTTAGGTTCAGGGGCATCTTTTATTTACAGCCTTTACGCATTATTTGCAATGTCATCTTTTGTAAGCAGCGGCAATAATAATCAAGCAATGAAATATCTCCATGAATTTTATTTTGAATCTGCCGCAATGATTCTAACACTTATTACAATTGGAAAACTCCTTGAGGCAAAATCCAAAGGCAGAACCACTGATGCTTTAAAGGGATTGATGAACCTTGCACCAAAAACTGCCATTCTGGTAAAGGACAATAAAGAGATTGAAGTTCCAGTAGAAGAAATCCAGCCGGGAGATTTATTTTCTGTAAGACCGGGGCAAAGTATTCCAGTAGATGGAATTATAATTGACGGAAACAGTGCAGTAAATGAAGCCAGTCTGACTGGAGAAAGTATCCCTGTTGATAAAAATCCAGGAGATAAAGTTTCCGCCGCAACAATCAATCAGTCCGGCTACATGCTCTGCAGGGCAACTCGTGTAGGACAGGACACAACTCTCTCACAGATAATTCAGCTGGTAAGTGACGCCGCCGCAACAAAAGCACCAGTGGCAAAAGTTGCAGACAAAGTTTCCGGATTTTTTGTACCTGCCGTAATTTTCATTGCACTTGTAACATTTGCAGTCTGGATGTTTGCAGGACAGACTTTTGGTTATGCCTTAGCCAGAGCAATTTCTGTTTTAGTAATCTCCTGCCCTTGTGCACTCGGACTGGCCACTCCTGTTGCAATTATGGTAGGAAACGGAATTGGCGCCAGAAACGGTATTCTGTTTAAAACAGCCGCTTCCATGGAAGAATGCGGTAAAACTCAGATTGTGGTTCTTGATAAGACCGGAACAATTACAAAAGGCCAGCCACAAGTACGTAATATTTTACCGGAAAATAATTATTCTGAAAAAGAAGTACTGGAATTAGCAGCTAGTCTTGAATTAAAAAGCGAACACCCTCTTGCTAAATCCATTGTAGAAAAAGCCAGGGCCGATGGTATTTCCATAGTATCTCCGGAAGATTTTAATTCAATTTCAGGAAAAGGAATCACTGGAAAAAGAAAAGGAAAAAATCTCGCCGCTGGAAAATATGATTTTATCAAATCAATTGCTCCAATCAGTTCACAAACAAAAGAAAAAGCAGAGGCTCTTGAAAAAGAAGGAATGACAGTTCTCTACTTTGTAGAAGAAGGAAGACTTGCAGGAATAATTTCCCTTGCTGACGTTATAAAAGATGACAGCGCACTTGCAATCGGCCAGCTGAAAAATATGGGAATCCATACAATCATGCTTACAGGCGATAACGAAAGAACTGCCGCTGCAATCGGAAAAGAAGCAGGTGTAGATGAAGTTGCCGCAAATCTTCTTCCGGATGAAAAGGAAAAAATCGTAAAGGAGCTTATGGAAAAAGGAAATGTTCTTATGGCAGGCGATGGAATCAATGATGCACCAGCCCTTACAAGAGCAAACACAGGAGCCGCAATTGGAGCAGGTACCGACATTGCAATTGATGCAGCAGACCTGGTTCTGATGAAAAGTTCTTTACTTGACCTGGCAGCAGCAATCAGGTTGAGCAGAAAAACACTTAGGAACATTCACGAAAATCTTTTCTGGGCTTTTTTCTATAATGTAATCGGCATTCCTCTTGCAGCAGGAGCTTATATAAAACTTTTCGGCTGGGAATTAAATCCAATGTTCGGAGCTGCCGCAATGAGTCTTTCAAGTTTTTGTGTAGTAACAAATGCCCTCAGACTGAATTTTTTTAATATTTTCAGAAACAGAAGGGATAAAAAAATAAAACACTCTCTGAATGGAGAAACACTTCTTGCAGAGAGGGAAAAATCAATTTCTCAGGAGGAAAAAAATATGACAATAAAAGTAAAGGGAATGATGTGCCAGCACTGCGAAAAGCATGTTAAGGATGCAATTGAAAAACTGGAAAACGTTGTAAGTGCCGCAGCCAGCCATGAAACTGGAACTGTTGAAATCCAGACCAGCGGAGAAGTTTCAAAAGAAAGTCTGAAACAGGCAGTTACAGAAGCCGGTTATGAATTTGTAGAATAAAAGGATTATCCGGATAAGTTTACGGGAATCTCTCAAAATGGATTATTTTTGAAAGAATCTTATAACTTTCCACATCAAGTAACAGGCGGCCAGCTTTAAAAGTAGCCGCCTTTTTTTATGTACAAATATAACAAATCGGGTATAATTACTCCAATCAGGTGGTGAGTAAAATATGATAAAACAAAGGAAACTAAAAGAAGAAGTTGTAAACTGCATCATGCTTTCATTCATCGACTTATTGAAGGTAAAAAAATTTGACAACATCAGCATTGTAGAAATCATTAAACACGCTGGAGTAAGCCGTAATTCCTTTTACAGAAATTTTATGGATAAAGAAGACATTCTGACACGCTACATTGAACGGGAAACAGTAAACTTCGTCAGTCAGTCGCAGAACATTGATTTGACCGCTCCCTGGGATGTTTATGTAGAAAAAGTTTTGCTGCACATGTACGAATACAAAGAAGTAACCAGTATTTTATATAAAAATAACCGGCTTTATATTATCAGCAACATTTTTGACAAAGTCGTTCAGCAGAAAGTTCCTTCCCTGGATAAAGCTCACGCCTATTTTCTTTCGGGGGGAATGTTCAATATTTTTTATCACTGGGCAGCAGATGATTACAAACAGAATCCAAAAGAAATTGCAAAAAACTTTTCATCTTCAGTTCTGGGAATTTAGTTTTTTACCATTCCCACTTTGAAAGTCCCAGTTCCATTTGTTCAGGGGTAAAGCTGTGGACCCCATCAATGTAAAAGGCATTTGGCTGTTTTTTTGTAGAAGGAAATAATTCTTCAAAAAGCGGTTTGTAAGTATGATCTTTTTCATAATGGAAAAGAAAATCCTGATTTCCAAACAAACCGAAAGCAGACCTTGCCTCTTCCGGGAGAAGTGAAAAATCCTTTAAGGAAGCTTCCATCTTTTGCCAGACAAGTTTTACTTCTGAAGAAACTTTTACATATTCTCCCGTAACTTTATTTTTTACCTGCTCCACTTCTATACTTGGAAAGAGACAAGGATTCATAACAATTTTGAAAACTTTTTCAGGAAAAGTTAAAGCGTAAAATCCCCCCAGGGAAGTTCCTGCCAGAATATTGATTTTCTTTTCTGCTACAAAAGCTTTAATTCTTTCTACAGTTTTAACAGGATCAGTAAGAATCTCGGGAAAAGGAATTGAGTAAGTTTTATACCCCTCTTTCTTCTGAAAAAAACGCTTTAAGCCTTCATAAACCGGCCCCTGCCATTTCATATTTAATCCATGTATAAAAAGAATTCTATTCATACTTGTGCCCAGTCTTTTCTGCAAGCCTGCTCTGATTAAAAGCAGACTTACAGGAAACAGTTATTTTTCTTCCCCCTGTCTCAGTTCAAGGATTTTTTGTTTTACAGAAGGTGCATTCTTAGTGATTTTTTCCACAGTAAAATCTTCAAGCTTATTATCACAGGTATCTAGCTGACGGTTAGAAGTTTCAAGAAGTTCCACAATGGTCTGAAGTTTTTTAATTGTGTCCTTAATACTTTCCACAGCCTTTACATGATTGTTTCTTGCATTCAGAATTGTCTTGCCCAGACTGTCCTTAAAATGCATGAGATTGTTTTCGAAATTGGTAAGATCTTCTTCCTGAGCCTGCATGGCAAGAAGTTCCCGCTTAGCATCTACCGCTTTAAGGGCAGCATTTCTCAAAATCTGAATGATTGGAACAAAAAACTGCGGTCTAACTACAAAGCCCTTAGGCACCCAGCTGGAAATATCTGCAATACCTGCGTTGTAAAAATCATTGTCTTCCTCCAGAGTACTGACAAGAATTGCATATTCACAGTTTTTCTTTTTACGGTCAGAATCCATTTTAGCAAAAAAATCTTCATTCTTATGCTTGGATTTTGTATCTTCATCCTGATTCTTCATTTCAAAGAGGATAGAAAGAACTTCTACTCCATCATTAGTTGTTTCTCTGTAAACAAAGTCACCTTTTGTTCCTTCAACAACTTTATTATCTTTATCAAACTGAGCATTTGGAAAACAGTAGGCCCGAACTTTGTTAAACTCCATAAGACAGTGCTGCTCAAGATCTTCACCAATCATTTTGGTAGACTGCTTTTTCTTAAAGTCACGAATCTGCTCAATCTGCTCATCCTTAAGCTTCATCTGCATTTCGTAACTTTTAATAATATTTTCTTCATTAAGGAGCTTATCTTTTTTTACAACTTCAAGATCGGCCTGAAGCTTAATAATTTTTTCATTTGAATCCTGAACTGCATTTTTTACAGCCAGTTGAGTTTCAGTTTTTGCTCCCTCAAGCTTTGTCTGCAGGCTGGAAATTTCCTGTTCCTTTCTGGAAAGAGCAACCTGAGCATCAGCATCCTTTTTGGCCAGTTTACTTTCGTAATCAGCCTTAAGTTTAGCAATTTCTTCCTTATAAGAAGATTCAGCTTTTGCAAAAATAGTTTTTTCTTCTGAACGGGCTGCATCAATTTCGCTTTTCTTTTGTGCAAGAATCTGCTGTTTAAAACTGTCCATTTCCTTGTTAAACTCAGCAGTTCTGACTTCCGCCAGTAAAGCATCATAGTTGCTCTTTTCTATAGGAATTATTTCTCCGCATTTAGGACACTGAATATTCATCATAATAAACACTCCTTTTTTTCAGCTCATTATACCATAGCACATTACTGAGACAAATATGGTCCCTGTAAAAAAAAGAGGAGTTTATTTTATTTCGACATTGTTTGTATCAGTTTTGCAAGTTCATCCGGCTTCATGCTTTTCTCAAGATTCAATTCCCACTGAATTTTATATTCTGAACTTGGATAAACTTTCATTCCGCCTATCATCAGACTCATTGCCACATCAAGGGAACCGCCCTTATTCGTAAACATTGCCAGCATAATGACCATATCATCGCTGCCACTATTTATGATATATGCAAAATTCTGATAGCCGTAATCCCGCTTATAGCACAAAACTTCAGACTGATTGTAATCCTCATAGTAACGACAGACTTTTTCCGCAGGAATTTTCATTTTATCCCAGAAATCCTTTGTAGTTTTATCCACCTTAACGATGAAAACATAGTCGTAGTATTCGGCTACCGCATCCATGTGAACATAGAGACATTTCCAGTCCGGAGCACCGTTTTCATCCATAAAAAGGAATAAACCGTCTTCTTTTGGAACGTAATCGGCAAAACTGCTGAAAATAATCAGCCAGCCTACCATAAGTAAAATAAAACATTTTTTCATATAACTCTCTCTACTTCGATTATAACACAAAATTATAATTAATGAATATAAATTCACGAAATTTACCAAAAATTTTATAAAAATCCACAGTTACAGTCATTACAAATGTTAGTTCTATAGAACTTTTCCGGCAAAGGTGATAAAAATATTTTAAGAAGGAAGCAGCAATGAAAGATCAGATGAAGGGGATAAACCGTCACAACAATGAACTGAGGCTCACACTTAAAGCCAGTATCAGGCAGGCTCTTCTTGAATTGATGAAGCACCATGATTTTGAGTCCATTAAAATCAATGACTTATGCGAAAAAGCCGGAGTCTCAAGAACAGGATTCTATGCAAATTACAAGACCAAAAGGGATGTCCTGGAAGAAAGCTTAAATGACATCATTAAAGACATTGAAAAAAATGCCGGCACTTATGATGGAAATAAGGGCGACAAACTTTTCTACACACGCCTTTTTGACTACATAAAAAAGAATCGGGCAAAGTACAGAATTATCCTGGATGCAAATCTGGAACAAAGTTTTCTGGAGAAAATCAACAATATCCTTCTCCAGCACGAAAACCTTACAGACCAGGAAAAAGTAAAACGAATTATGTGGGCCGGTTCACTTCTTAATCTTGCGGCCTGGTGGATTAAAACCGATATGAAAATGCCGGTAACTTATATTGCCCAGTGGAGCTACGATAATCTGGACAGCGGTAATGCATTTTCTTTTGGCAGCAGATTCAGACACTAAATTAACCGACTGTCAGCAGAAAATTTTACAGCTGAATCATGGTATCCCGCTCAATAATATTTTTTCTTGCATTACACAAAATTTCTTCTGAAGCAACAATGTATGTTGAGCCGGAAGTTCGGGTAATTGCAGTATAAAATATTTGTCTGTTCAAAAGAGGATGCTGTTCCTGCTCAGGAAGAAAAATCAAAATATTGTCATAACCGGAGCCCTGAGATTTGTGAATAGTGATTGCATAGGCTGTTTCAAGGGCTTCCCCAGGCAAAAGGTACAAAGGATAGAACATAAATCTGCCTGCAGCAAATATTCTGTTTTCAAAAGAAAAATTTCTTTCCTTTTCTTCACCTCCTGCAGATTTCTCAATCATAAGATAGAGGAAAGGATTATTTTCAAAGCGCACAACAATTCCACAGTCGCCGTTATACAGTTTGTACATTTTCTGATTCTGATTAATCATAAGAAGCTGGCCTGGAAAATAGTTTCCCTGACTGAAATCATACAACTGATTTTTTTCCCGGATATTGTCACAGATGATTTTATTTATATTTTCAACTCCCCTCAGCCCTCTTCTTTCTGCACAAAGGATTTTCGCTTTCATGGAGTCAGTCCACAGTTTATCCAGCAGCTGAAGATTTTCTTTGTCAAAAGAAGCTTTTAATTTGTAAGCAGGAGAGTTTTTTTTATCTGCCAGATGATCATAAAAAGCGGCGGACCAATTACAGACAATTTCTGAAATTTCCTTTCCTTTTTGTCCTTCATCCAGCTCAATAAAATCTACAGGATTTTCACCAGCATTTCTTTCAGAAGGAAAATCTTTTTTCCATGCAGACCATTTTTCAAAATGCAGAAAATCTTTTAACTCCAGCTGCTCATTTTGAACCGCATCTTTTAAGCGGCCGATTTCAGAATCTGAGTTAAAACGATTTGATTCATTTAATTCCACAACACTGTCTTTTTTCTTGGAAAGAATTTCACCAAGTACAGCACCTGCCTGAACAGAAGGAAGCTGATCTTTATCTCCTAAAATAAAAACCCTAGCCTGCTCCGGAATTGCAGCAAGGAGAGAGGCAAACAAATCAATGTCTATCATACTTGCTTCATCAATTACAAATATAGAATCTTTGTTAAATTGATTTTCACTGTTGTAAATAAAAGAATTTTCCTGTGGAGCATAACTGAGCAGACGATGAATTGTGTATGAATCTGAAGTATTTAATTTTTTAAAAGCCGCACAATCTGAGTCGCAGTTAATTTTATTTATTGCTTCCAGAATACTTTCTTTCATACGGTCAGCAGCCTTTCCACTTGGAGCAGCAAGATAAAGATGTTTTTTCAGATTATCTTCATCCTTAAAAAGTTCCCACAAAAGATATGTGATGACAGTTGTTTTACCAGTTCCAGGGCCGCCTGTAATTATCAAATTTTCTTTTTGACCACGGGCAATTGCCTCCAGTTGTCTTTCTTTTAACTTAAACTTTTTGTCTGTAAGTTTTTCAAATTCATCTGCAATGGATTTTTTATCCAGCGATTTTCTCTGACCTGCAAGAAAAAGTTTTTTGATTCTTTCTTCGATTATATTTTTTGCACAATAATACTTTTCAGCAAAGAGCCAGTCATTTCCATCAATATTTGAAATAATAAAAATCTTTCCCTTGTTTTCTTCAGAAGGATTATCTTCAATAATGTATTTCAGAGAGCCGTCTTTAAATGATTTTAAGCCTTCTTCAATAATGTGCTCAAAATCTTTTTCCTGCAAAATATCTTTCTCTTCTTCAGACACTTCATTAACAAGGAGAAGTCCATTCCACTTTTTCATCCACTTTGCAAGAAGTTTTTCCTTATTAAGTGCAATACAGGTATTTCCATCATCAAGAAGAGAAAAATAAATACAGAAAATATCCAGTGCCTGATCGCTGATATTTTTTTCCATTTCTCTGAGCATATCAAGAATCTTTTCCCAGATACTGGAAATGGCATTTAATTTATAAAGCTGATTAAAAAAATCCTTATAGTTCATCAGAGTTTTCCTCCACCGGCCATTAACTTAGTTGATATATTGAAAAAGGCCTCCCTTAAATCGCTCCAGCTTTCCCAGGTCTGGGCATAGATGCCGTTGCCGCTTCCACATTTGCAGCCTCGAACAAAGACATAATAAATTCCGCCGAAATTTTCTTTGAACACTTCTTCTTCAGATTTATTCAGGAACTGACTCAGCCAGCGGATTGTGCAGTAAGAATACAGAACTCTCTGAATTGAATAAGCTTTGTCTGTTGCAGCCTTAAGTTTTGCTCCCTGGCAGTAGGATTTTTCTTCCTCCATAAAATCACTTTTCCAGTCCAGAATTGAATATACATCCTTACCATTTATATTTCTTTTGAAAAGTAAGTCTATGAAGCCATTACAATATTGTCTGAAAACTTTTTCCTCTTCCGGAGCAAAATTAAATTCCACTTCTGCAAGTCTGTCTTCCTGGGACAAATCTTTGAGAGAGAAATTCTCGTTACGTGATGAATTTCCTGAAATTGAAGGAAGGAGACTGTTAAGCGTATTCCAGACAATTGCTGATGCAGTTTTTTTCCATCCCCTGGAATCTTCCATATCAATGTGCAGGGCCTGTTTTTCAAAAGACTGTCTGATTAAAGAAGAAAGTTCCTTGTCTTCATCAGCAGATTTTTCATCAGGTAAGTTTCCTATTGCAGTAAAATCAGTTTTTTCGAAAACTTCATGAATGGCAGAACCAAGTTTTGTTCCCCGTGGAAAATTCTCAAACACAGAATCAGCCTCTTCTTTATATTCTGCAGGAATCTGTTTTGAATTAATATCAAAAGCGAAAAGACTTTTTTCAGTTTCCACAGTCTGGTCTTTATCAAGCCTTTCACTTTCTTCACCAGTTATATCAATACTTTCTTCAAGAATTCCATGGGATAATGATGAATATGAATGTTTGAGAATTCTTTTTTCCGGAATTTTTCCAGCAAGCTCCCTGTTAATTTCTTCCTGCTGACTGCGGCTAAAATCATCTTTTATATCAGCATTATCTTCTTCATACATTTCAAGAATCTCTTTAACTTTTTCGCTCCAGTTACCAGGACTGTCTTTTAAAATCCTGCAGCTGTCTTTGTGAATTTTTGAAAAGTTTAACAAGGGTTCATATATATTTTGATAAAAAGTTTTATTTTTACTGCTGGTCATTTCATTAAGCAGTCCAAGAATTAAAACAGATTTTGCCCGGGTATAAGCTACATAATACAATCTTTGCCGTTCAAGAGACTCTTCAAATAACCTTTTACTTTTTTCCTCACTTGTAAAGCCCAGAAATGCTTCCTTATTCTCATGATAGAAATAGGATTGGGGAAGTTTATTATTTGCCCCCTTAATTCCAGAAAAAACAATTACAACAGGAAACTCAAGTCCTTTTGATGCATGAATAGTCATCAACTGGACACAGTTAAAATCTGAACCTTTCGCAACAAGTCCTTCTGTATCATTGCTCTCAGTTTTATTATAGAGACGGGTCAGATGTTTTATGAGAGAATCAAGAGAACAGGCCCTGCTGTAAAGATAGTCCACTGAATAATTTGCCAGCTGCCTGAATTTTGAAAGAGTCTGAAGCATATCAAGATTAGAAAGACGCTTTTCAATTTCAGTGTCCTTGAAAATTGTTTCCATCAATTTTGCCCATTCCCTTTTTCTGGAAAGAAGCTGCCATGAAATTATTTTCTGCCTTTCATCGCAGACAGGATCATCATATTTTTCTTTTTCAGTTTCGCTGATATCAATATTGAAGAAAAGTGTGAAAAGAGCCTCGCTGAGAATGGAACGATTGCGGCCGTTAAAATCCGGGGCCACAATTGCTTTAAAAAGACAAATCCACTGGTAACATTCTGTGCCGGTAAATAAGGCAGTATCTTTATATCGATTAAAAGGCAGGCCCACTTTCTGCATTTCTCTTTCAACAGCAGGCATTTCAGTTGAAGTTCTTGAAAGAATTGCAAAGTCACAAAAAGAAACATTTCTATAAGCTTTCTTTTTTTTGTCATAGACCTGAAGCCGGGTTTTATTTTCATCTGTAAAAGTACAGCAGTCAATAATTGTTTTTACAATAATTCTGGCAAAAGTATTTTTATCAGTATTTTCTTCCGTTATCCAGACAGGAGGGAGAACCTTCCCCATATAAAGGCTTTCTTTTATAAAATCGTTTTCCAGTGACGGTTTAAATTCAAAACTCTGGTCCTGAAAAAAAGTACTTTCACTGGAAAATATCTTATTGCATGCTTTTATCATTGAAGGAGAGGAACGATAATTTACAGGGAGACGTGTTCCGTTTCCACCTGCCTGCTTTATTTCTTCCACAGCCTTATTGTAAACATTAAGGTCTGCACCCTGGAAAGAATAAATGGACTGCTTTGGATCACCAACAACAAAAATAGAATGATCTTTATCCTCCAGAAAGATACTTTTAAAAATATCCCACTGTCTTTGATTTGTATCCTGAAATTCATCAATAACAGCATATTTGTATTTTTTCTTAAGGGCTTGTTTAAGTGCAGATTTTTCATCACGAAGAGCTTCAACCACATTCCGCAGCATATCGTCATAGGATTGAGATTTTAATGAAGCTTTTTCTTTCTGCCATTCAAGGTAAAGTTGTCTTAAAATATGACTGTAAAAAACACCTGGAATTTTATCGCTTATTAAATCTTTTAAAAAGTTTCTCAATTCAGAAATATAGAGAAAAGCTTTTTCTGCCTCGGTTACAGGATTTTCTACGGGGGTATTGTTCCCACTATATATTTCAATAACATTTTTAGATTCATTTTCATGAATTTTATCTAATATTTTTTGAGCGGTTGTTCGAGAATTTATTTTTTCATCAGGATTTGCTTTCAGAATCTTTAATGCCATTGAAAAAGCAGGAAAAACTTCTTCTAAATCATTAAAAGATTTTGCGTTCCTGCATTTTATCATTTGATTCCAGGTGAGTTTTTGACCGCGAAATTCTGGATAATCAACTTCCTTCATGGAAACAATATTTTTATTTTCATTTCCGTTGAAATCCAGATAGTAATTTTTTACGGCAGCGGATAAATCTTTCTTTAATTGATCAACACATTTAGCACCAGTATAAAAATCAAGAAACATTTGATCATTAACCAGTTCATCCCTAATCCATTTATCAATAAAAGTATCGATTTCACTTTCATCAATCAGGGAAAGATTCATTGGTTGTTTTGCAAGAAAAGCAAATTCTGACAAAGTGTTTTGACAGAAAGAATGAATTGTAAAAATAGCAGCCTTATCTACATCAGCCTTAATTTTATTTTCTTCCAGTCTTGATCTGATTCTACTTCTTAATTCCCCGGTAGCCTTATCGGTATAAGTTACAATTAAAATTTCTTCCAGTTCAGCTTTTCCAGTTTTTACAATTTTATTTACAATTTCTGTAATGGTATAAGTTTTTCCTGTTCCGGCTGAAGCTTCAATGAACATACTTTCAGAAGGATTGAAATCATCTATATTAAATATTTTACTTTCTTCCATTACCTAATTCCTCTCACAAGTAAAGAATCAAATTTTTCTGGTGGGCTACATTTTGATTCCATCGTTCCAAAAAGTTTTTTTCTGTATAATTTAAATCTTCGTAAATGTTAAAAAGATTTTTTCTTGTAAAATATTTCCAGGGACCGCTTCCAAAACCTGAAGAATTTTCAAGTTTTTCTTTCAACCATTCAAGACTAGGAAGTTCTTTATTCTTGCCGTCTTTATAATTTGCAATATTTTTTTCACTTTCTTTAATTAATTGTTCTGGAACACATTCAGTAAATTTTTCTACAAAGATTGAATTATAAATTTCTTCCAGAATGGATTTTGCTCTTGCTGGGGATAATGAAAAGGACAAGTCATCTTTATTATCTTCAGTGGCCATAATAAGAATTACACTGTAATCTTTTTCTTCCTGCTGAGCCAAAACTGCAAGGGATGTAACATAAGTTGATAAAAAACTTGTTCCAGACTTTATATCCATTACATAAAGAGTATTTCCTTCAAGCATCCACCATCTTGTTTTTCCATTTAGAGTCCATTCTTTTTCCCCAGACTTAAGGGCAAGCTCTGAATTGAAATCAAAATTGATTTTTTTTTCTTTTAAGAATTCAAGAGCATCTTCTGGTTTTAATTGAATTCCTTTCAATAATCTAACAAGATTTACAATTGCAGCCATTCCTTTTTTTTCTAATTCTGAAATTGTATATTCTCCAAAGAAACCGTCAGGTAATTGATTTTTCAAAACAAGACTGCTCTTAAAATTGTCCTGGTCCCAGTCATCTTTAACCAGGGAAGCTACATATTCTTTCTGGAAAATTCTGGAATTACGATTATCAAACGACAATGGTTCGAATTCAATTATTTCTTCATCAGAATTATCTTCTTCACCATCGAAAACATTTTCTACATTGAACTTAAACGGATCTTCCAGATATTTTGTAATTTTGCTCAAAGAAAGACGGTCCGGTAAACTCTGAACAGCCTGATCTTCTGTTTTAAGGCGTTTATTTTGTTCCTGCTTTCTGCTGCTGTCATTTAAATAATCAAAGTTTTCTTTATTTCTGAATTCTCTTGGAGTAAAGAGTTCCTTCCAGCTTCTTTTTTCATCGATTGAAATGATTTTTTCTTTATCAACAACAGGCTGCAGTTTAACAGACCTTACAAATGTATTAACTGTTGAAGAAAGATAGAATTCCTGATCCTTTTTCAAATCTTTATTTACGTAGGAAATATACAATCCTTTACCGGCGGACATTATTTGACACAAAAAAGCGTCTTTATTTTTTTCAGGAAGAGAACTGTCACCAGGTAAAACTTCCAGCCTGCGCAAATCCAGAATATCCTCCAGAGTCTGACCAGGAAAACTCTTAGAATCCATTCCAAGAATAAAAATATAATCCGCAGACAAAATTCTGTTAGGCATTAAATTTGCAAAAGTGACTCCATGGGTGAACAAAGAACCTTTGCTTAACTTTGTATTTTCTCCAGCTTCAAGTAAGGCAAAGAAAAAACACTTTCCCGGAACAACTTCATCATCTTTAAGCAGTTCTTTATAGAGATTTAATTCTTCAGAAACTCTTCTGTAAATGTAGTCTTCTCCTGCAAGTCTTTCAGGAATACTTCCCTGCATAAGAAGAAAATTATCAAGAATCAACTGTATCTTTTCGATTTCATTTTTTGAAAGTTCGCTCTTAGAATATTTTTCCCATTCTTCCAGTTCATCAATCAGCTGAACAAATTTAAATAAAACCATATCGTTTTCAGATTCCAGAGTGGAAAAAGGAAGATATTCTTTATCCCCGAACAAAACTTTTTTATCAGTAAGCCTTGAAAGAAGAAGACGCCTTTTTGCCTTTTCCCAGTCCTGAATAATTTCCTGACCGGAAACTCTGTCACGATAAACATTTAAATTTGCAATCCAGTCAATCCAGACAGAAACTTCCGATTCCGAATAGTCTCTGCTTTTCTGCACAACAGTATTTCGGATTAAAGAAATTAAATCACTGCGACATAAATAATTTTTTTCCAGGATTGAAGATAGAATTTTTAAAGCTTCCGCAACAAGAGAATCTTTCGATGAAGAATCTGCAATTGTATAAGGAAGCACTGGGAAATCTTTACTACCTTCATCAAGCTGATCAACAATCTGGGAAACGGCAACAGAGTATTTCTGCATGTCAGGAGCAAGAACTAAAATCTGTCCCAGTCCCGCATCATCTTCTTTTAGGAGCCGGCATATTCTGGAATGAAGAACTTCCACTTCGCGGATTTCATTTGGGGCAGCAGTTAACGTAAATGAATCATCATCAGAAAATTCTTTTTCTGCAAAGGATTTATTTTCCCCAATTTCCTTTTGTATTTTTTGCAGCAGGGAATCATCAGAATAAGCAGGAGTAATAAACTGAAACTGACTGTTTTCTTTCCACAGTTCAAGGTTCTCATTTCCAGACCAGGACAACTCTTTTGAAATTTCATTCACGGTGCTCATTTCCGAACCAAAAGCCTGAATGTAAACATAAAGTTCATTTTCCTGTCCACACCGTTTCAATGCCTGTCTGTAAAAACTTCCCATTCCTGAAAATCCAAAAACAAAAATCGGACTTTCCAGTTTAAAATCTGCATCAGCTTCTTTTTGATTATAAAGCTGAGGAAGGGTCAAATAAGTTTTTCCATCAAGAATAATCTTTTCACTGAAAATATCATTGTAAAGTTTCTCCTGCCAGCCCTTGCCTTTAAGAAAATCCTTATTCCTTGAACTTTCATACTCAAGAAAAAGCCCTGCCATTTTTGAAGAAAAATCGTAAAGGCGGATTGGATTCACTCCTGAAGGATACGAAGCATCTGAAATATAGGAATCAACTTCACCATTTCCAAGACTTTTGTAATAGAATTGCCCGTCAACTTTTGAAAACAGTTTTTGCATAATCAAATCCCGGAGCAGCTGTCTGTTTAAAAGACAAAAATCATCTCCGGAAACTTTAAGCAGATTAAAGAGAAAAGAATCGAGCCTTTCGAATTTTAAATTCATCAGCACATTTGTTTTTTGACTTTTAATCCACTTAAGCTTAAACCACTGTTCCATTTTTGAATCTGAAAGAATAACTCTTGGAGACTTAAATGGATTTTTCCAGCAGGCAAGGATTTTTTCAATCATATCCTCTGCAAGCTGATCAAGATTTGGGCAGGCAATTACTTTATTCATTTCACACAGACCTTTTCCAGTCCTCAAATACTTTTGCGATTACATCATCCATATCGTAATATTTGTATTCTGCAAGGCGTCCTCCGAAAATTACAGATTTTTCTTTCTCTGCTTCTTCTTTGTAACGTCCGTAGAGTGCAGCATTTTTTTCATTATTTACAGGATAGAAAGGTTCCATTCCTTCAGTCCATTCTGTTGAATATTCTTTGGAAATAACAGTCTTCTCTTTTTCATAAGCAGGATTTTCTACTTCAAAATGCTTATGTTCAATGATTCTTGTATATGGCTCATCGTGACTTGTATAATTTACAACTGCATTTCCCTGATAATTCTGAACATTTAAAACTTCTGTTTCAAAGCGAACAGTTCTGTATTCCAGCTTACCGAATTTATAATTGTAAAATTCATCAATTTTTCCGGTAAAGACAATTTTATCTGCAAGGTTCTGCCATTTTTCCCGGTCTTCAAAAAAATCTACATTGACCTGAGTATCAATTCCTGCAAGGAGACCTTCAATCAGTTTATTATATCCTCCAATTGGAATTCCCTGATAACTGTCATTAAAATAATTATTATCGAAAGTAAAACGCACAGGGAGTCTCTTGATTATAAAGGATGGAAGTTCTGTACATTTTCTTCCCCACTGTTTTTCCGTATAATCCTTTACCAGAGTTTTGTAAATATCTTCACCCACAAGAGAAATTGCCTGCTCTTCAAGATTTTTTGCTTCTTTAATTCCGCTTGCTTTTTTTTGTTCTTCAATTTTTGCTTTTGCCTGCTCTGGAGTTGTTACGCCCCACATCTGGTAAAAAGTATTCATATTGAAAGGAAGATTATAAAGTTTGCCCTTATAGTTTGCTACAGGACTATTTGTATATCTGTTAAAAGGAACAAAGGAATTTACAAAATCCCACACTTCTTTATTGCTGGTGTGAAAGATATGAGCCCCGTACTTGTGAACATGAATTCCATCACAATCCTCACAATAAATATTTCCACCTAACTGAGGTCTTTTATCAATTACAAGACATTTTTTTCCAGCTTTATTTGCAAGATAAGCGTAAACGGCTCCATAAAGACCTGAGCCGACAATTAAATAATCATATTTCTTCATTTCTATAGTATACCCCCAAAATACTAGTATTTCAATTTGATAAAAAATTTGTATAATTCTCCCATGACATTTTTAGCATCACTTTTTAAGATTGCACTTCCAATTATAGTGCAGAATTTTCTTTCCTCTTTTGTAAATATGATCGACAACGTAATGGTTGGTCAGCTGGGCTCAACAGATATTGCGGCTGTTGGTTTAGGAAACCAGATTTTCTTTGTCATGAACATTGTGATGTTTGGAATTGTTTCAGGAGGATCTGTCTTTATTTCTCAATACTGGGGTAAACGGGATTTAGAGGGAATTCACCGCACTATGGGAATTACAATTACAGGCTCCCTGGTAGTTTCAATTTTGTTTTTTTGCGCAGCTTTTTTTGCTCCAGAATTCTGCATGAAAATTTATTCAAAAGATGCACTGGTTATTTCAAAAGGAGCTGAATACCTCCGTTATGTTGCCCCGGGATATATTTTCTTTGGAGCAGGATTCGCATTCTCAATGGCGGCACGCAGCACGGAGCATGTTTTTCTTCCAATGATTGCAACCGGTATTTCAGTTTTACTTAACGCCATTCTCAATTACTTTTTTATTTTTGGATTGAATTTTCAGGGAAAAGTTATTTTTGAACCAATGGGGATTGTTGGTGCTGCAATTGCAACAGACATTGCCAGAGCGGTAGAATTTTTAATCATCATAATTGTTGTATATGGAAAGAAATTTGAAATTGCTTCAACTCCCTCCCGCTACTTTAAACCACAAAAAGGCTTTCTCTGGCACTACATTGTTATTGCCCTTCCTGTTTTAGTAAACGAAAGTCTCTGGGGAACAGGAGCTTCCCTTCAGCAGGCAATCTACGGACATGCAGGAACAAGCATGGTTGCAGCATCAAATATCACTTCTACAATTTCAAATCTTGTATGGACATTCTTTATAGGCTGTGGAAATGCCGCCGCTATTTTAATCGGAAAAAAGATTGGGGAAGGCGAGGAAACAGAAGCCCGGAAACTGGCAAATCAGCTTACAAAATTTATGATTCTGGCAGGGGCAGTACTGGGCTTACTTCTTATTCCACTTTCCTTCCTGCTGAAATATCTCTTTAAAGTTGAGCCGGAAGTTCTCCATATGGCAAAAGTTATGCTCTATATGGCTGCCCTTCTTTATCCTCTCTGGTCAATTAATATGATAATAGTTGTAGGTGTCTGCCGCAGTGGAGGCGACACTATTGTAGGAATGATCATTGATATTGGATTTATGTGGCTTATTTCCCTTCCACTGGGCTTTATTGCAGTTACAGTATGGAAGCTGCCTTACTGGGCCGTTTACCTTTGCGTTCAGTCAGAACACATCTTCAAATCCACAATGGGCCTTATCCGGCTTAAAAGTGGAAAATGGCTCCACAATGTAACCATTTCCTGAATAATTAATTTGCCCATTAGAGAATTCTATCTTAAATTATAACAGGAGGAGTTTTCCGGATGGACAGCAGAGAAAATATTGATTTAGGTCAAAAATTCCAGCAGGAATATGAAAGACTTGAAAAAGAAATAAAGAAACCGAATATTCTTATTGCAGGGGCCACTGGAGCTGGAAAAAGTTCCATTATCAATATGGTCTTTGGGGAAGAAGTGGCTCAAACTGGAACCGGGAAACCTGTTACCCAGACCATCCAGGTTTACGAAAGCGAACATTCTTCCGTGAGGATTTTTGACAGCAAAGGTTACGAACTGGGAGATTCCGCTGATAAAGAATTTTTCAATACCGTTATCGCCCTGGCAAAAGAGAGTAACAATCCTGAAAACTCAATCCACATGATATGGTACTGTATTGCAGAAAGCGGCAGCCGTGTTACAGATTACGATCTTTCTGCACTCCAGACTTTTCACCAGGCCGGCTTACCAGTGGCAGTCCTTTTTACAAAGGCAGACATTTCAAATGATGAAACGGCCCTTGCAATGAAAGCAATGCTTCCTGAATGGGCACAAAAATCCCTCTTTGAAGTCAGCACAAAAAGCAGCAAATACAACCACATTGAAGAACTTGTGGAATGGTCCATTGAACAGCTGCCTATAAGCCTGAGAGACGCTTTTATTAAAACTCAAAAAATCAACCTGAAAGAAAAGTGGAAAAAGGCACACGGAATAATTGCCCAGCATGTAGGAACTTCTTTTGCAGTGGGATTTGTACCAATTCCAATGTCAGATGCCCCTCTTTTAGTTACCAATGAATTAAGCCTTCTGGCAAGAGTTCTATTCTATTACGATTTAGGTTCAATCAAACAAAGCCTTACTACAATGGGTGCTTCCAGCATATTAGGACCTCTTTTGACCAGCGCCGGACGTTCACTGGCTGCTTCAATTTTCAAAGCACTTCCTGGAGTAGGAACTTTTGTAGGAGGCTTGATTTCAGGAGCAGTGGGCGCTTCCATTACTTACGCTCTGGGCGAAGCAGCATCCACAATCTCATATGGAATTTCAAAGGCTCAATTAAATGGTGACAACATCAAAGTTCAGAATCTTATGAAAAATTTTGGACCTCTTGTGGTAGAAAAAGCAGAAGACTTTCTCAAACGCAAAAAAAAATCCTCTGAAGATTACACATTCGAAGAAGCAGATTCTGATGATATAAAAACCAGGGACAATCATGACTGACTTTATGTGCAACGTGCTCATTATGGGCAAAACAGGAAGCGGCAAAAGTTCTCTCCTAAATTATCTCTGCGAAAAAAAACTTGCAGAAACTGGTGCCGGGCATGCAGTTACAGGAGAAGGACTTTTTCCCTACCAGGTGACTATAAAGAAACAACAGATCCGCTTTTTTGATTCCTGGGGAATTGAAGCAGGCAAAACAGACAGGTGGATTGAATTAATAAAAGATGCCCTTAAAGAACATGGTGTAGAAAAATCCATGGAAGAATGGTTTCACTCCGTAATTTACTGCATTCAGGCAGGGGGCCAGCGAATTGAAAAACTTGATGCAGAAATAATTTCACGCTTTCTCAAGGAATGCTACCACCTGACAATCGTTTTAACTAAAGCGGATCAACTTTCGCCCCAGGCACTTGAGAAATTCAAGGAAGAAATCTACAAGGAAATAAAACTTTCTTCCGGGGACAAGGCTGATACTATAAAAATTATTCCCTGCTGTACACAAAAAGTGCAGCTTAGAAGTGGAAGTTCCAGACCTTTCGGCAGGGAAGAAATTCTTTCATCCATAATTCACAGCTGGCAGAACACAATCGTTGACCGTATACCTAAACACATAAGCAGTAAAATCTGTAAAGAAATTGATTTATGGGCAGACAAAGAAAAGGAAAAACTTAAGGAAAAAAACATAGTTTCCGGAATGGGCATCTGGAACAAGGGTCTCTATAGAATAATCCTCCAGAATGGAAAGAAAAAAATAAGCCAGATTCAGAACACAATTCTTCCTGGAGAAATACAAGAAGCGGTTGAAAGTTGCAAAAAAGCAAATTACTCTCTGGTAAACACAGAGAACCTTCAAGTGGAAGACTGTACGTTCAACAGTAAAAATCTTAAAAAAACACAAGTACAAATTTCAGAATTAATTTCACAGTTTGTGGGAGGTCTTTTATTCTTTCCCCTTCTTGTTCAGCTAATTTCTGCAGCTACAAAAAAAGGGCAGGAAAATGAAAGGCATAAAATTGAAACTTTTATTGATGAACTTTCAGGCCAGATAAAAGAAAAAATTATCAGTCTGGAAAATGACATTAAAAAAATTATTCAGCAGGCACTGGGCTTTTAATAAAAAAATCCTCCTGATGTAAACAGAAACTGCATTACAAAAGAAGGATTTTCATTCAGATTATTTTATTTCTTCAATTTATAAGTCAAATCACTTACAGATAAAACTGTATTCTCAGTATGAACTGTAAGTCTAATTGTATACTCCCCAAGAGGATCTGTGTCTTCAAATATGATTTTCATTATAGGGCCCAAAGAATATAAATTACTTTCAGGCTTAGATTCAATTAAAAGCATATTCTTAAAGTGCTGCACATCGCCTTTTGAATCACATGAATCAATATCAATATAAACAGGATAATCCTCATGCTCATTAAAACTATAAAGTACAACAAAAGAAACTTCCTTATCCTTAGACTTAGAAACTTCTGAAACTGAAGGAATAAAAGGTGTATGGTCAACAGGAGTGTTCCATTCATCCATAAATGAATCTAAATCTTTAACAAGGATACTGGAGATAAAAAAAGCTTTTCCAGCCTGATTCATTACACTTCCAGGCTTTTTCTGGTAGTAAACAATATCTTCCATTCCAAAGAGAGCATACATATTATTTGCAAGCTTCTCATTCATAAAAGGTATTTTTTTCTGAACAACAATTCTGGCATCTTTATTATCCTGAAATGCCAGAGACCATACAGCTGTTGATTTCATAATACCACGAATAAACAGGTCCTGATCAAATGGAGAATAAATGTAGCGGATATCATTTTTTACAGCTTCATCTTGAATGATGATGGAAATCAGAGATTCTACGTCAACAGGGCAGGTAATTTTTTTACCATCATCTTCAGCAGAAAACCAGTGTTCCAGAATGCTCATGTATCTGTTGTCCTGAGACAATTCTTTGTAATGCTGATTGATTTTCTTCATCAGTAAATCTTCAGTATCAGCATAGGCAATAACCTGATCTACATAAGATTCATCACCGGTTTCATAATATAAGTTCCAGAGAGAATCAAGGTATTTGCCATCTTCAATTGTGTAGGCAGGCTCCTTTGACGACATTCCTGAATTAGATGCGCAGGAAAAGAAAAGGGCTGAAGTTAATGCAAGCAGCACCCCTTTAAAAATCTTTTTCATAATAAAATCTCCTTAATATTTTTATATTTTTTTTATTTAAGTTCCATTGTATTCAAAATAGAATTAAGCAGTTCATCAATTGAAGAAGCCTTTATTTTCTGCTGTGCATGAACGTAGGTGCAGTAACCGTTCTGGTAAAAAAGATACAAAGTGTGATTTGTATTGTTATTCAGTTTGATATTGTACTTTAAACAAGCAAGACCTTTTTTTGTCTCAAGAGCTTCCATAGGAATTCTTTTTACTTCATAAAGCTTAAGAAGATAGTTGTAAAATTCTTCCAGAAAGCTGTCTATGTTTTCGTAACGATTGGAAAACTCTGTTACAGAAAATCTTCCAACTGAAACTATTTCCTTAATATCATTTGACTGGGCAAATTCTTTTGTAAAGGAATATGAGACAGGGCAATATACATCAGCAGATTCTTTCTGACCGGTAAAAAGCATGTGCTGCATAACATTAAATTTTTTGTAGCCGTAAGGAAGCTTAAAACTGAATCCTTCTTTTTCTACTGTAATCGGTCCGCGGATTTCCCAGCTGATTTCTCCTGCATTGTAACTTGGAGCATTTATCAGCTTTGCATTTAACGAACAGTAACTGTCTTTAAAAACGTAGGAAGTTCCATCTGCAAAAATCAATCTGATATGAATTTTCCACTGATAGGAAGCTGCATTAAGAAAATCCTCTTCCTTTGTAAAGGGAATGCCCCAGAGATTACCTGAGGGGAAATTTTTTATTGTGTAGGAAGTTTTACCATCCTTCAATTCTATATTTTCCTGCCAGGTTAAACTTTCACCATTTGCAGCATCAAGAAACTGAATTTTTGCAGTCTGGGCAACAGCCTTTTCCTTTGGAATAGTGATTGTGATTTTCTTTATATCTTCCTTATAAGACAGTTCTTCCGGAACAAACTTTGAACTGTATCCTTGCGCAAAAATATTTACCGCAGCAAGCATAAGGATAAGTCCAAAAAAAATCTTTTTCATATAAAACTCCTGATCACCAGTAACATACCTGACAAAATACGGTGATATACCATTTGAGCAAATTGTATAATTAATATGTATCCTGTTCAATCAACTCTTAAGAGCACGGATTACAGCATTAAATGAAGCGTTTGGTTTGTAAGAGTCCCCCTCATCCCATTTAGGCAGGCGAATACTTCCCCCTGTAACAGGAACATTTACAATGGTTGCAGGATTATTATCAATCAAATCAAAAAGAAGCGGATATGACTGATATTTTTCAAAATTACCCGCCGCATCTTTTTTTGAATAATTCACAGCAGGATTAATCCAGGAATTTTGATTATTAATTCCCCAGATGGTAACACATTCAATTTTCTGTGGAAGACCTGATTTATTTCCATAATCCTGGAACATAGAAAAATATTCTCCGTAAGCAGCGGCTGCTTCCTCCTGACTGGCGGCTGAAAAATCCAGTTCTGAAACATGAATATTCAGTCCCAGATCCATAAATTTTTCCAATGCACTTTTGTAGGAAGCAACTCCAGGATAAGAAACCCCAACATGTGACTGCATTGCCATAACATTAATTCTTGCAGAAAGAGCCTCAACCCCGTGTGCAGAAGGATTCACAGTTTCTGCATTTTGAACAGCCTGAAGCAGTTTGATTATACCTTCAGTTTTGCCCGCCTGATATTCATTGTAATCATTGTAGCAAAGTTCTACATCCTGAGGAGCGTATTTATTTGCAAAACGGAAAGCGTTAATTATAAATTCATTGCTGTTGTAGATTTCATACCAGCGGGATCCACCATTTGCAGGCCCCTTGTTTCTGGTTCCAGAAGTTGAACCTCTGTAAAAATTACCATCAGGATTTCCATCATCTGCAACTGCCTCATTAACAACATCCCAGGCCCAGATTAAATGATTGCCCATTCCGTATCCGTTTTCTTTTTCCCAGGCAGCTACACATTCCAGAAGACTTTTTATGTACCACTCGTGGCGGGCTGTCATAACTTCTTTTGAAACAGGATTTGAAAGAGTAGAAAAATTATTATCTGATTTTGCTGAATAATTCTCTGCAAAAAAATCATCTGGAGTCTGGGAGTGCCAGGTTAAAACATGTCCCCTCATTTTTACACCGGCACTTTTAGCTGCATTTAAGGTAGCATAAATAAGTTTTTCATTTCCGAAAGAAGCCGGAACATCAATGGTTACCCCATTTGTACCTGTAAACTTTACAGTCTTAAAATCATTTTCATCACCAGTTCCTGGAGCCCACCAGCCTAAGACAAACTGAGGTTTAAGTTCATTTCCCAAAGTGATTGTATTTGCATGCCTGGAAATTCCTTTTAAAACATCGCTGTAATAAAGTTCATTTGGCCTTCCCCAGTAACCGTCAGCTGTGTAGGAAGCAGTATATTTGTTACTACCATTCTGCTTAAGTCCGAAGTTTCCATATTCAGCAGCCAGTCCCACATAATCAAAATGTTCTGAATAAGTTTCATAAAGTGATGGAAGCGACGCATCCACCCAGGTGCCATTATTCTCAGAGAATTTTCCGTCAGTAGAAATGCAATTCGTAAACATCAGTAATCCGCCAGTTAATATTCCTGTAAGAGCAATTTGTCTTACACTAATTTTTATTCCATTCATGGTTTTAGTTTAACATAATAAAAATCTTTGGAAAATAAAAAGAAATTTTGTTATATAACAAAATAACAGAGGAACTTTTGTTATAAAACAAAATATTTAATTGTATAACATATTGAATTGATTATACTAAAAGAGGCTTATAAATAAGCTGATAAACTCTCTCCGATGTCCAGGAAACTGGACTCCAGGCCGCTGGCAGATGTTATCTGTTAACGGCCTGTTTTTTTTGCAAAAAATTATTTTCTTAAAGAATTAAAACTAACCGCTGAAAAAAAATAATGCATATGAGAAATTGCAATTTAAAAACAAAAAAGGCCACCTGTATACAGATGACCTTTTTCACTCACTGAAAACTAAGATAAAAATTATTCAGCGTCAACAATTGCAGCTCCAGGTGCATTCTTTTTTATTGAAGTTACACCCTTCTTACATGCAGCCAGATCCTTGTAGCCTTCACCAACTGCAATAATCTGACCATTGCCTGCCTTGAGTCTAAAGCGGAATTCACCCTTCTTATCTTTATAGATTTCGAACTTAGGGCCCTTCTTTGCTTCAACTTCCTTTGCAGTCTGATCTTCAACTTCTGCAATTTCTGCATTTTTCTGAACAGATGCAACACCTTTCTTACATGCCGGCTTTGAATTGTAAACTTCTGAAGTTGCAATTACTTCACCATTTGTTGCTTTCAGGTTAAAAGTAAATCCCTTCTTAGTTTCATTAATTACGAACTTTGCTGCCATGTGCTCCTCCGAGACAATCAATTTATATAAAAATTATAGCACCGAAATTGTAATTTACAAGAAATACTTTAATCCCCGAATTTTTTTTACAAATTCACAAGCTGAATGCTAATCAAATCTGTTTATGAAAATGCGGAAACAGAAATTGTATTTTATTCGTAATGTTTAAGTCTCCAGTCAATTGTCTTGCGCAGATATTCAACATAATCGTTATCCTTGCACATTGTTTTTCCAGGTGAATTAGAAAGTTTTGCAACCGGCTGATCATTACATTCGGTAACTTTCATCACAATGTTCAAAGGTTCAACGTCTGTATCATTTGCAATATAAGTTCCGATTCCAAATGCAACTTTGATTCTGTCCTTGAAATATGCATACAAAGCAGATGCCCTTTCAAAATCCAGGGAATCACTGAAAAGAAGAGTCTTTGTTTTTGGATTAACCCTTTCATCATGATATTTCTGATAGAGTTTGTCGTAATGCTTAATCCACTCTTCACCCCATTCATAAGGATCCCCTGAATCGTGACGAACACCGCTGAAAAGAATTGAATAAGTATAGCCCATATCCAGATGAGTTGTTTCGTCACCGATTGTATCAGTGAGATAAGTGCCATTCAAAACACCATATTCATTTGTCCAGCTCTTCATTGCAATCTTGTTTGAATAAGCAGGATTATAAAGAGGATTTCCCTGACCGGCGCACATAATGTATTCATGAGCCATTGTACCTACAGGAACAACATTATATTTTTTTGCAAGATAAACATTCGAAGTTCCTACACAGCGGCTGTCCTTATAATTCTTATTATTTTCACAAAGAGTTTTTACAGCAAGGTCCTGTGCTTCAGCAGACAAACGGCGGCGAAGACCAAATTCAGAAAAAGTTCCGATATTGTATTTTCCTTCAATAAGCCAGTTTTTCTTTTCTTCCAGTTTACGCTTGTACTGTACAAACAGTTCGTCATAATTGTAAGCCATTCTGAAATAAACTTCATTTATGATTGCAAGGACTGGAATTTCATACATTGAAGTATTAAGCCAGGTACCATTTGCTTCAAGAGTAAATCCGCATTCACCTTCATCAGTAATGGTAAAATCCTCATAGCGTGGCTTCCAGATCTGAAGATGATCCAGGTAATCTTCATGAAGCCATTCAATCTTTGAAAGATATTTCAATTCATCATCAGTGAATCTCAGCGCACAATAGGCCTGAACATTTTCTCTGATTTCTTCAACCATTTCTTTTGTAAATTTAACACCCTTGTTTCTGCACTTAAATGTCCAGTTTGTTTTGTAAGACGGAAACTGGTGATAAATTGCCTGCCCCATTGAAAATTTGTATAAATCAGTTTCAAGTAAACTGTTTATAATCTGGTTCAACTTCATAGTATTACCTTCGTTTTATTTATTAAGCCTGCCTTTCTTTAAAAAACTGCTGACTCGCCTCATCATAATACATAAAAAAAATTATGAAAAGTTTCAAAAACACAATGAGAATAAATCTCCAGAATATTAAAAAAAACTCTTAAAATTATATAATTCTACACTAATTTATTTAATTTTTACTTTTTTTAATTGAATTATAAATTATCAAATAGTAATATTTTATTATGTTTCGTAAATTTAGAGATCTGATTTTTTATGCCGGCCTTCCCAGAGAAGATTATCTACTTATTAAAGAAAAAATGAATTTAAGCAACAGACTTAATATTGTTGCTTTTTCGCTGATTGCTTCCTTTACATTTTTAGGTCTTATAATTTATGGAACAATTGTTCAGGGGGATGTTTTATACAATATACCAGGATATCTTGGAACCCTTATTTTCTCCCTGGTTATGGCTGTGTTAAATCTTACACTTTCAAAAAAATTTCCTCTGCTGATTCATATCTCAGTTTACATTTTTATGTATGTTCTTCTGGGATTTGGAATATGGCTGGGAACAATTCAGAATCCTCTGGAAAGAACCGCCGCCTTTATTGCCATTCTGGTTATGCTGCCTACACTTTTTTATGTTCCTCCAATTGGAATTATCATTACAACAATTATTTCTGTATCAGTATACATTTATCTTGCAATTCAGACTCAGTTTGGAGAAGTGCTCCGGGCAAATGTTGTAAACGTTACCTGCTTTGGTGTCCTGAGTATTGCAACCAGCAGTTACATCATGACAATTCGTGCAAAAGCTTACAACAGTGCTAGGGTAAGTGAATATCTTTCAATTACAGATCAGCTTACAGGAATAGGTAACCGCAGAAAATATGAAAGCGTCCTTGATGAATTAAGAAAATATTCTAAGAATTTTACGATTGTTGCCCTTGATGTAAATAATCTTAAAAAAATAAATGACACTCTTGGCCACAAAGCCGGAGACGAACTTATTACAGGAGCAGCAGACTGCATAAAAAATTCCTTTGGAAAATACGGCCAGTGTTTCAGAACCGGCGGAGACGAATTTATTGCAATCATCAAAAATTATAAGGGTAATCCTGAAAACATTGGAAAAGAATTTGAGGAACTTACACATAAATGGAAAGGAAATCTGGTTGACACTCTTTCAGTTTCTTACGGGATGATTTCAACTGCAGACAATAAAGATCTTTCTACAGATGAACTGATTATTGCTGCTGATAAACTTATGTATAAATCAAAAGCCCGCTATTACAAATCCTGAGAATTATGTTAAATTATGTTATATAATAGATAAAATGAGTTTAACTCAAAATAAAACTACAAAGGAGAAAAAAGGAGAGTTTTATGGCAGAAAAAAAAGTTCATAAAATCGTATCTGCATCTTCAGGAAAAGATGTAACCAAGGAAGCTAAGGCTGCTTCACCTACAAAGCCTGCATCAAGACCAACAGGAAATCCAGGAGCATTAAGACTGGGCGCAATTCTTCTCTGGATTGCTGCAATTGCCTTTGAAGTAATGGCAATTCTTCTTGTTACAGAAACAATCGGTATTCTTCCTGCAATTGAACCAATCTGGAAAGCACTCGCTGCATTGGTTCTTGATTTAATCTGTGTAGTAATCGGTTCACAGCTCTGGAAAAAAGCTAATCACATTGATCCAGCTTCACAGAAAAATCCTACAAAGTTCTGGATTCACAACAACCTGGGTGTAATTATTTCGGTACTTGCATTCCTTCCATTTATCATCATCCTGCTTACAAGCAAAAAGACTGATAAAAAGTCTAAGATTATCGGTTCTGTTGCAGCACTTGTTTTTGCCGCAATTGCAGGTCTTACAAGCGTAGACTGGAATCCGGTTTCTCTTGAAGCACTTCAGCAGGCAGATGCAGGAACAACAGTTTACTGGACTGAACACGGAAAGAAATTCCACCTTTATGAAGATTGTCAGGCTCTTCAGCAGACAGACGTTCTTACAACAGGAACAGCACAGGAAGCAATGGATGCTAACCGCACAAGCATTTGTAAATTCTGTGAAAAGAGATATGAAGAAGCCCAGTCACTTGAATCAGTTTCAGAAGATCTTCTTGAAGCAGCAGGTGAATAAAATATAGCAAAACATTTCCCCTTTCCATGAAACAGGAATGGTGGTAAAAAAAATGCCCTGGACTTAAAAATCCGGGGCATTTTTATTGCAAATACTTTAACTGAAAATTAAATCTTAAACTGATTTACATTCTGGTCAATATTCTTGACACAATCTCCTAAGTTGTTATCCAGACGGGTAATATCCTGAATTGACTGAGAAACTCTTCTGATAGCACCAGTCATTTCGTCTGCGGACTTCTGGAAATCAGACTGAGCTTTTTCCAGGTCAGCAATTGTATGCATAATATTTTCAGAACCGTTCTTCATTTCTTCAGAAGCACTCTTTACTTCAGAAGTTGAATTATTCATTTCTCCCAAAGCTTCAAGCACTTGTTTTGAACCGGTCTGCTGTTCTTCCATAGCATTACGGATCTGGTTAACCAGATTTGTTGTATTTTCAATCTGGGAATTAATTCTGACAAAGGCATCTGAACTTTCACCAGAGGCATCTACTACAAGCTTAATACTGTCTGTAATTTCCTTAAGCTGATTACCGATAGCATCTGACTGTTCAGAAGAAGTTTCTGCAAGTTTACGGATTTCATCTGCTACAACAGCAAATCCCTTTCCGGCTTCTCCTGCGTGGGCTGCTTCAATAGCGGCGTTCATGGCAAGAAGGTTTGTCTGTTCTGCAATAGCAGCAATTGCATCGTTGGCATTTACCAGAACAACTGAAGTTTCCGAAATGCGTGAAAGCAGGGAACTTACTACATTGTTTTTTTCTGTTCCAACTTCAGTAGCCTTTGACAGTTCTTCAAATTCGCCTGCCATAGATTCAACCGAAGAAGTAACGGAATTAATATTACCAACCATTTCTTCAATAGAAGCAGATGCCTCTGTTATTGCACTTGCCTGCCCTTCAATCATTCTATTCAAGCTGTCAATATTTGAACTGATTTGAGTAACGGCACTTGCGGTAGAAGAAATTGCATTTTTCTGAACATCAATTGCCTGAGAAGAAACATCCATAGATTTTGT
The DNA here is from genome assembly GCA_002394685.1 of Treponema sp. UBA4307. GTDB lineage: Bacteria > Spirochaetota > Spirochaetia > Treponematales > Treponemataceae > Treponema_D. The sequence goes on along the minus strand of DGUP01000058.1, from coordinate 13,992 downwards.
AATTTCAGACAAATCGCTGTTTGAAGCAAGGACTTTTGAATTCAAATTCTTAGCGGCATCTTCCAGCACGATTTTAGAATCATTGATTTTTTTAACAGTTGAATGAATCTGATCCAGGAAAGTATTAATTGAACTAAGAATATCCTGCACCTGATCCTTGCGGGTTACACTGAATCTGCTGGTTAAATCCTTATCACCTGAACTCAGGTTATCCATCTGCTTTTTAACCATTCCAATCTTGCGGAAAAGAGAAGCAATAATCAGCAATACAAATGTGAGAATCGTAACTCCAACAGGAATTCCTGTAGCAAGAACCTTTTTTGACAAATCAGCTGCGGTGCTGTTTACTTCACTGTTTTCAACTCCAATCTTAAGAGTATAAATCATATTGCTTATTTTAATTTCTCTTTCAACAACAGTTTCTTTTTCTAAATCCGGTTCCTTACCAACAAGAATACTTGCATGATCTCCGCTGCCTTCTTTTATACAAGTGTGACCTGTATTGTAAAAGTTGATGTCAAATTCATTTTTAAGGTCAGCCAAATCCAGGAATCCGACAAAAACACCAGTCTTATTTTCTCCGGAATTTAAATCAATGTAACTTAAACTGCGCATAATTGGGATTGATTCAATTCCACGGTTGTTTACATAGATTTTTCCAAAAAAGAGTTCTTCGCCCTTTAAATGCGCTTCATAATATTCACGTTTGTTAATAGTTGATGAAGCATTGTATCCATCTTCTGAAGAATAAGTTCCAATTCCCTTATCTTCATCAAAGGCAACCATAATGTAAGAAAACCCCTTTGGAGTAGGCTTTTCAATCAAATATTCAACAATTGAAGTCTTTGTATCTTCCGGATCGGCAACAGTTAATTTAAAATCGTCCAGCATAACAATTTTATCTTCAATCCACTGCTTGAAACTTTTGCTGATTAAATCTGCATTTGTATTAAGACCGTCTTCAAATATTTTTCTTACAGGTTTACGAACTGACTGAACATTATATATAAGCAGAGCAGAAAGAAGTAAAAAAATTACACCAAAAGTAATCAAACCATATATAGCAAGAAGATTTGCTTTTTTTTCTTTTTTTGATTTGTTTCCCATAAAATTCTCCATAAAAATCTGCTATTTTATCCAAAATGTCTAATTCTATTTTAGCAGATTACCCCGTACTTATGAAGAATTGGCATAACAAATATTTAAGATATAATAAAAAATTATTTGTTAAAAAAAAGCCGGGGTTAATGAAGCGTCATCTGCTTCAAAATAACCTCAGCTCAAAATCGCACTAAAAGTGATTTATATTTAGGAATAGCTTACCGAATAGCTTGTTACATTCTTTACAGTTTCTCCATCAATCTGAAGGGCCTGCGGTCTGTCAAACTCAACAGTAACCTCATGACCTGTAAAGGTTTCCACCATCTTTTTGTGTTTTATGTGCTCTCCCTTAAAAATTGAAGGGAAGGCAATAAGGGTGCCCAGTTTACTCCAGTTGTGCCAGACAACAACAGTTAAAGTTTTTTCAGGATTCCGCCTGTCCTGGGCTGGGGCAACTTCCATTCCGCCGCCATAATATTTTCCCAGCATTGTTGGAGCAAGCCACACGTGTTTATATTCACGTGTAACACCATCAATTGTAACCTTTGCATTTGAAGGATGAAATTTTCCCAGAAGCCCTTTAATTGCAATTGCAGTATAATTTACTTCTTCATCAGATTTAGCCCTGAACTCATCACCAACTTCGCAGCAGTAACCGTCAATGCCAAAACCAATACCGTTCAAAAAACGCTTTGTAATTCCGTTAACCCTTACTTCTGGAAGATTTTCAATTAATCCGTCCAGAGAAATAAGTCCATTTTTAAATTCAGTATTTCCCTGAAGATCGTGGATAAAATCATTTCCGCTGCCGTTAGGGAAAAGATAAACACTGCACTTTCTTTTCATATCGTAAGTGTCATTTACAAAACGATTCAAAGTGCCGTCGCCGCCTGCAATTATAATTTCATCGGCTTTTCTAACTTTCTTGAAAAAATCCTTATAATCCTGAATTGTTGTAATATCAATAAAGGTTATTTTTTTACCCTTGTAATTTTCTTCAAGAGTAACTTTTGCAGCTTCCCCTCTTTTGTTGTTTGAAAGAGGATTATACAGAACATATGTCATTTTAAACCTCCAATGACTTTTTCATTATATTTTCAACTTCACCTGCTATTTCTATTGTTGATTTTCCGGCCGCTTCTTCAGGAGTGTAAACTTTGACAATTTCAAAATATACATCAGTTTTTTTCCAGGGCCAGTTTTTGTGGATTTTTTCCGTTTCCCGGATTACTCCAACTACAATTGGACACTTTGCCTTTTCTGCAATTTTAAAACAGCCCGGGTGAACTGGCAGAAGTTTTGTATCCTTGCTGCGGGTACCTTCCGGGAAAATTCCAACGGAAGCAATATTTTCCCTGATTAATCTTACTGATTCCAGGAGCATTTTTACTGCACACCTTCCGTTACCTCTTTCCAGAGGGAAGTAGCAGTTTCTTGCAATAAAGCGGCGGGCAATAGGAATTTTAAAATTTTCAATTTTAGACACAAAAGCGAGTTTCTCTTTTTTTAAAGCAAGCGCTTGAATCATATTGTCAAATTTTGAACGATGATTGGAAACAAAGAGAAAGCGCTGATTTTCCGGCAAAAGTTCCCGGCCCTTAAAATGGATTCTGACTCTTCCCATTGAACAGATTAACCTGTAGCCCAGTTTCAATAATCCGTAAGAAAAAGCCGACGGTCTGTCATAATGCTTTTTTGGATTATAAAAAAGTGAAAAGGCCGCAAGAAAGAGCCAGAGAATTATCTGAAAAATTAACGGTGTTAAAAACAGTGCAAGTAAGCCCAGCACCACATACAAAACTATTTTAAAATTCATAATTTTAATTATAAGCCTTCTTTTTTATTTTAAGGAAGAGCAAAATACTGAATGAACTAAATTCTTTTTCGCTCCAGATTGTCAGCCTGAATTGGAACAGGTTTTACTCCATTGCCCTCTTCAAGATACTTGTAAAGAACTTCCAGTTTTTTTGAAAGATGCTTCTTCATAAATTCAAGACTGGAATCCTTTACCAGATTTAAGGCTGTCAAAATTTCCTTTATATCATTTATATTAATGCAGGAAATTGAATTGTCACCGGTTAAGAGAGAAAACATTTGAAAAGATGCTTCCGGCATAAAAAAAAGTGCTGTTTTATCCCTCTTGTCCTTTAATGAATCCATAAAGGCTGTAAGTTTATCTTCAAGTTCATTCCGGGCATTTAACTCTTCCACAAAAGGAAGAACTTTTTCTGCCAGAAAAGATAACTCGTCATAGGTATAGGCTTCATCCTTCATCATCAAAAAAATTTCCTGATTCATAGTTTCTCCATTTAGCGATAGTTATAATTTAGCCAGAATGTGGAGTTTTTAAAATCATTGAATTTATCAGAACTCAAAATTCGGGCAATTTAATCATTTTTTCAAATAAAAAAGATTTTATCATTCTCATCTCGAATTTACTATAAAGATAAATTATACTGTTCAGCATAGAGGAGAGATTAAAATGAAAAGGATATTTTTCTTAGCGGCACTTGCCCTTCCATTACTTGTTTCAGGCTGTAAAACAAAAGAGCCCCAGACTGCAGAAACTGAAAATACCGATGAATACAAAGAAATGAAAAATCTGCAGGAAGACACAGAAAATCAAGATTTCCTTACAGAAATTAATCAGCAGTACATTGCCCAGCCAGTTGATTCTATTTTTTTTGAAAGCTGCAAATTAAATCCTTTTGAAAACAGGGATAAGGAACAGGCCTATATTGATCCCGCAGGAATGGGTCTTATCAATTACTATCCGGATTTTTATCCCCTGGGCTGGTCAAGAGACGGAAAACTGGCTTACTGCATCAAGCAATACTTTGACGGAAGGGGAGAAACTTTAATCCGCTTTATAATTCAGGATACAATCACTGATAAAATAATCTATCAGCTGGATGACTGGAACTGTGGATCAATTTCTTTATTTGTTGCAAATTATGGTTCGGATATTAATTCAATGATTTTTGACAACAAGATTATTCTGAACCGCACAGCCTTTAATTCTCCGAGAGACAGCGCAGAATTTTCTTTCAAAATCAAGGCTACTAATTTTAAGGAAGATGAATATGGCCTTAAAACCCTGGATTATTTTGTGCAGGCCTGGAAGGGAAACAAATCTAAAATCCTTATGACAAAAAAAGAAGTTCCTGCAAATTCCGTGTTTGTCTGCGGAAGCTTAAAAAGTCCATACGAAGACAGACTTGCCATAATCATTGCGGAAGTTAAATACGGATTTGAAGGCCACGACATTACATACCTTATATCCGGTTGTCATACAAAAGTAGGTTTTTAATGAAAAAATTTCTGTCACTTGCCCTGATTATTCTTGCATCACAAATCTCTTTTAGTGAGCAGAACGGCGGAAAAAAACTTATTGTATATTTTACTGAATATGAAAATACAGGAGTGGACGCTCTTTCTTCCGCAAGCAGGGTGTGGCAGGACAAACAGTACCTGGGCATAACAGAAGCAATGGCCAAACTGGTTCAGCGCTTTAAGGGAGGAGATTTATTTTCCATCCAGGTAAAAAATCCCTATCCGCCCAAGTGGGAAGCTCTTATGGATCAGGCTGCCCGGGATAAAGCCTATGCTGTCACTCCGGAACTAAAAAATTCTCACATAAATTTATCTGAATATAAAACGATTTTCCTGGCCTTTCCAATCTGGGAAAGAGATATGCCCCGTGCCCTATATTCATTTTTCGACCAATATGATTTGTCCGGCAAAAAGATTTATCTGATGACAGCTTCAAATGATGGACCCGCTTCTACCAGGGCAGTAATTTCCCGTCTTGAAAGTGGAGCTGAGGTGAGCAGGCAGGTTTTAGACATCCGTAACACTTATGTAGAAAACGGCAGCCTTTACACAAGAGTCAGGGCATGGGTAAAAAGCCTTCCGCTATAAAAAAACTTCAATTTTTTGAAAAATTCGATTCAATTGTATAGTGATTCTTTAGAGACTTTAGAGTAAATTCTCTTATATAATCTTATATAAGTGGAATTCTTATATTTTCCGCAATAAAATAATATTGAGAGTAAAAAGTTGGAGATTCACTATGAAGGAAAAAAAAGTATCGAATTTAATTTTTACGTTTATTCCATTTACTTACCTGATTGCTTACACCGGCGCCCTGTCATTACGCTGGCACCAGTGGCAGCTTCTTACCCGTACACTTCCACAGTTTACGGAAGGGCTGGGTACACTCTTTGCAATCGTAACAAGTCTTGCAACCCTTATTTCCATCTTTATTGGAATTGAACTGCATAAGACCAACAAGCTTGCAGAAAGGATTCTGGCAGGAGATAAACCTACTGACGCTGACAGAGCTCTGGCTGTAAAAGTTTACAATCGGGTCAGATTCTGGCTGGCCATTGAAAATGTTGTGGGTTTTTTCCTGGGAAACGGAGCAATTGCAATTCTGGATATTTCTTTAGGTTTAACCACATATATTCCATCCCGCCTGTTCCTGATTATTGTAGAAGCAGTTTGTATGGGAACAATCGTTACTTTCTACGAAGTTTATCTTTTTGATACAAAGTTCAAACCATTCCGTGAAATTCTTGAAATTCACTCAATCGGAAATAATAAAACTACCCATATCTCGAGTAAAATCCTCCTGGTTACATTCGTCTGCTTTACCTTTATGGGCGTAAATGCATTTACCTGCGGCTACGGCTTGCTCCACGGTGACAATATTAATCCAGGACTTGATGTAATGAAGGAATATCTGCTCAATGGCCTGATTATGATTCTCATGAACCTTGCTGAATACATGGGACTTATGTTCATTGTCTGCAACGAAATGAAGAGGCGTATTTCTGACATTACAACGGTTGTTAAAGAACTTGAAGAATCTGGAGACCTTTCAAGAAGAATCAATATTTCCATCATGGATGATATTGGACTTTTGACACATACACAAAATGCCTTTATGGACAAACTGACCGGCACAATCGTAAATCTTAAAAACGAAACAAACCGGGTAACAAGCAGTGCAGAAGTTTTAAATCAGGCTTCGGGAAAATGTATGTCCGCTGTAGAAACCATGAATGTTTCAATTCAGGAAATTGATGCTGAAGACCAGAAGACAAATCAAATCATCAATAAAACCTACACAGATATTGAAAGTCTTAAAGACAGCGCCCAGCAGGTTGAACAGCTTATTCTTAACCAGAACCACGCAATGGAACGTTCCAGCGCTTCTGTTGAACAATTGTCCGGTAATATTGCCAGCATTGCTGATACAACAAAAAAGGCTGATGGAGTTTCAGAAGAACTTAGAAAAACAACTGACCTGGGTGTTAAATGTATTGTTTCTGCAGAAGAGGCCATTGAACTTATTAAAGATTCCAGTCATTCCGTTCAGGAAGCAGTTATGATGATTCAGGATATTTCAAGTCAGACTAACCTTCTTGCAATGAATGCTTCTATTGAAGCGGCCCATGCAGGTGAAGCAGGAAAGGGATTTGCAGTTGTTGCTGATGAAGTTCGTAAACTGGCAAATACCACAGATCAGAATATTCAGACTGTAACTCAATACATTACAGATATGGAAGAAAAAATTCAGGCCGGTGTTTCTGCAATGAATCAGGCTAAAAATGCCTTTAACTCAATTGATAAGGGTGTAGAACAAACTGCGGAGATTGTACGTCGTATTGCAGAAGCTGTTGAAGAACAGAGAATTGGTACAAGAGAAACTCTTGCAGCTTCCCAGGAAGTTGTAAACTCAATTCATTCTATTCAGGAACTGGCAGTAAGTCAGAGACAGCACACAGACAATGTTTATGAAAATACAAAGAACATTGTTGAGTCTTCAAACAATATTACTAAATCCCTTAAACAAACTTCAGATGCTTCCCGCAACCTGAACACAATTCTGTCCAGCGTTAACGAATGCGTTGCAGAAAATGATACTGCAGTTCAGAGTATGCAGTCAGTTATCAGAGAATTTAAAACAGAATAATTTTTCACGACCAGTATACTGCCGCCGGAGTGTTTCAGCTTAAGAAAAGCCGGCGGCAGTTTTCGTCTACCAGAGCCGACAGCTTTGAAGGGCCAGTATCTCTTTTTGAAGCCAGGTAATCGTAAATATAATTAATATTCACAGGGTTGTTTGCAGTATTCTTCAAAGGCCTTGGAGCATAATAAGGTGAATCTGTTTCTACAAGGATTCTGTCTTTTGGAACATAGGCTACAGTTTCTGCCATATCCTGAGCAAACTGTTTTCCAGAATAAGTTACGCTGCCATTAAAACTAATGTACCATCCCAGATCCAGAAAAAAATCCAGTTCAGACTTACTGTAGGAATAACCATGAATGACACCCTTATTCCATTTTACAGCCTTTAAAACATCTGAAGTTTCCTTAAAGCCCTTTCGTGAATGTACAATTACCGGCATATTAAGTTTTTTTGCCAGAGTCATCTGCAGGGCAAACAAATCTCTTTCATCAGAAACTGTCTGGGCATCAAAATAGTCGTGATCTCTTCCCTCATACTCTACGCTTTCCCAGTCATGATCAATTCCGCAGGGACCAATGGCTACCAGTTTTTCTGCAAAAGGATTATCTGATTCCTTAAAGGCTGTTATTGTTTCTTCAAGTTTTTCTATATATTCATAACGGCTGTATACTGAATCATAAGACCCCATTATTCCTGCAGAAAAATGAATTGCATCAGTCATCACCTTTCTGTCATTTTCATTATCCATTTCTTCAAGACATTGATTTATTATGTCAGCCCTGCGCCACACATCATCAGGAACAAGTCCTGAGTCCAGGGCAAAAAAAGGCTTAGCGGCAGCCATTTGAGTAAGAGTTTCTGCACCATATGCCGGACCAGCAGCAGAGTTTTCTATCATCTGTGAAAAATTAAAGAGAATATCCGAATACATAATTTAATTATATTTCCTTATATCGATTTTTTCAATTTTTGATTGCTCAAGGAATTTGATTTTATAATTCGATTTTGTGTAAAATAACTTTACTTCAAAAAGGAGAAATTATGGAAACAACGTTAGACAATATTAAAAGTCAACTTACGGATCTTTTAAATACTTTTCTCCAGGAACATCCTCAGAAACCTGGAACAATTTTTGTAATAGGCTGTTCTTCCAGCGAAGTCAGCGGAGGAAAGATTGGCCAGAACTCTTCTGAAGAAATCGGAAAAGCAATCTTCCAGAGCGCAAATAAAATTCTGTCAGAAAAAGGGATTTACCTGGCATGCCAGTGCTGTGAACATTTGAACAGGGCCCTGGTTGTTGAAGAAGAATGTGCGGAAAAATATAATCTCGAAACAGTGTGTGCAGTTCCCTGGCTCCATGGAGGAGGCTCTTTTGCAACAGCGGCCTATCACGGTTTTAAAAATCCGGTCCTTGTAGAACACATTAAGGCTTCCGCAGGACTGGACATTGGCGACACTCTGATTGGTATGCACTTGAAGGATGTTGCGGTTCCTTATCATCCAGAAAATAATATTCTGGGAAATGCCCACCTTGTTATGGCCTGGTGCAGACCAAAATTAATCGGCGGAGAAAGAGCCCGTTACGAATAACATTATTATTGGACATTAAGGCAATTTATTTTATAATCGACTCAACACTACTCAGGGAGTAAAGAATGGTAGAAGTTAAGAATATGGAAGTGTTCGGACTAGACAGAGCACTTAATGCAAAAGGAAATTCATTCAATGTTGGAGAAATCGATACTACTCTTCCTTTTGAAAAGAACGATGAAAATAAACAGTGGAAGGTAGCAAAAACTCTTGGCGGCAACATGATGCCTCATCAGTCTCACGATGCTTTTATTAAAGGAATTCTTGTTATCTTTGATATTAAGGGAAACGGTGTTTTCATGCCGGAATTTCAGCGCTATCATTTTGCAGATATCGTAATGTCACAGTCAACAATGCATTCAATGGATAAGTTCATGACATCAGACTATGATCCTTTTACAAAATACGTTTCAGAAAATACAAAGAAAGAAGCCCGCTGCAATTACGAAAAATATCTGGAAGCAAAAAAGGGCGGAGATAAACAGGCTATTTACGAAGCATTTGAAGTAATGGTTCACAATCTTCCTAGAGGCCTTGAACTGTGGGCAACAGTAACTACAAATTATCTGCAGCTTAAGACAATTGTAATCCAGCGTTTCCATCATAAAAATATTGAAGACTGGAGAGCCTTTGTTGAAGCCTGCTACAAGCTGCCTTATTTCAGGGAACTTTGCGGTTTTACAGATTCTCAGTGGGACCTGGAAAACTGGTAATCCTGTAAAAATCTCAATAAGAAAACCTCCTGGAGCGGACAAACAAGTAAATGTTGCTGCCACAGGAGGTCTTTTTTTTCCAGCTGTATAAAATCATTGTTTTGATAAAACAATTGCCGGTGAAATTCAAAACTTAAATCATCAGAAAATTACTTCAACTCTTCAAGGATTGATTTACCGATTGTATTTTCCGGCATCTTAAGACCAAAGTTATCCAGAATAGTTGCACCAATATTTCCAAAGGTGTCTCCTTCTTCCAGAGCTTTTGGTTCTTTAAGTGATTTAGAATAAAGAATAAAAGGAACTTTTTCCCGGGTATGATCTGTACCGTGGAATGTAGGATCGTTTCCGTGGTCCGCTGTAATAATCAGCAGATCATCCTCCTTCATTTCTTTCATAAGAATGCCAAGGTTTACATCAAACTTTTCAATTTCCTTTGCATAACCAATTGGATCACGTCGATGACCCCAGAGTGCATCAAAATCAACAAGGTTTACAAAACAAAGTCCGTGGAAATCCTTTTTGCATTCTTCGATTGTCTGCTCCATACCATTAACAGAACTTTCAGAATGAATTGCTTTTGTAACGCCTTCACCAACGAAAATGTCATTAATCTTACCGATTGAAATCATATCAAAACCATTGTCCTTGAGAACATTAAGGGCGGTTCTTCCAAAAGGTTTTACTGCAAGATCGTGACGGTTTGCGGTGCGCTTAAACTCACCCTTTTTCTTTCCTACATAAGGACGGGCAATAACGCGGCCAACCTTCCATTCATCTTTCATTGTAAGTTCACGGGCAATTTCGCAGTACTTGTAAAGAGTCTCAACCCCCATTGTTTCTTCGTTTCCACAAATCTGCAGAACTGAATCGGCAGAAGTGTAAACAATCAGGTGACCTTCATTGATTTCTTCTTCAGCAAGTTCATCAAGGATTGCAGTTCCAGATGCAGCCTTGTTACCGATAATTTTTCTGCCTGTACGCTTTTCCAGTTCTGCAATCAGCTCTGGAGGAAAACCGTGTTCTGTAAATGTAACAAAAGGCTTTACGGTTTTAAGGCCCATCATTTCCCAGTGACCAGTCATTGTATCCTTACCACGACTAGCCTCTCTCAGTGCACCGTAATATGCAAGCGGCTTATCAACTGGTGCAACCTGTACAAGCGGTTTAAGATTTGCAATACCAAGCTTCTGAAAATTTGGAATATTAAATTCCTTCACAGTTTGTGAAATGTGTCCAAGTGTGTCCGAACCAACATCATTGTAATCAGCAGCATCAGGTTCTTCTCCAATTCCAAGTGAATCAAGGACAATACAAAAAATCCGTTTAAATTTTTCCATATCATTTCCCCTAAAAAAAATCTTATCTTATTTTAGCACATTATGCGGGAAGAGGATATTAATTGATTTTTATATTTTTTTCCACTGCTATTTTATGTTATACTTTAGATGGAGGTTTTTATGAATTCAGTTTGTGATTTTATTAAAAAGTGCGGAACTTATTTTCTGGCAACAGATGACAATGGTCAGCCAAGAGTCAGACCTTTCGGAACTGTAAATATTTTTGAAGGTAAACTTTACATCCAGACAGGTAAAGCAAAGGAAGTTTCCAGACAGATTCAGAAAAATCCTAAAGTTGAACTTTCCTGCTTTGACGGACAAAAGTGGCTGCGTCTTTCAGGAGAACTGGTTAGAGATGACAGAATTGAAGCAAAGGCTGATATGCTTAATCATTATCCAGATCTTAAAAAGATGTATTCTGCTGAAGATGAAAATACAGAAGTTCTTTATTTTAGAAATGCCGCTGCAACTTTCTACAGTTTTACTTCAGCTCCAGAAACCATTCGCTTTTAATTACAATCCTATTACCGCTGATTTTTTTCGGCGGTAAAAACTAGTCTTATGTAAAGTAAAATTTTCATTCCTTTTGTTATTTTTGTTATATAACGCAATATTCATGTTTATAACAAATTTATTGATTATACTTTTATTAGAGTTTGTCAAAAGAAGGAGGGATTTTATGGATATTAAGCAGTTTGCATCTACAAGCGGTTATGACGGCTACAGATTTCGCTGCGTTTACAATGGCGCTGACTGTTACGAAATGAGAAGCAAAAACGGCTCCTCTGCAATGGGCTATCCAACCTTTGCCTTGGCCACAGCAAACACCACACGCCGCTCAACTTTTGCAGAAACTCTGGAAATTATTAAGCTCACTATTTCTTCTTCAGATGATGATTAAATCCAGAGAAATGAAGTCAACGACAGAGAACCGTATATTCTGTAATCATTTAGAATCTTAACTCTGTCATCAGAACTTACTGCCCCTAAGGCTGTTAACAAAGGATAAAAAACTTCGCAGGAAGGAAGAGCAATATCATTTAGGGGCAGGTGTTCAAAATCCACCACAGAGTGATAATCTTTTTTCAAAATTAATTCTTTTATGCTGCCGTCAAATTTTTCTGCCCACTCGTATCCTGAACTCATGCCGCAATTAAAAAGCCCCGAATTGTTTATCAAGTTTCCGCTTGTATAAATCATTACACCCTTTTCACGCAAAGAACGAATTTTTTTTCCGATTATAAAATGTTCTTCCGGAGAAGCATTCGTGTCCGTGCTCATCATTACAACAGGAACATCTGCCTTAGGAAAAACTTCTGACAGAATACTCCACACTCCAAAATCCAGACCCCAGTCATTGTTTTCTTTTGCAATGCCTTCCAGTTCTTTTAAAACAAGCCGGGCAATGGGAGGACAGGCAGGAGGCTCATACTTAATTTCATTCAGTTGACTGTTAAGGGCTTCACTGTCATATTTTTGAGGATTGTTATCTGCTGTACGAACATAAGTAACAGGCTTTGCCCAGTGAGATGAAACTGCAAGAATACATTCCGGCCGGGCAAGTCTTAAACCTGCTTCAGCCCAGGCAAAAGCAGATTTTCTGTATGAGTTTAAATCATTTGGACAGGATAATCCTGCAAAAACAACAGCTCCCCTGTTCATAAATCTCTCTCCTTTTTTTTAATTATAAAACTATTCTACGTTAATCAGCAAATTTTAATCATTAGTTCGCTTAAAGAAACGTCCGATAATTTCTTTTGATTCAAGTACATTGATGAACGCCTCCGGATCAGCTTCACGAATTTCTTTTTCCAGTTTTCCACTCTCAGATGAAGACACAACTGAATAAAGAATCTCATGCTCCGCACCCTGATAGCAGCCCTTTCCCTTAAAGATTGTTCCATCGTGATGAGTTTTCTGATTGATGATTTTATAAATTTCCTGAGCTTTGTCAGTAACAATAAGCAGTGTAGTTTTTTTATATTTTTTGTAAAGAAAATTTAATCCCTGGGTTGTAACATACTGGAAAATTATTGAATAAAGGGCAGCATTCCATCCAAGAAAAATTCCTGCAGTCAAAAGTACACAGCAGTTTCCTGCAAGAATATAATTCCATGCAGATTTACCAGTTCTTTCTGAAATATAAATTGAAATAAAATCAGTTCCCCCTGAAGAAGAATCTGCCATAAGACAACAGTAAATACTTACAGCGTCTATAATTCCCCCGAAAATAGCACAGAGCAGAACATCATTTGTAAGAGAAAGGCCCGGAACAAAATCAACAAGTATACCAGACAAAACAATCATCACAACTGAATAAAAGGTAAATCGTTTGCCGATAAATCTAAACCCGATATAAATTGGAATTGCATTTAAAGTCCAGGTAAGAGCGGAATAAGGGATATTAACATTAAAAAACTTATTCACTATATGTTGAATCAAAAGTGCCAAACCGGAAAATCCGCCAGGGATAATATTTGCAGATTTAACAAAAGTATTAATATTGAATGCTGTAATCAATGAACCTAAAATAATCAGCAGAAGTCTTTTTAGCTCTCTTAAAATTTCTTTTCTTTTCATTTAATTGCCTCACCACTAACATAGCAAAAGTTATGGCTAATATCAAATCGAAAAAAAACAGCAGGCTCTTACACCTGCTGAAAGTATGGAGGTTCTATTACTTTTTTAATCTGTTAAAAGGGGCACACCTTCTATCCAGAATAATAACTAATTCATTTCATCCTTATGGCATTATCATTCATAATACCAAAGCACTTAATCAGAACTTCATAGTCTTCACCAGAAATCCCATAGGTCAGTCTTTTAAAGTATCCCCGCTGAATCTGCCTTGCTTTTAAGCAAACAGGGACTGCTTTTTCTGTACAAACAAGAATATGCTTTCTTCTGTCGTCACCAACTTCTTCACGAGTGATGTATCCATGCTGATGTAATTTTTCTACATGACTTGAAATCAAGTTCGGCTTCATCTCCAGAATATGATTAATATCCTTTGCAGTACCTGTGCGGCCATGAGTAAAAAGATACAAAAGAATATCAATGGCAGCCACAGACAGCCCGGTTTCGTGACTAATATTTTTCATTGCATTTTCATACGAAAGTTTAATATTCCGCCAGACAGCGATAAGTTTATTATTAATTACCACAATCACTCCATTTATTTCAATATTGAACTATTCTTAATTGAAATTTACAAAATTCGATTAATTTTTTCAAGTGCAATTTTTAAAATAGCCCGAATGTCGAGTTTTGA